>NZ_JBWBQW010000005.1:0-315882 GCF_056279225.1 Chryseobacterium sp. UYP7
CAGGACTGAAAATGCTTTTTTTCATGATAATAATTACGATTTAAAGTTAATAATTTTTATACTTTTGAATCGTACTGTTTTCGGGGGAGCTTACAACATCCAAAAAGTTGTTTAATCTTTTCTGCCAAATTCTATGCTGATAAAATTTAATATTAGTTTCGAAGTTTATTATTTCTCTTACAAATTTATTTCTTTTTATCACCAAACCATTTGACTTTCTTATGCTGCTAACTTCTTCACATTGTTCATTTATATTATAAAATAAATCGATTTTACCTGGATCGTCGTATTCTTCAGTAACTGGAAAAAGATTCCATTCACTAGAATTTTTATTTATTACTTTTTTTAGATTATTTAATTCTACTTTATCATAAGTACTATTAAAAATAAAGATGCTTTCCTTATCTATGTTGAAGTTCAATTTAAAGTTAGGGTCGTGCTTATCATACAAATTATTATCCTCAATTTTAAAATTCTTTAACTTATTATCAAGAATCGCACTGAAGTTTAATTCATCCGCTTTTTCATTACCTAATTCGATTGCTAAAATAATATCATCAACGTATCTACCGTAATATATAGGTTTTAGATTGTTAATTATATCTTTATCAAAATCTAAAAGAAAAAGATTTGATAACATTTTACTTGCATTCAAAGTTAAAGGTAGACCATATTCAGAAGGATTTATTTTATTTTCTTTGAACCAGCTGTACTTTTTATTATTGAAATTGTTAAAAGAACCAATCATATCAAATAATAAATTATTTATGAATCGGTCAGCTTTTGTCAACTTAATTTCTGATTCTTCTATCAGTTGGTCAACCTTCCTTTTTAATACATCAATTTTTATAGAATGGTAGTACTTGCTAAAATCAGTCGTTACTACAATGAAATCTTTGTCATCTTTACTATCCAGTGAGGTAAATAAATCATTTTGCCATTTTTGATAATTTGAAAAGTAAGGTTTATATATAGTATGATTTTGCTTGAAATATGGTAATTCAATAGATTTATCATTATTCTTTAATCTACATCCATATAAATTTTTAGGAAATACATTATCTATTTTATGACCTATCCTATTTAACCAAATCCCACCTATAATCTGAAAGATAACTGAAACTTCTCCTAAATACCTAAAACTGCACTTTTCAATTTCAACTAAATTGCGTTCAATATTTGGAAGAGTGCTTTTAACTTTTAGCTTATCATTAATCGGCTTTACTTTAATATTCTTAAAAACAAAATTAGAATTACCGAGGTTTTCTTTTAATAAAAAAAAATCTTTATTCTTCTTTCTTAAATTAATTTTTATAAGATTTATATTTACATCAAGATCTTGCTCAAATTTGATGATTTTATCTATATAATGATAGTCTCTTTCATAATAAAGTTCCCTTTTAATTTTACGGTACGTAAAAAATAATTCTTCTTTAGCTACTTGATCAGACCCAAAAGTAAATTCTTTTGCCATTACTTATATTTTTTTATATTTTATATTTTGAGACGCAAACTCATATCGTCATGTTGTTTACAATACTAAAGTCATAATTACGACGCCACTCCATCGATAAAAACCTCCACAAAATCCTGAACTTTTTGAATAATTCTTTTTCCAATATTATTTCGTTCTTTCAATTGAGGTCTAATTTCTAAGAGTTTTAAGGCATCGCTCATTTTAGGTATTTTGGAAGTGAAAAGAAAGCTGTCGATCGTTTCCTGGAATTTCTCTTTGTTTAGAGATTCTTCGACGGCTATTTTCTCAAAAGCATCAGTTCTTTCTTTGCTCCAGAAATTATCGAATTCATCGCTTACAGATTCGCCGTCTGGAATATGTGGCAAATTCTCGTCTATGAATTTTTCTATCAATTCTTTTTTACTTCTCAGCTGAGCATCTCCCGAAAGGATTTCGCGGATTTCTTTTTTCTTTTGCTCCAGTTTGTCGCCTTTCAAATTGGAGTTTTTTAGATTAGCAAGAAGCATAAGAATATAACTCACATTAATTTCATCGCGATGAATCAGTTCCAATTCAAAATCCACATCGTCTAAAATGCTGACTTTTCCATTTTCTTTAGGAGGATGTTTTAGCGAAGTCCAAATATCAAGATATTTGCTTTTGTAGCCATCAAATTCAAATTCTTCTATTCCTAAGTCATCGAAGCTAAAATCCGCAAAGGATTTCAAAACATTTAAAACCCTCAATAATTCTCGAAATGCAGTGATAAATTCAAACTTTTCTTGTTCTGTTTGGTAAGCATCTACACTTTGAATTTCGGGCGCAACCAATTTTAATTTTTCTAAAGAATTTTTAAATAGTTCAATATAATCTTCAATGGGCTGAATAATGATTTCTTTGATGGCTTCTTTGTTAGAAAACAAAGTCACCGCATCATCTGTCGCAGATTTAAGATTGCGAAAACAAACGATATTTCCCTGCGATTTTTTCTCTCCGATGATTCGGTTGGTTCTGGAGAATGCCTGAATCAATCCGTGATATTTCAGGTTTTTATCAACGAATAAAGTATTTAATTGCGGACTGTCAAATCCCGTCAAAAACATATTGACCACAATGATCAAATCCACTTCTTTATTCCTAACTCTTTTGGCAATATCATTATAGTAGTTATAGAAAGTTTGGCTGTCTCTAGTTGAAAAATTAGTTCCGAACATTTGGTTGTAATGACCAATGTATCGGTCCAATATATTTCGGCTGTGATTAAAACCATATTCTGCACGAGGTTCCGCTACCATTCCAAATACTTCATCTTCTTCCTGATGATTTCCATCTGCATCTTTTGAATCTTCGTTACTTGTGTAACTAAAAATTGTTGCGATTTTCAGATTGTGTTTTCCCTCTTCTTTTTTCTTTTGGAAAAGGTCATAATATTTCTGTAAAACATCGATACTACTCACACAAAACATCGCATTGAATGTTTTCTGATGGGTTTTTCTTCCGTGTTCGGTAATGATATAATCTGTAATTTTTTCCAATCGTTTCGGACTCGCCAATAATTCCTGCGTATCAATCGCCTCTACTTCCGTGTCGATATAAGTATTACTTCCCTCTTTTTCCTTGTATCTGCCGACATATTCTACCGAGAATTTCAAAACATTCTCATCTCTGATGGCATCTGTAATGACGTATTTATGGAGACACTCTTTGAAAAGCATATTGGTAGTTGCAGCAATTCCTTCTATTTTCCCCACTGAATTCACTTCCGAAATTGGTGTTCCAGTAAAGCCAATCATTTGTGCCTTTTGAAAATATTTTTTGATATTTTGATGGGTTTCTCCGAACTGACTTCTGTGGCATTCATCAAAAATGAAAACGACTTTTTTATCTTTTAACCGCTCTATTTTTTTACCGTGTTTTTCTTTGGTAATTGCAGTATTCAGTTTTTGTAAAGTCGTTACAATTAGTTTGGTACCGTCGGAAAGTTGCTTCACCAAATGTGCAGTATTTTCGGTAGCATCAACACTGTCTTTTTCAAAAGCATCAAATTCCTTCTGTGTTTGATAATCCAGATCTTTCCGATCTACCACAAATACAACCTTTTCCACTTTTGGAATCTCTTTCAGAATCTGACTTGCTTTAAATGAAGTCAACGTCTTACCAGAACCTGTTGTATGCCAAATAAATCCGTTGTTTTCGGTATTTCTAACTCTTTCAACAATTTTTTCTACTGCATAATATTGGTATGGTCGAAGCACCATTAAAATTTTATACGTTTGATTCAGCACAATGTATTTAGTAATCATCTTGGCAATATGACAAGGTTCTAGGAAAGCCTGCGCAAAATCTTCAAGTTGTCTGATATTATTATTGTGCTCATCTGACCAAAAGAAAGTCTGTTTAAAACTCTGCTTGGCATTATTGGAATAATATTTTGTGTTGACACCATTGCTAATGACAAATAACTGAACGTAATTGAATAAACCTTTACCAGTACTAAACGACTGATGATGGTAACGGTTGATCTGGTTGAAAGCCTCTTTCATTTCCAAACCACGGCGTTTGAGCTCTATTTGAACTAAAGGCAATCCGTTGACAAGAATCGTGACATCGTACCGGTTTTTGTAATCTCCTTCCTGAGCAATTTGATTGGTTACCTGAAATTGGTTCTGACACCAGCTTTCCTGATTGATAAATTCTATCCATTCCGAAGTTCCATCATCTTTTGTAAACTGAAATCGATCCCGCAATGTTTTAGCTTTTTCAAAAACATTTCCTTTGGCAAGATGATTTAAAATCATCTCGAATTCTTTAGTGGAAAATTGTTTTTTATTATGAATTTCAAGTTGCATTTTCAGGTTGATAATCAAATCTGCTTCATTGCAAATCTTGACTGTTTTATGACCTAATTGCAGTAATTGCTCTACTAATTTCTGTTCGAGGATATATTCGGGTTGACTGGACATTTTTAAATTCTTAAATTATTTATTCCAAAGCTTTTCACTTTCCCAATTGGGTTTCATTCCGAGAGCATTGGGATCTACAGAAGGGTATTTTTTAAATAAGTCTGTTAATTTCTTTGTGAAATCATTTTCCGGATGAATGATGTTGATAAGATATTTCATTAAGGAAAGATGAATATAGATTTGAGGAAATTCGTGTTGTTTGGGAATAGTCTCAATCCAATCAAAAGGAGGATTAGATAAAAGCTTGGGGGTTCCTGGTAAATTTTTATTCCACAATCTGGAATGGTGTGCACAATAATTTCTTATTTGGGCAATAGACTGCAACCAACTTGGTAAATAGGTGTGATTGACTGCACCAAATTCTACGGCAATAATATTTTTTGACTCTACGGTATTTTTAAGATTGCCGTATAATTTTGATAAGGATCCAAAACTGGTTTGTTCCAATGTTTTCCAAGCTGGAGGAAACCTCTGGTCATCTTTGTGCTTTTTGAAATGTTCTTTGATGTATTTCTCTTTGGTTCTGGAAACCTCTTCTTCAATAGAAGCAAGTGTTTTTGTGAGTGCCAAACTATCATTAAAAATATCAAAGTTTTGAAACCACCACGCATCAAATTCGTGAGAAAGATGATAAATCAATTTTGTCCGAAGACTGATCTCTATTCTTTCAATAACATCAAAGAGTAATATTTTTAATTCCCTATCAAATTCATAAAGATGAATCACATCTGAAAATTTGCTACCCTCCTTAAAAACATGATTTTCTTTATCCGATTGCATCGAATACCAATATTCTCCCAATCGGTAATAACTTACGTGAGAAAGGTAATGTTTTGCAAATTTTTCATCTTCTACCCTTAATCCTCTATCCTTTAGAATTTCAATCTGTTCCTGAAGCGTCGTTGGTTTCTTTTCGAACATAAAAAAAATAATTCTTGTAAAACTACAAAAAAGTTTCACAAGAATTATTTCTTAAAAAGCAAAAGACACACCCTGGGACGCTGTTCTTATGGGTAGCGCGGTGTGTACTGTTGCTGCAAAGATACAAATTAAATTTAATCTCTTACAAACGTCTTACGGTAAATGTTTATTTCAATGCTTTAAACATCTGGTCAATCGCCTTTTTCTTCTGTTCCAGATTGGGATGAACATACAGATTTAAAGTGGTACTGATGTTGGAATGCCCGAGTAAAACACTCACCGTTTTATAATCGCATTTGCTTTCGATACAACGTGTGGCGAAACTATGGCGTAATCCGTGAAATTTAATTTCTGGAATTTCCAGGTGCTTCATCAGATTTTTATAATAGCTTCTGTAAGTTCTCGGTTCGGTGGGTTTGGCATCATTGGTCAAAACATAAAACAAAGGATTGACAATTTTTTTAAAAGGTTTCAACATTCGTAAAAGATCTCGACTCATCGGAACTTCCCGAATAGAATTCTTAGTTTTGGGGGTATCGAGAAGCAATTCTGTTCTGCGTTTGCCATCTTCGATAATGTAAATACGTTGAATGGTTTTTCTGATGTTGATAATCCCGTTATCCGTATCAATATCTTCCCAAGTGAGTGCGCAGATTTCTCCAATACGCATTCCAGAACAAAGGCAAATATAAACGCCAAGATTCCGGAATGTAAAATGCTCCTGAATATAATTCATCACTTTTTTCTGATTAGCTCTGGTTAAAACTTCAATACTTTGATTTTCACGTACTGTTGGATATTGAATGTCAAATGGCGTGTACTGAATCCATTTATATTTTGCCCCAAATTTCATGACCATTTTCAACACGATAAGCACATCTTTGATGCTTTTCTGGCTCAATCCCTGTTCCAATTTTTGAAAAACAAATTGCTGAACTTCCTCTTCTTCGATGCTATTTACTTCTGCAAATTTAGGTAACAAATGGTTCTCTAGCAAAAGCACATACGCCGAAAAGCTCGATTTTTTCACATAGAGTTGTTTGTCTTTTTTCCATAGTTCTACGATTTGTGCAAATGTTTTTTGTGTTGTCATAATTTTCTTTTTGATTTTAAATTAAATTGTTAAATTCAAAGAAGATATGAATAAAGGATTTGAGAAGAAAATTCTGTGGAATTTAAGTTTGGAAATTATTAATCTTTAGTTTTCCAAATAAGAGAAATGTGCCTAAGTTGAGGTTCTCGGAATTTACAGGAGATTGGAAAAAATATCATTTAAATGAGGTTGCTGAAAAAGTAATCAATAAAAATAATGATAATAAAATTGCAACTATTTTTTCTAATTCAGCGGTCCAAGGAATTGTTTTACAAAGCGATTATTTTGACAAAAGCATTGCAAACAGGGAAAATCTAGGTGGATATTATGTCGTAGAACCTTTTGATTTTGTTTATAATCCAAGGCTTTCTTCTACAGCAGAAGTTGGTGCTATGAATGTTAACAAAACTAATCTAACAGGTTTAGTTTCCCCACTTTATACTGTTTTTCGAATTAAAGAAATTAATATTGATATTCCATTTTTAGAATATTTGTTCAAGTCTAAAGTATGGCATCATTATATGAGGAGTATTGCTAATTATGGCGCAAGAGATGATAGAATGAATGTTAAAAGTGAAGATTTTTATAATCTCCCACTTGCAATTCCTAATTTTTCCGAACAAAGTAAAGTTTCAATATTTTTGTCTCTTATTGAAACTCGTGTACGAACCCAAAAGAAAATAATTGACAACTTAGAATTATTATTCAAAGGTGTAATTTATAAACTTTTTACTCAAAAACTAAAATTAAAAAATGAACAAAATTTAGATTTTTCGAAGTGGAAAATAAAATTAGGAAACGAAGTCTTTAAGAGTGTAACAAACAAGAATCATAATTCTGATTTACCAATTCTTGCTATTACTCAAGAATACGGTGCAATACCAAGGGGTCTAATAGACTACAAAATTTCAGTAACCGACAAAAGTGTCGAAAGTTATAAAATAGTTGAAATAGGTGATTTTATCATTAGCCTCAGAAGTTTCCAAGGAGGTATCGAATACTCTAATTATGAGGGTATATGTAGTCCCGCTTACATTATATTGAAAAATAAAATACCAATAAACTCTCAGTTTTATAAATATTTTCTAAAATCAGAATCTTATATCAAGTTGTTAAATAAAAAACTTGAAGGAATAAGAGATGGTAAGATGATAAGTTATGCATATTTCTCTGAAATTGAATTACCGTTTCCTTCATTGGAAGAACAGAATAAAATAGCAAACTTTTTTTCTTCCATCGAAGAAAAAATAGAAACGGAAAAGAAAATTTTAGCTCAATACGAAACTCAAAAGAAGTACCTTTTGGCAAATCTTTTTGCTTAAACAGCCTTGTCAAGGCTATGTTTTAGACGAATAAATTGGCAAGTAAATATTTTTTTTGATTTTCGTAATTTGTTAATAATTCATTTTCTAAAGTGAGTTTTTCATCAAAAAGCTTTAAAAAATTTGCAATTTTATTTTGAATATCAATATTAGGTAAATTTACTTTTATTCTTGAGAATTTTTCATAAAACAAGTAATCTCTAACCCCGCCTTCAACATTTCTTAAAACATCTTTTTTAAATAAATCAGTTTTAAGATACTGAAATAGAAATTCATCATTTACTTCATCTGTTGTTTTAAAACAAACATACAATGAACTCACAATAATGTTTTCTAAACATCTACTGTAGCCAATTGAACCAACATTTATTCTAGCTGGATTATATGCAAAAGTTTCTTTATCTATAATTTTGTATAAAGAAATGTCGTAACCTCTTTCATCACTATCGACACCTTCAAATTGTTCGGATTGTTTCACAAATCCTTTTTTATTATTAATTGAATAAACGGTTAATTTAAGATTCTCCTTATTTTTCTTATTAACTGCATAAGTTAAATCTCCAAGTTTTTTAAAATTGCACTGCTCTTTATTAGAAAATCCTTTTTTGAACAATCTTGTAGACGCAATTTTTTTGGTTATTTGTAAATCCTCAATTATTTTCTTTTGGGTTGTTATTCTTTCATTTATTAATGATAGAAATGAAGCGATTTTTTGTTGTTCATTTAACATAGGAAATGAAAGTTTCATTTCTGAAATCATATTCATTCTAACAGAGTCAACAGAGTTTTTTGCACTTAAACGAATTACTCTGTTGTAAAATTTTTCTGAAAAAATGCTGAATATGTATTTCCCGTCAAATCCTTCCTTAAAATTTCTAATTGAATAAACTCTTTGGTGAAAATCAAATCGTCCATTTATATAATGGAAATTTTTCCCAACTCCAACTCCATCACCAGAAGTTAAAATTGCTTCACCATCATATGAATAACTATCTATATTTTCAATAGTGTTTGACCTAACAAAAAATGGATAAATCCCATTTTTAACTTTGTTTTGAGTGTCTTTATTTCCGGTTTTTATTTCCGAAACTTCACCTAGTTGTTTCATTTCCCAGTCTCCATGAAACCCCGGAAATCGCAAATTTGGAAAATTTCTGATACTTTTATTTTTTTCTGTCATCTTGATAATTTATTGTTACTGCTATAAAAATTAAGGATATTCTAAAGTCAAAAAAATTTAACTTACTAATCCTAATTCTTTTAAATAAACTTCAATTTGACTGTCGAGTTCGATACGTTTGGCTTCCAATTGTTTGATTTCCGCCATTACCGCTTGGATGTCGATTTCTTCTTCTTCTTCAAAAGTATCTACATAACGAGGAATATTTAGGTTGTAATCATTGTCAGCAATTTCCTGCAACGTAGCGAGATGAGAGAATTTCTCTTCTGCCTTTCTTTCCTGGTACCTATCAACAATTTTATTAATATGTTTTGGAAGCAATACATTTTGATTTTTTTGCTTTTCAAATTCTTTGCTGGCATCAATGAACAGAACATCTTCATCTTGCTCTCGGCATTTCTTGAAAACCAATATACAGGTCGGAATGCTGGTACCAAAGAAAATATTGGCAGGTAAACCGATGACAGCATCCAGATAATTCTTTTCTTTAATCAGATATTTTCGAATAACCAATTCTGCTGCACCGCGGAACAAAACACCATGAGGCATTACCACTGCCATAATTCCATTCTCATCCAGATGATGAATCATATGCTGGATAAAAGCAAAATCTGCTTTGGAAGCTGGCGCTAGTTTTCCATATTGTGAAAACCTTTCGTCTAACAATAAAAGCGCATTACTGCTCCAGTTCGCAGAAAAAGGCGGATTGGCAACAATAGCATCAAAAGTTTTGTCAAGGTGTTGGGGCTTTTCCAGCGTATCTTCCTGCTTGATATCAAAATTACTGTAATTGACACCGTGCAGAATCATATTCATTCTTGCCAAGTTATAAGTAGTTCGGTTCATTTCCTGACCGTAAAAATCGCTTACTTTCGCTTCACGAGCAACACGAAGAAGCAGAGATCCACTTCCGCAAGTTGGATCATAAACAGACCTTAATTGTGATTTTCTGCTGGTAACAATTCTTGCCAAAATGGTAGAAACCTGTTGCGGCGTATAGAACTCCCCCGCTTTCTTGCCTGCACCACTTGCAAACTGTGAAATCAAATATTCATAGGCATCTCCTAAAACATCTGCATTGGTATCGGAAAGGTTGAAATCAATATCATCCAAATGATACAATACTTTGGAAATAAGGGTGTTTTTTTCATCTTCTGTTTTCCCTAATTTGGAAGATGTTAAATCCAGATCTTCAAAAAGATTATCAAAATCATCTTCACTATCAGTTCCTAAAGTCGATTGCTCAATATTCGTAAGAATTTTTGAAAGTTCAGCAAGGATGAAGTTAGATTTCCCTTCTTCTTTTTGATGCCCTTTCTTCGCAATATTACTGAAAAGCTCTGATGGTTTTAAGAAATATCCTAAATCCTCTACAACCTCTTCATAAATTGCCTGAACGATTTCTTTTCCTTCTTCAGTATTTTCATCAACATCATTGTAATCAATATCTTCTCCAGAATCTAATAAAATTTTGTTGGCTGTAAAATGAATCTTCTCAGACAGATATTTGTAGAAAATAAATCCTAAAATGTAATCCCGAAATTCGTCGGCATCCATTTTCCCTCTTAAAGTATTGGCGATATTCCAAAGTTGTTGCTGCAATTGACGTCTTTGTTCTTCTGACATTTTAAATCCTTAATTAAAGTTCTTGGGGGTATTCGATATTTTGCCAAATATAACCAAAAACTACGTACCTCCTTACAATCCTATATGATAGTAAAAAACTTTGGTTTTTTGAATTTTTGATATAAATATCATAATTGTGTCGCAGTTAAAAAAATTTAATTAAAATAAGATTTAATGAGAAATAGTAAATAATGCGAGATTATCGCAAAATCTCGCATTATTTACTATTCACTTTTATCTGTTGGGTCATCACTGAATAATATATCCGCATTTTTTACGAAGAAAAATTTGGGCGTGCTGCGGATCATCACTTCAGCTTCCCCACTCCTTTCTGTTTCAAATCCTAACATTACGAATCACCACCGGGTATTTTATTCCCCGCGCGAATAGATTATCCCCACTCTCTCCCCTTCCTTTGCTTTGTCAACATCAAAATAAAGCACGATGAAAACCTATCTTAATCTTATCACGCAGCAACAATTGGCAGCAGAAATCTGCAAGAATCTTCAGCAATTGGTTATGAACTATCCTATTGAAATGGTATTTCTGTCGAGAGAGTATTTCTGTTCAGTGCCCACCATTATTATCAGTTTAGGTAAGGAAACGGAAAATAAATTAAACGAAAAATTGTCGCAGGAAATGTGGATTCGGAGTAGTTTGAAACAACACCAGGTTATGATTAGCATCCTCCAATATCCAGCGCATGGACTGCAGCTTAATCTTCATTTCAGTACCATCCTATTTACCTGTCATACCCGGCAGCTCATCTACGCCCGCACGGAAAAGAGTTGGAACAGCGTGTTTCAGAATCTGTATTCGGACAAGCAGGCGAAAAATCAAAAACTTTTTCAACAGTGGATCACGCCTATTATCAGGCAATGCGGGGTGTATGAGGAGCAATTTATTAACAATCAATTCACGAATTCGTCTGTTGAGGTGGTGGCTACCGGCATCAAGACGGTTTATGCAGAACTATTTTCCGCTTTCCGTGACTTTTTTATGCCCAGACCGCAGCATCCAAATTTTGAAGGGGTCAAAATACTGGCTTTTATGGAACATTATATTCCTGGTGTAGGTCATCCGATGCGTAAAATTTCACTTGATGCGATCGCCGAATTTTTAACTGAAACACCACTTAACATTACGCAGGATCGCATCGATGAGCAACTTAAATATGTCGGCTTTTTAAAGGAGGTCTTAGAACATCACCTGTCGAATCTTTTTCACCGCAAATTGGCACAAACCTTATCTTGGAATCAGTACGCTTCGGTGTATGACCCACCTAAAGCAGTAGTGAAAAAGTCTGTACCTGATCTTCCGAGTACAATTTCCCAAATTATTAACGAGCACTTTAAATCTGATTATATCTTCCTCCATCATCTAGAAAGTGAAGCAGGAAAAAGATCTAAGACCCTAGTGATTATAGTAGGGGAACAATTGAAAATCAACCATTTGCAGGGAATTCAGCACCTCATCAACCCTCATTTTCCGGAACAGGAGTTCACCATTATCCTGCACAAAACAGAGTGGCTTAAGAAACACTATGTTTTGTTCTACGGATTTATCGACCGGTATCTTCATCGGGACCACCTGATTGATCAGCGCCGTGCTGTTCTTAACTTTCCGAAAAAAATTGAACAAGAGCGGGATCTTTTGGTGAGGAATTACTGGAAGGATCGGAAAAAAATTATTGAAGTGCATTGGGCGAATATCGGGTTTGGCTGCCACGCCTTTCACGAGACCCACATCATCTACCTACGCAGTATCTTTCAGCAATTGTTTCTCGGAACACTTTATCACTACTCGCATTATATTCCGAATACGCTCAATCTTCATTATCTGTGGGAGCTTATTTCTTTTTTCGCACCAGAGGTTCCGGAAAGGTTGGTAATGAACCGCCCTATGAAAGAAATCATTTCTTATGTGAAGGAGCCGGATCAAAATTTCCCGGGTGCAGCGTCAAGGTCGTCGGAAGCTTCTACCCTGCTTTTTCAGGAAGCGGTGGCATGTTGCAGTCAACTTTATCAAAATATCACTCAAGAATTATCTTAAACACTATTCATTATGGAAAATTGTATCAATCAAATCAAGGAGAAAAAACTTCCGAAGCAGCTTACTGAAATGCTCATGGCGGAGGTGGAACGGAAAAATATTGAATGCGTGTGGCTGTACCGACAAGAGCATCAAAAAGGCTCGCTGCTCACTATTTTGTGTAAAGACAAACTATTGCTCCAGCGGACATTTGAGTATCTTTTCATAGGTAATACCTTTGAACAAGACCGTCTGCCGATTTCTATTCTGGACGATGCTGATCTGGAACAACACTGGGAAGACCGGAATTTATTCTTTCACAGGTATGCACGAAAAGAAGATCAGATCTATGGGGAGGAAAAGAATTACGGGAGATTTATCGTTAACGAATCGGATCTCAGATCTCTAAGAGAAAGGTATCTGAAGACGGAACAACTCCTTATGAAATATACGGAGGAACTGACGGTGGACGGACAGGTGGGAGCTACCTTATTTTCCTTAAAAAATATACAGCATGATCTGGAGTTTCTGGAATATCTGCGGTTTGGAAAGTCATTTGAAGATTTCACACTAACAGAACGACTGCATCAAATGGAAGCTTTTATTCCGGAGGTTAAAAAGCTTTTTTTAAAGGATGGTGATTTGTACTATCTTTTGCGCCAAATCGAGAATGTGGATGTCGTTGAATATATGGATGAATATCAGCATTTCATCCGTAAAATCAAGAATCAGATGAAAAGTTTTGTTCTACAAAATATGAGGGTAAAGCAACCCAAAAACAATCACCTGAAACCTATTGTATCTCATCAGTTTTTGAAAGACCCATCCATCAAAAAAGTATTGCGCCCTTTATTGCAAATGGCTCATCTGGAGGAAGTATATTTATTTCATGAAATTACCAGCATTCAAGCCAACCTCCAGCTGAAACATTATTACTTGTTAGCAGTAGTTTCGAAGGAAAATATGAAAGAAGCAACGCGCGTATTTCAAAAAATAAATAAAGATCTGCCACCAAATTTAAAATTTACCATTATCTACCATACCCGATTGTGGATTCAGGAAAATCTGTATCAATCGCAGCACTTTTTAAGAACATTGATGAATAATGACCATAAGATTTACACTAATGATTTTCATCCGAAAATTCATTGGGGTCGAGATGACACCTATCGTTGTGATGACTCTTCTATTTATCATCGCAGGGCTAAAGATATTTATAAAAGACATCTGAAGGGAATTAAGCATGATGAAAAGTCGACGATGGTATCTATAGTTCCCAGCGATCTGAATGAATATTTTATACAAATCCTTATCAACAGTTTATACGATACCGTTGGCTATTTGGCTGAAATCAAAGATGTGAAAATATTGTGGGATTTGGTAATCTATTCTCATCCAAACGGCCCTCAATTTGGAGAACATCTGCAGCAATTATCTTTTGATCTTCTCAATTATCTGAATATGTACCGAAAAGAGAAAATGCCGACTCTCTTTCTGAATCAAAAAGAAAAAAAGGTCTTGTTTAATTTATTAAAGAATATTAAGAATACCGACTAATGAACTCATCCATGATGTCTTTCATTATGTATGATGACAGATCGTAATGTATTTAACCCATTAAATTTATTTTATTCAATATCCTTGTACTGACCCATGGTTTGATAAAAAACCGTCAATATAATGAGCAGTTTCCATTAAGTTATTAAAAAACAAAATCAAGAAAAAAAATTAAGTTTATTAGTTGAAAAACTGGACATTTATCTAATGAAGACTTTATGTCATTTTAATAAAAGCATAAATTATCAAGTAAACTTGAACGCTTGCTGCATTAATTCCTGTGCTGATCGTGAAATTCCGACTTCTGAAGCGATACTTTTCCAATTACTCACTGCATTTTGAACTTCAAGAATTATTGAATCCATTTCGGTTTCATTTAACCTAAAATAAACACCAACGCTTTTTGCTAATTCCAAATTCAAGGCATTATCGTCCATATCGATATTTAGGGCTAAACCGTCTTTCTCAATGGAAGGATTTAAGTCATAAGCCGGAGATAAAATCCATCCTTTTTCGGTTAAAATAAAACCGTGATTTCTTAAATGATCATCAGTATTGGAAATGCAGATATTAAAAATAATTCTTCGCCATAATTGTTTAAGATTTTCGTCGACATTAGCACCAAGGTTCATCATAAATTCAGCTATATCAAGATAACTGGCTGTTGAAAATCTTAATGATTCCTCATTGTTTCCAGTCATCGTCATCGCAGAAGAAAAGTGAACTCTTTGATTGCCCTCTCTATCAAATCTTTTCGTAAAAAAAGTATGATATTTTCCTGCAATTTTCTCGATTTTACATTCAGCCATTTCAACTCCACAATTAATTGCCAATTGATAGGCTAAAAATTCCCATGCTCCTTTATCTATGGTGTCGCTTTTTGAAGGGAATTTTGCAATCCATAATTCACCATTTTCATCCTCAATATTGGCTTTTGGTCTCGCTCCACCTAAGGAAGATCCTGGAGCCATGAGAATCGCTAACCATTTTTTCACATTAGCATTTTCGTCATCTTCAAGGTTTTTTGCTGCGGATTGCAGTTCCCGGATAGACGACCAAGGTGGGGTTGAATTATTTTCATCATCATCGAGAAACAAACCATCTAAAGAAGTTTTGAATCTCAAAGCACCCATTCTCGTTTTGTCATAAACGCCTAAAAGGTAATCAATATCATAAAGCATTTGTGGCTTTTCATCTCTCTCTCTTGCTTGTTGAGCGGCTTTTCTTTTCATTAAAGTTCGTCCCCAAGTATCGGGCATACTATCGAGAAAGACTCCAAAGTTTTCTTTATTATTTGGAAATTGCACACCAGAAAAAAACTGAATATCTGGATCGATCAAGCGTTGACTTTCTGTACTTAACCAATTTTGGTCATACTCAAAACTGAATGCCTTTTTTCCTTTTCCATAATGTGCAGATAAAATCCCCATTAATTTTGGCTCAGAAAGGCTTTTCCAGTCTGCGAAAACATAAATATCAAATTTTCCTTTTTTCATATGTAGTTATTTATATTTTTTAAGGCCATATGGTATCGCGAAATCTTCATTAGTGTTTGCTAACCAAGTTGGTTAATAGCGATTTCATTATTCAATTATTTAAGTAAATCCAAATCCTGAAGTTTTCTGCCAAACTCATCATCTGCAGCCAATTTCAGAAAATCATTTTGCAGTCCTAGAACTCTTAAAACATTAAAATATGCTCCCATAGAAACACTTGCATCCCCTTTCTCAACCAAATATAATGTCGAACGTGCAATTCCTGCCCTTTCTGCCACTTGAATTGCGGTGAGTTTTCGTCGCTTTCTTGCAAGCTTAATATTTTCGCCCATTTCTTCAAGTAACTGTGTGAATTTCGGAAGGATTATTTGTTGCCTTTTATTCATAACGTTTGTTATTTCATACAAAAATACATTATTTGTATGAAATAACAATCAATACTTAAGCTACTTTTCTAATCTACTTCGTATTCGCCTCATACCCATCTTTAAATCTCAAAAAATCTTCTGCTTTTTTAGGATTATTCTTAATCCATAATTGCATCAATTTAGTATTTTCACTCAAAGCTTTCACCTCATTTTCATCATAGATTTTTTTTCCTTCACCAGCAATTTCTGTTAAAATATTTTGACGAAGTTCACTTTTCGCTTTAATGCTTTCCTTATACCAGTTCGTAGCAAAGTTGATAGAAATAACTAAAATCATAATTCCTAAAACCATCGTTCCTAATCCTGACCATGTTAAGATCTTCATTTCTTTTATTTTTGAATCTATCACTTCCAAATGTTCTACAGTTTCTGGCGCAAGAAATGCTTCGATTTTCGTTGGAATATTTTGTAAAAATTCAGTTCTTTTTACAGATTCTAATTCATGAAATTTCATTGCATCCTTGTATATTTCGCCCACTGCATAAAAATCTAATTGTGTCTGACCCATTATATTTAAATGATCTTCAAACATAAATGCCAATTTTGTATAGATTTCAATTTTATCGTTATTCGATTTTATGTTCTCTTCGTTTGATCTGATTACATTTTCTAAAAGCTCCAATCCATCCGATTTAGATTCTTCAATAAGATTATTGTTTTCCATTGTTATTAAATTTTATTTTGATTTATCGTTTAAATTTTTTCTTCTTTTTCCACCATTCATCTTCCGCTTGTGAAACATAATTTGGCTTTAGAACGTCTTCGACTGCATCCAAAGCAATTTCTAATACATTTTCATTCTTGTTATTGGCGGAAAAAACTGATGATTGTGCGACAGCATTTACTAAATTTTCAATGTTTTGATAATCGACACCAATTGCAGAAAGAGAAAAACCATCGTATTTATTATAAAAAAAGCCAACTTTATCTTTGCTTCCAGTTGTAACTTCCCTTCTTTTGATCCAGATATCCTGAACTTCATTCTTTTGATTTGATCTGAATTCGGTTTTATACTGAACTTTTATTGCCCATCCTTCTCGATACAACCTTTCCCGGAGTTCTTTCAAAATAGAAGATGCTTTTAATTCCTGATCCACGATATTTTTTAAATCAAAAATATTCTTGATTTCAGCAATTTTGAGTGTTGAAGAAATTTCCGAAAGTTTATATCCTGGTTTGTATTGTCTTTGTGTCTGACCATTGATATCGCTCTCCAAAATGATTCGCATTCCCGAAATTCCAATTTTTTCATTTTTAGAAAGTTCAGTTAAAAAACCTCTTTTCTTCATTTCTGAAATTAGTTCATCAAAATTATTGGAGCATTTCAAACTAGCAGTAAGATTTTTCATCATAAATGCTTTCTTTTCAATTCCAATCTCAACGTCAGTTTTTAGATTTCTCTCCTTGCAAATTTGCCGAATCGCATCACCGAATCGCTTTCCAACATCGTGCGCTTTTACAGTACATTTTCCATTGATGTCAATCCGATTCGCAATGAAATGAATATGTTTCTGCTTCGTGCTGTTGTGGATGTCCAAGCGGTATTGATTTCTGTCTGTAACTCCAATCTTCTGCAATGCTTCAATTGCAACATCTGTTAGTTCCTCATCTGATAATTGCTTTGTGTTTTCAGTAGGTGGTGAAATATACCCCGTTAAAGCCCATTTTCTCACTTTAGAATTTCTATCGGCTACCGTTTTCATTTCCTGGTATTGATGTTCCGGATTGCTGCTCAAAAGAAAATTAGATGCTGCACCAATCGCCATTCCTTTATCATTCCCATTATATTCTAAAGCAATTTTTGAAATGGCTCTAGTTGTTGCGGAATTATTCATTTGTATGCATTTTTGAATATAAATATTGATACATTAAATCATTTGTAGTTTCAATTTTATCTAAAATTTCTTTCTTATTTTTGAACACACTCCACTCTCGATGACGCAAAAGATTGGTTATCTTTTTGGAGTTATTTGCATATTGAAGTAATATTTCATCCGTCTGATATTCCTTTATTTTTAGTTCCTTTTCAAGGTGAACCATTCTTGAATAAGTCGATAATTTTAGGTTGTATTTTTGAGCTTTTTTTAAGCTTTCCTCATATTCAAAATCACTCAATCTAAATGAAATTATTTTCCCCAATTGGGAATTATTTTTCTTTTTCAAACCACCTTTTCGACCTAAATCCTGGAAGTATTTTTTTCTTTTTTCAGCAGCAACTTTTTGCATTTTTTGCTCCGTTGATTTTGTGATTATATTCTTTAAAAAATCATTATTCCTATTTTCCATTTTATGTTTTTATTATTTTATTTCAATTGTATTTCTGACGACAGGAAGAAATCAAAAAATCCAATTTTTGCAAAATAGCGTCCTACGCTTTTTGTAAACATTGGGTACTTTTTGCACTACCATCCTACCATATTTCACCAGAATTTGTTTTACGCAGGTTATTGTAGGTTGCACCTGAGTAAAAAGAACACAGGTTTAAACCTCATACAATTTTTAAAAATCATTTTTATCTGCTATTATTAAAATCACCTTCTCCTGCATTTCAATTGCCTTTCATTCGACGGCTTTTTATGAATTAACCAATCATTCAAATCTTTAAAACTTGAATATAAAATCCGACAATCTTTTACCTTTTCATTTTTACTTTTTATCATTTCAACGGCATGATTTCCTGCTCCATCATTATCAAAATAAAGTTCAATATTTTGATAATTACCTAGATTATTTTTTATTTTATTAACCATTGAAACTGAATTCAAAATGATATAATCTGAACGTTCTTTTTCTAAAAATTTTTCTACATTTTTAAAGGAAAGAAAGTCAAAGAAGCCTTCGAATATTCGGATTGAATTGGAGCCATTATTTATAGTTGAAATGTCTTTTTTACCCAAACAGATTTTAGAATAAGCGTTCCGGATTTCGTATCCATCAGAATCATTTTTAAAACCTATTCCAAAATAATTTTTATCGTTCATTCGGTAATGAATTTCATTTAAAAATTCAGTTTGATTTTCTACTCTCCTTTCTTTCAAATATTCAAAAAGTGCAGGATGTTGAATATTTTTTACTTCAGTTATATCATAAGTTCTATCAAGATTTTCTAATTTTCGGTTGGGAATTCTTTGATGTTGAAAACAAGAAAAATTTTGATTTTCTGCCCATGTTAAAACTTCACTTATAGAAGCATTGAAATATTTCTTCATAAAATCGATATTGTTTCCACCGATTCCTTCGGAAAATAAATACCAAATGTTTAGACGTTTATTGAGTTTAAAAGAGGCGTGGTTTTCTTTGGAAAATGGATTAAGATACCACGCTTCTTTTTCCGATTGTCTTGTGGGAAGGTGTCCGAGAGAAAGCAGGACTTCTTCCAACAATATTGTATTAAATTGTTTGCAATTCATAGTTGTGAAATTTCCGGGTTTTAGGTGAGAGATTTTTTGTTGAATTGTTGAGAAAACTATATAACTTATTGATTGTATTACATTTACTTCCTCAACAAACGCTCAACAATTCAACAAACTTGAGTATTATTGCTCAACAAACGCTCAACAAAATTGAGGGTATAAAAGTTTGTTGAGAACTTTGTTGAGAGCTAAGTATTTGATTTTCTTTTCATTATCAATCAATTCAACAATTCAACATATTTATTAAGGATAAAATTCTTTTTTATAGTGAAATAGCGTCCAACTGAATTATTTTGATAAAATATTCCCGCAAAATCAATGTCGTATCTGATGTAGGTTAAGCCATTATTTTGTGGATTTAATTTCCAGGTCTCTTTTAAAACATTTCGAATGTCATTTCTCGTCCAGTATGTTGGTCTGAACATTCTGTTCATCATATTCAGTAAATCTTGCGGAACCACATTAATTTCTTCGTCGTCGTTGCTTTCAAAAAACTCATACAGCAATTCAATAATCTTCGATTCTAACTTATTGTTATTCTTGAAAACTAATTTTTGAAGTGCTTTTGTTCTGATCTCCTCCGCAGAAAACCACATTCTTGTTTTTTTATGAGTTGAAAACGGTCTTTCAATTAAAAACTGAAGGAAATGAGGGATTTCTGAAATAAGATTATTTAGAAACTCGGTATTTTCAGTTTTTATAGGATTAATTTTTAGAATCCAGAACCTGATTTCATTTTCATCAATTTGAATGAAATTTTCTTCGTTATTGGAACACAAAATAAACTTGGCGAAAAAATCAATCTCTTCCCGGTCTTTTCCTTTTGCTTCCAATTTGTCCTTGTTGGTTGTGGACAGGTATTTTAATCTTTCCGTAATTTCTTTTTTATCAAAGAACACTTCGTCTATTGCTACAACCAACATTGCTGCCCAATCAGAATTAAATTGACTTCCGAATGAATCTCCTTTGATATAAGTCATATTCAACCCGAAAATCTCTCTCAACCATTTTATGAAAGTTGATTTCCCTGTAGATCTTTCTTTACTAACCAGACAGAGAATTGGGAGGATTTGAGTAGGATATTGCAATAGAATTTTCAAATAATCCAAACCCAACTGAAATTGTTCGCCGAAAATATGCTCCACAAAATTCAAAGAAAAAGGGATTGAGTTTTTCAAGTTTCCATTGTCAGATGAAGGAGAAAATGGAATTTCATTGTAAATATTATAGAAACTTTGTACTATCTGTTGATAATCTAAATGTTCAGGAATACAGCAAAAGCCATCATATTTTGGGATGGATGAAAGAAAAGATTTTCCATGATCAGCAACGATCGTTTCTCTATTCCAGCGAACCAAAACAGAGGTCTTATCTCCAGAAATCAGTGGCCGTTCTATTATTTTATAGTAAGTGGTTCCAACTCTTATATAGGGGATTTTTTTACTCATTTTTGTAGATTTTGATTAAACTCCCCTACTACCTTTTTACAATTTTTTTTAAAATTAACTTCGGCTTCAGATTGAATTTCCTGAAGTGTTTTCTTCTTCCCCTTAGTAATCCATTCCAATAACTCGTCTTCAAAAAAATAGAGTTTCTTACCATTTTTATAGCAGGGAATCAATCTTTTCCGCACAAGTGTGTAAACTGTAGGTTTCGCTTTACCGATTATTCGGCAAGCTTCTACAATATCTATTGGAATTCTTTTTTGAGGAATTGGAGGGATTTCTTTCCGTTCTACAAGAAATTTAATTTCGGCTATTTCGCTAACCAGATGCGCAACTGCTCTAGGCAGGTTTTCAAATGAAATTTCATTTACTTCCATAACTTTATCGTTTATAATTGTTATGGTGCAAATAAAAAAAGTGTTTTCCCTGTGTCGCATGGTACACGGAGAAAACACTTTAAAAACACAGCGTTTAGTAATTTTTTCTAATCAGAAAGAGATTCCTTGATGGTAATTATTCCTTTCATTTCATCGTCTTTTAAATGTCGTTTGATACTTTCAGGTTCGACGTCTTTCAAAGATTCTGAAAATATATTTTTTAGAAACACAGCAGTTTCGAATTGGTTTCGCACATTAAAATGTTTCCATATATTCCACCCGAAATGATATAAATCTAGGTTGGATAATTTCTCGATTTTGATTGGTTTAATGTTGTCCAATTTATTTTTCTCAGAATAGAGCACAACGTAATTACAAAGTGATTTTAAATCATCTTCCGAAGTGTACAATGCAAACTGATTTTGGGTATATTTTATCGCAATATCTTTTTTGCCTTGTTCATTTTGATCAATTATGCTTTGTTGCTCTTGTTTTATATTTTCAAGATTTTCAGTTGGAATATCATCTTTAGTAGAATTTATAGAACTGTTTTTTTGAGGTAGTATTTTTCTATTTTTAATAATTCCGTCTAAAAATAAAACTATTAATGCATAAAGGATTATACCTAATGCAGTCACGCACCAGAAGATAATATTTGCAGTGTAATCATCGACACCTTTATCAAGAAAAGCCAATCTTGCTAAAGCACCTACTAATAAGCATGCAGAAATTACCGGTAAATGTTTTACTATATGTTCAAAATATTTAAAATTCATTTTATAAATTTTTCAAATGAATAGCCTTCGAAGCTTTATTCTTCTTTTCGTCAACAACCTTTGCGTAAACCTGCGTAGTTTTTACGTTGGTATGACCAAGCATTTTACTGACGGTGTAAATATCAGTTCCACTCGAAAGTTGTAATGTAGCGAAAGTATGACGGAAGTTATGGAAAGTTATTTTCTTGGTTATACCTGCACTTTCAATCCATTTTTTAAGTGGTCGGGAAATCCAAGCTGGGTTCGTCAAATCTTTAAAAACCAAATCAGTTGGAACTCCTGCTTCACCGCAAAGTTGTAAAGCTTGTTTAGACATCGGCATATATTCCACACCTTTTGTCTTTTTTTGAGTGAAGTTTATTCTTGCTTGATCGTTTTCAATATTGATTTCATTCCACGTTAATTTTTGAATATCGGAATGTCGCAGACCTGTTAACGCAGAAAAAAGTGCTGCACGTTTTAGAACATCGAGTTCGCAAGGTGTTTCCACTAAAGTATTAAGTTCTTCCAGCGTTAAATATTCTCGCCTCGATTCCTCGTGCGGAATTGCTTTTATTTTTGCGGAGATATCAGTTGTAAAATATCCATCGATAAACGCTTCTTTCAATGCAGCTTTGAAAACAGAAAAATAGGTTGAAGCTGTATTTTGAGAAATCATCGCTTCTTTATTGCTACCACTTTTTGCAGTCAACAAATACGATTTGAAATTTTCACAGAATTTTGTGTTAATCTGTGAAAACATAATTTCATCACCTCCGAAATCTTTTAGAAATTCTATGGAGCGATACCAATTTACCTGAATAGATTCGGAATTATTTTTATGTCGTTTGCTAGTAAGCAGGTCAAAATACCTAACAAAATTCTCTTCAGATTTCTCTTTCTGTTCTACTTGAATTTTGTCGAGTTCACTATAAAGTTCAATATTATCGTATTCTCTCTGACGTAATTTACGCATGGAATCTGCGTAAAACATTGTTTCGCGGTCGTTTTCACTTTTGCAAACAATAATTCCATTATCATCTCGCTTGGGTTTGAATGAAACTGAATTTTGTGTTGTTCGCGCAGGTCTTTTCTTGTCAAAATCTACGGTTGTGACGCTTCGGTTCAAATATTCCCGAATTCTTTGAACGTCATTTTTACCAGGAATCATCACGGGGTAACTTTCCAAATAAATAAACCACTCTTTTCGGAATTCGGCTTTTCGCAATCGTACGGTAACTTTGGTTTTTAATAACTCTTTCATTTTCCGTCAAAAATTTTATCAATTAAATTTTTAGGTGCGTACACAAAACTTCCCACCTTTTTAGTTGGGATTTTGTTTCTTTTAATGACACTATTTACCGTTCCCGGATCAGCATGGTATTTTGCACTAATTTCTGAAATTGTATAGCAAGTACCTATTTCAAAAACTTGTTTTTCCTCAATCTTTTCTTTTTCCGGCGCAATTTTTACCTCAGTAAATATTGATTCCAAATCCGACTTACAAACTCGGGTTAATCTTTCACCAAAATTATGTGCTGAAATTCTATTGCTTTTGATTAATCTATAAATTGTATCCTTCGACATTCCAAAAAATACAGCAGCTTCACCTACAGAAAGATAGGGTCGAGTTTGAATTTCCGCAATTTTATTTATTGACTTTTCTAATAAAACTTGTTTCGCTTCTACTTCCTGAACTAGTCTTTTTTGTCTTTTTATAGATTTTTCCGAACAAAGTTTGCTACAAAATCTTGTAGTAACTGTTTTTGCTTCAAATGGTTTCTCACAAAATTCACAAAGTTTTGGTATCCTAAGATTACTAAAGCCCATAATTCCACTATTTTAAATAAATAAAAATCAAATTAGCCTAAATAAGACATAATAAGAAGCAGATTGTCTGCTATTAAGACGCGGTACAATTAAGATACAATAATACGATAAAAATTGATTAAAATCGAATATTATAGAAAAAAGTTATAAACAAAAAAATCGCTGCAAACATTACGTTTACAGCGATTTACTACTTTATTTCAATCGATGTTAATCGATGATAATTGCTAATTATTTCACTTCTTCGAAATCAGCGTCCTGAACATCTTCTGTTCCTGAATTAGCTTCTGGATTTCCCTGTGCTTGATCAGCTCCAGGTTGTCCTTGGTTTCCTGCAGCGTACATTTCTTCTGAAGCAGCCATCCAAGCAGCATCTAATGCTTCAGTTTTTGTTTTCACAGTATCCATATCTTTTGCTTCGAAAGCTGTTTTCAATTCAGCATGAGCGGTTTCAACAGCTGCTTTTTTATCTGCAGATAGTTTCTCACCGAACTCTTTTAATTGTTTTTCTGTCTGGAAAAGCAATCCGTCCGCTTTATTGAAAATTTCTACTTCTTCTTTTTTCTTAGCATCAGAAGAAGCATTTTCTTCAGCTTCTCTTTTCATTCTTTGGATTTCATCATCTGAAAGTCCTGAACTTGCCTGAATTTTGATCGTTTGCTCTTTTCCTGTTCCTTTATCTTTTGCAGAAACACTCAAGATTCCGTTTGCGTCAATATCGAAGGTTACTTCAATTTGAGGAACTCCTCTTTGTGCCGGTGGAATATCAGCAAGATCGAATCTTCCGATCTCTTTATTATCATTAAACATTGGTCGTTCTCCCTGTCCTACTCTAATAGAAACTGCAGGCTGGTTGTCACTTGCGGTAGAGAATACCTCTGATTTTTTAGTTGGAATGGTTGTATTCGCATCAATTAATTTAGTGAATACAGAACCCATGGTTTCAATTCCTAAAGAAAGTGGCGTAACGTCTAATAAAAGAACGTCTTTTACATCACCGGTTAAAACTCCACCCTGAATCGCTGCTCCAATGGCAACAACCTCATCTGGATTCACTCCTTTAGAAGGTTTTTTACCGAAGAATTTTTCAACTTCTTCCTGAATGATCGGGATTCTTGTGGAACCACCTACCAAAATTACCTCATCAATATCAGTAATTGCAAGTCCTGCATCTGAAAGCGCTTTTTTACAAGGCTCCATAGAACGTCTTACTAAATCAGCAGCCAGTTGCTCAAATTTTGCTCTTGTCAAAGTTTTTACCATGTGTTTCGGACCGGTTGCAGTCGCTGTTACATAAGGTAAATTAATTTCTGTTTGTGGAGCTGAAGACAATTCAATTTTTGCTTTTTCTGCAGCTTCTTTTAATCTTTGTAAAGCGATAGGATCTGTTTTTAGATCAACGCCTTCTTCCGCTTTAAATTCGTCTGCCATCCAGTTAATGATCACATCATCGAAATCATCACCACCTAAATGCGTATCTCCGTTTGTAGATAACACTTCAAAAACGCCGTCTCCTAAATCAAGGATCGAAACGTCGAACGTACCACCACCTAAATCGTAAACTGCAATTTTTTGATCTTTATGTGCTTTATCCATTCCATAAGCCAAAGCTGCTGCTGTAGGCTCATTAATAATTCTTTCTACGGTTAAACCTGCGATTTCACCAGCCTCTTTTGTCGCCTGTCTTTGAGCATCATTAAAGTAAGCCGGAACAGTAATTACTGCTCTTGTTACTTCCTGACCCAAATAATCTTCCGCAGTTTTCTTCATTTTCTGAAGGATCATTGCAGAAATTTCCTGTGGCGTATATTCTCTGTCGTCAATTTTTACTTTGATGGTGTCGTTTGGTCCGCTCACTACTTTATAAGGAACACGGGAAACTTCTTTCGCATCATCTTTAAAATGCGTTCCGATAAATCTTTTGATCGAATAAACAGTTTTCGTAGGATTCGTAACTGCTTGTCTTTTTGCAGGATCACCTACTTTTCTTTCACCATCTTCGGTGAATGCAACGATTGAAGGTGTTGTTCTTTTGCCTTCTGAATTTGGGATCACAACCGGATCTTTACCTTCCATTACAGAAACACAAGAGTTTGTTGTTCCTAAATCAATTCCAATTATTTTACTCATAGTATGTATATTTTTAGTTTTAAACTTATTGGTATGACTTTCTCCAAAAATATACCAAGTAAAAATTTGTGACAAATTGACAGAATGTCTAAAAAAACATCAACATTCATAATTGACGGTAAATTTCAGTTATAAAAAAAAGGCACCCTGTAAAATACAGGATGCCTTCTTAAACAATTAAAATGCTTTTATTTTTTCATGGTAAGAATATACTCTACCATTTTCTTCGCGTTATCTTTACTCATTCCAGCGTGTGGCGTCATCGGAATTTCTCCCCAGTTGCCTTTACCGCCTTCAATAATTTTACTGGCTAACATTTCAACATCACCTTCTGAATATTTATCTGCAACCTCCTGGTAAGAAGGTCCCACTAACCGGGCGTCCATTTTATGACAGGTTAAACAGTCTGCTCCTTCTATAAGGACTAGACCTGCATGCTTTCCTGCAGCGGCAGAATCCACTACTGTTACTACCGGTTCTGGTAACATTACATTACTTTCTTTATTGGGATCAACTTGGTTTTTTCCACAAGAAACGACTGCCAACATCGAACAGATTAACAAATATTTATTCATTGATTTTATTTTCTACAAAACTATACAATTTCTTGAACAAATATGAAGATATATGTCATATTAACCTTATGATTGCGATCATACTAAAAGAACTTTGAGATGTGGTACATTTGAGTACTAAAAATAGTTAAAATTATGAAAACACTAAAAACGTTAGGTCTTGCAACATTGGCTTTCACACTCTTCTCTTGTGGTGGTGACAAAAAAACAGATTCTATCCCAACAGGTTCAACCGAAACTACGGCTACAACCACAGATCCAAGCACCGCTGAAATGGAGGCTACTGCAGCAAAATATGATCCAAACAGAGGCCTTGGAAAACATGAGAACATCGATGTAAGCAAATTTGATCCAACAATGGCTGCAGCAGGTAAAAAAGTTGCTGAAGTTAAATGTACTTCCTGTCACAAACCTACAGACGAAAAATTAGTTGGTCCAGGTTGGTTAGGAGTTACTAAAAGACATCCAGCGGAATGGATCATGAATTTCATCTCTAATCCAGATCCAATGATCGATGTTGATCCGGAATTACAAAAACAATTAGAACTTTGTTTGGTAAGAATGCCGAACCAGGGTTTAACTGATACTGAAGGAAGAGAAGTACTTGAATACATGCGAGAAATCGACGGCGCGAAGTAAGCTTCTTTAGCAAAAATTTAATCAATATTTATAATGAAAAGTCTCAAATTATTCGGACTCACTACCATTGTTGCCTTAATTGCGCTAACAGGTTGTAAGCCAAAAGGTACCGAAACCGCCGTGAGCGGGGACGCCGCACAAAAAGTCTACGTTGCACCCGGTAAATATGACGAGTTTTACAACTTTGTCAGCGGAGGTTTCAACGGACAAGTAAATGTGTACGGATTGCCGAGTGGTAGATTATTAAAAGTACTTCCTGTATTTTCAGTAAACCCAGAAAACGGTTACGGCTACAGCGAAGAAACAAAACCGATGTTAGAAACTTCTCATGGTTTTATTCCGTGGGATGATCAGCATCACCTTTCACTTTCGCAAACAAACGGCGAAATAGATGGAAGATGGTTATTCGCAAATGCAAACAATACTCCCAGAGTTGCCCGTTTGGATTTAAAAACTTTCAAAACGGTAGAAATTTTGGAGATTCCAAATTCTGCCGGCAATCACTCCTCTCCTTTCTTAACGGAGAATACCGAATATGTAGTTGCGGGAACTCGATTTGCAGTTCCAACAGACGACCAAAACGGTGATGTTCCAATTGATTCTTTCAAAGAAAATTTCAAAGGAGTAATTTCTTTTATTGGAATTGATCAGAAAAGTGGCGAGATGGATATTTCTTTCCAAATTGAAGCACCGGGAATTAACTTTGATCTTTCTCACGCTGGTAAAGGAAAATCCGCAGACTGGTTCTTCTTCTCCTGCTATAATTCTGAAAAAGCCAATACTTTGCTTGAAGTGAACGCGTCACAAAATGACAAAGATTTTATTATGGCAGTGAACTGGAAAAAAGCTGCAGAATTAGCAAAAGCCGGAAAAGGCAGAAAAGTTGCCACAGAATACGTTCATAATAAATGGGATGAAAGTACGCACTCTGCAACTTCAACCATGAAGAAAGAAGTTTTGGTTCTTTCTGTTGAAGATATGAAAGATGCTATGTATTTTATTCCTTGTCCTAAATCTCCACACGGTTGCAACGTTGATCCAACTGGAGAATATATTGTAGGATCCGGAAAATTAGCAGCCTTAATTCCTGTTTTCAGTTTTTCAAAAATTCAGAAAGCGATCGCTGACAAAGCTTTCAGCGGAGAATATGACGGCGTAAAAGTAATTAAATATGAAGCAGCACTTTATGGTGAAGTTCCAAAACCAGGTTTAGGACCTTTGCATACAGAATTTGATGGTCAGGGAAATGCAATTACTTCGATGTTTGTTTCCTCTGAATTGGTAAGATGGAATATTAAAGATTTAAAAGTTATCGACAGGGTTCCTACTTATTACTCCACAGGTCACTTAATGATCCCAGGAGGAGATACTAAAAAACCTTACGGAAAATATGTAGTTGCCTACAATAAAATCACGAAAGACCGATACCTGCCAACAGGCCCGGAATTAGCACAGTCTGCACAACTCTTCGACATTACAGGAGACAAAATGAAACTGCTCTTAGATTTCCCAACCTTTGGGGAGCCGCATTATGCTCAGGCTTTACCTGCAGAAATGCTCTCAAAAAATCAGGTTAAATTCTTCAAAATTGAAGATAACAAACACCCGTATGTAACCAAAGGAGAAAAAGAAAGTAAAGTCGTCCGGGAAGGAAATAAAATTCATGTTTACATGACTTCCATCCGATCTCACTTTGCGCCGGATAATATTGAAGGCGTAAAAGTTGGTGACGAAGTGTACTTCCACGTAACAAACCTCGAGCAGGATTGGGACGTACCACATGGATTTGCCATTAAAGGAAATCAAAATGCAGAACTCCTTATTATGCCCGGAGAAACCTGCACCTTGAAATGGGTTCCGAAAAAAGCCGGAATGTATCCAATGTACTGTACCGATTTCTGTAGTGCACTTCACCAGGAAATGCAGGGTTATGTAAGAGTTTCCCCCGCCGGTAGCAATACTCCGCTTATTTATTCTTTGAATAATAAAAAAGACAATGCACAAAGCCCTGTGAAAGCAGCAGAAACTAAATAATTAAAAATAAGGGCAGATTTTTCTGCCCTTTTTAATTCCAAAACAATGAAAACTAATTCGTTAAAAAAATTGACAAGATTTACACTCCTCTTTTGTGGTCTTGCCTTAGGCGTTTCTATCTTTGTTCCCATGTGGTCCATTTATCTCCAGGCGCCACAGTATCCGGAAGGTTTAGCCATGTTTTTATGGTCTAACAAAATTACAGGAGATTATTCGATCATCAACGGACTGAATCACTACATCGGCATGAAGACCATTCACGAAGAAGATTTCTGGGAATTTAAAATTTTACCGTATGCACTTGGGTTTTTCGCCGTATTATGTTTACTTGCAGCCTACTTGGATAAGAAGATTTGGCTTTATATTACTACTGTTTTGTTTCTCATTTTTGGGGTTGCATTTATGGTCGATTTCTATATGTGGGAATATAATTATGGTCATAATTTAGATCCTCATGCTGCGATCATCGTACCAGGAATGTCTTACCAACCTCCATTACTTGGTTCTAAACAACTTCTTAATTTTGTCGCCTATTCCTATCCCAATATTGGCGGTGGCATTATGATTGGCGTCGCTGTAATTTTGGCTATCTTAGCATTTATTGAGTTTCGGAAGCCTAAAATTATCCAGAATATTCAATAAAAATTATTAAAATATCAAATTTTAAAAAGTATGAAATTTCTAAAAAACATTCTTCTCGCTCTTCCATTTTTCGCCTTGATGTCTTGTCAGGAAAGTGGTCCAAAAGATTTTCTTCTCGAAAAAGATCAGTGCGATAACTGTAAAATGACTATTGCCGATATTAATTACGCCACAGAATTGATTACAGAGAAAGGCAGAGTTTATAAATTTGATGACATTAGCTGCATGACGATGTATGAAGGCTCCGAAGCTGACAAAGTGAAGAATGCAAAAAAATATGTCATCGATGTTCCAACCGGAAAATTTGTGGAATTACCCAAAGCAACTTTAATAAAAGGCGGAAGTATAAAATCCCCAATGGGCGGTAATACTCAAGCTTTTGCAAACAAAGATGAAGCTCAGAAAGCGGCGACAACTTTGGGAGCTACTTTAATTAACTAACTATTTCATGTTCAAATTCATTCTTTTCTTTTTTCCTCTTTTTGTATTTTCAAATGTTTTAAAAGTTGGAAAAAACGAACAGTACACCACTATCAAACAAGCTGTCGCCGCCTGCAAAAGTGGCGATAGTATTTTTGTTGAAAGTGGCATTTATAAAGAAGGCAACATTAGTATCGACAAACCTTTATCACTAATTGGGATTGGAAGACCGGTTTTAGATGGCGAAATGAAATATGAGATCCTGTCTTTTCGGGCGGATCATATTTTAATGAAAGGTTTTAAAATCATTAATTCCGGAGAAGATGAAATCGTAAATATCGGCGCAGTTCGCATGTACGACAGTCATTTTTCCACCATTGAAAATAACATTTTCGAGAATAATTATTTCGGAATTTACATTCAGAGAGGTTACCGATGTTTGATTCAAAATAATAGAATTACCTCAACCAGAGCAACTTCTCAGGAACGCAGCGGCGATGGAATTCACGCCTGGGTGAGCGAAGAACTTTGGATCAAAAATAATTATATAGAAGGTCACAAGGATGGAATTTACCTCGAAAAAGTCATCAATACTTATGTTTACCACAATTACTCCAAGAAAAATCTAAGGTATGGTTTGCATTTTATGTTTGCCGATAACAACGTTTATGTGGATAATACTTTCGATAACAATAACGCCGGAGTTGCCGTAATGTACAGCAATAACGTGGGAATGGTCGGCAATAATTTCATCAACAATTGGGGCGACGCGAGTTATGGTTTACTTTTGAAGGACATAAGTTTCAGCAAAATTAAACACAATCGATTTGATAATAATACGACCGGAATTTTATTAGATGGCGTAAGTAAAATTGATTTCTTTAAAAATGATTTCGAAAACAACGGCTGGGGAATGAAAATCAGTTCCAACTGCATGGAAAATAAGATCATCAATAATAATTTCATCAACAATGTTTTTGATGTGAGTACAACGGGAACAATGGCGATGAATGATTTCAAAAAAAATTACTGGGACAAATACGAAGGTTACGATCTGAACAGGGATAAAATTGGCGACGTGCCTTTTCATCCTTTGAGTTTATATGCGGTCTTGGTTGAAAATAATCCTTCCGTTATGCTTCTCTTCAGGACATTCTTTGTCGATCTTTTAGATAAAACAGAAAAGATCATTCCGAGTCTAACACCGGAAAACTTCGTGGATAAACAGCCACTCATGCGGAAAGTAACGATTTAAAAAACGCTTTCCTCTTCTCAAAACTTTTTCTCGACAGTATTATGATAGAAGTAAAAAATTTAACAAAAAAATTCGATCGGTTTACGGCTTTAGATGATTTAAATTTATCGTTTACCGACGGAAAATCCATCGCATTAATCGGCCCAAACGGTTGCGGAAAAACCACTTTGATCAAATGTATCTTAGGCTTAAATGTTATTGAAACCGGCGATATTCTGGTTGATGGTAAAAGTGTAAAAGACGATTATCTCTACCGGAAAGAAATCGGCTATATGCCGCAAATCGGTCGCTATCCGGAGAATATGACGATCGGGCAAACCATTAAAATGATCAAGGACACCCGGAAAATTTCGGAAACGCATTTAGATAATGAACTTCTTGAAGCTTTCGAACTCGAAAAAATATACGACAAAAAAATGGGCAATCTTTCCGGCGGAACCACGCAGAAAGTGAGCGCCGTTTTAGCATTTATGTTCGATCCCAAGATTATTATTCTCGATGAACCGACGGCAGGTCTTGATCCTTTGGCTTCAGAAATTTTAAAAAATAAAATTATTCAGGAGAAGAATAAAGGCAAACTCATCATCATTACTTCGCATCTATTAAGTGAACTCGACGAGATCATAAGTGAGATCGTTTTCATCAATGAAGGTAAGATCATCGTGCACCAATCGGTTACAGATTTGATGACCGAAAGAAAATCCGAAAAAATTTCAGATTCTATTGTGAGCATTTTAAAGGAAATGAAAAATAATTCCAAATAATTTCTTCGAAAATAGAAACCGAAACTTGTAATAATATAGAAATCGTGTGGCACCAGCCAAAAAATAGGAACAATGAACAAGATAGCACGCTTTATCCTTTTTGATATTTTAAAAAACAAGATCGTTATTTTTTATACGATCCTCCTTTTCATCATTTCCTGGTCGGTTCTCGGCCTCGAAAGCAATTATACGAAAGCAACTTTGAGTTTGCTGAATGTCGTTTTACTCGTCGTTCCTTTGGTAAGCATCATATTTTCGACGATCTACGCCTACAACAGCAGTCAGTTCATCGAATTACTTTTAAGTCAGCCCGTTCCGAGAGTGAAGGTTTGGTTTAATATTTTTCTGGGACTTTCGACGGCTTTAGTTCTGGCTTTTTTGATCGGTTGTGGAATTCCGATCCTGCTCTACTCTTCCATTGAAACCGGATTCTCTCTTATAATTATTGGAATTTTGCTTTCTGTGATTTTCACTTCATTTGCGATGCTTTCGGCAATTTTGACGCGAGACCGTGCGAAAGGAATTGGAATTTCAATTTTCATCTGGCTCTTCTTCAGTATTATTTATGACGGTATTCTTTTAATTCTGATGTTTCAGTTTGCAGATTATCCTATTGAAGGGATTATGGCAACTTTAGCGGGATTAAATCCTGTCGGATTATCACGAATTTTTGTTTTGTTACAGTTGAATATTTCTGCGATGTTGGGATATTCGGGAGCGGTTTTCCAGCAGGTTTTCGGTTCCGGTGGCGGAATGGGAATTTCTATGCTGATCCTGCTTATCTGGGCGATCATTCCTTTCATACTTTCTTTAATTAAGTTCAATAAGAAAGATCTTTAATAGAAAGCTATTTCTAAAAATTTACGAAAATCTACGATTTTTAAGATCCGATAAATTCCAAAATAAAGCTTTTGTTTGAATTTTTTGGTGGTGATAAATATCAATGAATCAACATCTTGAATATGACTCTCGTCATAAAAAACTAACCGCTTCCGGCGTAGCTTTATATAAAATTAAAGCATATGAAAAAAGTATTCCTCATGATGGGCATCATTGGATTTGCCCTTGTTTCCTGCACAAAAAGCGAAACAATTACCCGCGCAGATTCGGGTGCAATCTCAGAAGAAGCTGGCCATGGTCAGGAGGGAGTTCAAGATGATGAATCAAGTCCAAATGTCGTGCAATTGGCTTCCAAAAATCCAGATCTTTCTACTTTGGTTACGGCAGTTAAAGCCGCCGGTTTAGCCACATCTTTGAGTAACGCCGGACCTTTTACAGTTTTCGCTCCTTTAAATTCGGCTTTTGATAAACTACCTGCCGGAACGGTTGACGAACTTTTAAAACCGGAAAAAGTCGATGATTTATCCGAAATTCTGGGTTATCACACTTATGTTGGTGTTATTAAAGAAGATCAAATGAGCGATGGACAAACCCTCGGAATGGTGAACGGAAAAAACATTACAATTACAATGGTCGACGGCAAACCGATCATCAATGGAAAAGCAAAAATCGTAGCAACGGTTCCTGCTTCTAACGGAATTGTTTATGTACTCGACGAAGTACTTCTGCCGGGAAAATAGAGTTAAAAGTTTATTGAATTTAGTGTTGAAACGGCTTTCAAAAATATTTTTGAAAGTCGTTTTTTTGCTGATAAACTGGATTTGTAGAGAACAAATTATTCTTCTAATTCAAAAAATTTTAAAGCTTTTTCTTTGTCTTCATATTAAAGAAGATCCAGAAAATGGAGAAAAACATCAATAAAGAAACATACAACAACATGTGATTCGCGTACGGGATCGCAATATATTTAATAGAAAAAACGCCCATCAAACCCAAAATAAATTCATTAAGAAAAATCCCGAGAAGCAATAATTTCACTCCCAATAAAAGTTGTTTTGTGATCGTAAAAAAATTCGTGGCTAAAATCTGGTTAATTAAAAAAGTAGCGATGCACATTAATAATACCAAGTGTAAGTAAGCGATCACGACATTTCTAAAGCCAAACGCAAACTGATTCAGTGCCGGAATATTAGATCCTAACTGCAACGCAATCTTCACCGCAAAAGCAAATCCTGCGAACATGAGCACAAATCTTTGCATCGGCGACCATTTCAAAACTACATTTGTCCAGCTTTGTTTTACGAAACCGTAAAGCATTACAGCACCTGCGGTTTGCGCCAAAGTTGCGAGTACAATCGCTGCGAAAATATAAACGGGCAATTTCAGCCAGAGAACGGAAAGTCCAAAACCGATCAAACAGCCGAAAAACATGAGCCAAAAGATCAACTTATTTTTCTGTTCTGAGATCATGGAACCGGCTTCTTTCAAAGAAAATAAAAGCAAGCCGATACAGGAAAATATGAAAAACCCATTGTATTGAAAATGCAGATAATAATATTCTGATGCTAAATACATATCCTGCGATATATTTTTAGACATCATCATATATCCTAAATTAAAAACGCCAAGCGAAGAAATCACTGCAAAGAATAATCCTGCCTGAAACCATATTTTCGAACCATCCTGAATTTTTTTCGAATCCCGAAGGAAAAAATAAAAGAAAACAAAACTGCAAAGCAAAGCTGTTGTAGATCCTGCAATGGAAGCCCAAAAATAACCACCATAAATAAAAGTAGCCAGCATAAAAAAGGAGGCTATCAGATTGATGATGATCAAACTCTCATACTTTTTCAGCTTGATCTCTGGATTTACTTTGCTCAAATAATGCAGAATAAGAACATAGATCGCATTCGTGATCCAGGCATAAAAAGCAAAATGGGAATGACCTTCCTGCAAATGTTTCTGATCCAAAAATGGCAACGAATATATTATTTTGTAACGCATGATCACTCCAAGAAGTGCGACAATAAAAAAATTGAATACTGAAAATTTCAGCAAAAAGCTCCGTTGCATTTAGTAGTAAATTTTATGGTTAATTAATTCTAATTTCTCTTCGCGCTCCATTTTTTTAACCGCGCGTATCACGGTTTCTATCGCTAAACCAGTTGAATTGGCCATTTCTTTTCGGGTCACATCGATGATTGTTTTTTGTTCCATCTCTAATCCTAGACCTCTTTTGTAAATCTTAAGAAAATTCAGAATTCTTTCGTTGGGATTTAAATGAACGATGGATTTAAGCTTCATCGTTTTTTCATACGCTTTTCGTGCGATCTGTTTTGTAAATTCAATTAAAATCTCGGGATTACCATACATGAATTTTTCAAAAAGTTCGTTGTTAAAACTGAAAACTTTTGCAGTTTCACTTGTAATAATGGCATTTGCCGGATATCTTTCACCAAGTAAAAATGGAGGTTCACCTAAACATGTATGATCATTTACAGTGCTGATCAAAAATTCTTTGCCCTCCGAATCGGTGTTGTAAATTTTAATTTCGCCTTCTAACAAATAATAAAGATTTAGAGCGATTTGATCTTCCCGAAAAAGCGTATCTTTTTTCTTGAAAAGGAGACTCGGAACTTTATTTTTCAGCAAAATTTCTTTGGAGAACATATTTTAACTTTGTCTCAAATTTAACGATAATTTATCATGAAACCTATGATTCCGATCATAAACAACTGCTCAAAATTTCTTAATTTTGAGGAAGAATAATTAATTCATAATGGCGAATCTATTTAATCCAAGAGATATTACTTGGCTGGCTTTTAACGAACGGGTTTTACAGGAAGCAATGGATGTAGCAGTTCCGCTTCATATTCGGATTCGGTTTCTCGGAATTTTCTCAAATAATTTAGATGAATTTTTTCGGGTGCGGGTTGCAGGATTAAAACGCGCCATGGATTTTAAAGATAAATATATCACGGAATCTTTTTATCAGCCACCAACAAAGATCTTACAGAATATCAATGAAGTCGTTATCAAACAACAGCAAAATTTCGATAAAACCTGGAAAAAAATTCAGATCGAAATGGCTGAAGAAAACGTTTTTATCCGAACGGCGAAAAATTTAACGGAAGAGCAAAAAGCCTTCGTCATCAGTTATTTTGATGAAGTGGTAGAAAGCAGCGTGATTCCAATTTTGCTGAACGAAAATTCACCAATGCCTTATTTGCGGGATAAATCACTTTATCTTGGCGTAGCGATGCGAAAAAAACTTTGGCAGTACGAAAGTAAATTTGCCATCATCGAAATTCCGTCGCGGGTTATTGGCCGGTTTGTTTTGCTGCCCTCGCAAGATGATTCCAAAAACGTAATGCTTCTGGAGGATGTGATTATTTATAATCTGCCGCATATCTTTTCCTATTTTGGTTATGATGAATATGAAGCGCATTGCTTTAAAGTCACTAAAGATGCAGAGTTTGATCTTGATAACGACATTAAAACGACACTTGCAGAAAAAATTGAAAAAGGCATTAAATCCCGAAGAAAAGGGAAACCGACGCGTTTTGTTTTCGATAAGGAAATGGATAAAGCGCTGCTGGAATTTCTCATCAGAAAGCTGCATTTATCAAAAAAAGACAGCATTATTCCGGGCGGTAAAATTCATAATTTCCGGCATTTTATGGAATTTCCTGATGTGTTTAAAGCCTACCAAAAACCGGAAGAAAGAACTTCTTTTGATCATCCCGACTTTATCGGAAAAAGAGTGACCGACGTTATTCAAAATACCGATATTCTTCTCTCTTTTCCGTATCATAATTACACTCCTGTAATTGATCTTCTGCGGGAATCTGCGATGGATCCCGATGTTAAATCCATCCAAATTACGGCTTATCGCCTTGCCAGTAATTCAAAGGTAATTAATGCCTTGATCAATGCCGTGCGAAATGGAAAAGACGTTACGGTAATGCTGGAGCTTCGGGCAAGATTTGATGAAGAGAGTAATCTGGGCTGGAAAGAAATTCTGGAACAGGAAGGCGTAAAAGTCCTGCTCGGAATTCCGAATAAAAAAGTACACGCAAAAATATGCATCATCAAAAAAAGAGTGCACAACAAAACGGTTCAATATGGTTTTGTAAGCACCGGAAATTTTAATGAGAAAACTGCAAAAATTTATGGCGATCATTTGCTTATGACTTCTGACCGCGGAATTATGGCAGACATTAATAAGATCTTTAATGTTTTAAGGAAACCGAAAGATGATTTTTTGCCAGCACTCAAATCTTGTAAAAATCTTTTGGTTTGTCCGCAATTTATGCGGGAGAAAATCATGAGTCACATTGATAAAGAAATCGAAGAAGCAAAAGCCGGCAGAAAAGCTTTAATGATCATCAAATCAAATTCATTAAGCGACCGAGCTCTGATCGAAAAAATTTATGATGCTGCAAAAGCTGGAGTTGTGGTGAAATTAATTATTCGTGGAATTTATTGCGCGGTGAATCAAAAAGAATTCAAGCAAAAAATTACGGCCATCAGTATCATTGATGAATATTTAGAGCATGCACGAGTTATGTATTTTTACAATAAAGGCAGTGAAAACACTTATATTTCTTCCGCAGACTGGATGACGAGAAACCTTGATTACCGCATTGAAGTTGCGGCACAGATCACTCAGAAAAATCTGAAGAAAGAAATTAAAGACCTGCTCGATATTCAGTTAAGCGATAATGTAAAAGCGCGGATCTTAGACAAGAAACTAAGCAATCTATATGTTAAAGGCGATGGAAAGAATCGTTCCCAGATCGAAACTTACCGGTATTTAAGAGCCAAGGAAAAGATTTAAAGAGCCAATGAAAAAGTAAAAAGAGCCAATTTGAAAACTCATCGACTTATCCATAATAGGAGACTTTTTTATTTTGGAATTCTCCAGGAAACAAAATTTACCGTTCACCCATTCACAATTATTGTCTATCTTTGCAGTGCTTTTAGAAAAGGGAATCGTGTGCAAATCACGGACTGTCCCCGCAACTGTAAATCACCATAAGGAAACTGCAATACAACCACTGAGAAATCGGGAAGGTGCAGTTTTGTGAAAGTCAGGAGACCTTGCTGAGAGCTTTAACTTTAAAATCGCTTTCGGAGGAAGAGCCTGAATAATGAAACTAAAATACCACTTTTCGTCGGCATTGTTTTTTTGCTTTTTTTTGAGTTTCGCTCAGGAAAAAGAGATCGACACGGTTTACATCTTCGATAATCAGTTGAAGACCTCCAAAAAATTCCAAAAAATTGAGACTTTAAAAGAGGAAGATCTGCTAAAAAACACCACCAATCTTTCCGAAGTTCTGCGTTTTCAATCGCCAGTTTATATCAAAGAAAATGGACGGGGAATGGTTTCATCCCCTTCATTTCGTGGAACTTCCGCACAACAAACGGCTTTCATCTGGAACGGAATTAATATCAATTCGATTTTTCTAGGCCAAGGAGACGTGAATAATTTGAATCTTCTCGGATACGATCAACTCGAAGTAAAATCCGGTGGCGGGAGCGTAATTTACGGCAGTGGCGCAATTGGTGGAACGATTCATCTAAATAACGAACTTTCATTTAACAAAGGCTTTAAGACGACTTTATTTTTAGAAGGCGGTTCATTCGACACTTATAATTCTTTTCTAAAAACTTCTTACAGTGACGAGAAGCTCTCTGTAAAAGTTTCCGGAAATTTTGTGAAAAGCGACAATTACTACGAAGTTCCAGAAAAAAAATACATTAATTTAAACGGTGAATACGACAACCGAACTACTAATTTAGGAGCTGCATATAAGATCAATCATCTTAACACGGTTTCCTGGCAAACCCAGATATACGATGGCATTCAACACTTTCCTGTTACCTCTGAACTTTTTACGAAAACAAAATATTTTTCCGATACTTTCCGGAGTTTAGTTGCGTGGGATTTTAAGAACAAAAAAGTTCAAAATAGCTTTAAACTGGCCTATTTTCAAGATGAATTTCAATATTTCGATAACATCGACAGACCGAAAAGCAGTGGCGGAACTGCAGAAACTTATTTAGCAAAAAATGATCTCAATTTTGTTTTTAATGATAAGATCGCGCTGAACGTTATCGGTGAATATCAATTGAATAAAGGAGAAGGCTACAAATCTGGAATTACCTCTGTTCAAAGAAATGCAGGGTCTGTAGCAGGTCTTTTGCGATGGAATCCTACGCAGACATTTAACTTTGAAGGCGGTATTAAACAAGATTTTGTAGAAGGAATTCAAGCTCCAATTCTCTTTTCTTTCTCTGGAAAGATGAAGGTGAGCAATTGGTACGAAACGGTTTTTAATATTTCTAAGAACTTCCGATATCCTTCTTTCAACGATCTGTACTGGCAACCTGGCGGAAATTTAGATTTAAGACCAGAAATTTCTCATCAGGCAGAATTAGGAAACCGCTTTAAATACAGAAACTTTAAATTAAATCTGACTCCTTATTATATCAATATTAAAGATATGATTCGTTGGTTGCCGAACTCGAAAGGAATCTGGTCACCGATCAACACGAACAAAGTTGAATCTTACGGATTAGAATCGCAGCTGGACTGGGAAAAATATTTCGGCAAAAACAAAGCAAAATTCTCTTTAAGTTATATTTTCACGCAATCTAAAAATCAGGAAACCAATAAATTCTTAGCTTACGTTCCACAACATAAAATCTATGGAAATGCAACTTACCGTTATGATTTTATAGAATTATTTGTACAGGGAATGTATAACGGATTGACTTATACCAACGATTACGAAAAATTAGACACCGCCATCAAATCATACTTTGTTGCGAATTCAGGAATCAACATTTCGGTATTTAAACATTATAAAATCGGCTTTAAAGTCAATAATATTTTTGACCAGATCTATGAGACCACCGCGTTTTATCCTTTACCGAAACGAAATTACAGCGCCAACCTTTTAATTAACTTTTAAAAATAAATTATGAAATTTTCAAAAATCCTTGCTTCAGCTTTTGCGCTGACTTTATTATTCAACATTTCTTGCCGAACAAACGACGATCCTATTGAGCCGGAATTACCAAAAGGGGCTTACGAAAACGGAATCATCATCGCCAATGAAGGTGGATTCTCAACGCCAACCTCTTCCGTTTCTTTTTTGAGCAACGATTTTTCTAAACAGGAAAATAATGTTTTCGGACAAAATAATAGTGGTGATGTATTAGGAAATGTTTTCCAGTCTATCGGTTTCAAAGGTGATTTGGCTTACCTTGTGTTGAATGTTCCAAATAAAGTAGAAGTAGTAAACCGTTATACTTTCAAAAAAACCGGAACGATTACCTCAAATTTAAGTACGCCGAGATATATTGCTTTTTCTGGAACGAATACCTATATCACGAATCATGACTTCTTCAGCGTAAGAAAAGTAAACATCTACGATAATGCTAATAATTTCGTTAAAAGCATCGATTTCGACCGCTATGCAGAAAAAATCTCCACTTCTAATGGCTTTGTTTATGTACAAACCGATGGTTTAACTTATGATGCCGCTTACAATGAATTAGCAACAGGTCATACGATCACAAGAATTAATCCAGCGACAAACAATGTTGACAAAACCATTACGCTTGATGATAATTTGGTTATTCGTGATATGATTGCAGATGCAACTAATGTTTACGTTGTAACATCAGATTTTACGAATTCTAACTTATATAAAATTAATTCGGCAAACGGAACGGTAGAAAAAATAATATTGCCAGGAGTTGGTGGCGCACAAAAATTAGCCATAGAAAACAATAAACTGTATTTCTTAACGTCGGAAAATAAGGTTTATAATATGACGGGAAATACGCCAAACTCTATGTTTACAGCAACTGCAAGCTATGCCTACGGATTTAATGTAATTGATGGAAAGGTATATATTTCCGATGCTTCATTCTCCGGAGACAGCACCGTAAAAATTTACAATGCAACCGGAACTGTTGTAAAAACATTAGCTACAGGAATCGCTACAAACGGTTTCTATAAGAATTAAAAGAAGAAAATTTTTCATTAAAAAACCCTTTTAAATATTACATTTAAAAGGGTTTTTACTTTTTTAAAACCATTTTTATGCTAAGATAAGCCCAAGTGCTTTTCCTTCTTCAATAACGAAGTTTCTGGCTTCATCCTTATCGTTGCCAATTTCACCTTCTAAAATAGCTTCCTTGACTTTCTCTTTTAAAATCCCGATTTCTCTGCCGGGTTTTAAATTGAAAAGCTCCATAATTTCTTCGCCGGAAATCGGTGGTTGAAAATTACGGACCTGATCTTTCTCTTCAACTTCTTTAATTTTTATAGCAACTTCTTCAAAATTTCGTTTGAATTTCGTCTGTTTTGAGGAGTTTTTGGTCGTGATATCGGCTTTGTTCAAAATAAACAGGTCTTCCAGATCTTCACCTGCATCAAATAAAAGCCTGCGAAGCGCAGAATCAGAAGTTCCATCGTCAACCAAAGCAATCGGTCGGGAAGAAAGTTTAACTAATTTCTGCACATATTTCATATCGGTTCCAAGAGGAAGTTTTAGGCGGTAAAAAATATTTTTCACCATTTTGGATCCTAAAAATTCGTGTCCGTAAAAAGTCCAGCCAATTCCATCCACAAATTTCTTCGTTGGTGCTTTTCCGACATCGTGTAACAAAGCTGCCCATCGAAGCCAAAGATCATTCGTGTTTTGGGAAATATTATCTACAACCTCCAAAGTGTGCCAAAAATTGTCTTTGTGCGTTTGTCCTTCTACTTCTTCAATGCCTTTTAAAGCCGTGAGTTCGGGCATAATTAACTGCATCAGTCCTGTATCTTCCATTAATTTTAGACCAATCGAAGGTTTTTCCGAAAGCATGATTTTGTTAAACTCCACCATGATGCGCTCCAGAGAAACGATCTTTATTCGTTCGTTTTCTTTTCTAATGGATTCTAAAGAATTTGCTTCAATTTTAAAGTTTAGAGTCGAGGCAAAACGAATCGCACGCATCATTCGCAACGGATCGTCGGAATAAGTCTGACTCGGTTCTAAAGGCGTGCGCAAGATTCTGTTTTTAATATCCAAAACTCCGTCGAAAGGATCGATCAAATCGCCAAAAGTTTCTTTGTTTAAAGAGATCGCTAAAGCATTGATGGTAAAATCACGGCGTTTTTGATCATCTTCCAAAGTTCCAGTTTCCACGGAAGGTTTACGGGAATCTTCTGCATAACTTTCTTTTCTTGCTCCTACAAATTCAAGATCTAATCCGTCATTTTTAAACATGGCGGTTCCATAATTTTTAAAAACTGAAACCTTTAAACCGGAATTAATTTCCTGCGCGACTGCTTTGGCCAGATCAATTCCATTTCCCTCTGTAACGAAATCGATGTCGGTAGGCGCTTTTCTCTTCATCAACAGATCGCGAACGTAACCTCCAACAATAAAAGCGGTCTGGTCATTTTTTTCCGCAACTTCTGAAATAAGTTTGAAAAGTTTAAGATTTTTATTTTGGGTAAGATTAATGTTCATAAGCGATAAGTCCGAAATTCGAAGACCGGATTTTATTTTTGCAAAGATAAGGAAAAGAGCAGTTGGGAAAAATGAAAAACGTAATCAGAAAAGCCACTTTCGAGTTAAATAGTAGTTAGCGAAAATACTTTCTGCGATTTGGAGGTTTTAATTCAAAAAAATACGTGTCAATAATTGCGACAACATTTATCACGACCTTTTACCACAACCTTTCTTAATTTTGACAAGCAAAACTACAATCATGAAAACTAAAAATATAGTTCTTTGGCTCTTTCTTCCAGCTACGATGGTTTCTCAACAGACATAAGAAAAATTCGACATTCAAAATCAACACTGAGCTCGGACACCAAAGTGATTCCACATAAGAATGTTTTTACTTCGGTGAAATTTAAGAAATGAGATTGCTTGACCGAAGGACAGCGTTTGCAACTCAACGATGAGAATGACCAAAACAGAAAGCAGATCTTACAGAAAAATCCCAATGCTTTTAAAGATCTTAAAAAGTTGACTCTGTGCCAGAATCTTTTTCGTCCAAATCCGGATTTACGGGTTATTACAAAATCACATCGATCACCTTCCGGTTTCTAAAGGTCATCTTCTCTATTATAATTGCGAACAACGAACTTATGATTTTGCTACCGGAAACCATTTAGGAACAGCTTACGTTTTGTGGCCTTACCCTTGGAAAGAATGCATGAAAATATCACGGAAGTTATTGCGGCTGAACCCGGAATTATCATTAATAAAAAAAATACGAACTGCGATCTCAACTGCCTAAATAATGGGAATGTTACAGAACGTTGGCGCGAAGTTCTGCTGAATTAATTTTCTGTTTTGATAATTTACCTTGGTTATTTAAAACTTGGTTGACGAAGATTTCCGTAAATATTTTAATTCGAATTATTATTTCCCCCTAAAAGCCAATTATCGATCTCAACTTCCAAATATTCGGTCTGGATCTTTACGGCTTCGATAAAATCATCGGGAACATTTGAGGCACCGTTATTTTCTAAATTCCATAATTCATCAGACATCAATTCATATTCAGAATAAATTCTTTTGAACCTGGGACTTTTCTTTTCTAACTCTTCAATTTTTTGCTGCTGCGGAATAAATTTTCTGAAAGGTCTGTTTGTGGTCATGATTCTTTTCTTTTGTTTAAAAAATACATTATGAAAATAAATGAAATCAATATAAATTACGGTGAAAAAATCTGCGTAACTTTCTGAAAATGAAATTATTATGTTAAAGGACTATGCTAAGAGAAAATAAATGTAGACAATAAAATGAGACAAAAAAATATTTTAACAAGTTTTTCTGATTGTTTAACATATAATTTTAAATTTGCATCTTACTTACGATGAAAGAACTTTTACTCAAACAAAAACAGATTTTACTTTTCGCATTTGCCGGAGCACTAAGTGCTGTGGTCGAAATCGGATCATTTAAAATATTTAGTGTCCAGTTGCCTCATTTTTTTTTACAGGAAACAAATTATCACGGTATCCACTTTCCGCTAAGTAATATTTTCTCGACAAGCTGCGGGATATTCACAAACTACTTCTTAAGTATTTGGTTTGTTTTTGAGAGAGGTAAACATTCGAAGAAAAAAGAATTCGCTTACTTTATGATTGTCTCCTTTTTATCGACCATTGTGAGTTTAAGTATTTTTCAGATTTTTTTCCGTTTTGTTTTCGTGGATCATATAAATGTTGGATTCTTCGTCTTCAGTCAGGAAATGCTGAGTAAAATTTCTGCGATCGTTTTGGTTTCTGTCCTTAATTATACCGTAAAAAAGAGAGTTATTTTTAATGGATAATACTGGAGCTGATCAACTTAACTTCTAAAAAATTAAATGAAAAAAATCCTCAATTATATATGGCGTGGCTGGATGATGCTTCTGGGAACTGTTCTTACGATCGTAATGGGAATTCCGGTAATGTTATTCTGCATTAAAAAAGAGCATTATAAATATGCTTATAAGTTTATTCGGTTTTGGTGTATCGGAATGTTCTATGGAATGGGATTTCGGTATGAACTGAAGAATCTGACAGATAAAAAAATCGATAAGAATATCCAATACGTCTTTATTTCTAACCACACTTCAATAATGGACGTTATGTTACCATGCATTTTGATGCCCAATCATCCGCTTTGTTACGTTGGTAAAAAAGAACTGGTGAAAATTCCTATTTTCGGTACAATCTATAAAAGGATCTGCGTGATGGTGGACAGAAGTTCTGCAAAAAGTCGAGCCGATGTTTACCGAAGATGTGAGGAAAGAATGGAGGAAGGGCAAAGTATTGTAATTTTCCCGGAAGGTGGTGTTCCCGATGATGAATCTGTAATTTTAGATGATTTTAAAGACGGCGCATTTATTTTGGCAGCAAAACATAACTCGCCCATATTAATTTTTACTTTTGTGGGACTAAAGGAGATGTTTCCCTTCAATTATTCTAAAGGATATCCCGGAAAAGTGAAGGTTTATTTTAATGATATTTTGGAGCCTAAACAGGCCATGAATGATTTAAAAAAGGCGTCTCACGCTGAAATAAAAAAGATTTTGGAAAACCCCATTTGAGTAAATAAATAGTTATATTTGTTTTTAAGAAATTATTAACAAATGTCTACAATTTATACAAAACAAACCAATTGGGGTCAGTTCGTTCCTTTGGTCACTGTATTTTTCTTCTGGGGATTTGTTGCGGCCAGCAACGATATTTTAATTCCGGTTTTTAAAAAAGCTTTTGATCTCACGCAAAGTCAAAGTCAGTTGGTATCTGTTGCATTTTATGTGGCTTACACCGTTGGATCGCTTATTTACATGTTTATATCAAAAGCGATCAAACAGGATCTGGTTAACAAGATCGGTTACAAAAACGGTTTAATTGTAGGACTTCTAATTTCCGCTTCCGGAACATTACTTTTTTATCCAGCCGCCAATTTGGGCTCATTTCCTTTGATGATCACGGGATTATTTATTTTAGGATTAGGATTTTCTTTACAGCAAATTGTAGCGAATCCGCTTGCAATCGAAGTTGGACCAACAGAAACTGGATCCCAAAGACTTACAATGGCAGGCGGAATTAATAATTTGGGTACCACAATAGGACCTTTGATCGTAGCGTTTGCAATTTTTGGATCTGCCACAGCTTCCAACACCGAAGCAAGCATTGAATCCGTTAAAATCCCGTATATGGTTTTGGGTGGAGCATTTATTTTAGTAGCAATTTTATTAAAGTTTTCGTCACTACCCCAAATAACACCTACAATTATTGAAAACACTGATGAAGTTATTGTTGGAGAACATAGAGATTCTGCATTAAAATATCCACAGTTGGTTTTGGGAATGATCGCAATTTTTGTTTATGTTGGTGTTGAAGTTTCTACAGCAAGTAATTTACCGGCTTACATGGAAAAATCTCTGGGCTTTACTACAAAAGATATCGCACCGTACGTTTCGTTATATTGGGCTTCGTTAATGATCGGTCGATGGACCGGTGCTGTTGATGCGTTCGATATTAGTGCTGGATACAAGAAGATTTTGAGATTTTTAGCACCCTATCTTGCCTTTGGAGTTTTCCTTTTGGTGAACGCCATTGCGAAACATGATCTGTCGCATTTTTACATTTATGGTCTGATAATTTTGGTAATGATCGCCTGCGATATCGCAAGTAAAGGAAATCCAGCTCGGATGCTTCTGATCTTCTCCTGTATGGGAATTTTAGCTTTAATATTTGGGATGATGACTTCTGGAATGACTTCGGTTTATGCTTTTACAAGTGTTGGATTATTCTGTTCTACTCTTTGGCCGTGTATTTTTGCATTAGCTATAAATGGTTTAGGGAGACATACCAATCAAGGATCCGGATATTTAATTATGATGATCATGGGTGGTGGAATTATCTCCTGGCTGCAGGGAACCTTAGCAGACATGACGAATATTCATGTCAGTTATATCGTTGGAGTAATTTGTTTTGCATACCTCGCGTTCTACGCTGTTCGGGTAAGCGGAATTCTAAAAGCTCAGGGAATTGAATTAGATCAAGTGAAAAGCAAAAGTGGACACTAATAAACTGAATTTTTATAGAAAAAAAAGATTTTGGGCAGGTATTTTACTTGCCCAATTTCTTTTGTTCTTCATTTTCTCTAAAATAGATCATGTTGTGAATTTGTTTGAAAGGTTTTTTGAAGTTCAGAAAGGAATTCATCAAAAGATCTTTTCATTTGTTCCCTTTTCAGCCGGAGATGTATTTTATATATTGCTTGGAAGCGGCATGCTTTATTTAACATTAAAAATTTTCAGGAAGCAGACCCGAAATTCAGCAATATTTCGATTTTTGATTTTATTCAATATCTTATATTTTATTTATCAAATTTTTTGGGGAATGCTGTACTTTCAGGAACCTATTATTGCAAAACTGTCTAAGGAGGAAATTACGCTAAAGGAGACGAAAAACCTCGCAATAAAATATCTTGATCTATGCAAACAAACCCGCGATCTTGTTGAGGAAGATAGGAACGGAGTTTTTAAGATCGTAGATGTAAAAGTCATCCAAAAAGAAATTCTAAAAAACCAAAACGATCTTCCTGTATTGATCGGTTCAAAAAAAGGTTCAAATATTAATGCTTTCAAACCAAGTTTATACAAAGGAGCAATGAGTTATTCGGGAATCTTGGGATATTATAATCCCTTTACCGCAGAAGCACAGTACAATTCCGAATTACCTGCAACTTACCTTCCCTTTACTTTGGCTCACGAGAGCATGCATCAGTTCGGATTTGCCCGTGAACAGGAAGCCAACTTTACTGGTTACCTGGTTGGCAAAAATGCGCTCAACGCAGACTTGAAATACAGCACGCAATATTTTGTGTTAAAGTCGCTATTAAACGCTTTGGCAGAAAAAAATCCCGAATTTGTGCGGAAAATCGTTCAAAATTATTCTGCAGGTATGAAAAGAGACCGTTTGGCTGAAAAGCAGTTTGTGAAGGAACACGAAGGCTTTTTAGATGTAGTGTTTGGTTTTACAAATGATTTATTCTTAAAGAGCAACCAACAGGAAGGTAGTGTCACCTACTCCTACTTCATTGATTTACTGATTCGTTTCGAAAGAACTCAGGATTAGACATAAAAAAAGAATCGCATTTTGCAATGCGATTCTCAACACAAATGATGAAAAAAAATTTATTGCTAAAGTGATAACTTTCGCTATCATTTCAACACTGTAAAAGTAATACTAATATTTTAATCCGACAAGAAAAAGCTAAACAAATCTATTTTCTTGATTATGATTAACAGATCAACAAATATAATAATTAATAATTTTTAAGTTCATATAGATTTACTCAAATCATTAACAATTATTTAATGTTATGTCTTGAATATTAATAAAGTTTAGTATTTATTCAAGCACAAATGAACTACTTGATTGAAAAAATTCCGTAAAGAGCACAAAAAAAACCCAAATATAATTTGGGTTTTTTCGAGTAGCGAAGACGGGAATTGAACCCGTGACCTCAGGGTTATGAATCCTGCGCTCTAACCAACTGAGCTACCTCGCCTTTTTGGTGGTGCAAAGATAGAAATATTTTGTAACGCAGCAAAAATTAATTCAGATTTAAATAAGAAATTACATCAGCAGCATGATCCGGCTTTGCGATGATCTTATTATTAGCGTCCAAAACAAAATAAGTTGGTGTCGCATGCACGTTGTATTTGTCTACATAAGAGCTGTACCACCCTTTTAACTCTGAATCATTGATCCAGGGTAGATTCTTAACTTTATTTTCGTACGGTGCTTTTTCATTATCTAAAGAAAGACCAATTATCTGAATATTCTGAGCTTTCATAGCGTTGTATTTCTCCAGAATTTTTGGCAGTTCTGCTTCACAATGAGAACAGGTTGAGGACCAGAAGATAATAACTTTTTTATCTGCCTTAACTTCTGTTAAAGACTTCGCTTTAGTGTTTGTAGCCTGAGTAAAGATTTGATTGGGAAACATTGCTCCAACTTCGGTGTTTTTGTTCGTTGCGATCGTTGATGAAAGCCTGTCGTTTATCGTGCATTTTAAATTACTGGCTTCCGTGAGGTATTTGTTTTTCAAATCCTTCATATCGTACGTATCAAAGATTTCAATAAGCTCGGAAAGGACGGTTTGTCCACGAGGAGTTTCAACATTAACCGCTTTTAACAGCGTATCAATATCAGCTGAAACATTGCTGCTTGGTCCAACATTAAGATAGGCGATCAGGATCGGCTTAAGAAGTGAAGAAGTTTCCAGCATATCGTTCGATTTCGTTAGAAAATCTATGATTTCCGCATGGGTTAAGGTTTTTTTGGTGGCATTTTTTTCCAGATATTTCGCATAATTTGTGCTGTAAAAATTAACGAAAGGATATTTGGCAAGCGACTCCGAACCATTTGATAATCGAAGGATTTCAGTATCCAGTGATTTTCCAAACTCGGTATTGCCTTTATAATACTCTTTCATCTGATAAAGTGCGGGCAGAATATATTCTTTTTTCTGTTGAACATCCTGCAAATTATTCATCACAAAATTACTTTCATCAAGATATTGAACATTCGCAATCTTATTCTCTTCCATATCAAACTTCAACTTGACATTCTTATTCTCTGATATGAAGTTGATGGAAATGTTATTTTCCGGGAAGTATAGTTTCATCATTCCAGTGTAGGGCTTGGCCACATTAATTGACCAGGAATTGCCTTTTCTGACCTCTTTGGTTTCCAATAAATCTTTAGAACCATTTAAGGTATATAAATACACCTCTTTCGGGGTAAAAGTTGCCGGAGCTTCGATCTCTACTTTAAATTGTGCCGATAGTGAATTTAACATAAGTAAACCTACTATTCCTAAAATTTTATTCATAATGTAAATATAAAAAAACCCATCGAATTTTGACGGGTTTTGTATCAATTTAATAATTGCTTAAATAATTTTTCGCTGTTGTTTTCTGCTAAAATAGATAATGAAAATAAATCCTATAAGAGCAAGAACATAAACATACATATCAATCGGAGAAGCGGGAAGTCCAGGACCTGTACCGCCGCCACCGCCACCTGGCGGAGGAGATGGTGGACCCTGTTGAGCCCGTAAAAATGCGCCTATAATCAGGAATGCAAATAATAAAGTTTTATTTATAAGTCTCATAATTTGTGTTTTTAATATTATCTAATGATTTTGGAACTAATTTTTTCGCCTTTTTCAGAAACCGCAGTCACGATATATGCAGAATTCATTTTGGAAAGATTTATTTCAAAATCCTGATCCGTTGAAACATTTTTCTGCGAAACGATTAGTTTTCCACTCATATCATAAACATTGACGTCTGATTTTTTCCATAAAGGATCAAATCTCACAACGAACTTATCGATACCGCTGTTGTAAACAACCATGGTTCGGGAAAGTTTCGTAGCTGCATCCGTACCTAATACAAGCGTTTTTCCATAATATAAACTATATTGATCACCAGTTACCGGAATTACTTGGTTTTGGGCAATTTCGGAGATCGCTCCATTCTGTGCCTTATAGTAAAATCCAATTCCTGTTGACAAATTATGTGCCCCGTCTTCAATGAGGTCTGTATTTTCTCTTACTTCAAATTTCAAAGATTTAATTCCGCTACTATACAACGCCAAAGGAATTGCCTTTCCGAAAAAGTCATTTTCGTTAGCTTCATTAATATACAACCAATAAGCATTTGCATAGTTAGCATCAACGCCACCATTAATATCTTCCTCGTACGTTCCTAATATATTCCCGCTTCCTAATATTGATTGTACCGTCGGCTGTGTAGTTTGACCTGTTGTTGCAGTAGGATAAACGGCATAATAAGTTCTTGCCAGTTCTTCTCCATTTTCATCTAATCCGATAATACCCAATTGTTTTACGGTACCATTATTTTCACTCGCATATCTTGCAGCAGTTACGGAGTAATTAGTACCGTTTGCTCTCGGAGTCGATTTAAATCTTCTTAAATTATCAAAACTTAGCGTTTTATTTGTACCCACTTGTGCGGCATTATCTCTAAGCTTAATAACAAAAGTCTGCATTGGCTTAATGATTAAACCAACATCGCCAACTGGTACAGGTGAACCTGCAGTAAAGTTTATAAATTGTGCAGCAACAGAATAGGTACCTGCTGTATTTGAAGAAACTACTGTTCCCGGATCATATCGAATTCCCTGAATAGATGAAATTGCATTGTTATCGGTTATCGTTCCACTTTCAGTAATACCAATTAAACTAAGATCTAGATTCGTAAAATAAGGATTACCAAACTGATAAATATTTCTACCGAATGTTGTTTGAGACCACGGATTTGTAGGATTTGTTGCATAATCCCAATCGTCTTGAAGATAAGTATTATACCGTTCGTTGTAAGAATTAGTAGCATTTCCGCCAGTTCCGAAAGTTACACCGTTCGCAGCATTTCTTAGCAATTCCGAACCTCCATTAGTGAAAGGCGTACCCTTCAACGTATAAACAGTTCCGTTTGCGGAAGGAGAATTTGCGGGCATTGATGCTGGAGGCAAGCTGGTATCAAGACCAGAAGAACCCAACATATAATAGGTGGAATTTTTTGGTGTTAGCGACGCCGTACTTAAATTATCGGAAACAGCCGTAGTATTGTTCCAGGTTAAAACCTCATTTTTAGAATATCGGGAATTGGAAAAAGTTTTTCCGAATGTTCCAATAGTAGAAGGAGTACCTGAAAGACTTGAAATTGTTTTATTATAAAAAGGTAAGGCGATTTGCTGATAAGTTCCGTGTTTTTTTGCACGAAATTCTTTGTCAACCACCCCAGAAATATTTGCTTGGCTTAGGCCCGTAATGAATAGCTGACCGTATGTTGAAGAGGCAAAACTCGCAGGGGTATTTAATCTTAAAATAAAGTTACCACCATCTGTTTTGGTTCCTACTCCAGAAGCATTCAAAGTTCTGAAACCATCCGAAGAAGTTCCAACAACCATTACATTTCCACGGATATCAATTACTCCGTTACCCTTCGTTTCGACTCCACCACCGTTATAGACCAAGGCATTTTCCCCAACATAAAATATGGCATTGGGATCAAGATGACAGATAACGTTTTGGGCATCAATAAATAAACTCAGCGCGAGGAGCGCTACAGTTAGTAGATTTCTTTTCATTATTGTGTGTTTTGTGTTTTTGTGAAAATTAATTCACGCACAAATGTATCACAATTTTTTTTATATAAAAAGAAAACTGACCTAAATCCTAAAATTTTATATTTTCGTTATTTAAAACAATCTTCTTTTTTGCAGTGATATTAAACATATAATCTTCCAGAACTTTTTCAGTTGTTCCCCGCAATCCTCTAGCTCCGAGACCTTTGTCCATGGTTTCCTCCACGATTTTCTCAATGGCTTCATCTGTAAATTTTAAAGAAACCTCATCCATCTTAAATAATTCTACGAATTGATTGATGATGGAGTTCTTAGGCTCTTTCATAATCCGGATCATAGTATCTTTGGTGAGTTTTTCTAAATAAGTTACAATTGGAAACCGTCCTAAAAGTTCTGGAATTAAACCAAATTTTCTTAAATCGATCGCATTGATCTGTCTTAGAATATAGTCATCTTCATCAACTTTATTCAGTTTGTCCATACTGAAACCAATTGCTTGCTTATTCAAACGCCTTTCAATAATTTCTTTAATGCCATCAAAAGCACCACCTGCAATAAATAGAATATTCTGAGTATTAACCTGAATATATTTTTGATCCGGATGCTTTCTGCCTCCCTGTGGCGGAACATTCACAATGCTTCCTTCCAGCAATTTTAAAAGACCTTGCTGAACTCCCTCACCGGAAACATCACGAGTGATACTTGGATTATCGGATTTTCTGGCAATTTTGTCGATCTCGTCTATAAAAACAATGCCTTTTTCCGCTTTTTCTACATCGTAATCTGCAACCATCAATAATCTCGAAAGAATACTTTCTACATCTTCACCAACATAACCAGCTTCCGTCAAAATAGTAGCATCAACAATACAAAAGGGTACATTCAATTCTTTGGCAATCGTTTTTGCAAGGAGTGTTTTTCCGGTTCCCGTTTCACCGATCATGATGATATTGGACTTTTCAATTTCTACATCGCGGTTTTCGATCTTGGCGTGTAAAATTCTTTTATAATGATTATAAACGGCGATCGAAAGCTGCTTTTTTGCCTGATCCTGGCCAATAACATAAGTATCTAAAAACTTTTTGATCTCTTTCGGTTTCTTTAAATCTTCCATACTTTCCGCGGGGGAAAATCCTGAATCTGAATCTCCTTCTTTCACAATAGCATGCGCCTGCTCTATGCAGTTTTCGCAGATAAATCCATTGTTTCCAGAGATCAGCATTTGAACTTCAGTTCGTTTTCTTCCACAGAAAGAACATTCGTTTGAATTCATATCGTAATAATAAGTTATGCGTTATTTTAAAAAATTTTGTCAAAGTATAAAACTCTGACAAAATAGTATTTTTTAGGAATTTTGAATGGCGTTTTGAATTTTTTTATACTCGTCATCTGAAAATTTCAAACGAACATTTTTAAAATTCATATCTTCCATTTTAGTAATAGGAATCAGATGAATGTGGGCATGCGGGACTTCTAAACCAATCACCGCAACTGCAATTCTTTTATCTGGAAATGCTTTTTGCATTTTTTTTGCCACCATTTGTGCGAAACTCCAGAGGTTTTTGAAATCCTCGTTTTCTAAATCAAAAATAAGATCTGTTTCCTCTTTCGGAATCACTAAAGTGTGACCTTTCACCAGAGGCATCGCATCTAGAAAAGCGACAAACTTGTCGTCTTCTGAAACTTTGTAAGCCTTAATTTCGTTATTTATAATTTTCGTGAAGATGGAACTCATGATTTTAGTATTTGAAAACATTCATCTGCAAGACCAGAATCTTCAGAAAATGTTCGGTCCTATTTGAAGGTGCAAATTTACAATATAATTAAAAAAGTGGATGTTAAAAAAGTCCTAAAACTTCAATTCTCTATTCTCAAATATTTATATAGAAATTTCTAAAACCTCGAATGACAGTTTATTTCCGTTTGGAAGAACAATATCCGCAGTGTCGCCAATGACTTTCCCCAGCAAACCTTTTGCGATTGGCGTATTTATTGAAATTTTTCCGGCTTTTAAGTCACTTTCATTATCGGGAACCAAGGTAAATTTTTGTTCCCCTTTTGTTGCCATATTCTTTAAACGCACCGTGGTTAAAATGGAAACTTTTGAAGTATCTAAATTCGTTTCATCAATAACTTTTGAGTCTGCGATTAAATTCTTGATTTTAGAAATTCTCATTTCTAACATTCCCTGTGCTTCTTTTGCAGCATCATATTCTGCGTTTTCAGAAAGGTCACCTTTATCTCTAGCTTCAGCAATTTGCTGTGTAATTTTTGGTCTTTCGATGGTTTCCAGCAATTCCAGTTCAGCTTTCTTTTTATTTAAACCATCTTGGGTAATAAAGCTTGCCATAAGTTCTTGTATTTATCGTTAGTATAAAAAAATAATCCGACATTTGTCGGACAATGATTATTCGTTAGTTTGTTTTACAAATATATAAATTTATTTTAGATGAAAAGAAATCTTTCAATCTTACTTTGGTCAATATTCCTCATTTTCAGTACCTTAAATCTTAATTCATGCAATAATCGCGAAGAAACCGTAAGTTGTTTCCCCAAGGTTCCCATTAATGTTGTTTTAAACTTAAACCTTCCGGCTTATTACGATTTGCAAAGTGTAAATGGATGGATTTATGTTGATCAGCAGGAATCTGGAACACGGGGATTAATTGTGGTGAAAACTACGAATGGATTTAAAATTTACGACAGAAACGCACCTCATATTTGCCCAGATACAAACACAACTTTAGTGGTGGAAGGCAACATTAAAGTCGTTTGTCCGAAAGACGGTGCAGAATGGATCCTTATTACAGGTGAACCTACCAAAATCTCGCAAATTGCACCTAAAACCTATCGGTATAATTTCGACTCAAATTCTAATACTCTTTCTATTTTTGATTAGAAATACATCAATAATATTTAATCTTTTTTCTGAATGAAAGTCGTAATTCAAAGAGTATCCGAAGCCCACGTAAAAGTTGATGGTGAAATCGTAGGTGCAATAAAGCAAGGCTTGCTTTTGCTTATTGGTATTGATGAAGAAGATGAGCAGACCGACGCAACCTGGCTTGTTCAAAAAATCTTTAATCTGAGGATTTTTGGAGATGAGGATGGGAAATTGAACCTTTCTGTATTAGATATTTCAGGAGAGATCCTGTGTATCAGCCAATTTACTTTAATTGCCGATTATAAAAAAGGAAATCGACCTTCTTTCATTAAAGCTGCAAAGCCCGACAAAGCAATTCCATTATTTGAATTTTTTAAAGCGGAATTATCCCGATCTGCACTAAAAACAGAAAGCGGAATATTTGGTGCAGACATGAAAGTTTCTCTACTGAATGATGGTCCTGTGACCATCGTAATGGATTCAAAAACCAAACAGTAGCGTTTTTAGTTTAAAGTGAAGACTTTGATATTCGCAACATTGTTAATTTATAATCTAATCCGTAATATCGGTATGTATTTTGTATTTCTGAATTTAATTTATTGATGTTTTCTTATCAATTTCGCTAATTCATTTAATTTTCAAAAATACCGTTATGGAAAATCTATCTGAGAACCAACCGAACAAAGGCAAGAAATTAGTTTCTAAAAAATCTATTCACGTAGATATGACCCCGATGGTGGATTTAGGATTTTTACTTATCACCTTTTTTATGTTTACGACTACTTTTAGCAAGCCTCACATTATTGATCTGGGACTTCCGGCTGGTGAAGGCGGGACTGAAATTAATTTTAAAAATCAGATGACGTTTGTTTTGGGAAAAGACAACCGGGTTTTTTATTATCAAAAGGATTTAAAAGATCTTTCTGCATCCGATCTGCGAGAAACCAACATGTCGGGAACCAACGTTTCAAAGCTTATTTCTTCCTACAAGAATTCTGCACCGAGTCCAGATAAATTCACGGTAATTATTAAACCCACAGATGACGCCAATTACAAGAACTTTGTAGATATGCTGGATGAAATGACCCTCACAAAAAATGAAAGATACGGCATCTCTGATCTAAAGCCTGCGGAAGAGCAGATTTATATGGCAGCGAGCAAATAATTGTATAATAATAGTTGAAAAATGAGCGTGATTTGACGCTCATTTTTTATTTTTGACCGACTCAATAAAATTCTATGAAAAAAATACTTTTACTTTTATTTTTTACTGCGCTATTTTCCTGCAGTGAAAACGAGAAAAATTCCGAAAAAATAAAAACCGACAGCGAAAAAAGAATTGATTCAGTTAATTCTGTACGGACTAAATACAACGACAGCATTACAGTTTTAAATTCCAGAAATCATTTCCCAGATCTTAGCGGGAAACACAAGTTCACTCATAGTTCCATTTCTAATAACGGAAGTGTAAACTTCAAAAATATCGGTAAAGATCTGTATGAAGTTTCCGGCAGTATAAAATCTGGAAAAAATTATGTTAAGATCGAAGGTGAGATAAAGATGGTTTCAGCAGATTATCTCAATTTCACGGGAAATATCACGCAAAGTCTTCAAGAAAATGAAAACGGTAAAATTGATATTCGATCAAAGAAAACAAGTTTTGCGAAAAAAGGGAGCGCAAATTTCTGGAGATTACAAAACAGGGTCAATTCTTCTGGTTTTGCAGATAATATTGATATCTTTAAGTAAAAATTACTTCAAAGTCCGAACTCAAGAAAATGGATCACTAAAAGAAACAATATGCTGAACTACGAAATATCCGGAAAAGGAAAAGAAAATCTCGTTATGCTCCACGGATTTATGGAGAATTTACTGATCTGGGAAGAAATGGAACCTCACCTTTCCGAAGATTTTACTTTAATAAAAATTGATCTTCCCGGACATGGTTTATCAAAAATCTATAATGAAATTCATACCATGGAATTTATGGCTGAGGAAGTAAAAAAAGTAACTGATCATTTAAAGCTTAAGAATTTTCATTTACTCGGTCATTCAATGGGCGGTTATGTCTCTTTGGTTTTTGCAGAAAAATTCCCGTCGGTTTTAAAAAGTCTAACTTTATTTTTCTCTACTTATTTAGAAGATGACGAGGAAAAAAAAGACCAGCGCAGAAAAAGTTTCAGAGTTATAAGAGAGGCGTTTCCAAAGTATGTAAGTGCGGGAGTTCCTAATTTATTCAGCGCAAACGAAAAGGATATTTTAGAAGGCAAGATAAATCTCGCAAAAGAAATCGCTCTTTCTACAAAGATCGACGGAGTTTTAGCGGCCGTGAAAGGCATGATCGAAAGAACCGACAAAGCATCGGTAATCGAAAATTTTGAAGGAAAAATCTTAATGCTTACCGGAAAACACGACACCGCGATGACCGGCGAAAAAACTATCCAAAATCTTCCGGATAAAACGAATATTAAATCTTACATTGTAGATTGTGGACATAATGGACATTGGGAAAAGCCAAGCATTTGTGCGGAAATCATCAATACAGAACTGCTTCATAATTTACCGAAGCATTTGATCTTTTAGGGAAATAAAAACGAAAAAAAATGATAGAAATAATCTCCAAACTATTAATCGTACTTGTCGCAATAGAGCATCTTTACATTTTGTATATGGAAATGTTCGCGTGGGAAACTTTGGGTAAAAAAACATTCAAAGGTTTATTGAACGCAGAACTTTTTACTCCGACCAAAAGCATGGCTGCAAACCAGGGTTTATACAATGGATTTCTGGCAGCCGGATTAATCTGGTCACTGTTGATATCTGATGAGATCTGGTCCAGAAATATCGCTTTGTTTTTCCTTGGATGTGTTATTGTTGCCGGAACTTATGGTGCCGTTACAGCGTCCCGGAAGATATTTTTTTTACAGGCATTACCCGCAATTCTGGCATTACTGGCACTTCTGTTAAAATAATTTAAAAATCTTCCTGCTCCATTTTTTCTTTAAAGTCGACGATCGTTTCCTCAATACTTTTCATGTACTTGCCACCCGCTGCATTAATGTGACCACCGCCGTTGAAGTATTTTCTGGAAAATTGATTCACATCAACATCATCTTTGGAACGGAAAGAAATTTTGATAAAATCATCATAAAGATCTTCCATAAAGAAGGCAGAAACCTGAGTTCCCATAATGCTTAAGCCATAATTCACAAAACCTTCGGTATCTCCTTTTTGGAAACCGAATTCTTTCAGCTCATCGCGTTTAAGCCAGAGAATGGCTACTTTTCCATCTTTCATCACTTCAATTCTGCCCAAAATCAGCGCCAGAAGATGCAGTCTGGAAATGGTATTGGTATCCCAGGTGTTTGACGTGATCATTGTAGGATCTGCGCCTTTTTCAATAAGATTAGCCACGATCCTGTGCGTATCTGCACTTGTAGAACGAAAGCGAAATCCACCGGTATCTGTCATAATTCCGGTGTAAAGACATTCCGCAATATCTTTGTTCACTAGATCTTCCTCATTCAAAGCCTGTATAAAATGATACACCATTTGCGAGGTTGCCGGAATGGTAACATCAGAATAAACGTAATCGAATGCGTCTGGTTGTTGATGATGATCGATGAGGATTTTCGTAGCTCTTGCTTTCTCGATCCACGGTCCAACTAAATTACCACTTCGATGCGATGCATTAAAATCGAGAATGAAAATAACATCGGCATTATAAATAGCTTCGCCGGCTAACTTTCTCTTGTATTCTGCGATGATCACTTTTTTTGAATCGGGCATCCATTTTAAAAACTTCGGAAAGTCATTTGGAGCGATAACATCGGCTTCTACTCCTTTCTGAGCCAAAAAATGCTTCAATCCTAAACTGGATCCAATCGCGTCCCCATCTGGATTATGATGGGTAATAATTACAATTTTCTTATCGGGAGTGATGAGTTGTCGGATTTCTGAAATTTCTGAGGAAGTAAACATGAAATGGAATCTTTTTGTTGACTACAAAGATAAGGTTTGTTTTGATTTTCGGGGAATGGAACCTTATATAATTTGGTTTCTGTAAACCTGCTAATTGAAAAATTATTTTTTTTGAAGGACAGGGGTTTGATATTTCAGGAAGTTAAAATCAATAATAAAATACGAGGAAAGTAATAAGCTTTGGATAAAAATTCATAGAGTACACAAGGGTTAATTCACTATTGAAATTGGGTTCTTTCAACATTTGTTTATCACATAATGGAGGTAATTTTACGCCACTAAATAACCTTAAAAATATTTACCATGAAAAAACAATTTTTACTTATGTTAAGTTTTTGCGGCGCCATGATGTTCGCTCAAAATGTCAAATCATTCGACGTTAATCACCAGGTGCCAACTAAAAAAATTAGTGTCACGAAGAAAGTTCTAGAAAAACCTGCAGTGAGTTCGCGTGATTATTATGAGAATTTGAATACTCAAAATGCAATTAATCCAAAATTGTACAAACAGGAACTAAACTACGCGACAAACGTCACCTCTCAGAAATTTGAGGCTGGCTTTTCCACCTACGATTCCAATGCAGCTGATGATTTTGTAGTTCCTGCAGGCGTATCCTGGAATATATCTGATATTTATGTAAGCGGGACCTCAACCGGTGTTACTTATCCGGACTCTTACAATGTAACATTTTACGCGAATTCCGGATCAAATTTACCAGCAGCTGTTATAAGAACAGAAAATATAGTTCTTGCAGCGGGATCTATAAGCCCAACCCTGGTTTTAGCAACTCCATTAGTTCTTGCTCCGGGAACCTACTGGGTTTCTGTACAGGCAGCCATGGATTCGAGTGCTGGCGCTCAATGGTTTTGGAATACCTATACTTCAGGGAGTACTTTGGGTGCTCCTTTCGCCTGGACCAATCCAGGAAACGGTTTCGGTACAACATGCAGCACTGGCTGGAATACGGGTTCAATTTGTCTGGCCGGACAACTAACTGATCTTCAGTATTCTTTGAATGGAATCGTTGTCGCTCCCTGTAAAACAATCACGGGTAGAATTTTGACCACAGATCCAACACACACCCCAAGAATAACAAGGGATGGGGTAGCGTCATTATGCGGAACTGCAAAAGCATATCCAGGGGATTTCGGGAGTGCGAATTTTCACTATAAAAGTTATAATGTTCAAAACACCTCTGCTTCACCCGAATGCGTAACGTTCAACTTGACAAATTCAGATCCGAATAGTCTTAATCAAGTTCATTTAGTTGCCTACGCCGGAAGTTTCAATCCTGCAAATATTTCTCAAAACTATTTGGGAGATACCGGGTTAAGTTCCCTTTCAGGAAGTGTTGTAACGATGAGCGTAACGATTCCAGCAAACACAACGGTTGTGATTGTTGCAACTGAACCTACAGCCAACACCGTATTTACTGCTGATTTTAAGATTGACGTAATTTCCGCAAACTGTGGCAGCATTCTCAAAACAATAGAGAATCCAAAGGATGGGGTAAGTGTTTATCCAAACCCTACAACCGGCGTTTTGTTTGTGAGTGGAATGCAGCCCAAAAAAGCTGATATTTTCGACAACAGTGGAAAATTAATTCCCGCTAAAATTAGCGGAAGTACCATAGACACCCAAAAGCTTCCAAAAGGAAATTACATTCTAAAAATGGAAGATAAAGATGGAAAAAGTGCAACTACTAAATTCATCAAAAAATAAAGCCATTAATTAGCTGATCTAAGAGGTTTACTCTCAGGAGTAAATCTCTTTTTATTATAAAAACTTAAAATATTGTTTGTGATAAATAAAAACTTTCTTATCTTTGCAATCTGAAAAATAAGATAGGGTTTCACTAAAAATATAAGCAATGCCAAAAAGAACGTTCCAACCATCTGAAAGAAAAAAAAGAAACAAACACGGTTTCCGTTTAAGAATGTCAACACCTAACGGTAGAAGAATACTGGCTGCAAGAAGAGCAAAAGGCAGAAAGAGTTTAACTGTAAGTGCACAACGCGCTAAGAGATAAACTCTGGAACGATCATATAAACAATATGCTTGAAAGTACATTTTCAAGCATATTTTGTTTGTTAAAATTTGCCAAAGTTTAGCGGGACGGGAAAGTTTTTTCTATTTTTGAATCGCTATTGCAGCGATTCTATTTATCAACAACAATCTGAAAATATATGCCACATTCTTATCAGGAAGGCCAGGACGTAATTCATCTAACCAATGCAAAAATTGCACAGAAAAACTTTACTGTTTTAAATGAAGTTAATCTTCACATTAAAAAAGGAAGATTCTGTTACCTTATCGGTAAAACAGGTTCCGGAAAAAGCTCTTTGTTAAAGACGCTTTATGGACATATTCCTTTAAGTTCAGGTCAGGGTAATGTTGCCGGATTTGATCTGGAGAATCTTCGTACATCAGACGTACCCAATTTAAGACGTAAGTTAGGGATCGTATTTCAGGATTTTCAGTTACTACCGGACAGAACGGTAGAAAAGAATCTAAAATTTGTTCTGGAAGCGACTGCCTGGACCGATAAAGTTAAAATGGATGACCGGATCAATGAAGTTCTTGCAAGTGTAGGAATGAAATCGAAAAAGCATAAAATGCCACACGAACTTTCCGGAGGTGAACAACAAAGGGTCGCCATCGCGAGAGCGCTATTAAACCATCCCGAACTGATCCTGGCAGATGAGCCGACGGGAAATCTGGATCCGGAAACCTCAAACGAAATTATGACGCTTTTGAAGCAAGTTGCTTTCGAAAATAACTCTGCTGTTGTTATGGCCACACACGATTATCATATGATTCAAAATTTCCCCGGAGAAGCAATCCGGTGCGAAGATGGAAAAGTGACCGTTTTAGATACGGCTGAGCTTTTTGAATAATAACAAAACTATTTTCAAAACATAAAAAATCCTGTAATTATATTATTGCAGGATTTTTCTATTTAAAGAAACTATCGACAGGACTTTATCTTATATTTCTTTAAATCGTCACTCTATGCTTCTATTAAGAGCAATGAGAATCGACTTTATTAGAATTTAAATATATTTGCTGAAGTCTTATTACGCCAAAAAAACGGGTTGAAGCCCGTTTCTTTTGGATTTTTGTAATAAAATCTATTAATTTAATCTTATCCTTTAAACTGACCCATCGCAATGAATTTATCCTGGCGTTGAGTTTCCAGTTCTTTTCCTGTAAATTTAGAGAAGGCTTTGATATTCTGTAAAATAGAAGTTTTCAAATGATCATAAGCTACTGCCGGATCATATTGCGCTCCACCAAGAGGTTCTTCAATAATCCCATCGATGAACTTTTCTTTTAAAGCATCATTTGGAGTTAGTTTTAAAGCATTTGCTGCATCCTCTTTATGATCCCAGTTTCTCCACAAAATTGAGGAGCAACTTTCCGGGGCAATTACAGTGTACCAAGTATTTTCTAACATATATACTTTATTGCCAACACCAATTCCTAATGCTCCACCACTTGCGCCTTCACCAATAATGTAAACGAAAATCGGAGTTTTAAGCATGGTCATTTCAAAAATATTTCTTGCAATGGCTTCTCCCTGTCCGCGTTCTTCCGCTTCTAAACCAGGATATGCTCCAGGAGTATCGATCAAAGAAATTACAGGAATTCGAAATTTTTCTGCAAGCTTCATTAATCTCAGAGCCTTTCTGTATCCTTCAGGATTGCTCATTCCGAATCTGCGAAATTGTCTTTCTTTTGTGGTTCTTCCTTTCTGTGTTCCGATAATCATGACTCTTTCGCCACCAATTGTCGCCAAACCACCGATCATTGCAGGATCATCGGCAAAATTACGGTCGCCGTGCAATTCTAAGAAACTGTCTTTATCGGTAATTCCTTTGATGAAATCTAAGGTGTAAGGACGATCTGGATGACGCGAAAGCTGCACCCTTTGCCACGGCGTAAGGTTGAGGTATATTTCTTTCTTTTTTTCTATAATTTTATCTTCGATTTGCGAGCAGGCGAGTTTAACGTCTACCCCACTTTCTTCACCTACCAATGAGCAGGTTTGATACTGATCTATCAGCTCTTTAATCGGAAGTTCAAAACTTAAGTATTCCATTTCAGTAATTAAAAATTATGTTTCAAATTTAGGGAAAAATATAGGAAATTAGTAGATATTATTCACCGCATTTCTTATTCTCGCGATACTTTCTTCTTTTCCAAGGATTTGCAAAATATCCGGAACATCGGGACCTTTTAATTCACCAACCAGACATAATCGCAGCGGCATCATTACTTTTCCCATACCCAAACCTTTGCTTTCTGCAAAATCATGAATCTCTTTCTTTAAACTTTCAGCTTCAAAATCAGAATGATCTAATATGAGAATAAACTGAGACATAATTTCTGCTGCAGCTGGACTCCAGGATTTCTTAACCGCTTTTTCATCATATTGCTGAGGTGCTTCGAAAAAGTAAATTCCATCAATATAAATGTCTTTTACAAAAACTGCACGTTCCTGCATAAGCGCAATTACTTTTAATAATTTATCGTCCGTTGCATTCACCAAATCTAGATCCTCCACATTTCGGAGCAAACCTAAAACTTCCTGTGGGGATTTTGTCTTTAGATATTCCTGGTTGAACCATTCTGCTTTTTCTTTATTGAATCTTGCACCGGCTTTATGAACTTTATTCAGATCAAATTCCTGGGTCATTTCTTCTAAAGAAAGAATTTCGCGGTCATTGGCAGGACTCCAGCCTAAGAGCGCAACCATATTGATAAAAGCTTCAGGGAGGTAACCTTCTTCGCGATATCCTTTAGAAACATTTCCAGTTTCAGCGTCGGTAAAATTTAAAGGAAAAACAGGGAAACCAAATTTATCGCCATCTCTTTTGCTCAATTTTCCTTTTCCTTCGGGCTTAAGAATTAATGATAAATGTGCAAACTGCGGTTTCTCCCAACCCATCGCTTCATAAAGTAAATAATGTAATCCTAAAGAAGGAAGCCATTCTTCGCCGCGAATCACATGAGAAATTTCCATTTCGTGATCATCAACAACGTTTGCAAAATGGTAGGTCGGCATCCCGTCGTGCTTTACTAAAACTTTATCATCTAAAGTATTTGTATTCACCGCAGATTTACCACGGATCAGATCCTCCAGATTTAAAATTCGGTCAATGGGCATTTTAAAACGTACGACATAAGGAACTTTTTCCTCGATCAATTTCTCAACTTCTTCTTTTGAAAGGGTTAAGGAATTTTTCAAACGGTTCCTCGTTATATAATTGTAAGCGAAAACATCGCCGTTTTTTTCGAATTCATTTCGAATTTCATCCAGCTCTTCGGGCGTGTCAAAGGCAAGATAAGCGGAATCCGTTTTCAGAATTTCTGCTAAATGTTTATCGTAAATATCACGTCTTTCAGATTGCCGGTAAGGACCGAAAGGACCGCCGTGTACAGGACTTTCATCCGGAATAATTCCACACCAGTTTAATGCTTCCAACACATATTCTTCAGCACCTTCAACAAATCTTGCGGTATCAGTATCTTCGATTCTTAATATAAAATCACCGCCTTGATTTTTAGCAAAAAGATAATCATATAAAGCAGTTCTAACTCCTCCTAAATGTAAAGGTCCGGTGGGACTTGGCGCAAAACGCACTCTTACTTTGCTCATTCTACTTAAAATTTAAGATGCAAATTTAAAGAAAATATTCGCCTTTCATCGGTTTATTTCAGTTGTTTTCCGCTGTTTGATAATGCAACTCTTCAATTGTTTTCGATTAATCAAAAAATCTGAACAGCGTGTTTGATAAAATTACTTATTTTTGCAGGTAAATAATGCAAATATGTTAGAAATTAGCGAAAGGCCTTGGGGGAAATATTACGTTTTAGCAGATGAACCGCATTATAAACTGAAAAAAATTGTGGTGAATCCAGGGGAGCGACTTTCTTACCAGTTTCATCATCATCGCCAGGAATACTGGACAATCGTTGAAGGCAATGCTACTATTATTCTCGATGACAAGGAACTTTCTTTAGCCTATGGCGAAAGCATTTTTATTCCGCAAGGTGCAAAACACCGCATTATGAATCTTACTCAAGATCCCGTAATCTTTATTGAAGTTCAAACCGGAACGTATTTTGGGGAAGATGATATTGTAAGGCTGCAGGATGATTATGCGAGATAATAATTTATAATAGTTTAAAATGCCTTTTAAGAAACTGTATAGACAATTTAAGAAAGATCGAAAATTTAGAAAAAGTTTAAGAAAATTCGATACTAATCTATTTCCTATTGAATTTTTCGAAAATTATAAAATCAGTTTTCAATCTGAAGAAAACGCTTTAGTTTCCATAATAATTCCTATTCATAATCAATTACAATACACTCTTAATTGCCTTTATTCTATAATGCAAGTTGAAGATGGTATTGCCAAAGAAATTATTATTATTGATGATAAAAGCACTGATCAATCTTTAATTTTTTTAAAAAATATCGTCGGAATCACCATTATTGAAAACAAGGAAAATATTGGTTTTCTAAAAAGTGTAAACAAAGGAATTGAAAAATCTACTTCAGAATTTATTTATTTACTTAATAATGACACTAAAGTTTTGCCCAAATACTTAACCAGTCTTTTAGTAGTTTTTAAAAATCATAACGACACGGGTGCAGTCGGTTCAAAACTTATATTTGCAGATGGTACTCTACAGGAGGCCGGCTGTCTAGTTTTCAAAAATGAGGCAATAATTAACAGAGGAGCAACCCAATCTGTAGACGATCCAAAATTTAATTATTTGAAGAAAGTAGATTACTGTTCTGGTTGTAGTTTGCTATTCAGACGAGTTGATCGGCAAGAAAATCTCAATCTATTTGACGAGATCTATTCGCCCGCATATTATGAGGAAACCGATTTATGCATGAGGTTCGTCCATGAACAAAATTTATCCATTTATTACCAACCCAGATCAGAAATTATACATTTTGAAAACATCAGTTACCAAAATAAATCTGAAAATAAAACTAAATTAATCCAGAAAAATCACAAACTGTTTTGGAATAAATGGAAATCTAAAGTTTCACACGAAGCATCGACTGAATCATCAGAGGGAAAACTTACTAGTGATCTTGCTTTCTATGAAAAAACAGTACTTTTAGTGGAGGAATATCTACCAAAGTACGACCAAGATTCTGGTTCCAATCGCTTTACAGAAATTGTAAAAATTTTAGTCAAAAATAAATGCAAAGTCTATTTACTAGTAAAAAATATTAATGTAGAAAATGATATTACTTACATTTCGCTATTCGAAAGTATGGGCGTAGAGGTTTTAAGAGAGTTTGTAACCCCCAAAGGTACTATTGAAAGAGTTGACAAACAAATTGCGTCACTGGGTAAAACTTTTGATTATATCTGGGTTTTTCGTCCAGAAGGTTACAAGTATTATGAAAATTTCTTAGCTAAAGCAGACTTGAAAGCCAAGATCATCTATGATATGGTCGATTTACATTTCCTCAGAATTGCCAGGGAAACTGATTTTATTGAAAAATCAAAAAATCAACTTAAAATAGAAAACGAAGTCAAAGAATTAGAACAAAAGGCATTGAAAGAATCGGATCTTGTTGTGGCAATAAGCGATATCGAAAAAGACATTATTGTAAAATTAGGGATTGATCAGGAAAAAATATCTATCGTTAGTAATATTCACAATGTTAAAAAAAACATAGAAAAACTTGATTTTGAAGATAGAAATGATCTGATCTTTATCGGTGGGTTTTATCATCAGCCTAATGTTGACGCAGTTTTATATTTAAACAAAGAAATCATGCCTCTGGTTTGGAAAAAGAATCTAAATATAAAAGTTAAAATTATTGGAGGTAATTTACCTGAAGAAATAAAAGCGCTTCATAGCGAGACATTTCAGATTCGAGGATATCAAAAAGAGATCGATAATTATTTTCTGTCGGCAAAAGCATTTGTTGCACCATTGCGTTACGGCGCTGGTGTGAAAGGAAAAATAGGTCAAGCTTTAGAATATAAATTACCAGTAATTTCTACAACAATTGGAGTTGAAGGAATGATGCTGAACCCTAATGTCAACGTATTAGTTGCAGATACTGATGATGCTCAAACATTTGCAAATCATATTTTGCAACTCTATGAAGATGAGTCGCTGTGGAAAACACTTCATGAGCATAGTGAAGAAGGACTCGAGTATTTTTCAGTAAAAAAGCAGGAGCAAAATATTAGAAAACTTTTAAAACTTTAAAAAAGCTATTGTATTATCCTTTTTATCCAACTTTCAAAAGAGTAATATTTAATAACTTCAAGAGGAGTTTCATAATAAGGAACCTTCAGAAAATCTCCAACATTCTCATAATTATTATCTAAAATAAAAATATTGTTCGGGTGATAAAAATCGTAATTTTTCACCATCAAATTATCGGTAATAATCTTTTTCTTATAATACATTCCTTCAAAAAAACGAATAGACAATCCAGCGTGTCGAGGATCTACAAAATCCAAAATAATATCTGATTTCTTAACCAACTCCAGGTTTTCAGCAAAACTTATCCGATTTTTGATATATTTTATGTTCGGATTTTTATCTTCATTTTTATCAAATTCTTGTAAATAAAAATTGAGTAAAATATTATTTTCAAGAGCAAACTGAACAAATTTATTAATCTTATTTCTTCTATTCTCCCAATCTAAACCGACAAAATAGAAGATCGGAGCGGTGTTTTTTTGTATCGATTGTAATGATTTGAAATTATCGAAATCAAAGTAAAAATTGGTTATTTTCTTTACATTTACAACATCCTTTACCTCTTCAAAACAAAAAAAAGAATCAAAAAGAGAAAAATAATTCTTTACTTCAGGGAATTTCTCGATCCCATCCCATTGGTAACCAATTAATTTGGAAGTTTTCATTTTTAACTTTTCAATAAAAGAAATTGGAAACTGATCAGGACGAATAACTAAAATATAGTCATAATTTTCCGTCAACTTATTTGCGATCTTTAAAAATTCTTTTTGTTTAGATTGGGCAACAAGTTTTTTTTTAAAGTTTTTATCTTTTAAAAAAGTTTTTTTAAAAAAATTCAGTAACCTTTCATTTCCTCGATATTTAAAATCAGGGAGTTTATCGGTAATTATGGAAGGTTGAAATCCAGATTTTTTCAGATTTTTCATAAAAAGATCTGGGAAATCTGAATATTCGGGCATTATCAATAGAAAAGTTTTAGGAGTTACCATTTATTTTAAGAAATAGGAAATTGTGAGGACGTTTTTAATTTTTCTAAGACTATTCACCGGGTTTCGAAAGAAATATTTTTGAATAATACTAAAGTCTTGCAAAGACAATTTATTAATCGTTTTGTAATAGAGTTCATTGTTTTTGGATAACACACGCTCTTTCCCTAAAGCGATGTAACTGTTCTTTAAAGCTGACTCTAATTTCAAAATGACTTCGTTGCTTAATTTAGATCGATCTCTAATAGCAAAATCAAGAAATATTTTTTTTATATAAACCGCATACCAACTTGCAATAATATTAAAGCGGCCGTGCTTAGAATATTTTTTAATAATTTCCTCCATCACTTGAATATAGGATTCTAAATTTCGGTCACTTACATTTTTTGTGATAGAATCATGGTTGTCAATTCTGTAAATATACGTTTCGTTATTTATAAACTTTACATTTTTAGCTAAAAGCATTGTTTCAAAAAACCACAGTTCGTCTTCATGTAAAATACCCGATTTGAAACGAAGCTTATTTTCATCAATAAAACTTTTTCTATACAATCTATTTTGCGCCACAGGAGTAAGGCCGGATTCCATGGTTCTGCGTAAAACTTCAAAATGATTGTTTTGAAATGTGATCGTGTCTTCTTTCGGATGAATTAATATTGCTCCTTTGATCATATTATCCTTAGAAAATGCTGAACAAGTAGTAATACCAGTAATTATATCATTATTTTTAAATGACGCAACCAAAGTGCTTATTGCATTATTGCTCAAAATATCATCCGAATCTAAAAAAAATAAAAATTCTCCGTTTGCATTATCTATTCCTCTATTTCTAGTAGTAGATAGACCCAAATTCTCTTGTGTGAAAACACGAACTCTAATTTCTTTTGAGCTAAAACGTTGTATTATCTCTAAGGTATTGTCCTTACTGCCATCATTAATTAAAAGACATTCCCAATTTTCATAATCTTGTAATAAAACAGAATTGATACAAGCTTCAAGATATTTCTCCACATTATAACAAGGGATAATAATAGAGACAAGAGGTTTTTTTATCATTTTTTTGAAACTAGTTTCGCATATAGACTTGGATAATAGTAGTATAATCTTATATAAAAATAATATTCTACACCTATTTCTTTAACTGAATATTTAAGAAAAGATTTAAATGATTGCCTAATTTGTTCTTTCTGAGGCTGCATTTCTTCTTTGGTCGTATTTCGAATGATACGTTTAAGTACCATCAAAAGTTTCCTAATAATATTTTTTGTGATACTTTCCTGATTGTTGACCTGTGTTGTGTTTTGCCAAAAGGTGAAGACCTCCATGATCGCTAAATAGAAATAATAAGCAGTTGCCGGCGAAAGATTGTGAGAAAGACTGTCTTCATGTTGAATGTAATGATAAAGTTTTTCATCAGATCTAGCAACCTTTACGGCCTTATCAAAAATCTTGAAAAGTGTTGAATAATCTTCAAAACATTTCAAGTTTTCAGGAAAACTTACATCTTTTAAAAAATTGGCTTTGTATAATTTCCCCCAGGGATGACTTTGTATCACTTCGTCCTCCAACAATAGGATTAAAGCTCTTCTTCCATCATACACTTTATCCTTCGAAATCGGTTTGTTAAAAACAACCTTTCCGTTTTCATCTTCATAAGATGCTTCAATAATGGCAATATCAGCATTTTCGGTAAACAGTAAATTATAAAGAACTGAACAATAATCATTTTCAACCCAATCATCGGAATCTACGAAACAAATGTATTCTCCTGCAGCGACTTTAATACCTTTATTTCTCGCTTTCGAAACACCTAAATTTTGCTGTTTGAAAAGTTTTATACGTTCATCTTTACGCTGAAATTCTTCGCAGATATTTGCAGTTCCATCGGTGGAGCCATCATCAACGATAAGTATTTCTAAATTAAGGTAAGATTGTTGACTCACCGAAATAAGACATTTCTCTAACGTTTGCTCGGCGTTATAACAAGGAATGATCAGACTTATTAATGGAAAATTATTCATAAGAGTTGCAACTGTCTACATCAGAGCGAAAGACCATCCTTGATATTTTTTGAGTAAAAAGAAAGTCTCTAAAAGACAGCGATGCTTTGCGGATATTTATTCTGCAATTTAATTGAAAATATCAAAACAAACAAATTCTTAAAAACCCATTGTTTTGTTCTAAATTTGAACGATATAAAAATAATTTAGCATACTACCACAGGCTTTTAATAAATAATTTCACTAACATGAATGTTGTATACCTACTATTTGGCAATAATATGGATCACTATCAGCAGGTTTATTTTTCAATTTATACCTTCTGCGCTTATAAAAATAATGAAGATAGAATTATAGTTATCGCAGAGAATCCTTCTTTGTTCAGCTCTTTAATAGATCATGTAGAAGTTATCCCTATCAACAGCGATGATGTAAAAGAATGGGAAGGAAAATACCATTTTTTCTGGCGGGTGAAAATTAAAGCTCTTCAGCTGGTCGCCAAAAAATATCCTTTGGAGTCCATTGTCTATTTAGACGGCGACACTTTCTTTTATAAAAATGTAGATGCGATGCGTACTGGCCTTAAAAATGGGCAGAATTATATGCATCTTGAAGAAGGAAAACTTTCCGCACTTTCTTCGAAAACCGAAAAGTTGATGTGGCGACAAATGAAAGGCAAAACCTATCATGATACTAAAATAGATGGAAGTTCTGCAATGTGGAATGCAGGACTGATTGGGATTTCTAACAAACATCTCGAATGTCTTGAGTCAACTTTAAAAATTAATGATGCGATGTGTGCAGATGACGTAACCCGACGACTTATAGAGCAGTTTGCTTTCTCTTTGGGTCTTAACAAATATTCAGCCCTGAAATCTGCGGATGATTTAGTGGGACATTATTGGGGAAATAAAAAACAATGGAACAAAATTATTGATCGATTCCTGAAAGAATGTTTTATGAAAAATTATTCTTTTGATGAAATTATCGAACACGTAAAGGAAATGGATCTTACACAAAACGCAATTCGGGTAAAAGACTCCAATACTCAGAGAAGATTAAAACAATTTGTTGACCGATTTTTTCAGAACAAAAAATCTGTTTACTTAAAAAAATAAAATCTTTATCTGTAAAAAACAGTAATTCAACTAATTAATTGGAATTTAATATTTAGATTCAATTCCCAACAAATACATTTTTAATGATTAACTCTAAATAAAAAAATGAACGAAATTTCTTTCGATCATTTTTAAATACTGCTCACTTATTATTTTTTAAACTTCTGTAGGTCTCATTAACATAAAGACTTTGTAGGTAACTTATTTTCAGTCCGTCAATTCCGTCTAAAAAGCCCAACTTTAAAAAATAAGTTTTCACGAAATTTAATGCAACTTTTCCCCAATGCGTAAAAACTGAATATTTTTTTCCTTTATCACGAAGTTCACTTCCTTTTAATAAACCATAATAGCGCATTTTCATTTTGAATTGTTCATAATTCTCAAAAGAATAATGACTTAATTTATTTTTAAGAATTCCGATTGTACCTTTTACCTGAAGCGTTTCATGAACTTTTTTTTCTGCGATATATCTGCATTTACTTCGTCGGAAAAGTCGAAAATTCTTATCGTTTTGTGTTCCTGAAAAGTGAATCGGTTTTCCAGCGAAATAAAATTTGCGATAGAAATAATAAGCATCTTTTTTATCAGACTTATTCAGTTCTGCAATAATCTCCCGTCGAAGTTCAGGCGTTATTCTTTCATCACCATCTAAGAAAAGAACCCAGTCATTCTTAGCAGCATCCAAGGCTATATTTCTCTGTTTAGTAAAATCATCAAATGCATGTTCAATGATTTTAACCTTTGGGTTTTCTTTAGCGATGGTAACTGTTCGATCAGAACTGAAAGAATCAACGACGATAATTTCATCACAAATAGAAAAATCATCAAGAACTTCCCGAATATTTTTTTCTTCATTAAAGGTGATGATCAGACCACTGACTTTTTCTTTCAGTTCCAAAATTATATTATTTCTTGAATCCCATAATCGTTTTCTCAATAATGGCAACACATTCAGCCATTTGCTCCTCGGTAATTACCAAAGGTGGCGCGAGACGAATAATATTCCCATGAGTAGGTTTTGCAAGCAATCCATTTTCTTTTAACTGTACACATAGATTCCAGGCAGTTTCGCTTTCCGGTGAATCGTTGATGATGATTGCGTTTAATAAACCTTTCCCACGAACTTTGACTATTAAATCTGATTTTTCAATAATTCGGTTCATTTCCTGACGGAAAATATCTCCCAATCTGCGTGCATTTTGAATTAAATGCTCCTCAGAAACTACATCCAAAGCAGCCATCGCAACTTTCGCAGCGATAGGATTACCACCAAACGTAGAACCATGCTGACCTGGTTTAATGACCTCCATGATTTCATTATCTGCTAATACCGCAGAAACCGGATAAGCACCTCCTGAAAGAGCTTTACCTAAAATTAAGATATCTGGTTTGGTGTAAGTAGGTTGTTGCTCACATTGATTTTCGCATGAACAATTACCGCAAACTGCTAATAAACTTCCGGTACGGGCAATTCCCGTTTGAACTTCGTCTGCGATAAATAACATTCCATTTGCATGACAAACAGCTTGTGCTTTTGCAATAAAATCTTCATCTGGCGTATAAACTCCAGCTTCACCCTGAATAGGTTCTACCAAAAATCCAATAACGTTTTTATCTTTCGCAACTTCTTCCAAAGCGTTGATATCATTGTAAGGAATACTGATAAATCCACCTGTATAAGGACCAAAATTATCACGAGCGTTGTCATCATCAGAAAAAGAAATAATGGTCGTTGTTCTACCATGAAAATTTCCTTTGCAAACAACAATTACAGCTTCATTTTCTGCAACACCGTTTTTTTCATATGCCCATTTACGACATAATTTAATAGCTGTTTCTACAGCTTCGGCACCAGTATTCATTGGCAAGACTTTATCAAACCTAAAATATTCGGTAACATATTTCTCGTAAGGACCTAATACATTATTATAAAAAGCACGTGAAGTTAAAGCCAAAGTCTTCGCCTGAGCGATTAATGCATCCACGATTTTTGGATGAGAATGGCCCTGATTCACGGCGGAATAAGAGGAGAGAAAATCGTAATATCTTTTCCCTTCAACATCCCACACGTAAACTCCTTCGCCTTTATCTAAAACCACAGGAAGCGGATGATAGTTGTGAGCGCCATGTTCATTTTCTAAATCAATGTAATACTGAGAATCTTTTTGTTGCGTAACTGCTGACATATCTTTTACTTTTTGCAAATTTAATGATAATAATTGAAACAAAAACTGCCTCAAAAGAGGCAGTAATATTTAAAAAAACAGATTTAATTGTCGAATTTTTTGTCCATTACAAAATCCTCCATAAATTTTGTAGTGTAATTTCCGGCGAGGTAATCTTCATTTTCCATCAACTGTCTGTGGAAAGGAATTGTTGTTTTTACGCCTTCAACATAAAATTCTTCTAAGGCACGTTTCATTTTTGCGATTGCTTCATCGCGAGTTTGAGCCGTTGTAATTAGCTTAGCGATCATAGAATCGTAATTGGAAGGAATCGTGTACCCTGAATAAACATGAGTATCAACACGAATTCCGTGTCCACCAGGAATATTCAATTCTGTAATTTTACCCGGAGAAGGTCGGAAATCGTTGTAAGGATCCTCTGCGTTAATTCTACATTCAATGGAATGAAGTTTCGGCAAATAATTAATTCCGGAAATCGCTGTTCCGGAAGCTAATAGAATCTGCTCCCGAATTAAATCGTAATCAACAACCTGTTCTGTAATTGGATGTTCGACCTGAATCCTGGTATTCATTTCCATAAAATAGAAATTACGATCCTTGTCAACCAAAAACTCAATCGTTCCAACCCCTTCATAAGCGATATATTCTGCAGCTTTAACCGCAGCGTCGCCCATTCTTTTTCGAAGATCATCGGTCATAAAAGGAGAAGGAGTTTCCTCCGTTAATTTTTGATTTCTACGTTGTACAGAACAATCTCTTTCGGAAAGATGACATGCTCTACCGTATTGATCGCCTGCAACCTGAATTTCGATATGTCGGGGTTCCTGAATTAGTTTTTCCATGTACATTCCACCGTTACCGAAAGCAGCGGTTGCCTCCTGCACTGCAGAATCCCAGTGTTCGTGAAGATCTTCGGCTTTCCAGACAGCACGCATTCCTTTTCCACCACCACCTGCAGTTGCCTTGATCATCACGGGATAACCCATTTCTTCAGCTAGAATTGCAGCTTGTTCGTAACCATCAATTAAACCTTCAGAACCGGGAACACAAGGAACGCCGGCTTCTTTCATCGTCGCTTTAGCGTTGGCTTTATCGCCCATTCGATCGATTTGATCCGGAGTTGCGCCAATAAATTTAATTCCGTTTTCCTGACAGATCCGGGAGAAATTAGAATTTTCTGATAAAAATCCATATCCCGGATGAATAGCATCGGCGTTCGTAATTTCTGCAGCTGCAATGATATTAGAAATTTTAAGGTAAGAATCTTTACTTGCCGGCGGACCAATACAAACCGCTTCATCCGCAAAACGAACATGAAGACTGTCTTTATCTGCCGTAGAATAAACCGCAACCGTTTTAATTCCCATTTCTTTGCAGGTTCGTAGAATCCGCATTGCAATTTCGCCACGGTTGGCTATTAATATTTTTTTGAACATCTTTTTGATATTTTAAATTTTAAATTCTGAATTTTAAATTATTTTAAATGCGTTTCCACTTAAAATCTATAATTTATAATTTAAAATTTCTTAAGAAGGATCTACTAAGAATAAAGGTTGATCGTATTCTACCGGCGTCATATCGTCTACCAGAATTTTCACGATTTTTCCGGAAATTTCAGATTCGATCTGGTTGAATAATTTCATTGCTTCGATTACGCAAACCACTTTACCGTTAGAAACCTCGTCGCCAACATTAACAAAAACATCTTTGTCTGGCGAAGGTTTTCTGTAAAACGTTCCAATCATCGGAGATTTAATCGTAATAAATTTACTTTCGTCAGAAGTATTTTCTGCAGCAGGTGAATCAGAAGAAGTTGCAGCGGGAGCCGGTGCAGATAAATTTTGCTGCTGTGGAGCAGAATGATAAACAGGCGGCTGTTGCATGTAGGTCATTTCGTTCCCTCCAAGCGGGGTTTTAATAGTAATTTCGAAATCTTTCGTTTTGTATTTTACTTCGGAAACTTCCGCTTTAGACACAAATTTTATTAGATTTTGGATGTCTTTAATGTCCATATAATTGGTTTTTGTTTAGTATGCCAAAGATAATAAAAAACAACAAAAAACCACTCAAAATTCAAAAAATCGAGTGGTTTTGATATAAAATTGAAGTTTTATTAAGTTTTACGCTTAAATCTCTTCTGTAGTTTCTACTGTTTTTTCCATTACTACCTTACCTCTGTAGTACATTTTTCCTTCAGACCAGTGTGCTCTGTGGTACAAGTGCATTTCACCTGATGTTGCATCTTTTGCTAATTGAGGAACTTCTGCCTTGTAATGCGTTCTTCTTTTATCTCTTCTTGTTGAGGATTGTCTTCTTTTAGGATGTGCCATTTCTTATATTTTTAATTTGATGAGCGATGAGACGTTGATTGCTCAATTCTCATCATTTTAAACTATTTATTATTATCTTTTAAATTCTTAAGTGCTTCCCATCTCGGGTCGCTTGTCGGTTCTTCTACTATTTCTTCTTTCGGGCAAAATTTTTCTAATATTTCTAAATCTTCTTCAGAAATATTGGGAGAAACTTTTTTCATCGGGATCGATAACATTACATTTTCATAGATCAACTGCGCTATATTGAACGCGTGATCTTTAGCTGAAATTGTAATAACATCAATTTCGCTGTCATCGTATTCTTCCCCGAATTTCACTAAAACCTTCATTTCGTTTTCTAAAGGATGATGAAAGTTGTCGTTTGTAATATCACAAACTAAATTAACAGTGCCTTCTGTCTTCATCCAAAATTCTAAGAAAGTCGTGTGTTTTTCCATTAAAACATCAGCAACGATCTGTGGTTCTGTAAATTCCTGTTCCGTTTCGAAAAGTTGAAAGAACTTCTTATCTATCTCAAATTTGAATTCGTGTTTACCGTTTTTCAGTCCCGAAAACACGATGTCGTAGTTTCTTAGTCTGTCCATAAAATGAGTGTGCAAAAATATGCAAATTTTTTAATATTACAAATAATTTCTTAAACAAATATCAGAGAAATAATATTTGCCATTATTTAGTGGTGTCGATCTCTGGGTAGATCTTCGTCAACGCCGTGTCCAACTCCACTTCTGCGAGGTTGCATTCTATTGGTCATTAAGTCATTATATTCCTGTCTGTTCTTATAGATTTTAATCGCCATGAAAATAGCTTCACTAAAACTTTGTTCATCGGCAATATTTTGTCCTGCAATATCATAGGCAACCCCGTGATCCGGAGATGTTCTGATAAAAGGCAATCCCGCCGTGTAATTTACGCCTTCTTCATAAGCCAGTGTTTTAAAAGGCGCTAAGCCCTGATCGTGATACATCGCCAAAACAGCGTCAAAGTTCTTATACTTATTAGGTTGAAAATAGCTGTCTGCGGGAAATGGTCCAAAAGCTAAAATTCCATTATCAAAAAGTTCGCGGATCGCTGGTTCGATGATTTCAATTTCTTCATTACCAATTGCACCGCCGTCGCCCGCATGTGGATTTAATCCTAAAACTGCGATTTTTGGTCTTTCTACCTGAAAATCTTCAATCAAACACTGGTTGAGCATTTTGATTTGCTTTTTTATTTTTTCCTTCGAAATATTTTCTGCGACCTGTACAATTGGGATATGATGTGTAGAAACAGCAACCTTCAGATCTTCAGTCACTAAAAACATTAATCCTTTTTTACCAAACTTCTCTTCTAAATAGCCGGTGTGTCCTGCATGCGCAAAACCATGTTTCATCATCTCTTCTTTATTGATGGGCGCCGTTACGAGAACGTCAATTTCACCATTCATCAAAGCATTGGTCGCAGCTTCTAATGATTCGATCGCCATTTTCGTAGATTCTTCAGTTGGCTTCCCTAAATCAACATTTACATTATCTTTCCAAAGATTCACCATATTAATCTTATCAACCTGCGCCTGAGAAGTTTCGGTGATGTAATGAAAATTATGGTTCAGTTTGAAAATATTTTTCTGATAAGTAAATAACTTTCCGGAACCAAAAATAATCGGTGTAAAAAAATCGGTAATTGCTTTATCTTTTAGAGATTTCATGATGATTTCCGGACCAATGCCATTGAAATCGCCTATAGAAATACCCACTTTTATTTTGTGCTGTTTCGGACTCATTTTTAATTATCTTTGAAAAAATTAATAGAATTTCACAAATTTAGGAAATTAGAAATAACTATCTCGTTTTATTTCTAAACTTAACATTTCAACAGTAAATATTCCTTTTATGTTCACAGGTATTATCGAAGCTACGGCTACAATTCAAAAAATTGAAAAACAGGCAGAAAACATTAATATCACTTTAATCTGCCCCTTTACTCAAGAGTTAAAAATTGACCAAAGTTTGGCTCACAATGGTTGTTGTTTAACTGTTGTGGAAATTTCCGGCGATCAATACCGCGTTACTGCAATTGCAGAAACTTTAGAAAAAACCAACTTAAGTGAGTGGAATGTTGGAACTGAAGTGAATTTGGAACGTTGTTTGAAGTTCGATGGTAGACTCGATGGACACATTGTTCAGGGGCATGTCGATAAAACCGGAACTGTAAAAAATATTGAAGATAAAGATGGGAGCTTTTTCATCACCATTCAATACGATGAAACAGATGATTTTACTACCGTAGCGCAAGGTTCAATAACAGTTAATGGAATTAGTTTAACGGTTGCTGCAAGCGGCGCTGGAGAATTTTCTGTAGCAATTATACCTTACACTTGGGAATTCACTAATATGAAAGACCTTAAAATTGGAAATATGGTTAATTTAGAATTCGACATTATTGGTAAATATGTAACGAAACTGATGAAAAAAAATGCCGTTCTCTAAATACAAAGGTTATAGCTTAAGAAATAAGGTTTTCGGCGGTTTTCTGCTGATTTGTTTGCTTAGTATTTTAGGCTCTTCTATTCTCTCTTTTTATATCTTAAAAAATAATGCGGTCGAACAAAGCCGCACCGATCTTCAGAAAAAATCAGAATCTTTGATGTCTGCGCTTGATTATGGCGTAAGTCATACCCAGGTTGAAACTGCTGATTTACCCACTATTCTTAGTAACGACATATTCGAAATCGCCGATATTAATAATCAGGATATTATTATTTACGATTTAAACGGAAAGCTTTTAATTTCTAATAAAGACAGCAATCTGATCGCAGAGAAAAAGATCCCACTCGGAATTGTAAATCAAGTCTTGAAAAGCGACAAAAGAGTTGATATTCAAAATTATGATAAAAAGACAGATTCTAATGTAACATCCTCTTACACAGTACTGAAAAACAACATGTTAGAACCGATTGCGATTGTTTATTTCCCCTTTTATCATAATGACGGTTCCTATTTCAATGTCTTTAATAAATATGTGAATTACATCGTCATCGTTAATTTATTTATCATTGCGTTTGCAGTTTGGCTGAGCTGGATCATCTCAAATAATTTGACAAAAGCAGTTACCAAATTCTCCGACTTAATTAACAGAGTTACCCTTTTCGAAAAGGATCCGCAGGCGATTCGCTATTATCAAAATGATGAACTCAGTCAGCTCGTAAAAGCGTACAACAAAATGATCCTGCAGATCAAAGAGCAGAAAGAACGCTTGAGTTTCAAAGAAAAAGAGGAAGCGTGGCGCGAAATGGCAAAGCAGGTTGCCCACGAGGTTAAAAATCCTTTAACACCAATGAAGCTGACCATTCAAAATTTCGAACGGAAATTTGATCCTAATGATCCTGACATTTGTGAAAAAGTGAAACATTTAAGCAAGACCGTTGTGGATCAAATCGATCTGGTCGCAAAAGTGGCAAGCGCTTTTTCTCAATTTGCACAGTTGCCGGAAAAAAATAACGAAGTTTTCAATCTAAATAAAGAAATTAAAAACATCACCAATATTTTTAGCGATGAACGAATCTACTTTCATGCTAATCACGAAAATATCATGATCGATATGGACAAAATTTATTTGTCCCGAATCATTACCAATCTTGTGGCAAATGCGAGACAAGCCAGAGATGAGAACCGCGAAAATATCATTAACGTTGATGTAGAGCAGCGCCAAAAGCGGATTATCATCACGGTTGAAGATAATGGCGTTGGAATTCCGGAAGAATTGTACGACCGAATTTTTGAACCGAATTTTACGTCGAAAACCAGCGGAACCGGCCTCGGTTTAACCATGGTTCGAAAAATGGTAGAAGATTATAAAGGAGAAATTTCTGTGAAATCGGAAATTGGTAAAGGTTCAACTTTTACTATTTTACTGCCAAATAATTTGTAAATCAAAATCGCTATTCCGACTATTTCCATCATTAATGAAGCCTTTTCAGTTCAAAAAATTTAGTATTAATCAGTCCACCGATGTTTTTCGCGTCGGAACAGATGGCGTTTTATTGGGTGCTTTGTCAACTGTTCAAAATGCGATTAGAATATTGGAAGTCGGCACAGGAACTGGTTTAATATCTATGATGGTAGCGCAAAGAAATCCAACTTCGGATATATTAGCTATTGATCTTAACAAGGAAGCTGTAGATCTCGCAAGGGAAAATTTTGCAAATTCACCCTTTCAAAGACAACTAAATGTTCAGCATCAAGATTTTAAAGATTGTTCGTCTGAGGAGCGATATGATTTAATCGTTTCGAACCCACCGTATTTCTCGGAAAATTCGTCCAGCAAAGATATTGTAGCCAGACAGCAAACCGAACTGACATTTGAAAATCTCATTCAAAAATCTGCAGGACTGCTTTCATCAGAAGGACTGCTTTCTGTAATTATTCCTTTTGAGTCCGGAAACTATTTCGAAAGCAAGTGTCTTGAAAATGGTCTATTTCCATCCGGAAAAATTAAAATTTTCGGAATTAAAAACGCTGCACCAAAAAGATGGATTTTTGAATTCAGTCGTAATAAGGGAAACATTTTAGAGACAGAATTTGTAATAGAAAAATCTCCGAGGATTTACAGCGAAGAATATCTGGAACTCACCAAAGACTTTCATCAATTCTTAAAGTAAGAAATAATGATCTATTTTGGGGCGTTCAGCGTAACCACAATATCTTTACCAATGTTTTTCGTGGAGGAATACTTTGCATCACAAACGGAAGTTGTTAAAGTATAACTTCCTTTATCAACCAAAAGAAAATTCTGATTATTCGCTGGAACATCCAGGTTGTAAAACTTTCGGCCACTAATTTTCACAATCAAATTACATTTCGATTTGTTTACGATTTGCACATAAGCTGTTCTGCTGCTTGGATCGGTATTAAAAAGGTGGTTCAGCAAATCTGCTGTTCGCTTATGCTTATCGTTGGATCCGTCTTTCGCCACGTCTCTTTTAATCGATGTTGATAGTTTGGATGTGCTGATTGCTTTTACACTGGGTTTTGCCACTTTCGCCTGTTGCGAAGATGATTTTCCGCTGTTAATTACCGCAATTAATTTCCTTTTGAATTCAGGAGTTTTAGGATTATTGGGATTATTTTTTATAAAGTTCGCAATAACCTGAGGATCTGTACTTTTTTCAACTTGTGCAGCGGTATAATTAGATTGTGCAAAGGATGAAATTGAGATGAAAAGAGCAAAAAAATAAAGATACTTCTTCATAAACAAGGTGGTTTTTAAAAGTTTAAATTTAAATAATAACGCAAAAACTTACTTTTTAGTTTGTGTGAAATTTATTATCTTTGCACGGCTGAAATAATGCTAAATTAAGTAATTATTTAATATAAAAATAAAAATATGTATACACCGGTTGCTGCAGATGTAGCTAAATTAAGAAACATTACAGGCGCAGGAATGATGGACTGCAAAAAAGCTTTGGTTGAAGCAGAAGGAGACTTCGACAAAGCCATTGAGAATTTAAGAAAAAAAGGTCAGAAAGTTGCGGCTAACAGAGCAGACAGAGACTCAGCTGAAGGTGCTGTAATTGCAAAAGTAAACGAAGATAACACCATGGGAGCGATCATCGCTTTAAATTGTGAAACAGATTTCGTTGGAAAAAATGACAGTTTCGTAGAATTAGCACATGAACTTGCTGAACAGGCAGTAGCTTATTCAAATAAAGAAGAATTTTTAGCATCTGATTTCCACGGAATGACAGTTGCAGAAAAATTAATCGAGCAAACAGGTGTAATTGGAGAAAAAATCGAAATCGGTTCTTTCGAAAGAATTGAAGGTCCATTCTTAGGAGCTTACATTCACGCCGGAAATAAAATTGCTGCGATCACTTCCCTTTCTGCAAATGTTGATGGTGCTGTTGAGGTTGCAAAATCAGTTTCTATGCAGGTTGCTGCAATGAATCCACTAGCTTTAGATGAAACAATGATTTCTCAGGAAACGATCGACAGAGAACTGGACATTGAAAGAGAAATTCTAACGAAAGAAGGAAAACCTGCAAACATTATTGATAATATCTTAAAAGGTAAAATGCAGAAATTCTATAAAGACAATACTTTAGTTCACCAGGCTTTTATTAAAGACGGAAGTACTTCGGTTGCTGATTACGTAAAATCTGTTAACGGAGATTTAAAAGTGATCGGTTTTGTAAGAGTTAGTCTTACTTAATACGCTAAAAACTTAAAAAAGATCATCTCTTTCTAATTATAGAAAGAGATTTTTTTTGACTAAAGATCTGGGATCAGTCCGGCTTCTGTCTGCGGGAACAGCATTTTGCGAAAATTTGAGGATGCGACCCACTTAATTCCAATAACAAATATCTTCACTTATATTCATGATGTAACTATTTACGTACAAGTTAAAAGTGGAAATTGTACACCTGTTGATCAGATCGTTCATTTTTACCTGCCTGTAAAATCGATCCTTCTTGTTGATCAAATAATTTGTCCAAATGCGGTAACAAGACTTGAAGCAGAAACTGGCTTTCAAAACTATAAATGGATGAGCGAAAATGGCGAGATCATCGCTGAAGGTCCTTCTATCAATTATATAGACGATGTTCCCGTCGGTAAATACATTGTCGAATTAACCTCGATAAACGGTTGTAAACTGGAACAGATAGTAAATATTCTTGCCGCAGAACTTCCAACAATTACAAATATTGATGTATCTGGAAGTACGTCCATCGTTTTTGTAATGGGTAACAATCCTCCTTATCAATATTCTTTGGACAACGAACCTTTTCAAACCTCTAATATTTTCACAAATATTTCACGCGGAATTCACAAGATCTCCGTAAAAGATGCCCAAAGTTGCGACATCATCAAAAAGGAATTTTTGTTGATCAATCTCATCAATTTCATTACACCAAACAACGACGGAAAGAACGATGTTCTGGACTATTCTGATTTGAAGATTAAAAAAGAGGTGAGTATTTCTATTTACGACCGTTATGGAATCCCGGTCTTTACTTCTAAAAACCAGCAATTTATTTGGGACGGCAAAATGAACGGAAGAGTTTTACCGACCGGCAACTATTGGTATATTTTAAACTGGACCGAACCAGATACCAACTTACCCGTTTCCTACAAAGGCTGGATCTTGTTGAAAAATAGAAATTAATTTAAGGCATTGAAATATGGTCGTAATTCTGAAAACCATTCAGGAAATCTTTTACAGACATTCTCTTCTTGCCTTCCAATTGTAATTGTTCCGGAATAAAAAAACCATCATTTGTAAAAATTTTAAATTGATGTTTATCAATTGCTAAAGTTCCAGGAGCTTTATCATGAGACAATAATTCAAACTTTCCCTGATAAATCTTTAAGGTTTTTTCGTCTTCACCTATCTTTAATGCTGTAAATGCACAAGGATAGGGCGACATTCCGCGAATGAAATTATGAACTTTTTCTGAATTTTGATCCCAGTTGATTCGAGTGTCTTCTTTAAAAATTTTAAAAGCATTTTTCGGATGTTCTACTTGAGGCTGTGGTTTTTCCTTAATTGAATTTTCTGCTAAACCATCTAACGTTTTTACGACCAGTTTTGCACCCATCTCCATCAAACGGTCGTGCAATGCTCCCGCGTTTTCATCTGGTGAAATTTCCAGTTCCTCCTGTAAAAGAATATTTCCCTCATCAATTTTTTCATTAATAAAAAAAGTGGTTGCACCTGTTTTCTTTTCCCCATTAATCACCGCATAATTAATCGGTGCTGCACCGCGATAATCAGGCAACAATGAAGCGTGAAGATTAAACGTTCCCAGTTCAGGCATTTCGAATAAAATCTTAGGCATCATTCTAAATGCCACGACCACAAAAACATCGGCATTCAATTTTTCAATCTCTTCTAAAAATTCAGCATTCTTTAATTTCTCCGGTTGAAAAACAGGAAGATCATTTTCTACAGCAAAGATCTTTACCGCAGACTGATTCATTTTTTGTCCGCGACCACTGGCTTTATCGGCAACGGTCACCACGCCTACAACTTCATGCGCAGATTGATGAATGGATTCTAAACAGGTTTTTGCAAATTCTGGAGTTCCGAAAAAGAGGACTTTTAATACTTTCATTTTTTTGAAAAAAGATTATTAAATTAATTTTGAAGTGGTTTTTAAGTAAGTCACAACTTACCAATTTAAGTCACCGTATACGTTCTGAAGTTGAGCATTTTTACCTGCCCCGAATCTAAAAGATGAATGAGATTTTCTAAAATATTTTCCTTTTCAAAATATTTTAGTTTAATGGCGATTTCTTCAACATTTGAAGGACTTTGTTTCAAAATCTCAACTATTTCTAATCCAATATTCCGACCAAAAATATTTTCTTTTTGCTGGTCACAAACTGAACATTTGCCGCAATTTTTAACATTTTTCTCTCCGAAATAAGACAGAATTAACTTCAACTTGCAGAAATCTGAATCTTGAATAAAAAACTTCATCTCTTCCCATTTTTGAAGCTTATTTTTCTGTATATGTTCAAAAACATTCCAGTATCTTCCACTAAAATGTCGGTCATCACGCGGTTTCAAAAACTTTATACTCGATAATGCCCCATCGATATATTCAACATAACCTTTCCGTTGAAGTTCTTTAATACGTTCTTTCACCAAATGAACATCAGAATCGATCTTTTTGCTTAAAGTTTGTTCGCTGAACATTATTTTGTGCGTTGTTAATCCCGAGAAATTCCGCAATAATATTTCAATAAAATAGGAATCATTTTGAGGCAGCAGATCAAGTTCGTCTGGAGCAATTTTTAATTCTAAAGAAGATAAAGACTGATTAGCATTGAAAAAGATGAATTCCTGATTATGCAGAAAATTTAAAACATTTTTTATTTTAGCCAAAGAAGTTTTTGTAAAATTCTGGATTCGCTGAATATGAAGCTGAAAAACATTTTCGGGGAGATCGTTTTCTGCAATCTGAAAAGTAGAATACAAATAGGAAATAATTTTCTGAAATTCTGCCTTTGAAGGAATTTGATTTCTTAAGATCTGATCAAAATTTAACAGCTCCTGTTCGTTCCACAAAAGAAAAGCGAACGATTCTAAACCGTCTCTTCCTGCTCTACCAATTTCCTGATAATAATTCTCAAGAGATTGAGGTGGAGAAAAATGGATAATAAACCGAACCTGATCTTTATCGATGCCCATTCCGAAAGCATTTGTGGAAATTAGGACATGATTATTACTCTGGATCCATAATTTTTGTTTTGCATTTTTTTCTCTTAAAGGTAATCCTGCGTGAAAAAAATCTATATTTTGAATCTGATTTCTCTGGAGAAATTTGGTAAGTTCTTCGGTTTCTTTACGACTTCTAACATAAATAATGCCGGAGGAATTATTGCCTTTCATCACATTTAGAACCATTTCATACTTATCGGAAATTTTATCGGAAATAATTTTGATATTCGTTCTTCGGAAACTTCGCTGAAAAATTACAGGATTCTTAAGGTTTAATTTAAGTTGAATCTCTGACAGAACTTTTGGAGTAGCCGTTGCAGTAAGGGCTAACAACGGAATCTTTTTTAAGTTCTCCCGGAAGAGTTTAATATTTTGATAGCTCGGCCGAAAGTCTTGTCCCCACTCAGAAATACAGTGTGCCTCATCAACCGCTATAAAAGAGATTTGAATTTCTTCTAAATTTTGTAAAAAAACACGGTTCGTAAGTCGTTCAGGCGAAACATACAGTAACTTGGTTAGGCCATTTTTGCACCGGTTAAAAATAGTTTCTGCATCAAAGTCATCGAGTTCCGAGGATAAATATTCAGCTTCAATACCGTTATTTTTAAGTTGGTAAACCTGATCCTTCATCAAGGCTAAAAGCGGAGAAATCACTAAACAGGTTCCCTCTAAAATCAGAGCAGGAAGTTGATAGCATAAAGATTTTCCACCGCCAGTTGGTAGAAGTGCTAGAGTATCACTTCCTTCGATAACAGCATTAATGATCTCTTCCTGTGAATCTCTAAAAGAATCGTAGCCCCAAAAATGTTTTAGGGTTTGAAATTTTAATTTTTGATAATCCTGCGACGAAATCATGGAGTAAAAATACTGAAACAAAATTCATTAAACAAAAAAAGCCACGCAATGCGTGGCTTTTAAACTATAATTAATTAAAATTTATTTAGTTTCGAAGTAAACTCTTCTGTTTGCTCTGTTTTTCCATTCCGGACATTTAGTAGCTGGTTCACACTCTGGGTATTTAAGGTCTTTTTCACCTCTACCGATTGCGTTTAATTTTCCAGATTCTACACCGTTCTGCATTAAATAACTTTTAACTGTGTTTGCTCTTCTTTCAGAAAGTTTTTGGTTATAAGCATCTGAAGCTCTTGTATCCGTTCCACCTACTACGTTATAAGCGCCTGTAGAAGAATTGATATAATTTACAGCATTGTTCAAGATCGGCGTATTTGACGGAAGAATTCTGTCTGAATTCAAATCAAATTCGATTCCCTCCATTGTTCTTGTATTGTCTGTAATCGTAGAACTAGAATTAGTTGGACAACCATTATTTTCAACTGGACCAGGAACGGTTACACATTTGTCATAAAGATCAATTACTCCATCTAAATCTGTGTCTAAAGCTACACCTGCACCATCAACTCTTGCACCTGCAGGAGTATCAAGTTGTCTGTCCCAATCGTCACAAACTCCATCATTATCTGCATCACCTTTTTTACATACTTCGATATCTTGGTTTTTATCAGCCAAAACGTCTAATTTGTAATAAATTTCCTGCAAAGGATCGTGCCACATTAAGTGAGACTGATGTTTTCCTAATTTTAAAGAAAGACCTAAAGTTGCGTTTAAGAAATTGTCAGAAACCTGATCTTCTCTTTTGTTGATTGTGCTGTATTGTGCACCACCACCATCAAATTGATCATCAGTTGTAACGACATACATTACTCTACCTTCAAGATCAATTCTTCTGTTAATTTTATATTTTAATCCAGCTCCTGCCTGACCAAATAATGAATTGAAAGAAAATGGTTTGATCTCCGTCATTAATTTTTGACCGCCTGCATTTTCTAAATAAGATCTATATGCCAAAGTTCCGATACCAGCATAACCATGTAAAGCCCATCTGTAAGGTGATTTATTATCAACTCTTCTTAAAAGATTAGAAAAATTGACATCTCCTAAGATTGAGATCGCATCGTACTGTGTTCTCGCTCCAACATCTTGGTAACCAGTCCCTGCTGCGTTATCAGTTTTTGTATTGAAAAACCCCTGTCTTGTTTCACCTCTGTCATATTGCAGATTTAAACCAAAAGCATGAGTAATTGCTTTGTCAACACTTAAGTAAGCAGAATATCCGAAAACGTTTTTTCCGTTACCATTTTTGATGGATGTTAAGTCTGCAGACTGTAAAAGTGGTACACCGGCTCCTGCTGAAATTGCCCAATCATTAAATCTCTTAGAGTTTTGCGTAAACGGAGACACGTTTGCAGAACCTGAGGAGAAAGTGTTCGGGTAACCTTCAGTAGAAACTGCCACTGAATCTTGAGCGAACATAGCAGTAGGCAAGGCTACGGCTAAAGCCACGATTGCTAAATTTAGTTTCATAATTTTTTTTGTTAAGTTAATAAATGATATATTTTTTATATTTTCCAAGGGAATTGATCATTTGCCAATATTTTGTTAAAAAAAAGCCTGATCTCCGTGCCTATGAGCAAACACCGTGCCAAGGAAGGATTTTTATAATTAATTATTTCCAGAAGTTGATATTGTCGTAGAATTTACCGGACATCCGTTATTTTCTACAGGACCTGGAACAGTTACACATTTGTCGTAAAGGTCGATCACTCCATCTAAATCCATATCTAATGCGACACCAGCACCATCAACTCTTGCGCCTGCAGGAGTATCAAGTTGTCTGTCCCAATCATCACAAACGCCATCATTATCATTATCACCTTTTTGGCAAACAATTAAGTCCTGGGATGAATTTTCTAAAAGATTGGTTTTGTAATATACTTCCTGCAAAGGATCATGCCATGTTAAATGAGAACCATGCTTTCCTAATTTAAATGTTAAACCTAAATTAACGGTCATCATATCATCAGAATAGCTGTCATTGATAAGGTTATAATTAATCCTTGGATATCCGGTGTCTCTTAAGTCACCGCCACCATCGAATTCGTCATCGCCACTTACGATGTACATCGTTCTTAATTCTACATCAACTCGTTTTGATGCTTTGTATTTAAGTCCAAGACCGGTTTGATAAAAAAAAGATGCAAGACCAAATTTTTGATCTACAGCAAGTGGAAAAGTATTTGGTGCATATTTAGAAATGTCATTGTCCAGCAACAAAGTCTCATAAGCCTGAATACCTACACCAGCGTAACCGTGCAGCGCCCATCGGTAAGGGGAATGATTGTCAACTCTTCTCAATAAATTAGAAAAATTAACATCTCCTATTACAGCGATTTGCTGGAATTTGGTCCAAGCGTCTGCAACTCCCGCAACAGCACCTTCGGCGCCGGGTAATTGTCCACGTTGGTTTGTTTTTCCTAATTGGTATTGCAAGCTCATCCCAAAAGTATGGGTGATCTGTTTGTCTAAACTTACGTAAGCGTTATAGCCCCAGTTAATCTTCTTATCATAAAAAGATGTTAGATCGCCTTTGGCCAGAAATGCTGAACCGCCGCCGATAGAAATTGCCCAATCGTTAAACCTTCTGGCAGAGTTATCAAATTTTTGAACCTTTGAAGAACCGCTGGAGAAAGTGTTGGGATAATCATTACTACCTGAAACCGCTAAACTATCTTGTGCGTAGAAAGCAATAGGTAGAGTTAATGCTAAAAATAAACCTAATTTCATATGTGTGTTTTTAATGTTTCTCAATATCTACTAACAATTTTCGAGAGAAATCGCGTTCATACAAATGCTTGTGGTGAGGAATTTGTAAAATTTCACATTCAAATTTAACGTTCCCATATCTTACAATATCAATATCTATAATCCTGTCGGAGTAGGTATTTGTAAGTGATGAGTCTGTTATCCTTCCCATATTAAACTCAATTCTTTTTATCAAATTCAAAAGATTAACAGGCGAAAATTGTGTTTTTATTAATACTGCAATATTACAAAAAATATTATTACTAACAAATTCGACAGGGTCATTCTTCAACATTGAACTTTGCTTGATAATTGACCCAATGTCCTGCTGAATAAGACTTAAAGCAGTTTCGATATTTGCCTCGGAATCCCCAAGATTACTTCCGAGTAACAAAGTAACATCATAGTGCGACATATTGCAAAATATTATTAGATTATGAGAAGTTTTTTTAAAAATGTCTTAGCAAATATAGTAGCAATTATGATCATTGGAGCCATTTTCTTACTGTTTCTAGTGATGATGATTATGGCCAGCGTTTTCAGTAATGATAAAAAAGCGAGCGTAAAAGATAATTCGGTGCTTACTTTAGATTTTAAAACCCATGTTATCGATAGTCCTTCCGAAGATAATGAGGGAATCTTCTCCTTTAATGAAAAGCAGAAGAATATTTTGATCTTCGATATGCTCGAAGCGATTAAGAATGCCAAAGCAGATTCCAAAATCAAAGGCATCAGCATTGAAACGGACGGAATAAAAGCCGGAATGACACAACTTGATGATATTCGGGCCGCTTTAGAAGATTTCAAAAAAAGTGGAAAATTCGTTTACGCTTATGGAAATGTAGTTTCGCAACCTGCCTATTATTTAGGTTCTGTAGCCGACAAATATTATCTTAATCCTGCGGGCGGAATTGAATTGAAAGGTTTATCGACCGAAGTTTTATATATGAAGAGTTTCGCAGAGAAATTTGGGATCGGGATTGAAGTCATTCGCCACGGAAAATACAAATCTGCAGTGGAACCTTTTTTAAGAGATGATATGTCGCCGGAGAACAGAGAACAACTTTCTACTTTGCTAAATGATATATGGTCTGTAAATTCTGCGAAGATTGCAAATTCACGAAAAATCGATACTGCTCAGTTTAGAACTATTGTCGACAGTCTTTACGGGATCATTCCAGATTTAAGTTTAAAATATAAATTGGCAGATCAGCTTATTCAGAAAACAGAATATGACCAGCTTCTTAAAGCAAAATTAAACCTGAAAGAAAAAGATAAACTCAGTAAAATATCTTTCAACACTTATATAAGTAGTTTTGAAGAGGATGAAAAAGGGAAGAAAGACAATCAGATTGCAGTTCTTTATGCATCTGGAGCAATTTATAACGGCGAAGGTTACGATGCGGTTTACGCAGAAAACTTCGTAAAGGAGATTCAGAAACTGAGAGACAATGAAAAAGTGAAAGCCGTTGTTTTCAGAATCAATTCTCCAGGTGGAAGCGCAAATGCTTCCGACGAGATCCTTTTTGAACTTCAACAACTGAAAAAGAAAAAACCACTGGTCGTTTCTTTTGGTGATTACGCTGCATCCGGCGGATATTATATTGCCATGGCTGCCGATAAAATTTATTCTGAACCTAATACGTTAACGGGTTCAATAGGTGTTTTCGGAATGATCCCTTATTTTAAAGAAATCGCCAACAAGAACGGTTTAAATTCTTACGCCGTAAATACGAATGCCAATTCCAATATGTACTCTCCAATTAATGGCATAACGCCGGGCGGCATTTCGATGATGACGAGAAGTGTAGAACAGACTTATAAAAGATTTGTGCATTTTGTAACGGTGAACCGCAAAAAATCTTTCGAGCAAATTGATGAAATTGGAGGCGGCAGAGTTTGGAGCGGAACCAGAGCCAAGCAAATTGGTCTGGTTGATGAACTGGGAACTTTGAATGATGCGATTAACTTTGCAGCGAAAAAAGCAAACCTGAAAGAATACAATACGGCGAGTTATCCAAAACGAATAAGCAAATTCGAGCAACTGTTTAAAGATATGGGCGAAGATCAAATTTCTGCACGGCTCATTAAAAATAAAATTGGCGCAGATAATTACAAGATTTTCGAACAGGTAACCAATCCAAAATTAAAAAGCAGCGTAATGATGGAAACAGCTTATCAGATAAAATTCGATTAACGCCACAAAAAATCCCGGTTTGAAATTCAAACCGGGATTTTTTTAATGTTTTTGGTTAGGCTCTTTTTGTAGCCATTCCATATATCCAGAGGACTGCTAAAGCTCCAACTACTGCAAGCAACATGCTTTTAATGTCGAACTCTTCTACCGTTCCCCATCCTAGCATTGTTCCGATCCATCCACCTACGAATGCACCTACTATACCTAAAATAATTGTTAAAATCCAACCCATGTTCTGATTTCCAGGCATGATGAATTTAGCGATTGCTCCTGCGATAAGACCAAAAATGATCCAAGTTAAAATTCCCATAGTTTTAAAAATTTAATGTTAATAATTTAGAATTTGATTTTTTAAAGTTAGAAAAAAAATTAGAATAATTAAAATCTTTCTAATTCCGTTTTCTGAAAAAAGAATCTACAAATTCTGTTCCATTAAATAATTGCAGGTCTGTCATTTTCTCCCCAACGCCAATATATTTTACAGGAATTTGAAACTGATCCGATATTCCAATCACGACACCTCCTTTTGCCGTACCATCTAATTTCGTCACCGCCAATGCGTTAACTTCCGTCGCAGCGGTAAACTGTTTGGCCTGCTCAAAAGCGTTTTGCCCTGTGGAACCGTCCAGAACCAATAAGATTTCATGGGGCGCATCTGGAATAACTTTCTGCATTACTCTTTTGATCTTGGTGAGCTCATTCATTAAATTCACTTTGTTGTGAAGTCTCCCGGCGGTATCAATAATTACAACATCTGCTTTAGTAGCCACCGCACTTTGTACAGTATCAAAAGCCACAGAAGCAGGATCAGATCCCATATTCTGTTTCACGATCGGCACTCCTACTCTTTCGCTCCATATCGTTAACTGTTCTGTTGCTGCTGCACGAAAAGTATCTGCAGCTCCTAAAACAACATTTCTGCCTTCCGTTTTAAACTGGTGTGCCAGTTTCCCGATGGTCGTTGTTTTTCCTACTCCATTCACCCCAACAACCATAATAACGTAAGGCTTTTTGGACCCGTCGATATTGCCGGTTCCGGCATGTGGATTTTCTAATAGCAAACCTGTGATTTCCTCGCGAAGGATCTGATCGAGTTCATCGGTTCCGACAAATTTATCTCTTGCAACGCGCTGCTCAATTCTTTCGATAATTTTTATTGTTGTAGTAGCGCCAACATCGGAAGCGATGAGGACCTCTTCCAGATCATCCAAAACCTCCGCATCTACAGTACTTTTTCCGACAACTGCTTTCGAAATTTTCTCAAAAAAACCTTGATTCGATTTTTCCAAACCTTTATCTAAAGTTTCTTTCTCTTCTTTTTTAAATACTTTTTTAAACCAGCTCATTATAAGAAATACAAATTTAAAATTAGAAATTACAGCCTTTAAGCGGACTGCAACCAAAGATAAAACAAAAAAACTACCCAATAGGATAGTTTTATATATTCTCGCTTAAGCAGAAATTATTTTTTCAAAAAACCTTCAACTTCGTCAGCGTTCATTACTCTTTCTTCGAAAACGTAAGCACCACTTTTTGCGGATTTTACCATTTTCACAACTTTGGTCATTTTTTTAGAACCTGCACCACCCTGAAGCGTTGCTACTACTTTCTTTGCCATTTTTTATTCTTTTAAAAAATTACTTAATTTCTTTGTGAAGGGTGTATTTCTTAAGAACCGGATTAAATTTTTTCAATTCTAATCGCTCAGTAGTGTTCTTTTTATTTTTGGTAGTGATGTATCTTGACATTCCTGCAACACCTGTTTCTTTGTGCTCTGTGCACTCCAAAATCACCTGTACTCTATTTCCTTTTTTTGCCATGATTCTTATTTTTTAATAAATCCGTTTCTAGTTGCTCTCAGGATCGCTTCTTCAATCCCAATTCGATTAATAATTCTCAATCCGTGAGCAGTAACTTTTAAAGTTACAGATTTCTCTTGCTCTGGAAGGTAAAATTTCTTCTCTAATAAGTTAATTTCAAAACGACGCTTCGTTTTGTTATTAGCGTGAGAAACATTGTTTCCTACCATTGCACGCTTTCCTGTTATTTGGCAAATTCTTGACATATCTGGATGTTCTTATTTCTTATGAATATTTGAGAGTGCAAAATAACGAAGAAAATTTCAAATAGACAAATGTTTATGAAATTAATTCTGTAGAATTTTACATTATTTTAGTAACTAAATGCTTCAGTAAGCAATTTAGTTACTCAATTCTTTTGATCGCTTTTCCGCAGCTAAAATTCCTTTCCTTAAAGTTTCTTTCAGTTCATTATCTTCAAAAACTTTCAACGCTGCTTCCGTTGTTCCGCCTTTTGAGGCCACATCTTTGATGAGTTCCTCTAAATTTTTATCAGAATTATTAATCAAATGATAAGCGCCCAACATGGTTTGCTTTACAAAAAGTTTCGAGAGATTTTCCTCGATTCCCATTTCTGTTCCAGCTTTGATCATGGCGTCAACGATGTAATAAAAATAAGCAGGTCCACTTCCGGAAAGTGCTGTAACGCCATCCAAAAGATTTTCATCTTCTAAATAAACGGATCGTCCCGTCGAGTTTAGAAATCGTTCAATTTGCATCAGATCAGGAAAAGAAATTCCTTCTGCCGCAGTATAACCCGTAATTCCCATTCCCAAAAGCGTGGGCGAATTTGGCATGGCTCGGACGACTTTTTTATGATTTAAAAGATGCTGAATTTTTTCAATTTTGATTCCCGCCATGATGGAAAGCAGCATTTGATCTTCCTTCAATTGAAAGGAAATATTCTCCACGACATATTGAAAATCTTGTGGTTTCACGGCAATAATAATTAAATCGGCCTCAATCTCTTTCACCTCTTCAAAAGCAGAAACTTTAGAACCTGGAAAAAGTTTTGATATTTTGTTTATCTTTTCTTTTTTACGGGTAATTAAATGAAGATTTTCAGGGAGAATAAGTTCGTATTTCAAAAAAGATCTTGAAAAGGACAAACCCATATTTCCAGCTCCGAGGACGGCTATTTTCATAAGTTCATGTGTTGATTTGACGAAGTGACAAGGCGATGATTGAATGTTATGTTGTGTCGATATTTAAAAAATTTGCGATGATCAAATTTATACATCATCGCATTATCACATCAAATAATATTCACTTCCCTTTCCAATTCAATTCCGAATTTTTCTTTAACAGACTCAATGATCATGGTGGAAAAATCATAAATTTCTTTTCCAGAAGCATTTCCAGTAGCATTTACGATGACCAAAGCCTGTAATTTGTGCGAAGCGACGTTTCCGATCTGTTTACCCTTCCAGCCACATTGTTCAATCAACCAACCTGCAGGAACTTTTACGAAATCACCGTTTGGATAACCGGGAATAGTTAAGAATTTCTCTTTCAAATCTTCAAATTGAGATAGAGGAATTGTTGGATTTTTAAAGAAACTTCCCGCATTTCCAATGACTTTCGGATCAGGCAACTTACTTTTTCTAATATTAATCACGGCTTTTGAAATATCCTGAATGGTCACACTGAGCTTGTCGAAGTGTTGAAATCCTAAATTTTGTAATTCAGATTGAATCGCGCCGTATTCGGTTTTAATGAAGTGATCTTTTCTGGTCAGCTTAAAGGTAACTTCTAAAATAATATATTTTCCCTTTTCTTTTATTTTGAAAATCGATTCGCGATAGCCAAACCTGCATTTTTCACGATCGAAAATTTCGACTTCCAGAGTCTCTAAATTCAGAACTTTACAACTATCAAAAGTGTCTTTGATTTCCGTTCCGTACGCGCCAATATTCTGCATCGGCGAAGTTCCAACATTCCCCGGAATGAGCGATAAATTCTCTAAACCTCCGTAATTTCGATCCAGACAATACTGCACAAACTCATGCCAGTTTTCACCGGCTTTCGAGGTCACCAAAACTTTATTTTCATCAACGACTTCTTCAGAAATTCCCTTTAAATCTAATTGAATCACTAAACCATCGAAATCCTTCGTAAACAACAAATTACTTCCACCACCGAGGATGAGGAGTTGTATGTTTTGAGTTTTTGAGTAGTTGAGTGCTTCACGCAATTCCTCCAATGAAGTGACTTCCACAAAATATTTTGCAGAAACATCTACGCCGAAAGTATTGTAAGGTTTTAAGGATATATTTTCCTTCATTATTTCGCTACAGTCAGTTTTTTAAGAAGGTCTTTCAGATTTTCAAGTTGTTGATACGACTTTGAATCAGCTACGTTCATTAAGGTATAATTCTTTTCTGAGGTGTTGATCTCAAAGATCTCATCTGGACCGTCGTAATGTCCTCGCGCCTCCTCACTTTTGGTTTTTTTGATCATCTCTAAATTAATAGCAGATACAATTTTGTTCCAGTCTGCAGAATTAATTTTCTCTTTAACCTCTGGAATGTCATCAAAAGCACTTCCGAATTTTGTCGAAATCAAAGAATCTTTCGTTGCGACAATTTTCAGAAAACCGGCTCTTCCCAAAGTTTTTGAATAAGAAACGAAATTGATGTCGCTACTTTTCGATGAATTATTTGGATTAATACCTGCGCAACTGTTAACCACAAAAGCAAGTAATCCCAAAATCGCAAAGTTTTTTATTTTTTTGAACATAGATTTTTTTTGATTACAAATTAAATTCAATTTTATATTTCTGAAGTGCATCGCTGAGCAATTCTACACTTCTGCGTAAATCTTCCTCCTTCAAAACATAGGCGATCCGCACTTGTTTTCTGCCCAATTCCGGATTGCTGTAAAAGCCACTCATTGGGGCAACCATAATGGTTTCGTTATTATTCGAATAACTCTCTAAAAGCCATTGTGCAAATTTATCGGTATCATCTACGGGTAATTCTACCGCGCAATAAAAAGCTCCTTTTGGTTTCGGACAAATCACGCCCGGAATTCCGTTCAGCAGATCGACCAAAACATTTCTACGGTGCGTATATTCTGCACGAACTTTCAGTATATAATCGGCATCATTTTGATGAGCTGCGGCCGCTGCGATCTGTCCCAATAGAACAGGGCTTAACCTTGCCTGTGCAAAAAGCATTGCTGCATCGTGGATCTTTTTTGATCTGGTGATCAACGACCCAATTCTTACGCCACACATCGAATATCGCTTTGATTCGGAATCAATAATAATACAATTATCAGCAATTTCGGGGAACTCAAACATCGAGATCTGTTGCTTTCCATCATATACATATTCCCGGTAAACCTCATCAGAAATAATCACAATATCATGCTTTACCGCAATGTCTGCCAACTGCTGCAATTCTTCGCGCGTGTAAAGATAACCGGTTGGGTTGCCCGGATTACAAATTAAGATCGCTCTCGTTTTTGGTGTAATTTTCTTCTCAAAATCTTCGATCGGAGGCAATGCAAAACCACTGTCGATCGTAGAGGAAACCGCAACAACATTTACATTAAAAGTGCTTGCAAAACCATTATAATTCGCGTAATAGGGTTCTGGAATAATCACTTCATCTTCTGCGTCGCACAAAGTGGAAAGCGCAAAATTCAATGCTTCCGATCCACCATTGGTTACAATAAAATTATCGGGTGTTAAATCCGTAAACCCCAGCGTATGATAATAATCCTTCAAAGCCGTTCTGTAGTCTAAATTCCCTTCAGAAAGCGCATACTCAAAGATCTTTAAATCGTTGTTTTTCACTGCATCCAAAGCAGATTGCGGCGTTTCGATATCGGGTTGACCAATATTCAGGTGATACACTTTTATTCCTTTTTGTTTAGCAAGTAATGCGTAAGGAACTAGTTTTCTAACGGGCGAGGCAGGCATATTTTGCGCGCGCTGAGAAATTTTCGGCATTCTATTTATTTTTTGCAAAATTAAGAATTTTTTCGGAGCAATGTAGCATGAATATATGCCAAAAAGAGGTTCCGGCTTTCCGTTGCAATCTTTTGTTTGCAGCGGCAAAAAAAAGGATTTTCACTGCAATCCGGGCTAGAAGTATAAGTCGTTTGTTTTCCAATTTTTTCTAAACACAAATCCCACAAATTTACCGCACAAATAATACTAGTCGATTACTGTAACAATTGGATGTTTGAAATCTTTGTGACGGCAGGTTTCGATAAGCTCAACCTGACAATGACTAGAATTCAATTATAAAAAAAGACGGTCATGCTGAGATTTTCTAAGCATCTTAAATCCAATTATAATCACCGACATTCAAGAAAGTATATATTAAAAATGTGGAATTTCTGAGATCATTCTCGCCATTTGTGTTTAAGAGAAATAAAAAAAACCGCAGAAATATCTGCGGTTCATATTGATCAAATTGAAAAAAGTTCTATTTAATAAATCCTTTGCTTTTCAACAATGGTTTCAAATCAGGATCTCTTCCTGTAAAATCCTTGATTGCTTTGTTCAGATCTTCTGAATTTCCGACAGATAAAATATATTTACGGAAACGATCGCCATTTTCACGGGTCATTCCACCATGCGTTGTGATCCAGTCCCAAGCATCAGCATTCAACATATCACTCCACATATAAGCGTAATATCCTGCAGAATATCCACCGCCCCAAATGTGCGCAAAATATGGAGTATGATATCTTGGCGGAACTTCTTTTAAGTTAAAACCAAATTTCGCCAAAACGTCTTTTTCGAATTCCAGCGCTGGTTTAAACTGAGATTCATCCGTTACGGAATGCCAGTTCATATCTAAAGTTGCCGCAGAAACTAATTCAGTAGTTGAATATCCCTGGTTGAAAGTCCCGGCTTTTTTAATTTTATCAACCAAAGCTTGTGGCATCGGCTGTTTCGTTTGATAATGCAAAGCGTAATTTTTCAAAACTGATGGTTCCAAAGCGAAGAATTCATTAATTTGAGAAGGAAATTCTACAAAATCACGCGGCACATTTGTACCAGAAATCGAAATATATTTCTGGTCAGCAAACAATCCATGTAAAGTATGTCCAAACTCATGGAACATGGTCGTAACATCATCATAAGATATCAAAGAAGGTTTTCCTTCCGCAGGTTTCTGAAAATTGAATACATTTACGATGACAGGTTTCTGACCTAACAAATGAGATTGCTCAACAAAATTACTCATCCACGCTCCACCATTTTTATTGTTTCTGGTGTAGAAATCTAAATAATAAATGGCTAAAGATTTTCCATCTCTGTCAAAAACTTCGTACGCTTTCACATCGGGATGGTAAACCGGAATATCCTTTCTTTCTTTGAAAGTGATTCCATAAAATTGTTCAGCGGCGTAGAAAACTCCTTTTTCGAGAACTGTTCTTACTTCAAAATAAGGTTTGATCTGATTTTCATCTAAATCATATTTTGCTTTTCGAACTTGCTCTGCATAAAAATTCCAATCCCAGGGTTCTACGGTAAATCCACCTTTTTGTTTATCGATCAATGCCTGAATTTCATCGCTTTCTCTTTTTGCCGTTTCCACCGCTGGAGTTGCCAAACGCGCTAAAAGATTCATCGCATTTTCCGGAGTTTTTGCCATTTGATCCTGAAGTTTCCACTCTGCAAAAGATTTCTTACCCATCAAATGTCCTTTGTCCATTCTGATTTTAGCCAGTCTTTCCAAAATACTTCTCGTATCATCGGCGTCTCCTTTTTCAGCTCTGTACCAAGAGGCTTTGAAAAGCTTTTCGCGAGTTGCTCTGTTTTTCAAATTTTGAAGCATCGGCTGCTGCGTCGTATTTTGCAGCGCCAATAAATATCCTTTTTTTCCGGCAGCTTTTGCATCTGCTGCAGCAGCTTCAATTTCATCCGCAGAAAGTCCATCTAATTCTTTAACATCAGTAATCAAAAGCGCCCCATCTTTTCTAGCATCGAGCAGTTTACTTGAAAATTGCGTAGAAAGCGTTGCTAATTCTTCATTGATTTTTTTAACCTTCGCTTTATTTTCCGGAGAAAGATTGGCTCCGGCGATTTCGAAATTGGTAGTGTATAATTCTAAAACTCTCTTCTCTTCCGAACCTAAATTTTCAGTTTTAATGGCTTTAATTCGAGCATACAACTTTTCGTTCAAATACATTTTATCGCTCAATGCAGAAAAAATAGGTGCATAATCTTCTTCTAACTTCTGTAAAGTTGGATTGGTATTCGAACCCGTCAGATTATAAAAAACAAGTTGTGCTCTTTTTAAAACTTCACCACTATTTTCCAGAGCCAGAATGGTATTTTCAAAAGTTGGAGCTGTAGAATTATTCGCGATATTCTCAAATTCGGCCAACTGAACTTTCATCCCGTAATCGAAGGCTGGTTTAAAATGTTCGTCTTTGATCTTATCAAATTCCGGTGCTTGGTATTGCAGGGAACTTTTTTTCATAAATGGATTGTTCGCCATATTGGCATCCGGTGCCGGAATTTCTGTGGGAGAATTTTCAGTAGTTTTCATAGTAGTACAGGCAGTTGTCATTACCAAAGATGAAATTAAAAAAACAGATGTAATATTTTTCATTCGTAAATTGTTATTAAAGCATAAAGATATTAATTTAAAATTTATCTTTAACATGATAAACATTCGCTAAAACAAAAAACTATGAAAACATTAACAATCTCTATTTTCTCCGCATTCCTAATCCTATCGTCATGCAACGTGAAATCAGACAACGGTTTCCCTTTCAACATAAAGCCAAAAGTAGGAACCGGAATGATAAAAAACAAAGAATACAAAATGTCTTTTGATGAAATTAAAGTCGCTCAATCAATCGATGCGGTAGTCGTTAAATCGGACGAAGAAAAAATAATCATAACCGCGCCATCTGATATTATAGATGATATTTTGGTAGAAAATTCTAACGGAAAAATATACATTCATTTTAAATCTGGTGAGAATATTTCTGCACGGAATGTAGCTGCAAAAATTTTCGCAAAAGATTTTTCTGCTGTGAAAGCGAGTTCTTCTGCCTCAATCGACATTAAAGATAAATTTACGCAAGAACGCATGACGATCGAAGCGTCGAGTTCGGGAGATATCACCGGCGATTTGGAAGCTAATGAGATGTCGATCGATGTTTCAAGTTCAGGAAGTTTTACCGGAAAAATCTGGGCCGTAAATCTGAGATCAGAAGCAACTTCTTCGGGAGATATTGACATTTCAGGTAAAGCAAAAAACGCGAATCTTAGCGCTTCTTCTTCGGGAAGCTTGAATGCTCAAAAAGTCATTGCGGAAAACGCAGATCTTCAAGCCTCGAGTTCTGGAGATGTAAGTGTTTCTGTAACAAATCAGCTCAACGCTTCTGCCAGTTCATCAGGTGATATTAATGTGACCAGAAAAGGCAATTTGAATATTCTTTCTAATAAGGAAAGCAGTGGCGGAAGTATTTCAATTGAATAAAGAAAACCTCCTATGAAAATACAATCAGCTTCGAAATTTCGGAGCTGATTTTTTATACGCTAATTCGATGCAGATTTTAAAGTAATTGGATGAAGAAAGAATTTATACAAAGTATTATTTTATTATTTCAAAATAGATTTTATGTGAAAATAGGTTTCGGCTAAAGCCAATTCATTTCGTTAACGAAAAAACGGGCTAAAGCCCGTTCCTATTGATTTGTGAAATATTTGATTATTAAAAATTGTTTGTTGAAGTAAAAACATTCTGACACTTGGGCTCTTTTTACTTTTTCCTTGGCTCTTCAAAAACTATCCAATCAATCTTTGGCTCTTTCAAAATACAACAATTAACCTTGGCTCTTTTTACTTTTACCTTGGCGCTTGGACAAATCGCGATTTGTCCCTACCAACCACCGGATGCACCGCCGCCGCCGAAACTTCCACCGCCACCGAATCCGCCAAAGCCACCGCCTGAACCGCCACCAAATCCGCCACCGCTACCGAATCCACCGCCACCGAAACTGCCGGGGAATGGAAAAAATCCGCCTGGATACGACCGTCGACCCCGTCTGGAAAGCATTTCGTCATCGTCATTATTACCACCGCCGCCGCCACGGTTACTAAATAGGAATCTCAATATCATTAATATGAAAAAACCGATCAGCAGCATTTGAAGCGTACTTAACCCTTCTTTCTTAGAACTTTTTGCAATAGGTTTAAATTTTCCCTGAACAGCTTCCATCAAGGCGGTTGTTCCGCGATTTATTCCTTCAAACCATAAACCCTGTTTAAAATTGGGAGTAACAATATAATCCATGATCTGTCCTGCGACAGAAGCGGTTAAATATTGTTCCACCGCCCGACCTTGCTGGATCGCCATGGTGTGATCTTCGGTTGCGATAAGAAAAACAATTCCGTTATCGATTCCTTTCTGCCCAATTCCCCACTTTTCACCATACATTGTGGCTAGATAATTCACATCTTCGCCGCCCGTTGTAGGAATAATGATGACCTCAATTTCTGTAGAAGTTGAATCGGAAAATTTGATCAGTTTTTGATTGAGCTGATCTTTTTCTGCTTTAGTTAAAAGTCCAGCTTCATCATAAACCGGATAAAGAATCGCCGGTTTTGGGGAGATTTTCTGTGCAAAAACAAAAATGTTTAAACCTAGAAAAATAAATATAAAAAAGTTTTTAAGAGAAAGTGATCTCATTCGGCAATTCATTGGGATTTTCTCCCGAAATCGGGAAATATTTTTTGAGTTCGAGACCAGTTTCTAAAACGGCACTTTTTAAACCATCATGAAAATTTCCTTTAGAAAATTCTGTGGTAATTTCATCGTGCATTTTATTCCAGAAATTTTGATTTACTTTTTCGTGAATTCCTTCATCACCAATAATCGTAAGATATTTTTGTTCGAAGTTGACATGAAAAAGCACCGCATTTCTCGCAACAGTTTTATCCTTACAAAGTCTTTTGAAAACTTCAAAAGCGATCTCTGCATTATTTCCTTCGGTATTGGAATCGATATGAATCCGAATTTCCCCCGTAGAATGGTCTTCTGCTGTTTGAATGGCCTCCACGAGGGAAGCCATTTGCTGGTCTGTTAAAAAATTATTCATTAATTGGTAAAAACTTCGGGCGCTTTTTCAGCACCTGCTGCAGCTTTGAAATAAGGTTTTTCTTTAAAGTTGGTGAAATTCGCCAAAACATTATTTGGGAAGGTCTTGATCGAAGTGTTGTAATCCTGTGCAGCTTCGTTATAATAAACAGTTTCACTTCTCACGCTGTTTTCAATTGCAGTATATTCTCTCTGGAAATTGATGTACTGCTGATCGGCTTTTAAATTTGGATAGCTTTCAACCACTGCCATCAATCTGCTTAAAGCGCCACTCAATTCTCCCTGTGCCGCCTGGAATTTCGCCATATCAGCTTCCGTCATGTTGGTTGGATCTACGGTGATCGATGTTGCTTTGGAACGGGCTTCAATAACTTTGGTCAAAGTTTCCTGCTCAAACTGGGAATATGATTTTACCGTTCTTTCCAGGTTTGGAATTAGGTTCGCCCGCTTTTGATAAACGGTTTCGACATTTGACCATTTTGTATTTACCGTCTGTTCTTTTGTCGTAAAACTGTTGTAGCCGTTCTTACCCCAAAAGAATAACACAGCGGCAATTACAAGCAGAGCAATACCGATCGTTCCGGCGCTCATACATCCCTTATTTCTCATAGTTTATTATTTTTAATGTTTTAATTCGATACCCAAATATACAAATTATGTCTTAAATTTGTGAAAATTACAGAAAAATGGTAACTATAGTTGTGGCAATGGGTTTAGATAATGAGATAGGAGCAGATAATCAGTTGCTCTGGCATTTACCCACCGATCTAAAACATTTTAAAGAGATCACCACCGATCACCCGATCATCATGGGTAGAAAAACATATGAAAGTATAGGGAAAGCACTGCCGAACCGTACAAACATTGTAGTTTCCAGAAAAAAAGACTGGTTTGAAGAAGGGATTTTGATCGTAGGAAGCTTGAAAGAAGCTTTAAAATTTGCTAAGAAAATGGACGAAGAAGTATTCGTCATCGGTGGTGGAAATATCTACGAACAAACCATGGAATTAGTAGATAAGCTGGAAGTTACCCAAGTAAATGCAAAATTAAAGGCCGACGTTTATTTTCCGAAGATCAATCCCAAGATCTGGCAGAAAACTGAGGAGATCGCTCACGAAAAAGACGAGAAAAACGAATATGATTTCAGTTTTCAAACCTGGGAAAGAATAGAGAAAAATGAAAACATTTAAAACAAAATAAAAGATCTGCCCGAACTTTTCACCATTCAGGCAAATGATTATCTTTGCACTTCTAAAATTTAAACAATGAACAAATACATAAAATTCGTTATTGCCGCTCTAATGATCGCCGCCGGAGTTTATCTGATGATGAACAGAAATATTGGCTGGGGCATTGTTGTGGTTATTCTTTCTGCCATCCCGATCTTTTTATTTTTTAAAAATGAGCTGATCCTGCTGGCTTTTTGGTTTTTAAGAAAACAGAATACCGTGAAAGCCTCTTTTTGGCTTTCAAAAATTAAGAATTACCAGTCAGAACTTCATAAAAACCAATATGGCTATTATCATTATTTACAAGGTTTGCTCCTCGCGCAGGATAATCCCGCGAAAGTAGAACCATTGATGAGAAAAGCCCTGGAATATGGTCTGAATATGAAACATGACCGTGCAATGGCGACGCTAAACATTGCTGCCGGAGCCATGCAAAAGGGTCGCAGAAATGAAGCTCAAAAATTACTGGAAGAAGCGAAACGCTTAGATTCCGCCGGAATGATGACCGATCAAATTAAAATGATGAAAGATCAGTTGAAAATGCCGTCGATGCAGAAACACATGCATAATCCGAATATGCGGCAACGTGGAAAATCGTTCTAAATAAAAGCCTCACTTAATTATAAATCCTGCAAATTGCAGGATTTTTTTTTCGAATGTGCGAAAGAAACGAGCGCCGATAATTTTTGCTTAAGACTTATCAAATAAAAGTCGTAGATAACTTCTACGCGTCAGTCGGTAAATTCTGTCCTAAGACGAAATTTCTCCCATGGCTCTTTTTACTTTTTACCTGGCTCTTTATCCTACATTTCTGAATTATGATCTGCACCATAAAATTTAGGGATCTGCCACTGATATTTAACCGCTAAAGTTCGAATCATAACGATTAAAAGAATGGTCGAAATTTGCACAAAAAGATAGGTAAAAGTGCCATACTTAACCATCATAAGAAACAAGCTCCCACCTAAAAGACAAGCTGTTGCGTAAATTTCTTTACGGAAGATCAAAGGAATTCTGTTCAGTAAAATATCGCGTATGATTCCACCAAAACAACCCGTGATCGTGCCCAAAGTTAAACAGATCAAAGGATGAAGTTCTGCACTCAAACCTTTCTGAATTCCCACAATGGTGAACAGTCCCAACCCGAAACTGTCAAATACAAATAAAGTTACCCTGAATTTTTTTTCAATCGATTTAAAGATCATCGATAACAGACAGGTTATAAAAATAACGGAACAAATGATCATATCGTGCATCCAGAAAACCGGCACATCTAAAAGCACATCTCTCACCGTTCCACCGCCAACTGATGTTACAAAAGCGATAATCAAAACACCGAAAGGATCCAGGCGTTTTTGCATAGCAGCAAAACTCCCCGACATTGCAAAAGAAATTGTACCGAGAATCTCGATGACGAAATTTAAATTTTGATGTATTTCCAAAACTTTAGTAAAACAATTTTAAAAATTTTTCCTTTTCAGACCTTGCTCTTCCAACCGCTCTGTAATTTGCAGCAACAGAAGTTAACGAGCGATGAATTTGTTTTCTTATGACTGATAAATCTTCAGAGTAAGGTAAAATTGAGAGCGTTCTTGCTATTAAAACACAAAGCTTTTTTGTTCGATCTCTGAAAACTTGATTAAAATCAGTACCCATAATTTAATTTTATTACTCATTATTTAGACCCGAACCGAATCCGGAACCAACAATTCGTAATTTCCTTTGAAAGTGAGAATTTCTCTTACAATACTTGAACTGATGAACGCTTTGCTCGCGGATGTTAGCAGGAAAATAGTTTCCACTTTGTCGGTTTTCGTCAATTCCCGGTTGGTTTGAGCGATGGCTTTTTCGAATTCGAAATCGGAAGGGTTGCGAAGTCCTCTTAAAATAAATTTAACATTTTTGCTATGGCAATAATCAATCGTTAAACCTTCAAAATGGTCGACTTCAACATTCGGGAAATCCTTAAAAGTATTTCGAATAAATTCCATGCGCTGTTCCAAAGAGAACATATATTTTTTCTGCGAATTCTGGCCAATAGCGATGATGATCTTATCGAAAAGCGGTGTGGCTCTTTCAACAATATCAAAATGTCCAAGGGTGATCGGGTCAAATGATCCGGGAAAAACTGCAACTCTCATATAATTTTAGATTTTGACTATTAGATTTTAGATGAATGTCATTTTCAAATCTAAAATATTTTATTTACTTTTCATTAAAGCTTTATCAACTTCATTTCCGCACAAGTCCTGAAGAGAAATCCCATAGATCTTGGCTTGCTGCGGTAAAATTGAAGTCGGCGAAAACCCGGGATTCGTATTCATTTCCAGCATGTAAGGAATGCCTTTCATGATGATAAATTCACTTCGGGAAAAACCACTCATTCCTAAACATTCGTATGCTTTTTTTGCGATGTCTTCAACTCTTTTCCGGGTTTCGTCATCGATTCTAGCAGGCGTAATTTCTTCGGAAGCACCTTCATACTTTGCTTCGTAATCGAAAAATTCATTATCGGGAACAATTTCTGTTATTCCAAGAACAATAGTTTTACCCTTGTAATCCAGAACACCAACCGAAACTTCCATTCCATCGAGGAAACTTTCAATTAAAATCTCGTCATCTTCAGCAAAAGCAAAATCCATAGCTTTTCTGAGTTCAAACTTTTCTTTAACCTTAGTAATTCCTAACGAAGAACCGGATTGATTGGGCTTTATAAAAAGCGGTAAACCTAATTTTGCGATGATTTCTTCTTCATTTACTTCCTCATTTTTTCGCAGATACACGCTTTCAGCAGAAGGAATTCCGTATTTTGACAATACGGCTAAAGTATCTTTTTTATTAAATGTTAAAGCACTTTGATAAAAATTACAACCCGTATATTTTTGTCCGATCGTGTCCCAATAGGCCTGAAGCTCGCCATTCTCACCTGGTTTCCCATGAATAATATTAAAGCAAACATCAAATTTAACATCGAAACCACTGCTCAGATTCACCGAGAAATCTGCTCTATTGATTGATGCTTTATCTCCTCTATCATCCAAAAAATACCATTCTTCTTTTAGAATAATGACTTTGTAAACATTGTACAAATCACGGTCCAGCGAATCAAAAATAAGTTGTCCGCTTTTTAGGGAAACTTTGTATTCGTCGGAATAACCGCCCATTACCACGGCAATATTTTTCTTTTTCATGACTTTTGATCTATGCGAGCAAATTTAAACAAAATGTTTAAAATTCCGGTTGAGACCCGCAAATAATATCGATATTAAAAATATTAGCTTGATTAGTTGCAAAAATGGGTGTTTTAGTATTTTATTTTAGGGGTAAAATATGTAATTTTGCGGGCTATGAAAAGATGGTATCTCTACCCTTTTTCCCTTGGTTATCATTTCGTAACAAGTTTAAGAAACTTAATGTATGATTGGGGAATCTCTAAATCGACCACATTTAAAACACCGATCATTAACGTCGGAAATCTTTCGGTGGGCGGCAGCGGAAAATCACCAATGGTGATGTATCTCGCAGAATTTTTATCTAAAACGTATCGAACCGGCGTACTTTCCCGGGGGTACGGCAGACTCACGAAAGGTTATGGAATCACCAACTACGAAAGCAATTACAAAACGGTCGGCGACGAAGCCATGCAATTGTTTGAAAGATTCAAAAATAAATTCGTGATCGGTGTTTCGGAAGAACGGGTTCCGGGTGCGAAAAAGATGATCGACAATATGGATCTGAACGTTCTAGTTTTAGACGATGCCTTTCAACACAGAGCCATTAAACCGGGATTTAATATTTTGATGACGGATTACAATGATCCTTATTTTAAAGATTTTTTGTTGCCTGCAGGAGATCTTCGGGAAAGCAGAAGTGGTGCAAAACGCGCTCAAATTATAATGGTTTCAAAATGTCCTGATGATTTAACGGAGGAGAAAAAACAGTATTATATCTCAAGGATCAAACCGCGATATGACCAGAAAGTATTTTTTTCAAGTATTGGTTATGATGAAAATATTTATGCCCACGATCAATTTCTGCCTGATAATAATCTGAGTTATTACGATATTCTTTTAATTACAGGAATCGCAAATCCAAAACCTTTGCTCGATCACCTTTCGAAATTTTCTCAGCGAGTTAAACATTTAAAATTTAAAGACCACCATAATTTCACGGATCAGGATATAAAATATATCGTCACAGAGTATAAAAAACTTGGCGAGTACAAACTGATCCTTACCACAGAAAAGGATTATGTAAGGCTGAAAACATTTGATTATCTTCGGGAGATCGTTTATTACTGGCCGATCAACGTTCACATCGATAAAAAAGAAGAATTTAACCAAATCATTCTCAACTATGTTAGCAAAAATTAAGGAAACTGCAGAGTTCATCAGGAATATCATTCAGGAAACGCCTGATTTTGCGATCGTGTTAGGTTCCGGTTTGGGTGCGTTGAAGAATGAAGTTCAGGCGATCCATACATTACAATATCCCGAAATTCCGAACTTTCCGCAAACGACTGTTGCGGGACACGGCGGCGAGCTAATTTATGGAATTCTGGAAGGGAAGAAAGTCTTAATGATGAATGGCCGATTTCATTATTATGAGGGTCACGATATTCAAACGGTAGTTTTTCCTTTTCGTGTTTTTCACTTATTAGGAATTAAAAACCTCATCGTTTCAAATGCTTGCGGTGGCGTAAATCCTGCCTTTCAAGTTGCAGATGTAATGATCATCAACGATCACATTAACATGATGCCGGAACATCCGCTCCGTGGAAAAAATTTAGAAGAGTTCGGACCAAGATTCGTAGATATGAGCGAACCGTACAATAAAAAAATGATCGAAGTTGCGGCGAATGTTGCTAAAGATTTAGGCATTACTGCGCACCAAGGTTGTTATGTTGCTTTGCAGGGACCCACTTTTGAAACTCCGGCAGAATACGGAATGATAAAAGCAATCGGTGGAGATGCAGTAGGAATGAGCACTGTTCCGGAAGTTATTGTGGCAAAACATCAGGGAATGAAGTGTTTTGGGATTTCAATTATTACTGATGTGGGCGGACCCGATATTGCATTCACTGTTTCTCATGAAGAAGTTTTGCAGGCGGCAGATAAAGCAATGCCTAATGTTATAAAAATCGTAAAAGGTTTGGTGAAGAATTACAACGATTAATTTATCAACCTTATAAATAGAAAAACGCATCTTTTTGGGATGCGTTTTTTTTGTTTTAGAAAGTTTTACAATCTTCTAAGAAATAATTTTTATAAATTAATCTATTAAGTTTCAGATTAAAAATGAAACAAAATTAAGATTTCCTACGGAAATTAAAATGCATCAAACTTTTTTGGCATTTTGAAAATCCCCTATTTCACCTTCACATAAATGTGTCGGATATTATTCAGACCCGTTTCGCGCTCATCAATTTCAATCTTACCGATACTTCTGATTAAGGGCAGCAACTTTGCAAATCCAAAGTTTCTCGGATCAAAGTCGGGTTTCTTTTTCAGAATAAAATTACCAAGATTTCCGAGGAAAGTCCAGCCTTCTTCATCACCCAGATCGTTTATACTTTCAGTAATTAATTTAATCGTGCGCGAATCAACTTTACTTAAAGGCTCACGTTTTCTTTTCTGTTTGGCAGGTTTTTTGGCAACTGTATTTTCTAATTCTTCTGTAGTATCCGCCTCTTCGGTGCTGTTTAAGATCTCCAGATAAATAAATTTATCACAGGCAGAAATAAAAGGTTTTGGCGTTTTCTTTTCTCCAAATCCAATAACCGTCATCCCTGCTTCCCGAAGTCTGGTTGCTAATCTTGTGAAATCACTGTCGCTGGACACGATACAGAATCCGTTCACTTTTTCGGAGTACAGAATATCCATTGCATCAATAATTAATGCGCTGTCGCTGGAGTTTTTTCCGGTGGTGTAACTGTATTGTTGAATGGGAGTAATTGCATTTTCGAGCAAAACATTTTTCCAACCCGAAGCGTTAGGTTTAGTCCAGTCGGCATAAATTCTTTTAATTGTTGGTGTTCCATTTCTTGAAATTTCCTCCAACATTTCTTTTACATTTTTATAAGGAACGTTATCTGCGTCGATGAGGACGGCTAATTTATCGTCGGTCATTATTTTTCTATTAATTATTTTTATTTAAGTGGATTTGTGCTTTCCTCTTTTCTACCATCCCAAATAGATAGCACTTTTATTTGGGCATCATCGAATTCAAAAAAGAGGAGATAATTACTGATGATCTTCACATACACATTTTCAAAATTCGTTTTTCGACCAATTTTAGGATTATCAGCCAGAAGTTTTAAAGTATCGATGAACATTTTATTCAATTTCACGCTGTAGATTTTAGACTTATTTCTACTGATCCAATAGGAGAGGATTTCTTTTCTTTCAAAGTTGGCATCTTTCGTCCAATTTATTTTTCTTGTAGCCACTTTTCAATTTCTGTATTTGCTTCTTCATCAGTTGTAACAATATCATTTTGGGCTGCGGTAAGTCTTGATTTTTGTAAATCGGAAATTTGAAAAATACCTTCATCCAATTCAAAATCTAAAAGCTTCTGAATCTCCTCAATGATCCGGGTTTCTTTTAACCTCGCAATTTTATTGATTAAATCTAATTTTATTTCAGCGGTACTCATTTGATACAATTTATTTCAAATTTACAAATTCTAACTTATATCTAATACTTATTTGATATCCTATTAAACTTCCAAAGTCATTCCCTAATTTTGCGCCATGCAAATCGACCGAAAAATAATTCATGTTGATATGGATGCGTTTTACGCTTCTGTGGAGCAGCATGATTTTCCGGAGTTGAAGGGAAAACCTTTGGCAGTCGGCGGTGGAATGTATGGAGTTGTAGCTGCAGCAAGTTATGAAGCCCGAAAATTTGGAGTTCGATCTGCGATGCCAGGAAGACTGGCTTTAGAGAAATGTCCGCATTTAATTGTTGTGAAGCCGCGTTTTCATCGGTATAAAGAGATTTCACAGCAAATTCGGGCGATTTTTTACGAATTTACGGATCTGGTAGAACCCCTTTCTTTGGATGAAGCCTATCTGGATGTTACGGAGAATAAAAAGGACATGGAATCGGCGAACGATATCGCACGCGAAATCCGAAAGAGAATTTTTGAAGAAACGGGTTTAACTGCTTCCGCAGGAATTTCGATTAATAAATTTTTGGCAAAAGTCGCTTCCGATTATAATAAACCGAACGGACAAAAAACCATCCATCCAACCCAAATTCTGGATTTCATGGAAGATCTGCCCATCGAGAAATTTTACGGGATTGGAAAAGTAACGGCAAATAAAATGCACGAACTTCATATTTTTAAAGGTTCAGATTTAAAGAAAAAATCTCTCGAAGAACTGCACCGACTTTTCGGGAAATCCGGACATTACTATTACAACGTGGTTCGCGGAATTCATAACAGTGAAGTAAAATCCCACCGAATTCAAAAAAGTGTAGGCGTTGAAGAAACTTTCTGGGAGAATTTACTCGATGAAGAAGCCGTTTTTAAACAGCTGCAAATCATCAGTGAAGATCTGGAAACACGACTTTCCAACAAAGAAATAAAAGGCAAATCTTTAACGCTGAAAATTAAATATAAAGATTTTACGGTTTACACGCGCAGCCGAACACAGGAAGACTACTTTGAAAATGCAAAAAGTTTTTACGAAACAGCTCAAAAACTCTGGGAACTTCGGCCTTTTGATAAACCGGTTCGTTTGTTAGGTTTATCACTTTCAAATCTAAATACACAGGAAAAAAAACAAATTTCTGTTCAGCTAAAAATTCCATTTGAAGAATTCGAATAATCACTCTTAAGTTTTGAATTAAATAAACCCAAATAATTATTACTTTTACTTCAAAATTTATTGATGCTAGAGAATTTTGCTTTTTACCTTGGGTTGATTTTACTCATCACACTGCTTCTTATTTTAGCAAAAAAAATTCAGGTTGCGTATCCGGTTTTATTGGTCATCGCTGGTCTTGCCGTAAGTTTTATTCCTGGAGTTCCTACGATTAAAGTAGAACCAGAACTCATTTTTTTAATTTTTCTACCGCCATTATTGTACGAAGCTGCCTGGACGACTTCCTGGAAAGATTTATGGAGATGGCGACGGATCATCTTCAGTTTTGCTTTTGTAGTTGTATTTCTGACCGCATTTTCTGTGGCTATTTTTGCAAATCATTTTATCCCTGGTTTTTCTTTAGCCTTAGGATTTTTACTGGGCGGAATCGTTTCTCCACCAGATGCGGTGAGTTCCGGTGCGATCTTAAAATTTGTAAAAGTTCCGAAAAGATTTGCTTCTATTTTGGAAGGCGAAAGTTTATTGAATGATGCCTCGTCTTTGATCATCTTCCGATTTGCCATGATCGCCGCCGCGACGGGACAATTTGTTTGGCAAGAAGCAGCGGGAAGTTTTGTCTGGATGTGTATTGGTGGCGTTGGAATCGGAGTTTTGATCGGATATATCTTTTTAAAACTTCACAAAATTTTACCTACCGATGCGAACACCGATATGTTGCTCAGTTTGGTTGCTCCTTTTGCGATGTATTTATCCTCAGAAGAACTTCACGCTTCCGGAGTTTTGGCCGTGGTAAGTGGTGGATTATTTTTGTCATATAGAAACCAGGATTTTTTAACGAGCGCTTCCCGACTTCGCGCGGTGACGGTTTGGGAAAGTTTTTGCTATTTATTGAATGGGATCGTATTCATGATGATCGGTTTAGAATTGCCGGAAATCATATCTGGTTTAGGAAACACGAACATTTACACCGCGATAGGATATGGCGCAGCAGTTACTTTAGTATTAGTTGTTGTAAGAATTTTAGCCGTTTATGGCGCGGTAATTACCACGATGATCATGCGTAATTTTATTAAAGTTGCCGATCCGGAAGCTCCCAACTGGAAATCACCATTATTATTGGGATGGACTGGAATGAGAGGCGTGGTTTCTTTGGCTGCAGCACTTTCAATTCCGCTCACTTTAGATGATGGTTCTCCCTTTCCGCAGAGGAATCTTATTCTATTTATCACTTTCGTTGTGATTCTTTTAACACTGGTTGTTCAGGGACTTACGCTTCCTCTTTTGCTTAAAAGATTTCCTCCCGAAGACCGGGATTTTATTAAAACTGAAAAAGAAATTGATTATGAAATTCGAACGGAACTCGCGCAAGTTGCGATCAACAAAATCCGCAGCGATTATTCGGATAAGATCGAAAGTTTTCCGGCATTAAAAGATCAACTTGAGATCTGGGAAAAGAAACTCAACAGTTCCGAAATTATCATAAATTACGACCAATATCAAAAAATATTTTCCGACATCATCACGACACAGAAGGAATTTCTCATCGCGAAAAATAGAAAAGAACTTTTGCTCGATGACGAAATTATCAGAAAACATTTGCGCCTGCTTGATCTTCAGGAAGAGAAATTAAATATTTTAAAGTAGATTATTAACGCTGAATAAAACTCAGCCCAAAATTGTGGGATAATTTTTGCTACCAAAATTCTTTAAAAATTTATCTTATGAACGCGACCATGATTCAGTATTTCCATTGGTATTCTGAAGGAGATTCAAAATTGTACGATGAGGCAAAAAATGCTGTCCAGTATTTAAAAGATATGGGGATTTCTGCAGTCTGGTTTCCGCCCGCTTATAAAAGTGCAGGTGGCGGATATTCTGTAGGTTATGACCCTTACGATTTATTTGATCTGGGCGAATTTGACCAAAAAGGAGGCATCAATACTAAGTACGGAAGCAAAGATCAATTACTGGGAGCCTGTAAAGTTTTGCAGGAAAACGGAATCTCTGTTATCGCAGATATTGTGCTTAATCATAAAGCCGGTGGCGACGAAAGAGAAAAGTTTAGTGCGGTGAAAGTTAATCCAGAAAACCGTCAGCAAAATATTTCGGAACCTTTCGAAATTGAATCTTACACCAAATTTACGTTTCCGGGAAGAGGAGATAAATATTCAAATTTCAAGTGGAATTTTCAATGCTTCTCCGGAGTCGATTATGCGGAAGGTCAGGAAGAAGGTATTTTTCAGATCATCAATGATCACGGTGTTGGCTGGGATCAAATGATCGCGCGGGAAAAGGGCAATTACGATTTCCTCATGTACAATGATATTGAACACCGAAACCCTTTCGTTCGTGCAGAATTAAATTCGTGGGGAAAATGGTATCATGATCAGATCCATTTTGATGGTGTTCGGTTGGATGCTGTAAAACATCAGTCGCCAGATTTTTATAAGGAATGGTTGTATGACCTGCGCATTAATACAGGAAAAAACGTTTTTGCAGTTGGTGAATACTGGGCTCCGGGAGAATTACCATTATTGCAGAAATATATCGATGCTACGGAAGGTTCAATGAGCTTGTTCGATTCCTCCCTTCATCATAATTTTCACGCAGCGTCTATCGCAGGAGCAGATTATGATTTACGCACTATTTTCAATGATACTTTAACTGCAACAAATCCACTGCTATCAGTTACTTTGGTTGATAATCACGATACGCAGCCACTTCAGGATCTGGAGGCTCCCGTGGAGAAATGGTTTAAACCTTTGGCGTATGCACTCATTTTATTACGGCAAGATGGTTATCCCTGCGTATTTTATCCCGATCTTTTTGGTGCGCATTATACCGATAAAGATAAAGAGGGAAACGATCAGGAAATATTTTTAGATAAAGTAGAAAAAATAGAGGAACTTTTAAAAGCGCGTCAACTGTTTGCGTATGGAACGCAACGTGATTATTTTGAGGATCCGAATTCTTTGGGATGGATCCGCGAAGGCGACGGATACAACGAAGGTTGCGCAGTAGTTTTAAGTAATAAAGATGCCTCGGAAAAATCAATGGAAATGGGGAAACAATATGCTGGAAAAACTTTTTATGATTACCTGGGTTGGTTTCCGGAGAAAGTCATCATCGATGAAAATGGGTGGGGAATTTTCCCTGTTCCGGCCGGAAATGTTTCTGTCTGGGTTCCGGAAGGGTGATTTTGATAATTATATTGATGTTTGAAACCGCTAGTTTTTGAGTGTTTGGATTGACTTAAAATTAATTAATATAGATTGTATCAAATTAAGTCTTTAAACATTTATCATTTCATTAACACCAAATATTTTTACAACAAACTACCTTTGTTCTTTAAAAAAGAAATAATTATATGAATACATTTAACGTAAAAGCGTATGGAACTCCTTCTAAAGATGAGGATTTGAACGAGATGCAAATCGAACGAAGAGAAGTTACTCCAACCGATATCGAAATCGAAATCTTATATTGTGGCGTTTGTCACAGCGATCTTCACACCGCCAGAAATGATTGGGGCGGCAGCAAATATCCTTCAGTTCCCGGACACGAAATTGTAGGAAGAATTACCAAAGTTGGTGATGAAGTAACCAAATTTAAAGTCGGTGATCTGGCTGGAGTTGGATGTTTAGTAGACTCCTGTAAAGAATGCGAAAGCTGCAAACAGGATCTTGAACAATATTGCTTAACCGGTTTTACAGGAACTTACAACGGAGCTGACAAACATTTGCAAGGTCACACTTTCGGTGGTTATTCTGAAAAAATCGTTGTTACCGAAGCTTTTTGTTTGAAAATTCCGGAAAATTTAGACTTAAAAGCAGTTGCTCCATTATTATGTGCCGGAATTACAACCTGGTCTCCACTAAAACACTGGAATGTAAAAGAAGGAAGTAAGGTCGCAGTCGTTGGTTTAGGCGGTTTGGGTCACATGGCGATCAAGCTGGCGAAAGGTTTGGGTGCCGAAGTTACTTTGTTCTCCAGAAGTCCCGATAAAATTCAGGATGCTTTAGATTTGGGCGCAGATGCAGTCGTGATTTCTACTTATGAAAACGAAATGGAAACCGTGAAAGGAAAATTCGATCTGATTATCGATACCGTTCCCTACGATCATGATATTAATCCTTACGTTGGAACTTTGAATATTAGCGGAACTTTAGTTTTGGTAGGATACATCGGTAAAATGGAAGAAGCGCTGTTTACGCAGCCAATGGTTTCAGGAAGAAGATCTGTTGCCGGTTCATTGATTGGTGGAATTAAAGAAACTCAGGAAATGCTGGATTTCTGTGGCGAACATAATATTTTACCGGAAATCGAAATGATCAATATACAAGACATTAACGAAGCTTACGAAAGAATGTTGAAGAGTGATGTGAAATATCGTTTTGTGATCGATATGCAATCTTTGAAAAAGTAATTTTTTGAACCACAAAGTCACAAAGTTTGATGATGATTAAAGTGGAAAATTATATTTTCTAATAGCTCACAAAAATAGTTGTTCGATAATTAAAAAATCCGGTTGAAATGCTCAGCCGGATTTTTTTGTGAAATTTCACCATTTTTCATTTACGAAAAACTCCTTCCCATCGCTAAGTGAAACGCCTTTGCGCGCCTATTTATTCAGATTGATAAGACCAAAATCTTTGCGTTCCTTGCGTTAAATGAATTGTATTATTTCAAAATTTCCTTGGCAACTTTCTGCGTTCCATCTATTGGTTCTGTAATTTTTAACCCTAAAATATCCGTAACAATGGGATAAACATTTACATTCTGAAACTCGCCTATTTCTTTATTTTGTTGAAAGGCGGGACCGAAAGCCACAAATACAGCCTTCATCTCCGGCACGTCGTATGGATTGTAACCATGTTTTCCCGTGGAGGTTTTCTTACCTTTTTCTAAAAATATTTTTGAAGGTTTCGGAACGAGTAGAATCTGGCCGATTCTGTTGTAGCGATCATCACGGGAAGAAAATTTAAGTTTTCGGGGGAATCTTTTATCCAGATAAACTTTATAATCGTCGGTTTTGTTTTTCTTTAAATTCCGATAAGCAGATTTTACTTCCGTTGGATCTTTAACGATCACTCTTAATAAAGTTTGCGAATTATAGAAATCGAAACGGTTCTTATCAAAAAGCATTTCTGGAATTGCAATTGGTTTATCGGTATCAACATTGATCATTCCGTGATCTGAAACAAATATAAAGTTGACATTCTTTAATCCTAAATCTTTTACTTTTTGTACCAGATTTTCCACCGCTTTATCAACTAACTCAACCGCTTTTTCTGTTTCGTTTGCTTCCGGACCAAAACGATGGCCACTTCCATCCACTTCCGGGAAGTACAAACTGATAAAATGCGGACGGCTTTCTTCCGGCAATTTCAGCCAGTTGATCACTTTGTCTACTTTTTCATTCGGCGTGAATTTTTCCTGATAGTGATAATAATAAGTTGGACGCATTCCACCCGCGTCGCTTGCAGAACCAACCCACATCATTGCAGCAGAAAGCGTTCCTTGTTTTTCCGCCAGACTCCAAAGTGGTATTCCTCCGTACCAGCTGCCATCTTCTGCGTTATCTTTGCTGCTCATCGCGTAGAACTTCTCCTTCTTATAATCATAAAAATAATTATCGATCAACCCGTGATGCGAAGGATATAATCCAGTGATCAAGGACCAGTGATTCGGAAAGGTGATGGAGGGAAAGCTCGGGATCAGGGCTTTAGCTGAAACGCCGCTTTTTGCAAACTTTAATAAATATTCGGCATTATACTTATTGAGATAATCATATCTGAAACCATCAGCAGAAATTAAAATGACATAAGGTTTTGAAAGAGCTTCGACCGCATTTTTACGGTTTGGAACAATAACCTGTGCTGTATCAATTTGAGAAAAGCTCAATGAATAAAGCGCTAAAAACAGAAAAATCAATATTTTTTTCATAAATAAATTACGTTTTACAAATTTAAATTAAAATAGGAGAAAGGACCGTCACTTTTTAGATTTTAAAGATAAAAATCTAAAATCTTTGATCAATTCAAGCATTAAGTTTCACTTAATGAATTATTATCAATGCAATAAAATACAGAATATTCATAAATTTTGTTAATAAAATATTACATTTGCTCGGATTTCTACTTTTTATTATGAAAAAACTTCTACTTCTTTTATTTGTCTTCATTTTCATTACTTCCTATGCACAATTAGACCGCGAACACTGGTTTGCTCCGATGTTCGATGGACAGTCTAACGGTGGAGATGAGCAATTCTTGCATCTTTCTACCAATGACAGTACTCCGTTTAACGTAAAGGTCTACAACAATAATATTGTTATCGCCCAAAAAACGATCAGCAAGGGAAATCCGGGGGTCATTTCAATCCCAAGATATTACATTATTACAACGGACGAAAGTGATCTGCTTACGGTGGGAACAATGGGACTTTATGTAAAAGCCGATCGACCATGTTTTGCGAACCTGCGTTTTGGCGTAACAAATCATGCAGAAATTATAACGAGTAAAGGAACTGCGGGAATTGGAACTAAATTTTATACCGTGGTTGCACCCAACGTGCAAAATGAAGATATTCTGGGATTTGCAGCAAGTTTTATCGCTACTGAAGATAATACCAATGTAACGGTAAATAACTTCAAAAAAAATCTCTCCTTCACCGCAAGCGGAAATTTAAACAGTATTTCATTTAAATTAAATAAAGGACAATCTTACATAATCGACGGCAGATCAACTACCATCAATAATTTAAACGGTTTTATTGGAGCAACGGTAACAGCTGATAAACCTGTTTCTATGAGCAACGGAAATTTTAACGGCCAGTATGCGACGACCGATTCGGGAGGTGGTTCTGATATTTTGATGGATCAATCTGTTCCAGTAGATAAACTGGGTGATGAATTTGTAATTGTAAAAGGATATGGCGCCATTGGCAATAATATGGAAGGAGCTATTGTTGTAGCCACCGAAAAAAACACCTCTATTTATCTGAATGATTCTACTGTTCCTTTTGCGACTTTGGCTAACGAAGGTGATTATTATTATATAAATGAAGTAAATTATGTTAACCGAACGAATGGACATTATAATCTGCACATTGTCACCGATAAAAACGCTTATGTTTATCAGCTTTTAGGTGGTGTTGAAGCCGGCTCTGCACCTCTGGCTACCGGCGGAATGAATTATATTCCACCTTTAAACTGCTACTTGCCAAGAAAAATTGATGAAATTAGTTACATCAATAAAATTTCGCAAAACGATTCTGACACCCGATTTGTAACGAAATTAAACATCATCACAGAAAAAGGAGCAAAAGTATTTGTAAACGGAGCAGTTCCAAACCCTATCTATGGACCTTACGATATTTCTACAATTACAGCGAATCAAAGTTGGGTTACTTATTCTATTCCCAATGTAAAAGGAAATATTACTGTAGAATCAGATAAAGCCGTAACCGCAGGAATAGCCAGTGGAAATGCCGCTTTTGGTTACGGTGGATATTTCGCTGGATTCTCTTCTATTCCCCTCATTTTGAAAACCGAAGGTGATTGTTTACCCGGTGTTAAACTGGAAGTTACAGCTGGTTTTGATTCCTATCTCTGGCTTATAAAAGTGGGTGGAACTTATGTACCTGCATCTGGAGTAAATAATTTAAACTCTTATTCTCCTACACAGGCAGGCATTTATGCCGTAGAACTGCAACAGGGAACATGCGCAAAAATCCAGACTCAGGATTTTAAATTTTACAACTGTACCACCTATACTAATTACGATTACACAACTTGTACCTCACAAATTATCACATCCATTTTTGCCCTAAGTTCTCAGGCGGTCAACATTCCTACCATCAAAATTGATACGCCACCAACAAAAGGAACTACAGTTATAAATGCAAATGGAACCATTACCTACACCGCAAATCCTAACGCCACAGGAACAGATACTTTCAAATTTTCTTTTTGTGGAAATGGCTCCATACCAGATTGCGAAACCGTTCAGGCAACTATTAATTTAAAGCAGATCGAAAAATATGATGTCGTTTTAAACAGTTGTTCTGCTACAAGTACCGCAACTTATGATTTAACTTCAGCGGCGATTACTCCTGATACAAGCGTTACAAAAAAATATTATGCGGATGCCGCTTACACCAATCAAATTCCGGTCGGAGATTTAACCACCTATAATTCGGCGCCGGGATTGATCTACGTAAAACTCAATAACGCCTATGGATGTTTGGGAGAAGCAACCATTGAACTAAAAATAACAGCACCTCCAGTCGTAACTCCTGCCCTTTATACAAAAACCCACTGTGATGAAGATATCGATGGAATTATCGACGGAAATTACAAAGTAGATTTAACCACAATTACTCCTGCAATTGTTCAAAACCCAGCCAGTTTTACGGTAAAATATTTTACAACTGAAGCGAAAGCAATTTCTGGTTTACCCGCAGATATTCTTACAGGAAATTTTGTCTTTACAGCAAATACTTCAGTTTGGATCAGAGTAGATTCTCCTGATGTTTGTCCGCCCGTCATCAAAGAAGTTTTGCTAAATATTGGTACCAAGGTTTCTTTAATTAATACAGTTGCAACAAAAGACATCTGTGATTTAAATGAAGATAATTCCGAAGTGATAATTTTATCAGATTATCTCAGTTTGTTTACCGCAGAAACAGGAAGTTCTGCAACTTATTATAACACTATTGCAGATGCGCAGAACAATCAGAACTCGATTACAGTCAATCAAATTATCGCAGGTGACCGCACTTTTTACTACAGATTAAACGTTCCCGGATTCTGCGGCAACATTGGAACTTTAAATATTTTATTAAAAAAAGGAACACCTTCAACAATACTTCAGCCGATCTACACTGTTTGCGCGGGAAGCACCACCACGCTGAACGTTGGTTCTGGCTACAGCAATATTCTATGGAGTAATGGAGCAACCTCAACAACGATCAATGTTGGAACCGGAACTTATTATGTAGATCTAACCAATGCTTCAGGTTGTATTTACCGACAAAATGTAACTGTTGTAGATTCACCAAAACCAGTGATAAATACGCTGGCTTATAACGCAACGGTGTGCGACAGCAATTTTGATGGGAATAGTGACCCGGTAAATTTCAACACCATCACGCCAATAATTGTTACCAATTTTACTGCAAATCCAGGAATTTTTACGGTTAAATACTATCTAGATGAAGACGATAGAGATCTAGGAAACAACAATACCATTCCGAATCTAACGAATTGGACTTTTTCTACAAATACCACGGTTTACATAAGAGTAGAATCTCCGGTTTGTGCTTTCGAAAAAGGTCAAATCGATTTCAAATTCGGAAGTTCAGTGCCGTTGATCAATGCAACAATTCCGTACACTCTTTGTGATAATGACATTAATGGCACAGAAAACATTTTATTAGCAACATTCCGAACTTTATTCACTACAGATGTAACTGCGACCGTAAAATACTTTGCAACATTAGCCAATGCCCAAAACAATACAGGAGCGATCAATGCCGCTCAAACAGTTACGGGCAACACAACATTTTATTATAGATTTACAAAGTCAGACTTTTGTGACACGATAGGAACTTTCAATATTATCTTTAAAGCTTCTACTCCATCCACAATACTTCCGGCTTCGGTTCCTGTTTGTGAAGGAAGTACAACCACTTTAAACGTAGGTTCCGGTTACACGAATGTTCTTTGGAGTACCGGTTCAACTGCAACAACAATCAATGTTGGAGCAGGAACTTATTTTGTGGATTTAACCAATGCTTCAGGGTGTATTTACCGACAAAATGTAACTGTTGTTGATTCACCAAAACAGCAGTGGAATATTGCCGCTTACAATGCAACCAACTGCGATGATGATTTTGATGGCATTATTAAAGTGAAATTTTCGACTATCACTCCAGTAATTTTAGCAAACTTTTCACTGTTTACCGTAGAATATTCATTACTCGCAGATTTTTCTACCCTTTTACCAAACGACTGGACTTACTCCGCAAACACGACTGTTTATGTTAGAGCAAAATCTACAGTTTGTCCTGCAGAATTCAGAACGATCGATTTCAAAATTGGAAATTCATTCCTTTTAATTAAAGCGACCGAAACCACGACTATTTGCGATAATGATCTGAATGGTACCGAAAATATATCACTAGCAACTTTCAGAAGTCTATTTACGGCAGATGCAACGGCAACCGTAAAATATTTCGCGACTTTGCCAAATGCCCAGAATAATACAGGTTCAATTACAAATACCCAAACAATTACCGGTGACAAAACTTTTTATTACCGATTTAAAAAAGCCGGCTTCTGTGATGCTATCGGAACATTAAATATTTCCTTTAAAGTTTCTACGCCAACTGCATTGCTTGATTCGTACACCGTTTGTGCAGGAAGTTCCAAAACATTAAATGCGGAATCTACTTACACCGCTTATCTTTGGAAAAAAGGAGCTACGACCATTTCCACAACGCAGACCGCGATATTACCTGCGGGAGTTTATACGGTTTCATTCACCAATTCTTCCGGCTGTGTTTTCACAAAAAATATCACCATTCTTGAAGCGCCGAAACCGCTCTGGAAAGTGACGACATTCAACGCTACAAACTGCGACGAGAATTTTGATGGCAGTATAACGGTCAATCTCTCAGCTGTTACCCCACAAATTTTGCCCAATTTCGCATTCTTCACTGTAGAATATTTTACAGATCCTCAGTTACAGAATGCGATCCTAAATCCGAACACCTGGACTTATTCAACCAATACAACCATTTATGTAAGAGCAACTTCACCTTACTGCCCAGCGGAAACAAGATCTATTGATTTCAAATTCGGAAACAATCTTCCTTTGCTTAAAGATGAGGTAACAGCAAAAGTCTGTGATGATGATTTTGATGGAATTAAATTGGTGAACTTATCGAATTATATTTCTCAATTCACCACTGATCCTGGCGTTAGTGTTTCATACTTTGGCACTTTAGCTAATGCTCAAAATAATATAAATGCAATTTCTAATAATGCCTCGATAAACAATACTGCTATTTATTATTTAAGATTTCACAAAAATAATTTCTGCGATGTCATTGGTAAACTAATAATAAACATTCAAAAACCTAAAAAATCTGATCTTCTTGTGGATCAAAATATTTGTCCAGAAGCAACCACAATCCTCGAGGCAGGAATTGGTTTCGACGATTATGTGTGGAGTACCGGAGAAACTACCCATGACATTACTGTTCCGGTTGGTGATTACTGGGTCGATTTAACTTCCAACGGTTGTACGTACCGACAGAATGTTTCGGTGAAAGCAGTTTCGTTACCTTTAATTACGGGCGTAGAAATTCAAGGTTCAACCGTTACAGTAACAGTTACAGGCGGAAATCCTCCTTACCAATATGCATTAGATGGGAATAACTATCAAACTTCAAATGTTTTCACGAACGTTTTAGGTGGCGATCATACGGTTTATGTTATTTCTGCCGATAATTGTACACCGGTTTCTGCAGACATTAATGTGATTCAACTCTTTAATGTGATTACTCCGAATGGCGATGGTCTAAATGATGTTCTTAATTATTCGGATCTGCTGAAAAAAGAAGAACCGTTTATTCAGATCTTCGATCGCTACGGTAAAATTGTATTTACGGGTGACAATAATAATCGCTTTTCCTGGGATGGAAAATCCTTTGGCAAACTGGTATCCACCGGAAGTTACTGGTATGTGATGAAATGGAAAGAACCTGGATTTACTACGGTAACGCAATACAGCGGTTGGGTTCTGGTTAAAAATCGAGAATAAAAAGCAACAGCTTTACAAACAAAAACCTGAATTCTGTTGAAATTCAGGTTTTTTTATGAAGAAAATGGCTTATTTTTTCAAGCCGTCTTTCAGATCATTAAGTATTTTATGGGTTTGAATTTTTAACTCTTCCAAACCATCATTATTATAAATGACGAAATCTGCAAATTTAATTTTATCCTTTTCCGGCATTTGTTTTTGAATGATCATTTCTACTTCCCGATAGGTTTTTTGATCCCGATCCATGACTCTTTTTAATCGGCAATTGTCATCAGCGGTCACCAAAATTGATTTGTAACAGTTTTCGTTCAGCTTCAATTCAAATAAAAGCGCAGTTTCTTTAAAAATTAACGGACTGGTCTGCTGACTCACCCAGTTTTCAAAATCGATCTTCACCGCGGGATGAATCAGGGCATTGAGCTGAAGCAACAAATCGTCGTTGTGGAAAACAATTTCACTCACATATCTCCGACTGTAAAAGCCATTCTCATCGTAGGATCTTTCTCCTAAAAGTTCCTTGATCTTTGCTTCAAGCGGAGGATTGTCATTCGCAATATTTTTCGCCCGAAGATCTGAATAATATACAGGAAATCCTGCTTCTTCGATGAATTGCGACACCGTTGATTTTCCCGATCCAATTCCGCCGGTTATGCCAATAATTTTTGCGTTTTCCCTGGGTTCGGGTTCGGCTTCTTCTTCTATCATAATTTTATATAAGTTGTTCTGTTTTTAGTAACCAAAAACTTCGTTCATACTAAAAGTCTGGTCTAAGCGAATTCCTTTTTCGGTCATTTTTAGACTCGCCAATTCGTTGTGCGCATCGTGTTCAAAAAACAAAAGATAGTCATTATCAACACACTGCTTCAAAAACTTCGCCTTTTCTTCCATCGTCAAAAGTGGACGAGTATCATAACCCATCACGTAAACCTGTGGAATATGTCCAACCGTTGGTATGAGATCTGCGGCGAAAACAATCGTTTTCTCCTGATACTGAATCACGGGAAGCATCTGTTTGTCGGTATGTCCGTCCACAAAGATCACATCCATTTTCAAGTCTGGAGCGAAACCATAATTGCCATTTTGTGGCGTTGCCAAAAAATTCAATTGTCCACTTTCCTGCATTGGCAAAATATTCTCTTTCAGGAAACTTGCTTTCTCTCTCGGATTCGGTTCAGTTGCCCATTTCCAATGATCTTCGTTCGTCCAGAAATGCGCGTTTTTAAAAGCAGACTGGTAACCGGTGCGGTCATCATTCCACTCTATCGCGCCACCACAATGGTCAAAATGAAGGTGCGTTAAAAAAACATCGGTAATATCTTCTTTAACAAAACCATATTTTTTCAGGTTATTATCCAAAGTATCATCGCCCCAAAGGGAGTAATGACCGAAGAATTTTTCGTCCTGCTTGTTTCCCAAACCACAATCGATGAGGATCAGTTTTTTGCCGTCTTCCACCAAAAGTGAACGCGTTCCCAATTCAATTAAATTATTTTCATCAGCCGGATTAGTCCGTTGCCAAAGCGTTTTCGGCACCACACCAAACATGGCACCACCATCTAATTTAAATTTTCCACACTGTATAGGATAGAGTTTCATAAATTTTTAATTTTTAAATTCTGATCTATTTTTATTTGGGCAGACATTTCCGCCTTCCGTTCCCTCCCGATTTTACATCGGGATCCACTCAAGTCGGGCTGCATATTTTAGCTTCTTACCATATAGATTGTTAAATATAAGAACTTCGTCTTTTCACTTGGTTCTTTTTACTTTTTACTTGGCTCTTCAAAACAATTCATCCGGTCTTCTCGGCACCGCAATGTTCAAATGTTTATACGCCTTCTCAGTAACTTCTCTACCTCTCGGCGTTCGGATAATAAAACCTTCCTGAATCAAAAACGGTTCATAAACCTCTTCCAAAGTTTCCGGATTTTCCCCAATCGAAGTTGCCAATGCCGAAATTCCGACCGGTTTTCCACGGAAGTTCTCAATCATCACACGCATAATTCGATTGTCCATATCATCGAGTCCGAATTCATCAACATTTAATGAGTTCAAAGCAAATTTCGTAATATTAATTTCAATTTCGCCATTTCCTTTGATCTCCGCAAAATCCCGAACTCTTCTCAAAAGCGCATTGGCAATTCTGGGCGTTCCACGACTTCTTCTGGCGATTTCCAAAGCAGCATCTTCGTAGATCTTAACATCTAAAACGCGCGCACTTCTTTCAATAATCATTGATAAAAGTTCAATCGTATAATATTCTAATCTCGACTGAATACCAAATCTCGCCAACATCGGTTTAGTCAACATTCCACTTCTGGTGGTTGCGCCAACCAAAGTAAAAGGATTTAATCCGATCTGAACACTTCTTGCATTCGGACCACTTTCCAGCATGATATCGATTTTATAATCTTCCATCGCCGAATATAAATACTCTTCTACAATCGGCGAAAGTCTGTGAATTTCATCGATAAATAAAACATCATTTTCTTCTAAATTCGTTAGCAATCCAGCCAAACTTCCGGGTTTGTCCAAAACAGGACCTGATGTTATTTTGCAGCCAACTCCCAATTCGTTCGCAATAATATGGGCTAAAGTTGTCTTTCCTAAACCAGGCGGACCGTGTAAAAGAACGTGATCCAAAGCTCCACCACGGTTTTTCGCCGCAGCAACGAACACTTCTAAATTATCCAAAGTTTTGCGCTGTCCGGCAAAATCCTGAAAACTCTGCGGACGGATTTTCTCTTCTAAAATCAATTCATCCTCGGAGAAATTTTCTTGATCGGGATGCAAAAAATCGGGCATTTTCTTAAATTTATTCAAAGATAGAAAATTTTCAGAGGGAAATATTCTTATCTTTTTTTTAAAAAAAAATTGCGACTTAAGATTTCTCCTTTCAATTTCAATTTAATGGCGCAAACACCCGGAATTTAAAACTCTAATATCGTAATTTTGCGCGATATGTTTTCAACACCTCAAAAGCAGAGAATTGCGTTATCGGCCTACTTCTTATTATCTGGAATTTGTTTTTCTACCTGGGCTTCCAGAATCCCCACCATCAAAGCTAATTTTAATCTTACCGAAGGAGATCTGGGAAATTTATTAATGATCATGCCTGCAAGTGCAATTATCGGAATTCCCTTGTCAGGCTGGCTCGTCGCAAAATATGACAGCAGAATTCCCCTGCAATTAGCCAGCGTAACTTTTTTGCTGTCTTTATTGTTGATCGGTTGGGGATTCTCGATGTTTGGACTGATAATTTCCCTTGTTTTATTTTCGATTTCCCTGAGAATTATAAACGTTGCAATCAATACCCAGTCACTTTCCATTCAGCAAAAATTTAAGAAAAGGATCATGGGGAAATTTCATGGCGTCTGGAGTATTGGCGGGATTTTAGGCGTACTTTTTTCTACGGTCATGATCAAATATGACATTTCGATCTTTTGGCATTTTGTGATGATTATTTTATTTGGGCTCCTCATAATTATCTGCATGTTTCCTTTTCTTATTAAAAATGATAAATCCAAAATAAGCAATCCTTTTAAATTTCAAAAACCCAGCAAATACATTTCCCTTCTAGGATTTATCGTCTTTTTTGCGGCAATTTGCGAGGGTGGGATGTATGACTGGAACGGTGTTTATCTTAAAGAAATTGTGAAACAGGAAGTTTTCACCTATGGTTATTTACTGTTCATGGTTTGCATGACGATTTCCAGATTAACAATCGACAGAATGATGGAGCAGTTTGGGATGCAGAATCTCTACATTGCGAGTTCGGTTTTGGTAACCGCAGGAATTTTACTTGCCACAATTTTTCCGACTCTTATTCCCGTTTTGATTGGATTTTGCATGGTCGGATTTGGAGTCTCGGGACTTTACCCAATGACTTTCATCCTCGCAGGGAAAGCTAAAAAATATTCCATTCCGATTGTAATTTCAATTATCAGCACCTATTCTACGGTTGGAATGTTTTTAGGACCGCCGATTATTGGGTATCTTGCAAGTGCCTTTGGTTTGCAAAAAGCATTTATCATATTTATTGTGGCTGGATTGATGTTTATTCCACTTTCCAAAATGGTTTTTGATCATCTAAAGAAAACGGAGTAAATTGATAGAAAAAGGAAATAGTAAAGTTGAAGCATATTTAATTTTTTAACCATATAAGTCACCTAAGGCTTGGATAAATTATAGGAATAAAGTTCGCAGAAGATAAAAGACTTTTAAAACTGATGCGATCTTTTCACCTTAAAAATATAATTAGCTCAAGTATCTTATATGTTTAAAAAAATTTGGACTTCTCCTTAAATGTCTTTTATTTAAATTTTGACAACATCTTAAAAATCACCTCATGAAATTAATAGGCCCTTTCAAACAAATCATTACGCTCGCTAATCTTCCCTTACGTGGAAAACTTTCAGATGACCAACTCGAAATTATTACTGATGGCGGACTTTTAATCAAAGAGGGAAAAATCGAAATCGTTGGTTCTTTTCAAGAATTGAAAAATCAGTTCCCAACTATTGAAACTGACAATATTGAAGGTGAACAGATCTGTTTGCCTGCTTTTGTAGATTCTCACACGCACATTTGCTTTGGTGGAAATCGCGCCAATGATTTTGCCATGCGAAATGCCGGAAAAACCTATTTAGAGATCGCTGAAACTGGCGGTGGTATTTGGAGTTCCGTTCAACACACGAGAATCGCGAGCGAAGAAGAATTATTGAAGACCATTTTGGAAAGAATAAATACTTTAGTTTCCTTAGGAATTACGACGATTGAAATTAAATCAGGCTACGGTTTAGATGTCGAAAATGAATTAAAAATGTTGCGTGTCATAAAAAAAGCGCAATCGTTTACGAAAGCGACTTTGGTTCCAACTTGCCTTTCTGCACATTTAAAACCCAGAGATTTTGAAGGAAATTCAACAGAATATTTACAATTCATCATCGATGAAATTTTACCAAAAGTAAAAGAAGAAAATCTCGCAAAACGTGTTGATATTTTTATTGAAAAATCCGCTTTTCTACCGGAAGAAAGCAAAGACTTTTTATTAAAAGCAAAAAAACTCGGTTTCGAAATTACCGTTCATGCCGATCAATTCAGTTCAGGAAGTTCCAGAATTGCGGTAGAAGTTGGTGCAAAATCAGCCGATCATTTAGAAGCAACAATTGATGAAGATATTGCATTTATCGCGAAATCAGAAACCGTTGCAACGGCACTTCCGGGTGCAAGTTTAGGATTAGGCGAAAAATTTACACCAGCACGGAAAATTTTAGATGCAGGTGGAATTCTCGCTATCGCATCCGATTGGAATCCGGGTTCTGCACCAATGGGGAATTTAATCGCTCAAGCAAGTATTTTAGCGACTTTCGAAAAATTGTCAACGGCAGAAGTTTTGGCAGGAATTACTTTCCGGTCCGCATTTGCGCTGAGTTTAGAAGACCGCGGAACTTTAGAAAAAGGGAAAAAAGCCGATTTCGTTACCTTTAAAACAGATAATTTCCAGAACGTTCTTTATCATCAGGGCAGTTTAAAGGCAGATGCAGTTTACATTAATGGGGAAAAACAAAATTTATGAGCGTAGAAAATAAAAACAATAATTCTTACAGGGACTTTTGGAACTGGTTTGAAACTCAGGAAAAAGAATTTTTTACGATCGTAAAAGAGCACGATTTTATTGAAGAAAAATTTCTGGATATTATTTTACCAAAATTAAAAGAGATTGATGAGAATTTCTTCGTTCTCACCGGAATGTCTTCTGAAACTACCGCAGAGCTTATTATCACTGTTGATGGGAATATAAAAGATATTGTTTATGCAGAAGAATTTGTAAAAGCTGCTCCAAATCTTCAAAATTGGAAATTCACAGCGCTTAAACCAGAAACGAGAATCGAAAATATCAGCATCCAGTTTGCTGATTATGTTTTCGATAAAAATACCGTTTACTTTTACTCGAACGACGATGAAGATTATCCCGACGAAATTGACTTAGTCTTTGTTCATGAGGATATGAATGATGAAAATGAAAACGAAATCATCAACGGAACTTATCTCTTTATCGATAATTATTTAGGAGAACTCAACTTTATTACTCAAATCGATAATTTTTCGATTTTAGGGAAACATGAGGCCGAAAAAGAATTAATTCCTATCGTAAAACTGAAAGATTTTCTGAGTTGGCGGGAAAGAGAATTTACCGAAAAATACGTAAGCGCTAAAATTGAAACCTCCGAAGATTCCTATTCTTTACTCGAAGGAACTCTGGAAAACGGCTTTCCTTTGCTTGCCACGGTGAATGTTGATCTGTTGCAGTGGAATCAAAAAGCCTCGCATCCCTGGATTTCTGTTTTGAGAATTGCTTTTAAAGGCGATGAAGCCAACGGTTTTCCAGACGATCATGATTACGACCTTTTTAATACAATTGAAGATGAAATGATGCTTCAGTTAAAAGAAAATGAAGGAAACCTGAATTTAGGCCGTGAAACCGCGGAAAATTTACGGGAGATCTATTTTGTCAGCAAAGACTTCCGCAGGATTTCTAAAGTCCTCGCAGAAACAGTCGATCAATATCCGGACTACGAAATGACCTTCGAAATCTATAAAGATAAGTACTGGCAATCTTTTGAACGATACGGAATTCATTAAAAATCTTTATCTTTAAACCATAAAATTTAGAGCAATGACCAACTTAGATATGTGGGAAGTTTTTATACAGACAAAACCAGGACTATCCCATAAACACGCAGGAATCGTACAGGCAGCAACCGCCGAAATGGCACTTCAGGCAGCGCGCGATGTTTATACCAGAAGAATGGAAGGAACCTCAATTTGGGTCGTACCGAGCAAATATTTGGTAACTTCTGAAGGAATTGACAAAGAAGCATTTTTCGATCCGGCAGATGATAAACTCTATCGCCACCCGACTTTTTACGAAATCCCGAATGATGTGAAAAACATGTAAACGCAGGATGATGGATGATTGATGTCAGATGTTTTTCACACTGCCAATCACCCAACACCTAACATCTAACACCTAACATTACAAATGAATCCACTTTTTAATTATACTTTAAAATTAGCCGATGATACTTTGATTTTTGGTCAGAGATTGGGCGAACTGTGCGGACAGGGTCCTTATCTGGAAGAAGATATCGCCTTGACAAATATCGCTTTGGATGATCTCGGACAGTCTAATAATTTTTATAAATATGCCGCTCAAATTCAGGATCTTGGAAAAACCGAAGATGATCTGGCTTTTCTTCGTTTAGAAAAAGAATATTTGAATTGTCAGTTAGCAGAACTTCCAAATGGAGATTATGCGAACACCATTTTGAAGGTTTATTTCTTCGCAGTTTATCAAAAAATTCTTTATACAGAATTGATGAAAAGCAGCGACGAACAACTTTCAGGAATCGCAGAGAAATCTTTGAAAGAAGTAAAATATCATTATACGCATACTTCAACCTGGATTAAAATGTTTGCAGGTGGAACCGAAGAAAGCAAAACCCGCATCCAGAATGCAGTTGAAAATCTTTGGGAATATACCGCCGGAATGTTTGCAGAAACTCCGGGTGAAGAAGATCTGGTGAAATTAGATATCGTTCCCGACGGAAAGCAGATTCACGAAACCTGGAAAACAACGATTATGCAGGATTTCCAGAACTTTGGTATCGATATTCCTGAAAGTGATTTCATGCAAAAAGGCTCAAGAACCGGTTATCACACAGAATATTTTGGATTTATTTTATGTGAATTGCAGTTTATGCAAAAAACGTATCCTAACTGCGCCTGGTAAATTTAGGTGATAATTGATAGCTGTAAAATTATTGATTTTCAGTTTTTGTGAACTTTCAAAGCATCATTTTCACTTTAATAATCAGAAAACTTTTGTGCCTTTTGTGGTTAAAAAATTAAAAATTCTATGGTTAAAATAGAACGAGACTTATTCGAACTTCTTTCCCATATTCCTGATCCCGAAATTCCCGTTATAAACATCGTGGAACTTGGCATTGTTCGGGAAGCAAAAATGATTGGCGACAATGAAGCAGAAATTGTTATCACGCCGACCTATTCGGCTTGTCCGGCAATGTTTAATATTGAAGAAGACATTATTAAACTTTTTAAAGAAAAAGGAATTAAGGCAAAAGTGTCGACTAAAATCTCCCCGATCTGGACAACCGACTGGATCACCGATGAAGCCCGCGAAAAACTACGCGTTTACGGAATTACGCCTCCTGAAAAAGGAAATTACGAAGACCATTTAAACGTTCCAAAAAAATGCCCGAGATGCGGTTCTGAAAACACAAAACAAATCAGCCGATTCGGTTCTACTCTTTGCAAAGCAAGTTATCAATGCAACGACTGTCTGGAACCTTTTGATTATTTCAAGTGTCATTAATTCGATTTGATAATTTGATCATGTGCTAATTTGATAATTAAAAAAACCATTATTCAAAGCATTATTTTTAATATAATTAAAACTTTATCTTTGTTTGAAGACATTGATATTGGAAAAACCTCTTCACATTAACACATCACCAAATCAGCACATTAATATGTACACGCAACTCGAAATAGAAACTCATTTAGAGGGAAAATTACAGATCGCTTATCTCAATGACGAGAAAACATACAACAGCTTAAACAAAACTTTACTTATAGAACTGCGAAAATTTATTCACGACGGAAGCCGGGACGAAAATGTTCGTTGTCTCGCTATTTCTGGTCGTGGCAAAGCCTTCTGTTCCGGGCAAAACCTAAAAGACGCTATGTCTTTCAGCGATCCTGAAGAAGACCGCGTTATTCAAAGAATGGTTATCGATTATTATAATCCTTTGGTCAAAGAAATTGCAAGCGCCCGAAAACCAGTGATCTCTCTGGTCAATGGTCCTGCAGTTGGTGCCGGAGCAATGTTAGCTTTGATCTGTGATTTTACGTTAGCAACAGAATCTTCTTATTTTTCTCAGGCTTTTGTAAACATTGGATTAATTCCGGATACCGGCGGAACCTATTGGTTACCAAAACTTTTGGGAAGACAACAGGCAAATTATCTGGCGTTTACAGGTAAGAAATTATCAGCAACGGAAGCAAAAAGTTTAGGTCTGATCGCAGATGTTTTTGAAGATGAAAATTTTATAGTGAATGCTAGGGGAATTTTAGAACAAATTTCGAATTTACCAACGAAAGCAATTTCACTCACGAAAAAAGCTTTTAATGAATCTTATGACAATAACCTTTCTCAACAATTAGATGTAGAAGGAATACTTCAGCAGGAAGCAGCAGAATCAGAAGATTTTATGGAAGGAGTTTCTGCATTTTTAGAAAAAAGAAAACCAGAGTATAAAGGAAGGTAAATCGATGATTTGATGATGAGTTGATGTGACAATTTTTCTCATCAACGAATTACCGTATCATCACATCAACATATCAACACATTATGAATGTAGGAATTATCGGTTCTGGAACCATGGGAATTGGAATTGCACAAGTTGCAGCCATGAATAACTGTGAAGTTTTTCTTTATGATCAAAACGCAGAGCAGACCGAAAAATCATTAGAAGGACTTCAGAAAGTTTTGGCAAGATTGGTCGAAAAGAATAAAATTGATTTCGAAGAAAGTGAAAACATTTACAACCGAATCAAATTTTGCACAGAATTAAAAGATTTTAAATCGTGTGATTTGGTCATCGAAGCCATTATCGAGAACAAAGAAATCAAAACGAAAGTCTTTCAAAATTTAGAAGAAATTGTTTCTGAGGAATGTATTATTTCAAGTAATACTTCTTCGATTTCGATTACTTCCCTATCTTCAGAATTAAAAAACCCGAAACGTTTTATTGGAATTCATTTTTTCAATCCGGCTCCGCTAATGCCTTTGGTAGAAATTATTCCTGGTTTATTAACTGAGAAAAACTTAGCAGGCGAAATCGTTACGTTGATGAAAAGCTGGGGAAAAGTTCCGGTGATCGCGAAAGATGTTCCGGGATTTATTGTGAATAGAATTGCTCGTCCGTTTTATGGGGAAGCCTTAAGAATTGCCGAAGAAAACATAGCAACTCCCGAACAGATCGATGATGCGATGCGAACTTTGGGAAATTTCAAAATGGGACCATTTGAACTCATGGATCTTATTGGAATTGATGTGAATTTCTCCGTAACAAAAACCGTTTACGCCGATTATTTTTACGATCCAAAATACAAACCGAGTTTGCTTCAGCAAAGAATGAGCGAGGCAAAACTACATGGCCGGAAAACTGGAAAAGGATTTTACGATTACGCTGAAAACGCTGAAAAGCCAGTTCCTGAAAAAAACGAAAAACTCTACCAAGAAATCTTTTTAAGGATTTTATCAATGCTAATTAACGAAGCTGTAGAAGCAAAACGACTCGGAATTGCCAATGATGAAGCCATAGAATTAGCCATGCAAAAAGGAGTGAATTATCCTAAAGGTTTGTTGAAATGGGGATTTGATATTGGTTATGATAAAGTTTCGGAAACGTTGCAAAATCTTTATAACGAATATCAGGAAGAAAGATATCGACAAAGTATTTTGTTGAAAAGAATGATCAATAATGAGACTTTATAAATATCAAGGCATTGATAATATTGATAGAGATCTAGGTTTCATAAAATCAAATAAATTTTGGGCGTCTAAAATTCAAGATTTAAATGATCCAAGTGAAGCGTTATATAATATTGATAGTTTTAAAAGAAATTTGACTGCCACTTTACGGGTTTTAAGTTTTTTTAAACTGGTTGACTCCAATAATAAAAATGCAGAAAATCTTTCAGAGGCATATTTAAATATAATAAATCACTTCAAAAAATACGGAATTTATTGTCTTTCAAAAGATATTTTAAATGAATTAATGTGGGCACATTATTCGTCTGGACATAAAGGATTTTGCATTGAATATGAAATTGAAAACGTAAAAGAGTTTAATATAAAATATAAAGATGGAGAGGAATATTTAGAAAATTCAATTTCAAAAATTGATATCCATTATTCAAATAAAATCTTCAAAATTGAACCAAAAATCATTAATGCAAATCATAAAACATTAAGAGAAAATTTATTTGAGCGAAAATCTATAAATTGGAAATATGAAAGGGAAGTAAGAATAATTACAATGCTTCCCGGTGAACATAATTATAGTGCAAAATCCTTAAAGTCTATTACGCTAGGATTTTGCATGAGTTCGCCAAATAAAATCAAAATAATTAATATGCTATCTGATAAAAATATCGAATTTTATCAGATTAAGAGAATGAAAAATTCATACACATTATATAGAGAAAAATTAAAAATATGACTCCTCACGAACTCGCTCAATACATGCTCAATCAAGATTATTTTTCACAATGGATGGGAATTAAACTCATCGAAATTCGGGAGAAATATTGTCTTATTGAAATGCCTGTAAAAAAAGAAATGATCAACGGATTGCGAACGGTTCACGGAGGCGTTACATTTTCTTTGGCGGATTCTGCATTGGCTTTTTCGAGTAATAATACGAACGAAGCTTCGGTTGCGTTGCATTGTTCCATGAATTTCACAAAAGCAATAAGGTTACGTGACACTTTAACGGCGGAAAGTGTTTTGATTTCTGACACCCGAAAAACTGGAGTTTATGATATTTCGATTACGAATCAGCATAAAATCTTGGTGGCGACTTTTCGGGGAACGGTTTATAAAATTGAGAAGAAAGTGACGGATTTGTAGATCTAAAGATTTTCATTATTTATTTAAAAAACTGTTAATCAATACAGTTACCTTTTAAAAATACTTACAAATAGATTTGTCATTAATACCAAAACTTGGTACATTTGTTTTAAATTAAAATCGAAATGGGAAAAAATACATCAATATTACTTGGCGATTATTTTGAAAATTTTGTCAACGAAAAAATTACTTCCGGAAAATTTTCGTCTGTAAGTGAAGTCATTAGAAATGCGTTGCGTTTAATGGAAAGTGAAGAAAATAAAACGAAGACCTTGATCAACGAACTTAAAATCGGAGAAAAAAGTGGAATCGTAAAAGATTTTGACAGGAATGAAAATTTGAAAAAAATTCACGCCAAACACCTCGTCAAATGACCTTTGAAATAAGTGAAAAAGCAAATGAAGATCTTGAAAACATTTGGATATATACTTATGAAAATTGGTCTCAAGAACAGGCAGACCGCTATTATAATCTTATCCTAAATGAGATTGAATATATCACTGATAATTTTGAAAGTGGCAAATCATTCGAACATATTAGAAAAGGTTATCGCTCTACAAAAGTAAAATCTCATCTTATATTTTACAGAAAATCAAAAAGAGATACCGTAGAAATCATCAGAATACTTCATCAAAGAATGGATATTGAAAACCGCTTGAATGAATAGTAATTTTAATTTATATTTTTTCACGCATAACTCCAAGTTATATTAAAACAGAATCTGCAGCCCGACTTGAACGAAGCTCTTTTTTATTGTTGTCTGAGCGAAGTCGAAGATAACAATAAAAAAAGCGGGAGTGGAAGGCGGAAATGTCTGCCTTAAAAAAACGATAAATGGACATTCGACTTAGTCAAATGTCTGCCTCAAAAGAAAATAATTTAATACCTCAAATTAATTGGTTAATAAGTTTTGGCTAAAGTTAAATGCTTTCTACTTTTGTAAAACGGGCTAAAGCCCGCTCCTATTGATTTTGTTAAAGTTCTAATAATCATACTTTCGATTAGAGTTAATTCTAAAATCTTACTAAATCCTAACTTCAAAACTATTTTGAAGTTTTTTTTATTTTGATGTAATATAATTCGGAAATTAGTTGTCTTACTTATAGAAACAAAACTATGACCCACGATATTTTTAAAAATACGGTATTCTGTCTCAAAGATGAGATGTATCGTTTTGCGAAAAGATTCGTGACGAGCAGTGACGAAGCGGAAGATGTTGTACAGGATCTGATGATGAAATTCTGGCAGAAAAAAGAAGAACTCGCGAACTTTGGAAATCTGAAATCTTACGCCTTGAAATCGGTAAAAAATGAATGCCTCAACAGATTAAAGCACCACGATGTGAAAATGGGTTTTGCAGATTTTCAAATGCACAGAAGTGAGCTTTACCAGGTTGAAACCAATAATTTAAAGGAACAGATCATAGGATTTATCAACCTTTTGCCGGAGAAACAAAAGGCAGTGATTCACCTGAAAGATGTGGAAGAATATGAAGTCTCAGAAATATCGGTGATCTTGGAAATGGAAGAAAATGCTGTACGCGTAAATTTAATGCGAGCGCGGCAGAAAGTGAAAGAACAGATCCAAAAACTCATGGATTTTGAAAACAGAATGATAGAAAGTTTATAAACAATTTTGAAATGAATACCAACGATACCGACAAAAAATACAAGGAAATCTTCAATGAGCTCAAAGAAGATAAAATGAACTGGAATTTCGAGGATTTTTTGGCAGAAACCGAAAAGAAAGATAAGATTATTCCGTTAGTGACGAAAACGAAAGGTGGTGGAATTCCGAAAATATTTTTGATGGCGGCAAGTTTAGTACTGCTTGTCTCCCTCGGAATCGTTTTTAAAACATCGACCAATTCTACTATTACGGATAAAGATAATCTGGTACGAAATGAAATTCAAAAACAAAAAGACAATTTCGGAAATGGAAATGAAATTGTCGCTATGCAAAATAAAGACACGCTGAGCGTCGTTTCCGATACTTTACTTTCTGACTCCACCTCCATAAAATTTGATGCCGACGTTACAGAAAAAATTCTTCCGAAAAGAGGTCGCATCAGAAGACAATCGAGACCGCAATATGTTCAAAATTCTCTTGAAAAATCTGCAAAAAAAGAAGACGAGAAAAAAATAAACTATCAATCCAATTACGTCATCATCAACGGACAAAAAATTGAAAACGAGCAGGAAGCAATCGACCTCACAAAGTATTCCTTCCGCATCTTATCTGAAAATGTTTCTAAAACAGTGGCTTCAACCGAAGCAGTGAACAACTTTAACAATGACTATTAAAAATAAAATATCATGCAAAAATTAATCATCATATTCGCCCTTTTCTTTTCGTATTTCTTTCAAATAAATGCGCAAAAAGATAAACTGGATCAGCTTTTTGAAAAATACCAGGAAGCAGATGGAGTAACCTCCATCAAGATCGCAAAACCAATGTTTAACATGCTCAACAAATTAAACATTGCCGACGATGAACTGTCTCAAATTAAACCTTTGCTCAGTAAGATCAACGGTTTGAAAATCCTCATCGTGGAAAAACCAAACGCTTCGTCAAAACCTGATCAGCAGGGAAAACAAATTCAGTTTCAAAAATTACAGTCGGATATTACAAGTTCTTTGAAAAACATGAAGTACGAAGAATTAATGACTGTGAACAGCAAAGACAACAAAATTAAGTTCTTGTCTTCGGATGCGAAGAATGGGATTTTAGATGATCTTTTACTTAGTATTAATTCTGAGGGAAACACGATGTTACTCATGCTGGAAGGAAAAATCTCCATGGATGATGTGAATAATCTGATCAACGAAGCGCAGAATTCTGCACCAATTAGCACGATTACCACGGAAAATATCAGTTCAAATGGGACAACTCAAGTTCGGAATGTCGGGAAATTTACAGGAGTTTCCGTTTCAAGTGGCATCAAAGTGAATTTCACGCAGGGAAATAACCAGTCTGTAGTTGTTGATACCGATCCGAATATGCAGCAATATATTTCAACAGAAGTTGAAAACGGCATTCTGGTGATTGCAGTAAAAAATAAGAACAACAAGAATTTAAACTTCAAAAAACTATTAGTAACCGTTGAAGCACCGAGACTTTCTTATACCAAAGTTTCTTCGGGTTCTCTTTTCACAACTATCAATACCATTAATGAAAATGAATTTAAAGCAGATATTTCCTCTGGCGCGAATTTGAATGCAGATCTGAATATTAAAAATTCAGTTTATGTAGATATCAGTTCAGGTTCCAGTGCAAAAATAGATGTGAACGCAAACAGTTTCGAACTGGAAGGAAGCAGCGGGTCGATGTCAACAATTACAGGAAAAGCGGACAAAGTTTCGTTCGATCTATCCAGCGCTTCTGCTTGTAATGCTCAAAACTTAGTGGCTAATCAAGTGAATGCTGAAGCCTCCTCCGGTGCAACAATTAAAGTGCATGCCAATGAAAAATTAGTCGGTACAGCAAGCTCCGGAGCATCTATCCGGTACAAAGGAAATCCTCAAATTTCCAACGGCGATACAAAAACATCAAGCGGTGGAAGCATTAAACCTTTAAATTAAAATCATGAAAAAATTATATATTTTACCAATTTTCGCTATTCTGATGATTTCTCTGCAATCATGCATGGTTTCGAGCAAACCCAAAATGGCATTTTTCGATAATCCTTCTTACAATTATGGTGATGCAAAATTTACGAGCATTAATGTTCCCATGTTTCTCGCCAAACCAATTGTAAAAAGATCTTTGCGCGACGATGGCGAAAGTGAAGAACTCATCAACCTCATCTCCAAAGTTTCTGATATTAAAGTAATGACCGTAGAAAACGGAAACAGAGAAATGATGAAAGATTTTTCAAAATACCTCTCCAGCAATAATTTTGAAGAATGGATGACCGTAAAAAAAGATACCGAGACGATTAATTTTCAGGCAAAACAAACCGGCGAAGTCATTAAAAAACTCATGATCACGATCAGTTCCGAAGCAGAAATGGTTCTTGTAGATGTTTCCGGAAAATTTACCGCAGATGATATTTCCAGGCTTATAAATTATTCGGAGAAACACGATATTAAAAAGCTCGTCAATCAATAAATTAAATTTTCATTAAAAGATAGCCGCATCATTTGCGGCTATTTTTTTAGAAGCCAGGAACCTGCTTTTCACTACAAGTCCTCATTCGGCACTCGCTTCGCTCGCGCCTCTTTGCGGGCTTTTCGCTGCAAAACGAGGTACAAGTTTCGACGATTCCATAAAAAAAATAAAAATGGAGTCAATCAGGTTTAGTTACGACTTGTTTTTAAAATTAAATTTTTGTTAAGAAAAACAGGATATTTTCATTTTAAATAAAAATAACTTAATTTTGCACAGAAAGTAAAGATGTCTATTCAAAACAAAATAGTAGAAACTGCCATCACTTTCGATGACGTTCTCTTAATCCCTTCTTACTCAGAAGTTTTACCTAATCAGGTTTCCCTTAAATCAAGACTTTCCGATAAAATTACGCTTAATGTTCCCATCGTTTCTGCAGCAATGGATACCGTTACAGAAGCTGAAATGGCAATTGCTTTAGCAAGAGTTGGTGGAATTGGTTTTATTCATAAAAATATGCCGATTGAGGAGCAGGCAACTCAGGTTTACAATGTGAAACGCTCCGAGAACGGAATGATCTCCGATCCTGTAACCTTATCCAAAGATCATACTTTAGCCGAAGCCAAAGAATTAATGACAAGATTTAAGATCTCCGGACTTCCTGTAGTCGATGATAATAATACTTTGATCGGAATTATTACAAACCGCGATGTAAAATATCAGGAAAACCTTGACGCGAAAGTGGAAGAATTAATGACCAAAGAAAAGCTCATTGTTTCCAATAAAGCCACAAATCTGGAGGAAGCCAAGCAGATCCTTTTGCATAACCGCGTAGAAAAGCTTCCGATCGTTGATAAAGACTTTAAACTGGTTGGTTTAATAACCATTAAAGATATTGATAATCAAATGGAATATCCGAATGCGAATAAAGACAAAGACGGTCGATTAATCGTTGGAGCCGGCGTTGGCGTTGGCGACGACACCATTTCTCGAGTTACGGCTCTGGTAAAATCAGGCGTTGATATTATTGCGGTAGATTCTGCACACGGACATTCGAAAGGAGTTTTAGATAAAGTAAAAGAAATCCGTAAAAACTTCCCTGATTTAGATATTATCGGTGGAAATATTGTTACTGCAGAAGCGGCGAAAGATCTCATCGAAGCTGGTGCAAACATTCTGAAAGTGGGTGTTGGTCCGGGTTCAATCTGTACAACGCGTGTTGTAGCCGGCGTTGGTGTTCCGCAACTTTCTGCAATTTATAATGTTTTCGAATACGCGAAAACTAAAAATGTTGCCGTAATTGCCGATGGTGGAATTAAATTATCCGGAGATATTGTAAAAGCTTTAGCTTCTGGAGCAAGTGCCGTAATGCTCGGCTCTTTATTGGCTGGAACTGATGAAGCTCCGGGTGAAGAAATTATTTTCCAGGGTCGAAAATTTAAGGCTTATCAAGGAATGGGTTCTCTTTCAGCCATGAGACGTGGTGGAAAAGAACGATACTTTCAAAGTGAAGCCAAGAAATTTGTTCCCGAAGGAATTGAAGGCCGCGTTCCCCACAAAGGTAAATTAGAAGAAGTAGTTTTCCAGCTAACTGGCGGAATAAGAGCCGGAATGGGATATTGCGGAACGAAAGATATCGAAGCGCTGCAAACAGACGGAAAAATGGTGATGATTACCGGAAGTGGTTTAAAAGAATCCCATCCGCATGATGTTATTATCACTCAGGAAGCACCTAATTATTCGGTGTAGAAAAATAACTGAATTATCCGAATCCGACTATTTTAAATAGTCGGATTTTTTGATGCCTAAAAATATTTTATTAATGTTTGTTATAATAAGATATATTTGCTGCAAATAAAAATTAGAATGAGAGTAAGCTTTACTAAATTGTTACTGTTCTCCCTATTTATTTTCTTTTCCTGCAATCATGATGAAGAAAATGCGGCCGTAATCACAGCCTCCGATTTTGCAGTTACGATGGATGAAAATCCTGCGTTAAAAGAAGTAATCGGTAAAATTAACGCCACAACTAATCAGGGAAGCTTAAAATACGAAATCACCTCGCAAAATATTAGTGGTGCAATGGATATAAATTCCAGCACAGGCGAACTATTTGTAGCGAATCCAGATTTTTTTGACTTCGAATCCAATCCCATTATTTCTGGCGTAGCAAAAATTTCAAATGGAACTATTTTTAAAGAAATTCAGATTAAAATTTCATTAACAGATGTTTTAGAAAGTTCGGTTTCAATGAATGATTTTACGTTTAGCATCAATGAAAATCCGACCACTCAAATGTTGATCGGGAAAATATCGGGAACAACAAATATTGGCAGTCTCACCTATTCTTTAGAATCGCAGTCCAATAATAATGCTTTACGAATTGATGCTTCGACCGGTAATTTATATGTTCTAACGAGAAATTATTTCGATTTTGAAACGAATCCTGTCATCACTGCGATCGTTAAAGCTTCAAATGATACAGTTTCAGCATTATCAAATATTAAAATTATTATTAAGGATCTGAACGCCTGCGATGAAGAGAACGCAAATATGGAGAACTATTTTGCAGATTTTGTAAATACAGGAAATTATTTTTTTCAGACTACAATGGATGCAAGAACTCACGAATATACTTTTCATGTTTCTGAAGCTTTAAATTTGTGCAGCGTTGGATATCAAACTTATACCGGAAAACCCTGTGTGATAGAAATTGTTGACGAAAATAATACGATCCTTTATACTAATATTTTCACCTTCTCGAAAACGGAACAAGATTATAAAAGTTTGCCTTTAATTAATCTGCAGCCTAACAAAAACTATACGATAAGACGAAGATTTGAAAATTATAATGACAGTTCAGATCTTATAGGCAAATTATTTATGAATAAAGATTACTCTTCTTCGGTGATGCCTTTTAACACTGGAAAAATCACAATTACACGGTCAAAATATTATGATTCGTATAATTCTAATATTGTTACGAGTTCAATTCCATTCATTACTTTAGGATATTCGCTTCCTTAAACAAAGGGTTTGCTAGATTCTTATCCGCATAATTTTGCTATTAAAATACACTTTCAGGAATTAGTCACTTTAAATGAAATACGAAATCTGAAAAGAAATATTGCCGACTTAAAACCTTCGGCTTTTTTATATTTATTATATTTACGTCTTATTCTGATTCAATGAAAAACTTAGTTCTGCTTCTCATTTTAATGCTCTTCGTAAAATGTGACATATTGCCCACGAATACTCCGGTTTACAGACCGAATACTTCTACAACTTCTAATAATTCTGGTAATGAAAACAGCGAGTTTACGACTTTAATTGAAAAAGACAGGATCAATAAAAAGCACGTAAATGCCGAGGTTCTCACCTATTTGCTGAACGAACCGGATCCTGCGGAAACACATACTGCAGCGGTAATTGAAAATACAACACGATGTAATATCATCGTAAGGATTGTAGGGATCTCGAACAGTCAAATCTATAATCTTCCGGTTCCGGCGCACACGAAAAATCAGTTTGTAATTCAAAAAGGAAATTATACTTTGAAATCGAATCTTTGTGGTGCGAAATACTACTCTCAAAAAAACCTCACAGAACCGCTCATTCTTAAACTTTCTATCAATTGATCACTAAGTCAGCGATTTAGTTGAAACCCGCACTAAACCTGAAGTTATTTGAAATAGCGTACCTTGAAAAAAATTAATACGTTGCTCCTCAACATTGTTTTTCGACTCTGATAAAACTCATACCCAAAAACTTTCAAAACAACTTTAATTCGGATAAATTTGTCCTATTAAAAAACAGTTAAATATTCAATCAAATGAAACAAATTCTTACAACCTTTGCATTAGCCCTTTTAACCCTTCAGGCGTGTAAACAGAATGCTAATGACAGTTCCTCTGCAAAATCAGAGAACGCAATGGAAATTAAAGTGAGCGGAGAAACAGAGAATCAAAAACCCGTGAATCCACCAACCGTTCCTGCCGCAATTGGTGACAGAGCAGCTAAAAAAGTAATCGTGCATTTAGAAGCCACCGAAGAAGAAGGTGAACTTGCAGACGGTGTTACTTATAAATTCTGGACGTTTAACAGTACGGTTCCAGGATCATTTATCCGAATCAGAGTCGGCGACGAAGTTGAACTGCACTTAAAAAATGCGAGTAACAGCGTAATGCCACACAATATCGATCTTCACGCCGTAAACGGTCCAGGTGGAGGTGCAGAAGCAACAAACGTTGCACCGGGGAAAGAAGCGATCTTTAATTTTAAAGCTTTAAATCCAGGACTTTTTGTTTATCACTGTGCTGCAGCTCCGGTTCCATTGCACATTGCCAACGGAATGTACGGTTTGATCTTAGTAGAACCCGCAGGTGGTTTAGCGAAAGTTGACCGCGAGTATTACATCATGCAGGGTGAATTCTACACAAAAGGAAAAACCGACGAAAAAGGTCTTCAGGAATTTGATCAGGACAAAGGTGTTGACGAAAGACCAACTTATGTAGTTTTCAACGGTAAGAAAAATGCGTTGATGGGCGAGAAAATGCTTCAGGCAAAAGTGGGCGAAACCGTACGTCTTTTCGTAGGAAACGCCGGTCCAAATTTAGCATCCTCATTCCACGTCATCGGAGAAATTTTTGATAAAGTTTATCCAGAAGGCGGAACAAAATTCAATGAAAATGTTCAAACTACTTTAATTCCAGCAGGTGGAGCAGCAATGGTAGAATTTAAAGTAGAAGAACCGGGAGAATATGTGATCGTTGACCACTCTATTTTCCGGGCATTCAATAAAGGAGCAATTGGTAAATTAAAAGTGACCGGAGAGAAAAATCCGAAAATTTACAACAAAGTACAATAATCGAGAACTTATATAACATCAAAAAAGAAACTGCAATGTCAAAAATTTTTAAAATATTTCTGTACATCGGCAGTTTCTTTTTTATTTTTCTGTCCTGTTCTAAAAAGGTGACAGAAACAAAAGAGAAAGATCCTTTAACACTTTCAGCAAAAGAGATCCAGATCAATCCAGATGTGAAAATGATTTCCATTAAAGGTGGTAAATATTTACCCTTTTACGGCGACAGTTCTCTGGTTGAAGTTCAGGATTTTCTTCTGGATGAAAGACCTGTAACGAACGCAGAATTTTTAGATTTCGTAAAGAAAAATCCGAAATGGAAACGCAGCAATATTAAATCAATTTTTGCAGATGATACTTATTTAAAAGATTGGCAAGATGATGACACCCTTCCGAAAAATGCTGATCCCGACGCTCCGGTTACTTTTGTTTCCTGGTTCGCCGCGAAAGCATTTGCCAAAAGTGCGGGAAAAAGATTACCAACTTTAGATGAATGGGAATATGTCGCGATGGCCGATGAAGAAAGTGCTAACGCAAGAAATAAACCCGAATATTCCGCACACCTCATCAATCTGTACAATGAAAAACTGAGAGAAAAAAAGAAAGTTCAAATTTCAAAACCTAACTATTACGGCGTTTACAATATGTTCGATCTGGTTTGGGAATGGACCGATGATTTTAACTCGATCATGACGACCGCAGATTCGCGCGCCGGCGAATTCGATGACAAAGGACTTTTCTGTGCTTCTGCCGCAACAAGCGCAGCTGACGTTCTAAATTATGCCTCTTTTATGAGATATGCTTTCAGATCCAGTTTAAAAGCTAATTATACGGTAGAGAACTTAGGGTTCAGATGTGCAAAAGACCTTCAAAAAAAATAAAATGAAAAATTTCATCATACTACTATTTTCTCTAACGTTCATTTTTGCCTGTAAAGAAAATGGCCAAAAGAAAGAAGAGATTAAAGAGAAAACCGCAGATTCCATTTTTTTACTGGATTCCAAATGGCAAAACCAAGATGGCAAAGAACTTCAGTTAAAAGAGCTGAAAGGAAAAAATTTGGTTGTCGTAATGATTTTTACGAGTTGTCAAACGGCTTGTCCGCTTTTGGTAGCAGATATGAAAAAAGTAGAAGCTAAGATCGGTAAAGAGCAACTCAAAAACACCTCAATGGTTTTGATCACGATCGATCCGGAAAATGACACGTCGGAAGTATTAAAAGAATACGCTCAGAAAAGAGGAATGTACGGTGCGCCGTGGATTTTTCTGCGAACAGATATCGAGTCAACGCGAGAATTTGCGAATGTTTTGGCGGTGAAATACAAAAAAATAACGCCGATCATTTTTTCTCACTCCAACATCATTTCCATCTTTAATAAAAATGGCGAAATGGTAAGTCAGGAAGAAGGAACCGTAAATTCCGATGCGATCGCGAAAACAGTAAATGGTCTGAATTAAAATAACACTAAAACAGCCATTAATGCCTGCTTAAGAAATTTTGCAGGTGTTTTTTTTCAAAATTATATAACTACAAAACTTTGATTGAATCTTAAATTTTTTCTTGCCTACAAATAAGATAATAAAACATTAAATAAAAACTATATTTTTACAGCTGACAAAATTTTAAAACATCTTATGAAATATAAATTTATCCTCTTTTTTCTATGTACTTTTTCTTCTTTAGCGACTTCCCAAATCATTAATATTCCTGATGCCGATTTTAAAGATCGTCTTGTTTCTACAACCATTTTAAGTCAAAATGCGAAAGATCTAAATGGAAATTACACGAAAATCGACCTCAATAATGATGGAGAAATTCAGATCAATGAGGCAGAAAATTTAAGTTATCTCAGCGTTTCTTATTCGGGAATAAAGTCCTTAGTTGGGATTGAAAAATTTATCAATCTTACTTTTTTAGATTGCGGCGCAAATTCTTTAACCAATCTTGATCTATCCGAAAATACAAAGCTGATAACGCTTAAAGCATCTGCAAATTATGTTTTGAAAACTGTAAATGTGAGCAATAACATCCTTTTAGAAAAATTGGATTTAGCGGCCAACAATCTTCAGGCGATCGATGTTACTAAGAACATTAATCTTCTGGATTTTTCTTGCTTCGGTACTTTTACCGATTTAAATTTATCGCTCAATTCTAAACTAAAGAAATTATATGTAAATGCAGATTCGCTCCTTAATCTGAATTTGAACGGCTGCATTTCCCTTACAGATGCCGATCTTCGCTCAAATTCTTTGATTAATTTAGCAATTACGAACGCGCCAAATATTAATACTTTATCGATTAAAAGTAATTCTTTAACTAATTTAAATCTAATCGGCATTCAATTCCTTAATTCCCTAACCTTAGAAAATTTACCAGCGAGCTCTTTAGATTTATCTGATAATATTGATTTAAAAACGTTAACAGTTTACGGCACCGGTTTAACCTCCATCGATTTATCTAAAAATACGAACTTAAATTTCTTGTTCCTAAGTGGAACTTCGGTATTAAAGAACGTTAACGTTTCCAACCTTGCCGCACTGAAGACGATAATGATCTCTAATAATAACAGTATTCAAAAAATAGACGTTACCAAAAACATCAATCTGGAAATGTTGAACGTTTTCAACTGTTCAGCGCTAACTTCGATTTTTGTAAAAAATGGTAAAAAACAAAATTTTGGAGAAGATTTCTTAAACTGTCCAGAACTTAAAAATATATGTTGCGACGAATCTGAAGTCTCATTATTTAACAATCCAAATTATTTGGTAGTGACCGATTGCAGCTTACTTTCTACTGGAGAACAAGAAAGTCTTGTTTCGTCAAAAAATTTATTCGCACCAAATCCTGTAACTGAAAGAATTTTCTTTAAAGAAAAAGTAAAAACAATTTCCATTATTGATTCCAGTGGAAAATTGATAAAAAAATTAAACTTAAACAGTTCTGAATTGTCCGTTTCAGATTTACCAAAAGGAATATACATTTTAAAATTAGAAACAGAAAAAGGAATTCAGAAAGCTAAAATGATGAAAAATTAATTTCCAAGATTGTCTTTAAAATCATCGATCCTGAAATCGGTTAAAGCATTTCCTTTTTCAATTTTTTCTTTGGAATAAAGACGAAAATCGTTTTCTGTCTTTTCTAATAGATAATCATAAGGTCCGACCGAGGAAATTAGTTTCACCAAAACGGGCGCAATTTCCAGCGAGATAAAAAGTCCCATAATAAATGCTGCTGCAACTCCGATCACTGCGGTATTATTTCCCAGCTCATCTAAAGCTTGCAGTCTCGCCGCAAAACCGTTGAATTTATCTTCGAAAGTTTCGGTTTTGGTTCTTTCCGTTTCAATGTTGGTATAGACTTTTGAAACTTCTTTATCCAGATATTCCATTCGGGGCGCGATTTGTTTCTGATAATTTTCCAGATCCTGTTTGCGCTGTTCTTTTAGTTCTGCTTTTCTTTTTGCATTGGTGCCGTAACCAACTTTTCCACTGGTTAATCCACTTTGTTTGCCCAAAATTTCTTTTTCCAGTTCCACCGAAGCTGAATCGTAAGATTTCTGATAATCTGCAATTTTGGTTTGAATTTGTTTTTTCTCTGTATCAAAAGGTCCGGACTGTTGCAAGATTCTGCCGTTCATTTCAGCCTGAAGCTGTGTCTTATTTCTTTGGATGATCGTATTCAACTGTTTATTGACTTCCTTTTCGAAAATTTTCAGTTCCAGAGGTTTTGAAATGATGATCCCAAGAAAAGCCGCTAAAATTAAACGCGGAATCGCCATTAAGATCTGGTTCCACCAAGTGCCGGTTTTCTTAATAGAAGAAACAATATACCGGTCCAGATTAAAAATCATCAAACCCCATAAAACCGCAAATCCAACAGAGATCCAAATGTCATCGAATACGGTGAACATGGCATAGCCAGCAGAAAGTGTCGCGAAAACAGCCGTAAATAATACGATGCCACCAATCCCGGAAAACTTGTTCCACTCGCTTGGTGTTTTTCTTAAAATATGAATATTTCCGCCGGAACAAACCATGAGGAATTTTTGAAACCAGTTCATCGAATGATTCGTTGGACTGATCGGATTTATTTTTTGTGGATTCATTTCTTTAAATTTTATAACTACAATATTGGTCTTAGAAAACGCAACAATGTTACAGATAGTATTAGGTTTAGCCAAGTAAATACTTTGTGTAGTTTTTGTAAAGTATTTTTACAAATGAATAATCTGAAAAGGAAAGAGTTAGCCTATTTTAAACGATCCGGATTTTGTTTTAGAAAACTGTCCCAACCGGAGTAAGATTTGTCTGATGAAATAGTTCCGGAGTTGAAATGATGACAAACCGCAACAGCTAAACCATCCGTTGCATCCAGATATTTTGTGGGAAATTCTTTTAGATTCAGCAGGTTTTTCAGCATGCCGGCAACCTGTTCTTTACTTGCATTTCCGTTTCCGGTGATCGCCATCTTTATTTTCTTCGGAGAATATTCGGTGATCGGAATATCGCGGTGCAGCGAGGCGGCCATTGCAACTCCCTGTGCGCGACCTAATTTCAGCATCGACTGTACATTTTTCCCGAAGAAAGGTGCTTCTAGTGCGACTTCGTCTGGATGGTATTCATCGATCAACGCCAGGGTTTTATCGAAAATATGTTTCAGTTTGGTCTCGTGATTCGGATGTTTTTTCAGAATAAGTTCGTGCATGGAGAGCATTTCCATTTTGTTTCCTTTCACCGAGATCAGTCCGAAACCCATCACCGCAGTTCCAGGATCAATTCCTAAAATAATTTTTTCGTTTTGCACCCTGCAAAAATAAGTCTTTAAAATAAATGAAAGAACAATGTGACCTTTTTTGTTAAAAAGTATTAAATTTGATCACTAAACCTCAACGTATTGATTATGAGATTATTTATCGGCACAACGGCTTTTATCGCTTTACTTTTAAATTTCGGATGTGAATCTCAGAAATCAGTTTCTGTAGAACCAGCCTCAGTTGCAGCTGCAACCAAGACAGAACAAAGCATTGTCTTTCTTTTCTTTGAAATCGAAAAAGCAACCGATGGAAACGAGATCATCAAACTCACCGATAAGAAAATCACGGCGGGAATAATGAAAGAAGGATCTATCGATAACAAAGAAAATACCGCCGGAAATATCGCAGTCACTTTTTTGGGGAAAGACGGAAAAGCCGTTTCTGAAAGAATCATCGAAGATCCTTTAAATCCAATGATGGAAACCTATTCTGAAGAAGGTTTAAACCGAGAAAAAATGATCTTACCAAAAGCTGAATTCAGCGTGAGATTCAATCAAACAGGAAATATTTCAGCAGTAAAACTGGAGAAAATTACTCCAAATTCTAAAAAACAATTATTAACCATTCAACTTTAATTACATGAAAAAACTTCTACTTCTTTTATTGATGAGCCAGTTGTGCTTATCACAGGTTTTCGAAACTATTCCGATCATGGAGAACGGCCCCAGAGACAAGAGAATTAACATGGTCGTAATGGGAGACGGATTTACTTCCGGTCAGCAAGGTGATTTTGTTACCAACGCTACATCGCTTGTGAATTATATTTTCAATAAAGCACCTTACGCTCAGTATAAAAATTACTTCAATGTTTATGCGATCAAAGTGATCTCTCCCGAATCTGGTGTTAAACATCCCGGTACTGCGGTCGATGTTACCGAACCTATCATTCCGGTTACCAATCCGAATAATTTCTTGGGAAGTTCCTTTGATGTTGGCGGAACACACCGTTGCCTCTACTCCAATACTACCAATAAAGTAACCAATGTTTTGGCGAGCAACGTTCCGGATTTCGATATTGCTTTTATTTTAGGAAACTCCCCGGAATATGGCGGTTGTGGCGGAACCTACGCGTTCCTTTCGAATCACCCTCAAGCTAACGAGATCGTGGTTCATGAACTGGGCCATTCTTTCGGAAAACTGGCAGATGAATATTGGTTTTCCGGTACCGGAGAATCGCCAAATAAAACGAAAGACAATAATCCGGCAACGAACAGATGGAAAAATTGGGTAGGTATCAATTCGACCGGAATATTTCCTTACGAGGAAAGTCCAACCTGGTTTCGTCCGCATCAAAATTGCGAAATGCGTTATTTGAACCGTGAGTTCTGTTCGGTTTGTAAACAACAGCTGATCGAAAGAGTACACACATTACAAAATCCGATCGATTCATTTACACCAAGCAACGCCGCCGGTATCAATCTTTCGGGTCCAATTACTTTTGCGGTTACTGAAATTTTACCCATTCCAAATACTTTAGAAAATACCTGGACCTTAAACGGAAATCCATTGAGCAATACGACAAGTTCTGTAACGGTTCCGGCTGCTGATTTTACAAATGGAGTGAACACTGTACAGTTTTCTGTGGTTGATAATAACAATTTGTTGAAAGTTGACAATCATGCAACGCTTCACGTTTCCACTGTAGTTTGGACGGTGAATAAAACACTTTCTGCAGTAGACATAAATGGTTCGTCCAGATCATTTACGATTTATCCCAATCCGGCAAAATCCCAGATCTTTATCAAAGATTCTAAAAGCAAACTGAAAAATATTTCTGTACAAATTTTGGATGCTTCCGGAAGAAGTTTAAGAACGCCTCAAGTAGAACAGTCAGGTTCGGGGGAAGTTTCAGTAAATATTGAAGGTCTTTTACCACAAACTTATATCATTAAAGTTTTTGAAAACAACGCTTTAATTCTTTCTCAGAAAATTATTAAAGAGTAAATTTCTTTTAATTGATACAATCCGGGATTCTATGGAATTCCGGATTTTTTTGCGTTTTAAGAAGTGATCTTTAAATTTGTTGCTATTTTCGATACAGAAAGTTGATTAAAATTATAAAAATCAATATCTTCAACGCAGAATAACTCCCGAAAGTTTTTCCAAATAATAAACAATTAAATATTTCGTATGAACGAGCACCTGAAAACGATCGCAAAAATTTCCGGGAAATCTATTTGGGCCTGGATAAAAGTCAACCTTATTGGTGGCTTATTTTTGTTTTTGAATCTTGCAATCGGCTTTTATCTTTTGGCGGACAATCCGGAAAGTGGCGGTTTTGGTGGTCATGTTGGCGGACCGGCAGCTTTTTTAGTTTTCTTTATGGTCATCTTTTATTATTTAACTACGGATTTATTTCCGACCCTTCTCGTTGTTTTTGCTTTCGTATCTATTCCACTGTTTCTTTTTCTGGCCAATAAATATGCGATCAGCACTTTCCTTTATAATATTTACCAAAACAAACTTTCCGATTTTGTCGAAACCAAATTACAGGGACTTTTAAAAAAAGTGTTCGATAAATATCCAAAATTATTTGAGGACGCAGAATGGAAATCTTTAAGCACTAAATTAATTCAGGAAAGCAAAGAAGATAAATCCATGTCTTGGATCAGTCGTAAATCGATTTCTTTCGGACTAAAAAAAATCAATATGGATGATATTAATTTTTCAGATCCTAACCTCAGTTTATCGCACGTAATCTCTCAAAAAATAAAACAGGCAGTTAATGACACCTTAGAACCGACAATGAAACCGGTCTGGATCGTATGGGGAACTGATCTCGTTTTAATCATTTTGGCTTTTATATTCAATAATCAAAAGTAGTTTCATCTTCAACATCTTTTTTACAACAATTCTAAAAATCCTCATTTTATTTTTAAATTTTCCTTTATTTTTAAACAGTTCATTTTTATCCTCTTCACCTGTAAGAAAGTTAAAGAAGCTTCTATAAACTAAAATCATGAAAAACAACTTATTAATCACCTTCATTTTACTGTTCGCATTTCAATTATTTTCTGCGCAAAAACCGATTTATACCAAAGCAAAAGTAATAGCCGTAAATGTTTACAGACAATCTGCTGAACTGCAAAATACCGCGACCGTTTCAGTTCCGGCAGGAATGAGCGAAATCGTTATTGGAAATATTTCAGAAGAGATCGATGAGAAGTCTCTGCAGATCGGAATCAATAATAAGAACGTCACTATTCTATCTTCTCAGTTTACGGATGATTACTCAGCAGATTTTAAAATTGACACGACCAATCCCGCTTTAAAAAAAGTAAATGACAGCATCAACACAGTGGAAAATGTACTCGTGAAAGCAAATATAGAACTTGAAGCCAATAATAAAGCCATCGAACTTCTGGATAAAAATCAAACTATTTTAGTTGGAAGCAATTTTTCTACCGTTGCGCAACTCACGCAGCTCACCGATTGGTACACGAACAAACGCATTGAGATCAGCAATAAAATTGTAGCGATAAAAAAGAACATTGCTTCTCTTCAAAAGAAATTGGTGCGTTTAAAAAGCAGCTTAAAAACGAATGAGGAAAAAGAGGCAGAAGAATTTGCAAGCGGAGTTCTTGTTCTAAAAGTAATGAGCAAATCAGTAGGAACCGTGAAAATGGACCTTAATTATCTGGCTGGTAATGTAAGCTGGAGTCCACTCTACGAGATCAAAGGAAATAAAATATCTGAACCACTGGAACTCACTTTAAAAGCTGCAATTAAACAGAATACCGGTTTGGACTGGAAAGCAGTAAAACTGACGCTGATCAACGGTTTTTCTTCCCGAAATAACACGGCGCCCGTTGTTCAGCCCTGGTTTTTATATAGTCAAAGTGACAAAAATTTAGATGAGGTTACTATGGCAAGCGGAATTAAGCTAGAAAGAAAACCTCAGGCAGAAGCGAGCTCCAACCAAATTACAAAAGAACTAATGGAATCGGCTTCCGTCGGATTCAGCATTAACTCCAATCAGCTCAATGTGAGTTATGATGTAGATATTCCTTATGACGTTCTCTCTAATGATGAAGATCACATTGTTAGTTTATTCCAGCAGAATATTCCGGCAGTGTATGAATATTTCGCTGCACCAGCTTATTCGGGCGAAGCATTTCTCCTCGCAAAAATTAAAGATTTCAGCAAGTATGGATTAATCACCGCGCCCGCAAATATTATTTTCGAAAATATGTACATCGGAGAAACGACCATCGATCCTAATCAAACGGAAAACGAACTCGATATTACGCTTGGAAACGACCGCAGGATCAGTGTTAAAAAAGAACCTGTGAAAGATAAATCAGGAGAGAAATTTCTCTCCTCTTTTCGGGAAAAAACAGTGACTTACGATCTGATCATCCGCAATAATAAAAAAGAAAGCATCGATATTGAAGTAAAAGATGGTATTCCGCTGAGCACGAACGAGGCGATCAAGGTGGAACTTTTAGAAAGCAGTGGTGCAAAAAAGAACGAGGAAACTGGTATTTTGATCTGGAAAACTAAAGTTGCGCCTTCTGAAACAAAAAAATTTCGTGTGAGTTATAAAGTAAGGTATCCAAAAGATTTGATCATCAGTAACTTGTAGGGAAATTTAAATGTAAATTCCTTTTTGTAACGTTTAAATAACTGATTAAAGGAGAATTCGGAACCGGACTAAACAATATTTATGATCAAAAACAATCCTTTTATTACGGTTTTACTCCTCATTTTAATCGAAGTTTTATTTTTTAATTACGCTGAATACATAAATTTTCGATCGTCCGATAATCAGGGATTATCAATATCTATCGCACTTTTTGGAATCCCTGTCTTAGCCGTAATTTTGAACTTGTTTCTGAAAGATAATCCGTACAAAAAATCATTTAAATTTTTTTCTAATTTTCTTCTTATAAGCGCTGCACTACTGTTTTTTGCCGCACGTTTAATTCTCGGATAAATAAATTTTGCTAAAGCTTAACCTTTTATGAAGAAAACATTTTTAGATTATCTTAACTTATTTTTAATTCTAGTTTTGCTTTTCATTCTTGCAATGTTTGCCTATTCCTGGATCACCAATAAAGAGTTTGACAAACTATATTTCGGCGCAGAAATAAGAAGTTCTGCGGGAAATTCAACGGCATTAAAGACCAATACAATTCAAATCATTGAAGGGGAATTTCGGAACAGTTTTAATCATTCTACATTAAAGATCCATTCAGATTCAAAATTAATAAGTTCATCCATTAGTGAAGATTCTGTTTATTTCAGAAGTCAGACTGAACTTTTACCAGACTTTTTACACTTGAAATATTTCTCTGTTGACGAGCGTCAATTTTATAAAGTCAATACAAAACTTCCTTCTTTCACTATTAAAAAAACGATAAAAAATAAAAATACCAGACCAAAATTTGTTGTCGAGGTTCAGCCAAAAGGAATTATTCTTTTAAAAATATTACAGAAAAATATTCCTTCAAAAGTGATCGCAAAATTTCAGGCAGAAAAAACTACCGGAATTTTAAATGAGTTGGTGTATGAAACAAGTTTAGGAAAAAAATACAACCGGTTTGAAAGCATTAAAAGCATTAATGATTATTCAGATTTGCTTCAAAATCAATATTTGTGGGGATTTGCAACCGTTTTGGAGGATGAAAGCATCTTAGAAAACGCTTACACCTATTCGTACGACTTAGAAAGTAAGTATGATTTTGAAGATCTGAAGAATGTTAAAAAGCGCAATATCCCCAAAACCTTTTACCTCGACTGGCGAGATTCAAAAAAACACAGCACCCAGTTTACTTCTGATCCGAATGAGATTTTACAGGCTTTTAAAACTCTTGGTAAGGCAGAAGGAAATGATCCAATAACAATCACTTTTAAATTATTTAAAGATCGACAGCCGGAATGTCAAATTTCGAAAGGAGGAAAAGTTCTTGATCTAAAAGATCTATATGCGAATTAGTCGGTCAAACAATTATTTTAATTTTTAAGTACTAAAAAATCCGATATTGCTGTAGTATCGGATCAGTTTTTCGTTATTGTTGCTTTCTCACAATTTCAGTTTACGAAAAATAAGATTAAAACATCAATTAATAACAAGGCGTTTTTCTGTAAGAATTATTAATAAGACTCAAATTTTGATTCAGTGTAAAATTAAAAACTTTGCCATCTTTTCTCTGATATTCAACATAATCGTAATTTCCAGAATGGGTGATCAAATATTTTCCGGTGATCTTTCCATTGTACTTTTCATTGTAAAGAGAAGTTAATCCGGAATCGGAATCGTCTTTATTAATTATTTGCTTCACGAAATTTAGAGGAATAGCCTGTTTTTGGCCTTTATATTTAACTGAAACTGCTGTTTCATTTACATATTTTACAGTAATCTTCATCTTGCTCCCAGCATCGGAATCAAAGCATTTGTAAAAAGTTTGTGCACTTGTCATGCCAAAAACAAAGCTGAATATAGAAGCAAAAAATAGTTTTTTCATTGTTTTGAAGTTTTAAATTTTATAAAGTTCCTTTGAAACTTAAAGATAAAAAATTAATTGTAATGACTGAGAAATTTTGCAAATAATTCTGATGAGACTAATTTTTGATGATTTCTGTGGGAAAATTTCTACAGACTTTTTTTTCTAAGGATTCAGGTTTTAGAATTTGTCCACTATAGAATTTTGTGTTCCACAAATCCAGATCTGCGACCGTTGATAAAATACTCTCGCGGGCAGTGATTGTGAATTGGTAAACCGCGATAACTTACGAGTCGAACTTGGCTACAATTTAAAGTAATCATTTGAACGCGAAGGTTTACTTAATCATTTCTACATCATCCATCGCCTTGTGATCCTTTTTTATTTCATCGCTTATAATGGTGATGTCGCCTGTAGCTTCTAAAATAATCGCATTAATTTTTTCAAAATCTGCATGGCCGGCTTCTCTTACGGATTTATTAATTTCTCCAATCCCAACCCGCTCTTTTTTTAGAGCATCGTAAAACATTTCGCCTTTGTAATATAACAAGGTCGGAGTACTGCTGATTTTCTGTTTAAATTTTTTGCTTCGAACAGAAATATAGGTAATACAAAATTGCAATCCTATTAATAAACCTGCAGCCAGTATTCCCTCGACTAAAGGCACGGATTTGTTTAAAATGACAGATGCCAGTATCGAGCCCAGAGCAATCGTAACAACAAAATCAAAAGCATTCATTTTTGCTAAGGTTCGCTTGCCCGAAACCCGAAGCATAATAACAAAAATAACATAGGCAAGAACAGTGGTTACTGCAACACTAACAAGGCCTTCCCAAGTATCAAAAAATATTTTATTCATGCTGAATTTTTATAACATTAACTAATTTTAAAACACGCAAATTATAGACTTAATTCTACAAAAAGCGGAAAATGATCCGACCCGATTTTCGGCATTCTCTCCAGCTTGTTGAGTCGAAATTGCCTGCTCACAAAAACATGATCCAAAGGCCACCGCATAAAAGGATTTTCTGCGTCAAAAGTGTTAAAAAACCCGCGACCGACCCGAGTATCATATAATATATTTTTAGTTCCGGTTAGGGCATCAATTTCTGCCCAAACGACATCATTAAGATCTCCGGCAACTACAATGGGATTTTTTTCATTCTGAATTTCCCGGCCTAATATCTTCATAGCGACCTCTTTTTGACCAACATTGTCCGGTAGGTGTTCAAAACTTTTGGGTGGCACCGGATGTAAACAATGCAGATTTATGCTTTTACCATTTTTAAGGATCACCAAACACTCAAAAGAAGGAACATTCTTGTTGTTCAAATAATCGACTTTTATATTTTCCAGAGGAAATTTACTGTATAAAATCATTCCATAGGTTTCGTCGTTAATGGAACGCTGATAATAAGGATATTCTTTTTCCAGATACTTTAATTGTTGATTCCACCAAAGGTCGATCTCCATTCCTAAAATTAAATCAGGATTTTTATCGCTAATCAACTTGATTAAATCTGCAGAATTTCTGTTAGTCATTTTCACATTTGCCAACAGTAAACTGAAACGATTATCTGAATTTGTTACAATCTCCGCAGAAGGCACTTCAACATCAACAAAACCAGTATAATTTTTCAAAAAGAAGGCATTAATACCTGATCCAATAATAAGTCCTGAGACAAGAGCGATCTTAAATGTTTTCCAAGTCTTAACGAGCAAAAGCACGAGAATTAAGCAAATCAACGACCCAATAAAAAACTGAATTCTGGGGAAATCCAGCATTTTAAAATATCGGATACTCGAGTTTCTAAAGAGCGAAAGGAAGGAGCAGAGAATTAAAGTCGCCGAAACGAAGAATAGAATGCACCAAAAAATTTTCTTTACAAATTTCATATGATTAAAGTTACTACAAAATTTGCTTTAATTTTAAGTCTTTCTGTAAAGCAATAACCGCGGTCTGAACCGCATCTGTGATCTGTTTTATTTCTTTATGAGGATTAAAAACAGCATTCTTACCTTTCGCTTCATCGGCGATATTGGATAAAATAATCACTGAGGTTTTCGTTTCCGGATAATAAATTAAAAGTGACGGTGCGCCTTTTACATAACCGGAATGGAAATAAGAAAGCGGCGCATTTTTACTCATCATTATTCCAAAACCGTAACCCATTTTTCCTAAGACCTGATGATTTCTGTCGGAAGATTTCGCCATAAATTTTTTCAAGGATTCAGGCTTCAAAATTTGGCCGCCATATAATTTTGTGTTCCACAAATGCAGATCTGCGACCGTTGATAAAATCCCTCCGGCCGGAACGGAGATTTCTGAATTGGCAAGTCGTTTTGGCATATTTGGGATTTCCTGAGGATTTCTGGAGTTTCCAATAAAAGCTCCCGCAAGATGATTCCCCTGAAATAAATTAGCGGTAGACGAATTTTTCATTCCGACCTTTTCAAATAATTCTTTCGCATTTTCATCATAAGATTTTCCAGAAACCTTTGCGATAATTTTTCCTAATAGTCGAAATCCTTTATTGGAATAATGAAACTCTTTTCCGGGTTGTGAAAGTAAACCGTTTCCGAAATCGCTGATTCCAGAGGTATGATTTAGTAATTCTTTGATCTTGATGTTTTCGAAAGCTTTTGTTTGAAAATCCGGAAGATATTTTGAAACTTCATCTTCTGTAGATAGTTTTCCCTGCTCTTCCTGCAACAATATTAAAGTGGCGGTAAATTGTTTACTGATTGATGCGATCGCAAAAACTGAATTGCTGTCGAGCGGTGTTTTATTCTTAAAATTTTCGAAACCCTGATCTTTTCTGTATAAAACATTTTCATTTTCTAAAACAGCTACAGAACCGTTAAATTGATAGTTTGAAAAAACCGAATCGATTTGACTGGCTAATAATTTCTTTTGAAACTGAGTAATCGTACTGTCGATGATTGCCGCTCTGGAAACTTCTTTCTGTGCAATGTTTTCTGTTTCTGATTTACAGGAAAATAAAAGGATCAAAATAATTAAAAATGAAGTAGCTTTAAAATTCATAAAAGATTGTCTTTTTTCAAATATAAAGAATGAAAAATAAATGACTCTCCTATCACGAGAAATTTTTACGATCTCAATTAGCTTTTGGTTTCTGAACAAAAAAAATCTCTCAATATTTTGAGAGATTTTAAAGTCCTTTTTAATAGTCTGTCCCTTTTAAGGATTTACTTATCGCAAGTACAACCTTTACAATTGCAGTTCGTGCAAGAGCAATTTTTACATTCTCCTGATTGACAACTTCCGCAATTACAGGTACAATTGGTATTTTCCATAATTTTATAGTATTAAAAGATTAGGTTCTAAAGATAAAAATCATTTTCCAGAAAAGTAAATTAAATAGCTGATTTAACGAAATTTAACATCATATTCTGATCATAAAAAAAAACAGCTGTAATCCATTTCTTTGTTGAACTATTAAAGATAATAATTTATTTTTACACATTCTAAATTTATGAAAAAAGATCAATTACTGTTTATATTATTACTTTTCGCTTCTATATTCTATGGGCAGGAAGTTAATTTTGGGAAACTAAAAAACGAGATTGATCAATATAACAGAGAAGGAAAACATCAAATTTCGCAGAGAAAACTGTTAGAAATTTTACATCGTAATGACCTGTCAATAAAAGATGAAATTAAATTAAATCTTCTTGTGACATCTACTTTCAGAAGTATTGGCGATTATGGTGCAGCAGTTAGCCAATTACAAAAAGCGAAGAATCTATCGAGAAAACTGGATGACGTTGATTCTTTAAAAATGAATATCGATGCTGAGATGGCCTTTGTTTATTTTGATAATAATAATTATCAAGAATCAGAAAAGATCATTAAAAAGATATACGCTGGAAATTTCTCTTTTTTAAATGAAAACGACAAGGCATATATCGTTATGCAACAAGGTTATATTTATTTTTTAAATGAGAAATATGACGCTGCAGAGATTGAATACAATAAATCATTAAGTCTTTTGAAAAGAGTTTCACCCTGCAATCAGCCTGTGATTCTGGTAAAACAGATGCAACTTTATGGTAAACTTGAAAAATTTTCTGCGGTAAATGAAATCTATACAAGATCAATGAAACTGGCAGATTCCTGCAAGATCCTCAAATATAAAATTTACGCTACCGAAGAAATCAAATCAATCTATCAAAAGAATAACAACAAAGATTTAGCATTTTTATATGATAACAAGTTGGAAACGCTGAAATCACTCGAGAATAAAGATAAAAACATCTCAAGCATGCATCTCGAAAGCGAGGAATTTTTGGCAGAGAAAAATGATGAAAACACCAGTAATTTTTACAAACTCTTACTTTTCGCGACTGTTAGTTTATTGATACTTCTAGGAATTGGCGTTTATTTTTACCGAAAATCTTCTAGATATAAAACGCAAAAAGACCGGATTGAAGAAGATAATATTGCGATGAAAGAGGTTTTGGAAAAATATTCGGAACAACAATCTCCGCACAAAATATCCGAAGACAATATTCTTAATTCTCAGCTTTTAAATGAACGACAAAAGAGTTTACTTTTATTAATTTCTGAAGGTTTTACAAACAGGGAGATCGCTGAAAAATTATTTATTTCTGAGAATACCGTAAAATATCATATTAAAAACATCTATGAACTTCTTGACCTAAAAAACAGAAAAGATCTTTTTCGAAAGCTAAATAACTAATTGTTAAAGTATTAACAAAAATATTAAAACTACCCTTTGAGGTAGTTTTATGCTTAAATTAGAAAACTACCCCAAAGGATAATGTTCTGTAAGACTATTATCTTCATTTTTGCATCGGGATCTAAGAAGATCATGGTCAATTAAAAATGATCATTTAAAATTTTTTAATGTTGCATGGATCTATGAAAAGTGAGAGTTTACAAAAACAACTTTCCTTAAAATAAATCATCGGTAATTCAAATCATTTCATTCTATACAAAACTTAACAAAGTATAATTTAATTTTTTAGATTTTTCAAAACACAAATGATGATCTAATACAAGAAAACTCCGGATTCCGCCGGAGTTTTCGTATTTAATAATAGAATAATTAACTCGATCCTATTTTTATTTGCAGATATTAAAATTCTACATATTCCGTCTGTACATTCCGCCAACTTCAAATAGAGCATTGGTGATTTGTCCAAGTGAACAGTATTTCACGGCTTCCACCATTTTTGCGAATAAATTTTCCTGATTGATGGCGGAAGTTTGCAGATCTTTCAAAATATTGTCGCTTTTGTCAGCGTGAGATTTCTGGAAATTTTCTAAATTTTTAATTTGAACCTGCTTTTCTTCTTCCGTAGAACGAATAACTTCACCCGGACGAACCGTTGGGGAACCATCTTTTCCTAAAAAGGTATTTACCCCGATAATTGGAAACTCACCTGTATGTTTCAACATTTCGTAATGCATACTTTCCTCCTGAATTTTTGAACGTTGGTACATGGTTTCCATTGCACCCAGAACGCCGCCTCTTTCGGTAATTCTGTCGAATTCAGTATAAACTGCTTCTTCTACTAAATCGGTTAATTCTTCAATAATAAATGAACCTTGTAATGGATTTTCATTTTTCGCTAAACCTAATTCTTTATTAATGATGAGCTGAATCGCCATTGCTCTTCTAACTGAATCTTCAGTCGGAGTCGTAATTGCTTCGTCATAAGCATTGGTGTGAAGAGAATTACAGTTATCGTAAATCGCATACAAAGCTTGCAAGGTTGTTCGAATGTCATTAAAATCAATTTCCTGCGCGTGCAAAGATCTTCCGGAAGTTTGAATATGGTATTTCAACATTTGAGATCTTTCGTTCGCGTGGTATTTAAGCTTCATGGCTTTTGCCCAGATTCGTCTAGCAACACGTCCGATTACGGCATATTCCGGATCCAATCCGTTGGAGAAAAAGAAGGATAAATTCGGTGCGAAATCATTGATGTTCATTCCGCGGCTCAGATAATATTCTACATAAGTGAATCCATTTGCCAAAGTAAACGCCAACTGAGAAATTGGATTTGCACCTGCTTCTGCAATGTGATATCCGGAAATTGAAACCGAATAAAAGTTTCTCACTTTCTCATCGATGAAATATTGCTGAACATCACCCATTAATCTCAAAGCAAATTCAGTAGAAAAAATACAGGTGTTTTGTGCCTGATCCTCTTTTAAAATATCTGCCTGAACGGTTCCACGAACAGTCGCGATCGTTTCTGCTTTGATCTTATTATAGGTTTCAGCATCGATCACTTCGTCACCCGTAATTCCTAATAATTTTAAACCTAAACCGTTATTACCATTTGGAAGTTCGCCTTCATAAGCGGGTCTTTTCAAACCTTGATCATCGAATTTTGCTTTTAACTGCGCTTCAACTTTTTCCCAGAGATTATTTTCAGACAAATACTTTTCTACATTCTGATCGATAGCAGCATTCATAAAAAACGCTAAGATCATCGGCGCAGGTCCATTAATCGTCATGGAAACGGAAGTCATGGCATTTACCAGATCAAAACCAGAATACAGTTTTTTAGCATCGTCCAAGGTCGCAATTGAAACTCCGGCATTTCCGATTTTACCGTAAATATCTGGTGGAAAAGCGGGATCTTGCCCATATAAGGTCACAGAATCAAAAGCGGTTGACAAACGTTTGGCATCCATATCTGCAGAAACATAATGGAATCTACGATTGGTTCTTTCCGGTCCGCCTTCACCCGCAAACATTCTGGTTGGATCTTCACCAGTTCTTTTGAACGGAAATAATCCTGCGGTGTAAGGAAATTGTCCGGGAACATTTTCCTGACCTTTCCAACGTAACAGATCGCCCCAATCCTGAAATTTCGGCAAGGCAAGTTTTGGAATTTTCAAATGGGATAAAGATTCGTATTTCGTTTCTACTTTAATTTCTTTTCCACGTACGAAATAAGAATACGCATCTTCTGCCATTTCTTCTTTAAAGTGACGCCATCCTTTTAAGAAGGCAATATTTTCTTCGGAAAGTTCTTTTTTCGTTTTAAGGAAAACTTTCTCTAATTTATCTACCGTATGCTGATCATCGGTGATTAAAACTTTCGCACCATCCAGCAAGTACATTTTCTTCGCAATTAAGGCTTGATTTTCTACTTCTTTGTCGTAAGCGTGATTGCTTTCTACAATTTCTGAAAGATATCGCACCCGTTTTGCGGGAATCACCGTAATATCATCAGAAACATTTTGCTCTACGAACTCTTTAAATTTTGGCGCATTTTCACCCTGAGTTTCCTGAAGTTTCTCGTTGACCTTATTAATTAAGGCATTATAGAGTTCTGTAGTTCCGTAATCATTGAACTGACTGGCTTTTGTTGAGAAAACCGGCATTGCCTCTAAAGGTTGATCAAACGCAACATGATTTCTTTGATATGTTTTCCGAACGGCCTGTAACGCGTCTAAAGCGCCACGTTTGTCGGATTTATTTAAAGCAATTAGATCTGCATAATCCAGCATGTCGATTTTTTCCAATTGAGTGGAAGCTCCATATTCCGGCGTCATTACATACATAGAAACATCAGCGATATCTGTAATTTCAGACCCGGATTGTCCAATTCCGGAAGTTTCCAAAATGATGACATCGGGTTTTGCGAGTTTTAAAATATCTAAAGTAGAATGAATAAACTTGGAAACGGAAACATTATTCTCACGAGTCGCCATCGACCGCATATAAACACGCGGATCATTAATTGAGTTCATTCGGATTCTATCTCCTAACAAAGCTCCACCCGTTTTCTTTTTAGAAGGATCGACAGAAACAATTGCAATTTTTTGCTCAGGATTTGACCGTAAGAAACGACGAACCAATTCATCGGTTAAAGAAGATTTTCCGGCACCACCAGTTCCTGTAATTCCGATAATGGGAATTTTAGAGTCTTTTGCTTTTTCATCGATGGCTTTTACCAGTTCTGGCTTTTCATCGGAGAAATTTTCTACGGCAGAAATAACTTCAGCGATGGATTTAGAATCTTCAAATTTAATTTTATCTAAATCAGAAACTTCAATTTTCTCTCCGGTTGCGAAGTCAGATTTCTGCACCAGATCATTGATCATTCCCTGAAGTCCCATTTCACGGCCGTCATCCGGAGAATATATACGGTCGATGCCATACTCCATTAATTCTTTAATCTCTTCGGGAAGAATTACTCCGCCTCCGCCACCGAAAATCTTAATTTGGGGCGCACCTTTTTCGCGCAAAAGATCGTAGATATATTTAAAATACTCGTTGTGACCACCTTGATAAGACGTTAACGCAATTGCATTTGCATCTTCCTGAATCGCACAGTCAACCACTTCTTTCGCAGATTTATCGTGACCCAAATGAATCACTTCGGCTCCGGTCGACTGGATCATTCGACGCATAATATTAATTGCAGCGTCGTGACCATCAAACAAAGAGGCGGCTGTAACGACTCTTACTTTATTTTTGGGCGTATATTTTTCTTGTACCATAATAACATTTCGATTGTTCCCAAAGGTAAGGATTTTTGAAATTTTGGGAAAAGAAAAACTACCGCTGCTTTTTAAATCCTTTTATTGTTCTGTCTTTTTGGCTATTTTTGCCCGAAACTTTACAAAATGCAAAGAGCCATACTCTATTTTCTGGCCGGAACAGCCATCAGCTTTTTATTGAATTATTTTCTTTTAGGAAGCCAGGGCTGGGAACTGGATCTATATTATGGATTTTCATTTGGTTTAGCCTGGGGAATTGCCTATTTCTTAGATGACGTGAAGTTTTCGCTTATGCAGAAATTTTCAATCTCGTTTTTAGCAATGGGAATTTTAGCCATTATTGGAACCTTAATTTTCAATTTTGAACTGGCGGTACCTTCCATAATTAAATTTTCGATGGTCTTTGTTGCGTACTATTTGATTGCCAGCTTTAAACCTTCAAAATCACTGCGTAAATAGGATATTCGGAATGATTTATAATAAGGTTATGTAGTTATAAAAATTCAGTATAAGAAATTACATTACAAATCCCTGGAAGAATCTTACCCAAAACATTTTCAGATAGAAAAAAAATTCATACCTTTGCGCACCCGTTTTGGGGAAAATTATGTTTAATCGTAAACGAAAAAAGTGTGAATACATTAAGTTACAAAACCGTCTCAGCTAACAAAGCTACCGCTAACAAAGAATGGGTTGTGGTAGACGCTGAAGGACAACCTTTAGGAAGATTAGCTTCTAAGGTTGCAAAGATTTTGAGAGGGAAGCACAAAACGAATTTTACACCTCACGCAGACTGCGGAGACAATGTAATCGTTTTGAATGCTGGAAAAATTACCCTTTCTGGAAACAAGTGGGCTGACAAAACTTACATTTGGCATACTGGGTATCCAGGTGGTCAAAAGTCAATGACTGCGCTCGAACTTCAAAAGAAAGATTCTTTGAAAGTATTGGAAAAATCCGTAAAAGGAATGATTCCAAAAACTAAATTAGGGAATCAATTGTTTAAGAACCTTTATTTATATGAAGGAACTGAACATAAACATGAAGCTCAGCAGCCGAAAGTAATTAATATTAACGAATTCAAATAATTAATATGTCAATAGTTCATAAAATCGGAAGAAGAAAAACTTCTGTTGCAAGAGTTTACGTGAGACCAGGTTCTGGTGTAATCACGATAAACAAAAAGGATTCTAAGGAATACTTTGGAACTGACGTTTTGGTTTACAAAGTGAATCAACCATTTTTATTAACAGAAACAGCAGGTCAATATGACGTAACTGTGAATGTTTTTGGTGGTGGTATTACTGGTCAGGCTGAAGCGATCAGACTGGGAATTTCCAGAGCATTGTGCGAAATCAACGAAGAATTCCGTTTGCTTTTAAAGCCACACGGATTGCTTACAAGAGACGCAAGAATGGTTGAAAGAAAAAAACCAGGTCAGAAAAAAGCAAGAAAGAAATTCCAATTCTCCAAACGTTAATATTAGACGTGAGATTTTGGGACAAGAGATCAGAGATTTTATCTTGAATCCTCTTTCTAAAAAATTTTTTATTAATCAAAATGCCCCGTTAGTTTAGCACCCAAACATTTCTCCCATCAAAGAAATCGTTGATTGCATAAAGCGGCACGTAAACTAAAAACAAAAAAGAGACATGGCAAAAGCAAATGTTAAAGACCTTTTAGAGGCAGGAGTACACTTTGGTCACATGACCAGAAAGTGGAATCCAAATATGGCTCCATACATTTTTATGGAGAAAAACGGTATTCACATCGTAGACTTACATAAAACGGCAGTAAAATTAGACGAAGCTTGTGTTGCTTTGGAAAAAATTACTTCTGCAGGTAAAAAAGTTCTTTTTGTTGCAACTAAAAAGCAAGCAAAAGAAGTTGTAGCGAAATATGCAGCAGAACTTAATATGCCTTATATTACTGAAAGATGGCCTGGAGGAATGTTAACAAATTTTGTTACCATTCGTAAAGCGGTTAAGAAAATGAACCATATTGATAAAATGAAGAAAGACGGTACTTTCGAAACTTTATCTAAAAAAGAAAGACTACAGGTTGATCGTCAAAGAGCAAACCTGGAGAAAAATTTAGGTTCAATTTCTGACATGGTTCGTTTACCATCAGCACTTTTTGTTGTTGACATTATGAAAGAACACATCGCTATTACTGAGGCTAAAAAATTGGGAATTCCAATTTTTGCAATCGTTGATACAAACTCTGACCCTAGAAAAGTGGAATACGTGATTCCTGGGAATGATGATGCATCTAAATCTATTGATATGTTGTTGAGCATTGTTTCAGCTTCTATCAAAGACGGTTTATCTCAAAGAAAAGCAGACAAAGAAAAATCTAAAGAAGAAGGAGAAAAAGTTTCAGCTGATGCTGATGCAGATTTCGATTCAGAAACTCCTGCAACTGCAGCAGAATAAGATTTAATCTTCAATATAAAAAAGGTTCAGAATTTACTTTCTGAACCTTTTTTTTACTTCAAATCTCAACATTCTCAACTTAAAAAAAAGAGTCTGCATCTGATCTTTTTAAATTTCTAATCTGAAAGGCTTGATACGTCGATTGGAGTCGGACAGATCTACCTCGTTCTTTTTATAAAAGCTTTGAATTTATTCTTCAGTAAAAAATTCAATAAACATTTATAATACAGAAAACCACGTGCAATAATTTGTAAATTATTTACTGCTCTGCAAAAAGAACCAATGAATATGGCAATTTTGATTTTAATTACTTAATCAAATAGTTTTAAAAACATCTATTTCCCAGGACAAAAAGACAGAGATTTTATCTTTAATTTAATTAGAAGCACCGTTTTTACTTTGTGCGTAAGCACTATTCTGTAGATTAATTACAGGTTTATTCAAAATAACGAGCATATTTTTTGCGATATTTTTCGTAGCGGTGTATTTTGCATCGCAAACATTACTGCTTAACTGATAATCTCCTTTTTTAATCACCACAGAATTTTCGCCGTGTGCCGGAACTGCCAGATTATAAAACTCTTTGCCCTGAATTCTTACGATCATGTTGCAGTCTGAATTATTCTGCATCAACAGAATGGCCTCTCTGTTTGTGATATCGTTATTGAAAAGCTGATTCAGTAATTTAACAGTTTTATCCTGATGGTTGCCTGAATTTTCAGTTATGAGTTTTCGAAATTCTTCAGCCTCTTCTGTATTTCTTTGATTTACTACGCTTCGGGGAATTTCCAGGACAATAGGTTTCAAAGAAGAGAAAGAGGAATTGCCGCTCTTCATCCAGGTGGAATTTTTAAGGGCGATGAGCTTCGGTTTTAATACTGTTCTTCTGGGATCATCGGGATGCGCTACTCTTAAGAAATTTTCGATTTCCTTAATATTGCTGCTTCTTAAAATGTCTTTATCTTTTTTCTGGGCAGAAAAAGTCAGACCACTAAAAACCGTTAGAACAAGAACTACTTTTTTCATTAAGGAGTAAACGTATTATTTGATTTTAAATTTGATATAGGTAATCGTTTTTCCTTTCGCAGAAAATAATCCTTCGTAATAGGTTTTAATTTCCCGTAAAAGTGGTGTTTCCGGATCAAATTCCGGTGCGCCATAAATATCGTGGTTTGCGAAAAGAATTTCATGACCCAAACCTTCCAGCAAGCCCAAAGTATATCCGTGCAGAAATTCTGAATCAGTCTTAAGATGCATGATCCCATCTTTTTTTAAGATCTTTTGATATCTTTCTAAAAATTCCGGACCGGTCATCCGATGCTTCGTTCTCCTATATTTGATCTGCGGATCCGGGAAGGTGATCCAAATTTCATCAACCTCATCCGTCTCGAAAAAATGATCAACAAGTTCGATCTGAGTCCGAAGAAAAGAGACATTCGTTAAATTCTTTTCGATAGCTTCTTTGGCGCCAAACCAAAATCGGGCTCCTTTAATATCGATGCCGATAAAATTTTTCTCCGGAAACGCTTTTGCTAGACCTACAGAATATTCTCCTTTTCCACAGCCCAGTTCTAAAACGATAGGATTATTATTTTTAAAGACTTCACTTCTCCATTTCCCTTTCATGTTGAATCCTTCCATAGCCTCCGCTCTGGTTGGTTGGAATACGTTGGGGAGAATTTTATTTTCGTCGAATCTTGCCTGTTTATTTTTACCCATTGCTAATTTAAAATCGTGCAAAAATAATCATAATTGCAGACTATAACGTGTTTTTTAATTTATTTTGAAGGCGAATCGCCTAAAGAAACCATAATCGCCTTCTGCACGGTTTTTTGAGAAGCGTACTGCGCGCCACAAACGATACTGGAAAATAAATAATCGCCTTTTGCCACAACCACTGTATTCTGAGCGCGTCCGGGAATTGCCAAGCGGTATTTTGTATTCCCAACGCCTTCAATTCTCATGATCATATTACAGTCCGATTTGTTTTCGATCATCACAATGCTTTCTTTGCTGTTGGGATCATTATCAAATAGAGAATTTAAAATTTTAACGGTGTTATTTTTATGTTCAATGGGATTTACAGAAAGCAGCATGGCGAACTCATCTGCTTCCGTATCTACATAACTTCCGAAACTTGTAGCAGTATTTGGCGTAGAACCATCGCCATAGACTTTGGTGATATACGTAATCGTACTGCCTTCCTTTTTCTCTAATTCTTCTTTAAATTTTGCGATCTGTTTCTGCCTAATGATCTCATTCATTTCATCAAAACTTATTCTGGTAGAAGGTCTTTTTCTAAGCAATGCAATTTTCTCCTGAAAATCTTTCACCCGTTGATCGGATGGATGCGCATTTTTAATATACTCATTCAACATTTTAATGAGGCGCGGTTTCAGCACAGACCTTTTGGGATCATCGGGATGAGCGTCCCGTAAATAAGCGTCGATTTCGTAGATATTGGTGCTGTGAAGAATGTTGCTGTAATCCTTTAACCTTTTTTGAGAAGAAAGATTGCAGAAAGAAAACAGCAGAAGCAAAAAGAAAATATTTTTGATTGAAAACATCCAATTTTTATTTTTAGCAGACAGTCACGCTATAGGATTACAAAAATTAATAACGAAGGAATTTCAAAAATGGTATCATCAAATTAGATGAATGATGAACGGGAAAATTACTTTTAAATTCAAATTCTTCTTATTTCATGTCCATTAAATGCGAATTTTTTAACCTACGCTGGTAGATCGGCAAATACTTTTCAATATAAATTGCGGCGGCATCGTAGTTATTGGCCTGAATGTAAGGATTAAGATTTTCTGAAGTATAAATAAACTGTAAAAAGTTATCGATCAAATTTTCAGGAATTTTAATGTTTGTGAAATATTCCACTCCATAATATTTTTTAATTCCGCTAATGGCAGCGTTCATTTTTTCATATTCGTTGGCGCGCTCTTTCTTTTTTCGTTCGCCCGAAAGAATATCATAAATACTGTCTAAGCCAAAAGTAAGCCCACCACCGGAAAAACCGGCCGCCGGAAGTTGAGTTGGCAATCCATCCCCTTTTGGCGAAGGTAAACCGATCATCTTCTGGAGTGCAAGTGTTTTCTCTCCGGTTTTTAGAGAACTCACGTCTTTTCGAAGATTTCCTGTAGGTTTAAATCTGCTGATCACCACCTCCTGAATATCGTAATAGGCTACTTTCAGCTCTACGAAATTACTGGCATTCTGAATATTTTCTGCCGTCACCAAAACATCTTCCCGATCTGTAATGATCGAAGTGAAACGAATCACATCGCCAACTTTTGCCGGAATTTTAAATTTTCCGAAATAATCGGTATAAACCGTTTTTTGATCCGTAATATTCGTGACATAAACTTGATTAAGATAGTACACAGAATTATCTCTGATGATAATATCTCCGGAAAAAAACTGAGCCTGAATATTACTTAAAATGAATAACGTAACAAGCAATAAAAATCTTTTCATATAGAGCGCAAAAATAATCGAATTTTAGGAGATTACTAAGAAAAATTGAAAGTGTTGCGGGTTAAATTTTGGTTAAATACTACCAATTAATGTTAAATACTTAGGATAAAAAATTTCCGAAATAAACATCAAAAAAAAATCCCCGGAAATTCCGGGGATTCAGTTATAAAAAAGGATGATTATTTTTTAATAAACTTCACTTTGTTTAGTTGTCCGTTGTTGTCAACAGTAATCATATATACTCCTTTCTGTAATTTAGAAACCTGTACTTTATTGTTTTCCACTTTACCTTTAGCTACTAACTGACCTGCGATATTATAAATTGCATAATCAGCGTTGTTAGAAACTTTGGTAACATTTAAAACATCAACAGCTGGGTTAGGATAAACCTGAACCGCATTTGCTAAGTTGTTTTCACCTGTTGCTAAAACTCCAATACTCAATGTGTAATCTTCAACTTGTCCGTAAGTAGAAGTTCCACATGCTGTATTGTTAGGACTGATAGAAGAATCCTGCATTCTTACTCTCATTCTGGTAGTACCTAACATTGCATCAGCAGGAATATCGATATTACCAATCCAAGGTGCTTTACTTTTTTGAGTAATTAAAACTAATTCACCTGCATCATCAAAATCTTTATCTTGATTGAAATCGATCCAAACTCTTACTTCGTCACTAGTGTATGAACTTCCTGTAAAGTCTGCAGAGAAATTATAATTTGTACTTCTCATTACATTACCTACAACAGCTGTGAAATCTTCGTAACCAACAGTAGCAGTTGAATTATTATTAATATCCGCGAAAGTTACATTAGAAATTTTCTCGAAACTTGAAGACGTTGCACCAGCTGTACAATACGTTGGTACCAACGTTGTAAAGTTTACAGACGCTGAGTAAGATCCAGTTGTTCCTGAACATACCGCAGCAACCTGAACTTCATAAGCAGTACCTTCTGCTAAACCAGCAATCATGTAACTGTTTGTCGCAACCGGAACCTGAGTCCATGTAGCATCAGCAACTTTTTTGTATCTCACTACATAAGTTGCAGAAGCAACTGCTTCCCATGTAACAGAAGCACCAGCATTGGTAACGCCAGATACTGCAAGACCTGCAGGAGCTGTTCCGTCGCAAGGTACAATTGCAGAAACTGTTACTGGAGCGATAGTGTAAAATACGTTACCGATCGCAGAAATTCTCACTTTAAGAGCTGTGTTCGTTGCAAAAGTTGCAAAACTGAAATCCTCTGAACCATCATTTACGGTAGAAGCGGCTAAAACTACCCACGTAGCACCATTGTCTGCTGTATAATCGATCTTAACGTTCGCTACGTTGAATGGAGCTGCGTTTGTTCCTACTACATCCCAAGTTAATGGTCCTGAAGCATTGTTATAAACTTTTGTAGAAGTAATTTTGAAAGGTCCGTTTGCACTTACCGTTACTTTCTGCAAAGCATTTTGCGTTTGTTTTTGACTAACATCTGCATTATTATCTCTAACCGTTACACGGAAGTTTGAAGCTCTTGCAACTGTAGAAGCTGCCTCCCATTCGTTTACATTTTTTACAGAACCTGCAAGAACCGTAGCCAATTTAGGGAAGTATCTTGTTGCATTTGCAGTACCAGTGATTGATCTGAAACTTGCACCTGAAGTTGTGTTTCCTAAATTAGTTTTAGAAATAGTTGTAGTTGCATTATCAACTTCCTCCCATGTGTAAGTAAGTGGATCACCTTCTGTATCCGTCGCCTGCGCTGTTAAAACGAAAGCCGTACTTTTTGGAATTGTTACATCAGGTAGCGGTGTAATAACCGGTGGGTTATTAGCAACAACAGTTTCGATATCACAAGTTTTAGACATTAGGTTTGTTTGAACCTGGATAATAGAATTAATATGGAAATAAGCATCAGAATGTGGCTGAACATCAGTTGCTCCTGTAATTCCTGCATAACCCATAATGGTAGAACCAGATCCTGGCTCAACATTTTGACCAGTACCTTCAAGACTCATAGAGAACGTGTGGTTACCACCTAACTGGTGACCCATTTCGTGAGCTACGTAATCAATATCGAAGTTATCTCCCATTGGAATACCATCTGCGGGAGAAGTAATACCTGATCCTTTTGCTTTAACACCTGGACCAGTTGGGTCGATACAAACACAGCCAATACAACCTGCATTTCCACCACCGCCTGAAGCTCCGAACATGTGTCCGATATCATAAGCTGCACTACCAATAGTAGTGGTAAGGGTCTGCTGTAATTCTAAATTCCAGTTGGATAATGTACTATAAGGATCTGTTGCCGGATTCGTATAAATTAGCTCCGGGAAATCCTGTAGAATTAAGTGAAGACCAAAATCCATTTCGAAAACACCGTTGCAACGGGTAATTGTCGCATTAATTGCTGTAACTGCTCCTGCAACACCACCGAAATAAGTTGTATATTCTCCATTCACAGACATTGCTAAACGCATTGTTCTGTATTTTTTATCAGATGCTTTGCTAAAATCGTTTGGATTGTTGGTGAACGCGTTTCCGTCCTGGTACAACTGATCTAATTGTTTTTTAGAAAGAGAAGTTTCTTTGGTAGAACAAACAAATGCTTTGTCACCTGCTGCTTTATTTGATTTCGGATGAACTCCGTAAACAGATTTATCAGTGTTTTGTGGCTCAATAAATTCGTAAGCACCATCTTTGAATAACATGGACTGGAAATCATTTGGTGCTACACTAAATCTTACGTGAGCGGTAGGATCATCTATTCCTACTCCAATGTATGAACCTAACTGGTAACGGTCTGCAAGAGATTTTACAACTACAGGTGCACTGTAAACTGCAAATCTTTCAACTTTTCCGCTAAGGGTAGGTAATTTAATTTCTACAGGAGATGCATTTTTTCCTGTTTCCTGGGCGTTTGCCAGTGTAGATCTTAACGCATTAAGGTCTAAAGAGTAATAACTCGTGACGTTAGACGTCGGCCGGATTCTTTCTCCCTTCATTGATGCCGGGCTCCATTGTGCAATGGCCGCCGTACTCATCAATCCGCAAAGTAAAGAAGTAAAAATTTTCTTCATAAGATTAATTTATTAAAAATGTTTCCCAAAAATAGATTTTTTTTAGGCTCCAATCAAAATAAAAATGTTAAAACTTTTGGGATTTTTTAAAAAAATCAGGCAATTCTTAAGAAGTATTAATAGATTATTGATAGCGATATCAATTAAAAATTATAAATTATTCAATCGAATAAAAAAAATTAAGAAAGTATTTATAAAATAATTGATACAAAAATATTGATAAAATATTCATTGCATAGTACTTATATTATTTAAAAATGGTAGGCAACATTCCAGGAGAAGCCTAAATTGAATTTTGCAGAGCTTTTGCCAAAACCGGGAACAATCATCGGTTTAATTTCGTCCTGCGTGGTAGAAAACACCAGATACCGCGGCTGCATATTCACATCAATATAAAATGGAGATTCAAATAACTGCACTCTTCCACCAACGGTAGCTTCGATCCAGTAAGAACTTTGAGATGAAGGCGGAAAAGCTACAGATGTTTCACTGCCACCAAATCCGCGAACCGGAACTGCCTTATATTCCTGATGATAAAATGAGGCACCGACTTTTCCACCACCGTAGAAACCATTCAATTCATTCTCCTTATCATTGGCCAGCATGTAAAAGGCGCCTAACTTCAAAAAAGGCCCGTTTACAGATACATCATATCCATTTTTAAGATAAATATTTTTTTCGAAACCTGCCTCTGCGACTGCATGAATTTTTTTTGAAATTCTGGAGGAGATAAATCCCTGAAAAAGTTTGCGGTCAGAAAATAATCCAACACCCGCATTCAAGACATCAAAACCCACCATAAAATTGGGTTCGTATTTCCATTTTTTTGCAATGGTATCCTGATCCTTCTGTGCAAAACTGAAAGAAAACAGTACACTAAAAAAGAAGGTAAAAATGAGTTTTGGATTCATCAATAATTTGGTTTTGATTCTGTTCTACATCTAAGACAGGATTCGGAACGTCCAGCGTTGCACTTACGTCCTCGTATATTTTTTTGATACCGCAAGCAGGAGAAACATAAGAGGATTTTGTAGTGTAGTTTATTTTTATTTCAGATGTTATTTTGGTTTTTGTAGTGCCAACAAATATTTTTGTAAAAGAAACATCATCAACACGCAAAGGAATTAGTACTGAGTCCGTTTTAGACTTTGTCGCTACCACAGAAACAGGTCCGTTTCCGTAATCCACATTAATATATAAAGAATCTAAAGTTTTATCCTTTCCGTTGGCTTTGGTTTTAAATTTCAGTTTCATTCTGGGAGTTGCTTCACCACCAATACAAATATCATCATCACTTCCACAGGAAAAAAGGGAAATTAACAATAAACCGAGTAAAAATGTTCTTATAAATTTCATTAAATATTATTTAATTTTTATTTAAAACTGGTCTTGCAAAATAAGATTTTTTTTTAGCATTAGATAGATTAACCATTAGCAAATCATCCAATACAATCATTAAAAAATAAATTATCGTTGCAGATAAAATACTTCATAAATGTATGTTATCATAAATGAAACAATTAAGGAAATTATAATCTTAATTAATTTTTTTCTTTTAGATAAAGAAATTAGTAAAAACACAAACAAAAATGCCATTGAGGCAATAATTGCACCTATAATAGAATAAAATGGAATCGACACAATTCCCATGTCGTAGCCATGTATAACTTTTGAATTAAGCGTTATGAGTAAATAAGCATTAAAAAAAAACTGCACAATTACATTCACAAAAAAAGGTACAATATCAATTGCATCAATATATTTCTGTTTTGCTAAAAAACTGATCAGAATAATGATGGTGAATATTATTAACTCCGCTAAAAAACAGTAAACATAGAAAATAAAAGGAAATCGATCATTTAATTCAGGATCATTATCAGAAGGCCAAATAATTTGAAATAAATTAAAAATTACAATTATTGCTAAAGTAATTTTTATAAGCTTTTTGTTTTCCTTAATGTATTCTAGAATGGCAATAGTATTTTCGTTCATTGGTTGATTTACTATTCAAATTAAGAATTTAAATTTTTACCAAAAGGGCAATATTTTCCACATGATGCGTTTGTGGAAACATATCAACAGGAAGTATTTTAACTACTTTGTACTGCTCTTTCATTAAAGCGATATCTCTTGCCTGTGTTGCAGAATTACAACTTACATAAACAATTTTATCGGGAGAAAGTTTTAGGATCTGCTCCACTACTTTCTGGTGCATTCCGTCTCTTGGCGGATCGGTAATCAATACATCTGCTTTTGGATGAAGCGCTAAAAACTCATCGTTAAAGATCGCTTTCATATCGCCACAATAAAAAGTACAGTTGGTTAAACCATTCAACTCTGCATGTTCTCTGGCTGCATCGATTGCTTCCGGCACCGATTCAATTCCAATAACATGTTTGGCGTTTCGGGCAACATATTGCGCGATCGTTCCTGTTCCTGTGTAAAGATCATAAACAACCTCATGCCCTTGAAGATCAGCAAATTCTAAAGTTTTTCGGTATAATTCTAAAGCCTGTTTGTAGTTCGTCTGGAAGAAAGATTTAGGACCGATCTTAAATTGCAAACCATCCATTTCCTCCATAATAAATCCTTCGCCGAAATAAGTCTGAACCTCCTGATCGTAAATGGAATCATTTTGTTTTGAATTGATACAGTACACCAAAGTTGTGATCTGCGGAAACTCAGCTAACAGAAAATCGAATAATTTCTCCCGATTCTCTTTTTCGTCGCGGAAAAGCTGGAATAAAACCATCCATTCGCCTTTTGAGTTCTGACGCAACATTAGAGTTCTTAGAAAACCTTTTTGTTCCCGAACATCGAAAAATTCCAGACCATTTTTTACCGCATAATTTTTCACTGCGAGTCGAATTGCATTTGAAGGATCTTCCTGAAGAAGACATTCTTTTAAATCTAAGATCTTGCTCCACATTCCGGGAATATGAAATCCTAAGGCATCTCTGTTGCCGAAATTTTCTTCGGAACTGATCTCATATTGAGTCAGCCAGCGTGCATTGGAAAAAGAAAATTCCATTTTGTTGCGGTAAAAATATTGTTCCGCACTTCCTAAAATTGGTAAAGTTTCAAAATCATCTACGCCTCCAATTCTTTTAATATTATTGAAAACTTCGTCCTGTTTAATGTCGAGTTGTTTCTCATAAGAAAGATTCTGCCATTTACAGCCGCCACAAACGCCGAAATGAATACATTTTGGCTCCACACGAAACGGAGATCGTTCTAAAATTTCGATGGCTTCAGCTTCAAAATAATTTGATTTAGACTTCTTAACCCGCACATTTACCAGATCACCGGGAACTGCGCCAGAAACCAAAACGGTTTTTCCTTCTTCAGTTCTGCCTACGGCAATCCCTTTCGAACCTGCAGAAACCAATCTGATATTTTCTAAAACTATATTTTTATTTTTCTTTCTCATGGGTCTTTTAATGAGCGCAAAAGTAAGGTTTTAAAATAAAAAAAAGACGATAAATCGCCCTCTGTTTTAAATTTAGAATCATCTTACACTTTTAGAATTCTGTTTATAAAAAGTCTTTAAGTTGCTGAATTAAGATTCAATAACATATTTGTTACGGTTCATTAAATAAATCACACCAGCGATGCCTCCCGTAAAAAGCAGACCTAACGTCCAAAGATATTTTGCCGGAACATTATTTTTAAAAACATCGATAATCAAAACAACTGCGGTAATAAAACTACAAAGCACTGCAATCAAAGTCACAAATTTTCCTGCAGCCAATGGAATTCCGAAATTCGTAAGATCGAAACTTAACGTAAAAACGGTAAAAATGGCGCCAAATAAAGCGATAGGAAAAAGAATGTTTTGCGGAATAAGTAATTTTGTTTTCATGGCGGATTTTTACCAAATATAAAAAAAATCCTGACAGAAATAATCTATCAGGAAATATAATAATAAGGATCAGCTTTTATTTAGCTGGAGTCATTTGTGGATCTGGTTCCGGTGTCATTAGATCATTCTGTAACTGAGCTTCTGGCGCAACGGCCGGCGCTTTTAAACCTGAAACTTTATCCAAAACAGTAATAATTTCTGGATCACCAAGATTGGAGAAAAAGCGACTTGCAATTTTTCCGTTCTTATCTAAGATGACAAAAGAAGGTAGTTTAAAACCATAAAGACCAAGATCCTTCGCGATTTGAGAATTTACTCCGCCTTCTGCATAAACATTATTACCAGGTAATCCTTTCAACATTGCACTGCTTGTTTTGGTGAACTGTTCTTTCGTATCATCTAAATTCACGTAAGTGAAATCCATTTTAGATTTATAAAAATTCACCACTTCTTTCAAAACAGGAATTGTCGCTTCGGAAATATAAGGATTCCAGGAAGCGTAAAACATTACTAATGTCGGTTTGCCTTTCACATCAGCAATTTTAAAATCGCTGCCATCTGCTTTAATTAATTTAGCTGTTGATACATCGGAACCCATTTTCGGTCCGCCGATTACAAACTCCAGACGCTCTAATTCTTTCTTGATCGTTGCATCTTTAATCTTATCGGTAATAATTTTGTTCACAGTAGTTGAATGTTCTGCAGTCATGCCGGGCGTAATATCACCACTTAAAACGTAAGCCAAAAGATAATCTTTGGTCAGCTGTGGCATATCTTTCTTCGTATCTAAGAATCTGGAAAACATAGAAGAAGGAATTTCGGAATCGCCTTTTTTATTAGCAGTACTGAAAGTCTGAATTTCCGGACTTAATTTTCCTAACAAATAATTTCGGTAAATTGGTTGAGATTTTAACATTCTATCGCTGTCGCTGTCTAATTTTGCAACCGCATCCTTAAAAGCTTGTGAAGGCTTGTAACCTGCATCCTGTGTCGCTTGCGGATGGTTAATTTGGTATTGGTTCATTAAACCCAAAATACTGGCGTGCAGCTCATCTTTTTTCCATTCCACTACATCGTTGTCTGCAGAAGTTTTCTTCGCAGCAATATCGATGTTTTTATCAATGTCGGTTTTAATTTTATCCGCTTCTTTTAAAAAGGTAGCTTCATTTTTAGTAACCATATCTCCTACATTGATTTTTGCAGCGTAGGTTTGAATGAATTTCTGAACTTCGAGAAGGAAGTCATTATTTTTTTTGGCGTCACCAGTAATGGTAAACTGATTAGGAAAGTTACTCGCCTGTCCTGAAATATTTAGATCCTGACCACCTTTTAAGTAGATCATGGCCGTTTTACCGGCGTAGGACATAATGTACATTCCATCTTTTGGTGCCTCGAAACTCCCGGAAAAACTTCCTTTAGCATCAACACCCATATTTACCAGTGGCAATGTCGCAACACCGGAAGCTTCAACAAACTCGATCCTTTCCAGTGGAGAACCGCCTGCAAAATTTCCTTTTACTTCTACTTTTTTTGAACATGAGATCGTAGCGATCGCAACGAAAAGCATCAACAAATAATTTTTCATCGTTTATAATTAAATTTCCGCAAAAATAGGTGTTTTATTTTGAATGTATCCCTTATGAATTCACAATAAAACGTTAAGATTTGTAAATGCTGGAATCATTATTTCAGTATAAATTAACATAAATGGATCGATTCGGCTTTTTATCAATTTCGGAAGGTTTAATTTTCCTTGATGTCTATTCTTTCTGTAAAAGCTTTAAAAGGGCGACCTCATCTAAAAATTGAAAATACCTGGATTGAGCCTGAAAATTTTCATCAAAAAAAAGATAAGCCGGTAGCGAAAATGGTTTGTCTTTTCTACTCGCGAGAAGCAGGGCAATTTCGTGAACGGCATTTACTTTTTTAATCCTTTTATTGGTGAATATTTGATTACCAAAAACAATAGTTTCTTTACTTTCAACATTCATATTCACGGCATAATAATCCTGATTCATGATTTTAATAACCTCCGGATCCTGAAAAGTGGTTCGCTCCATTTCTCTGCAGTATAAGCACCAGTCCGCGTAAAAATTGACAAAAACTTTTTTCGGTTTAATTAATAAAGAATCGTTCAGCTGTGTAAAATTAATCCAATTGATCTTCTGGGTGAGATTTTGCGAGCAAGCAAGATTTCCACCAAAAATAATAAACAAGAAAATTAATAAAGCTGAACGATTCAAACCAACAAAAATTAAATGGATTTTAAACGAAGTCCTACAAACACTGTTCTGGGCATGTTGGGTCCGTAAATAAAGTTACTGTCTCGATTTTTTCCGGTGTCGAAATTTTTCTGATAGGAATCGAATATATTCTTCATTCCACCAAATACCTCGATACCTGATTTAATGCTCGGGAAATTAAAGGAATGTCCGGTGCGCAATCCTACATCTGTAAATGATTTCGCCTGAAAATATTCATCAATATTTTGTCCCGTTCCCTCGCCTGCAACGTGCGCAAGCAACATTTTTCCTGTAAAAACGCCATTCGCACTAATATTCCAGTTTTTATTGGGATTGTAAGTGATCGTCGCGTATCCGTAATTATTGGGAGTGCGCAGGAATTCTCTTTTCGGTTCTAATCCCTCAACATTTGAAACTGCGGTTTTAAACTGACTTTTTTGAAAGGTAAAACCGCCGTCTAACTGCACCACATAATCGAAATTTGCACGCGCTTCGATGGTAATTCCCTTCACAACAGCTGCGTCGCCATTTCTCTTTTCGAAAATATCACCGAATTCATCTGTACCTAAAGGAAACTGGAAAAAAGCATCTTTCAATCGGGTGTAGAAACCTTCAACTGTAAATCCGGCGATGAAATGCTCGGTGGCTTTATCATAATTTATAGAACCCGTAAAACTGTTGGATCGTTCTTCTTTTAAATCAGGACCCAAAGTAATTCTGGAAACTCCACCACCTGCAAAAGCAATATGCAGATCAGTGTCAAAAGCTTGTGGCGCGCGAAATCCTGTTCCCCAACCAGCTCTAAACTGGGTGTTTTCCAGACCTTTGTAGAGTAGAGATAATCTTGGGCTAAAAATCGCTTTGTTGAGTAAATTGTGTTTGTCTAATCTAAATCCCGTCAAAAAGTTTAGTATTGGCGTCACGTCCCAGTCGTTTTGAACGTAAGCGCCAAAGTTTTTCGTGGTTTGATCAATCTCATATCTGTAAGTCGGGATCTCATCAAACACAGAATCATAAACATATTCGGCACCGGCAGTTAAGACTGAACTTCCACCTAAAAACTTTTCAAATTTATTATTAAACTGAACTCCCCCCTGATGCGTAATTACGTCGGAAGTTCCATAAGGAGGATTGGCAAAAAAGACAGCCAGTTCATCGGGATCATCCGGATTTATTCCAGTGTAATGTTTACGGTCTGTTTTCTGACCACCATAGAAAAAGCTTAAGGAATTTTTATTATCATTAAATCCAATGGTATAATCGGCGCTTCCCATTAAAATATTATGCGTTCTTTCTTCTGACTGTTTTGCCAGATAAGCCGGTTTATCTACAATTTCTCCTCCAAATCTATACTCATTAATACTGCTTAAACTTAATTCCAGCTTTTGATTTTTGGCCGGTTTAAAGAAAAAATTAGCTCCAAAAGTATTGTCTTTCAATTCCGGCAGTTCAGAGTAATTATCGCCATTTGCATCATATTGTCCTCTATTTCTGTTGTTGACAAATAAACTAACACCCATGTTTCGGTCTTCATTTACAAAAGAGGCATTTCCGGTAATGATATTATCGGTGGTTTTACCTTTGATACTTTGCAGCGTATTGGTTAAACTGTAATTATTTCCATCGGGTATTTTGGTGATCACATTCACGGTGCCACCAATCGCGCTGGAGCCGTAAAGTGCGGAAACTCCACCTCGAACTACTTCTATTCGATCGATCATATTCGTAGGGATCTGTTCCATTCAGTACAATTCCATTAACGGGCTAAAAATTGGACGGCTATTAATAAGGATCTGGGAATACCCACCTTGTAATCCATTAATTCTAAGTTGAGTGTAATTACAGGTCTGGCAATCGGTTTCTACACGTAATCCAGGTTGATATTTTAATCCTTCTGAAAGAGTCGTCGCAACAACCTGATCCAAAGTTTTGCTATTGATCAAATTTACGATCACCGCAGAATTGGTCTTCCTTTTCGGAGTTCTGGTTCCGGTGATAACAACCTGTTCTATAGAAAATAATTCAGAAACTAAATCAAAATTTAAAGTAGTCGTTTGATCTTCGTTGATCGTAAAAGATTGCGTACTTTTTTTATACCCATCTATGGAAATGATCGCCTGATAAGAACCTGTCGGCATGTTTGCAATTAAATAATTGCCTAAAGAATCTGTCGCTTTTGAATATGCTGTTTTCTGCACATTTACCACAACATCCGAAAGAATTTGATCTTTGGAACTTACGTTTCCGGTTAAGTTTCCTGTTTGTGCAGAAACTTGCAAAATGCATAAGAGCACTAAAATGAATGTAGATATTTGCTTCATAAAATAATTATAGGAGCAAATATAGAAAAATGTTTTGTTACTAAAACTATAAATGTTAGATTAGTCTAACCTTTTTAAATAATAAATCAATATCGCAGTAAATTAAATCTTTTTTTCATGTCTGAACAGCGCATTATTGGGCAAATTTGGCTGATAGAAGGATGACTTTAAGGTTCATAATACAAATATTAGAGGAAATCAAAAGCACAAAAAAATCACCTTCTGTTAAAAAGGTGATTTAATTTTACAAAAAATTTCTGTTTTATTCTTTCTCAATATTGGCTACCGCAAACTCTCTGTTCATTCTTGCGATCACTTCTAACGTAATTCCTTTCGGACATTCAACCTCACACGCTCCGGTATTAGAACAGTTTCCAAATCCTTCTTCGTCCATAGCTTTTACCATGTTTAGAACTCTTCGTTTGGCTTCTACTTTACCTTGAGGCAGTAATGCGTATTGGGAAACTTTAGCTCCCACAAATAACATGGCAGAACCATTTTTACAGGTCGCAACACAAGCTCCACATGCGATACAAGCTGCGGCATCCATGGCTTTATCAGCATCTTCTTTCGGAACCAGAATTGAATTGGCGTCTGTTGTATGTCCAGAAGTGTTTACCGAAATAAATCCACCTGCAGCCATTACTCTGTCAAAAGAACTTCTGTCAACCACTAAATCTTTAATTACCGGAAAAGCAGCGCTTCTCCAAGGTTCGATAAGAATGGTTTCGCCATCTTTAAACATTCTCATGTGCAACTGGCAAGTCGTGATTCCGGTATCTGGTCCGTGTGGTCTTCCGTTGATATATAGGGAACAACTTCCGCAAATTCCTTCGCGACAGTCGTGGTCGAATGCAATCGATTCCTTGCCTTCATTAATCAGCTGCTCATTAAGCATGTCTAACATTTCGAGAAATGAAGAAGCTGTAGAAACATCTGATATTTTGTAGGTCTCGAACTGACCTTTCGTCTTATTGCTTTTCTGTCTCCAAATTTTTAGAGTCAGGTTTAATCCTTTTTGTGTACTCATTTTCTTATTTACTTTATTGGAGATTATTGTTTAACGGGTTTGTCGGCGTTTTCGAATTTCCAACTTGGATCCAAAACTTTAATTTTCTTAGAACTGCTGGCTTTTAAATCCTTATATTTTTCCAAACCTTTTTGAATATTTTCAGTTTTATCAACATCAGTCGCTACATAGTCTTGCTTTTTAGCACCTTTAACAACTTGAAAGAAAGTTCTCTTATCTCTAAATTCATTTGGATTTAATGGCAAAAAACCTACGCTCGCAATAAATGCGCCCATTTGTCCTTCGGCATTCAGAACGTAAACCGCATTTGGTTCCAAATTAGCCTCAATATAATCTCTGTTTTCAGAAGCTGCCCAAAAGATATGTTCTCCAGGCTCACATTCATAGACCAGATATTTAAATCCGGAAAGCGCTCCTAAAAATTTATCATTATCATAAATTCTAAAATTCAATAATGGACCGGCTCCTGTTCGAAGAAAATAAACCAAAGACTTACCTTCTGACGGTTTTGCAATTTCTTGAGTGGTAATTTTCTGCGATGAAACAGAAATTATCCCAAAGAAAAAGGCAAGAAGAAATATTATTTTTTTTAAATTTTTCATATTCTGTTATTTGTAACTTCTTGTTTTAACTTCGATGTTCTCATAGATCAAATCCTCCTTGTGTAAAACTTCCTGCTTAATGTCTGGACCTTTATATTCCCAGGACGAAACAAATTTGTAATGTTCATCATCTCTCTCAGCTTCACCTTCCGGCGTTGCGTGATCCCAGCGGAAATGTCCGCCACAAGATTCTTCTCTATTTAAAGCATCAATCGCCATTAACTGTCCTAATTCTAAAAAGTCTGCAACCCTAAAAGCTTTTTCCAGTTCTGGATTCATGCTTTGCGCGTCACCGATTACTTTTACATTTTGCCAGAAATCGTTTTTAACCGCTTCAATTTCCTGAATCGCTTCTCTTAGACCTTCCGGCGTTCTGCCCATTCCAACTTTGTTCCACATAATGTGTCCCAATTGTTTGTGGAAATGATCTACAGAATGGGTTCCTTTATTCGTCAAAAAGAATTCAACTTTTTCCTGAACTCCTTTTTCAGCAACGTCAAAATCAGGAGTGTTCGTTGGAATCGCGCCTGTTCTGATATCTGATGAAAGATAATCTGCAATCGTGTAAGGAAGCACGAAATAACCATCTGCCAAACCTTGCATCAGAGCCGAAGCTCCTAATCTGTTCGCTCCATGGTCGGAAAAATTCGCTTCACCAATTACAAAACATCCCGGAATGGTAGACTGTAAATTATAATCTACCCAAACGCCGCCCATAGTGTAATGAACCGCGGGATAAATCTTCATTGGAGTTACATATGGGTTTTCGCCTGTAATTTTTTCATACATTACAAAAAGGTTTCCATATTTTTCCTCGATCCAGGCTTTCCCTAAATCACTGATCTGCTGATCTGTAGGATTATGAATATTTTGCTCAAGAGCGGCTTCTTTTCCTTTTTTAATGATCTCTGTAGAGAAATCTAAGAAAACACCTTCTTTCGTTTCGTTATTTTCGATTCCGTAACCTGCGTCACATCTTTCTTTTGCAGCTCTGGATGCAACATCACGTGGAACAAGATTCCCAAAAGCTGGATATCTTCTTTCCAAATAGTAATCGCGGTTTTCCGGGAGAATGCTTTCCGGTCTTAATTTACCTTCGCGAACGGCTACTGCATCTTCAATATTTTTAGGAACCCAGATTCTGCCTGAATTTCTTAATGATTCCGACATCAAAGTCAGTTTCGACTGTTGCGTTCCATGAACAGGAATACAAGTTGGGTGAATTTGTACATAACAAGGATTTGCGAAATACGCTCCTTTCTTATGAATTTTCCAGGCTGCAGAAACGTTAGATCCCATTGCGTTTGTAGAAAGGAAATAAACATTTCCGTATCCACCGGAAGCAATTACAACTGCGTGTGCAGAATGTCTTTCGATTTCACCTGTTACTAAGTTTCTTGCAATAATTCCTCTTGCTTTACCATCAACGATCACCAGATCCAGCATTTCGTGACGGTTGTACATTTTGATCCTGCCTTTTCCGATTTGCCGGCTCATTGCAGAATAAGCTCCTAAAAGAAGCTGCTGTCCGGTTTGACCTTTTGCATAAAAAGTTCTTTTAACCTGAACACCACCGAATGAACGGTTATCTAATTGTCCGCCGTAATCCCTTCCAAAAGGAACACCTTGCGACACACACTGGTCAATAATATTGGTAGAGACTTCTGCAAGTCTGTAAACATTGGCTTCACGGGAACGGTAGTCACCACCTTTAATGGTATCGTAAAACAAACGGTACGTTGAATCGCCGTCTCCCTGATAATTTTTTGCAGCGTTAATTCCACCCTGTGCAGCAATTGAATGCGCTCGTCTTGGAGAATCCTGAAAACAAAATGCTTTCACATTATATCCCTGTTCTGCTAAAGTCGCAGCAGCAGAGCCACCGGCTAAGCCAGTTCCGACTACAATTATATCAATCTTATCACGATTATTAGGCGCAACAAGATTCATGTGATTTTTATGATTGGTCCATTTATCCGCTACAGGTCCGGATGGAATTTTTGAATCTAATTTGTTCATAATACTGTGATTATCGATTTAGAAAGTGAAATAATGCAATAACAATAAAACCAGCAGGAACCAGTATAGAAAACCACGTTCCGAATGCTTTTAAAAATGGAGTATATTTTGGATGTCTTGCACCAACTGATTGAAACGATGATTGAAAACCATGCGCCAGGTGTAAACCTAACAACACAAAAGCAACAATGTAAATTCCTACTCTGATCGGATTTTCAAATTTATCGTGTAGATCCGTGTAGAATCTGCTTTTTTCCACAGGAAGTCCTTCTATATATTTATAGTTCATCTCGTGGTACCAAAAGTCAAACATGTGTAAACCGAGGAAAGCCAAAATCACTAAACCGGTAACCAACATGTTTCGCGACATCCAGCTGGAATTTACAGAACGATTGTTCATGCCGTATTTAATTGGTCGTGCGTTGTTATTTTTGATCTCTAAAACAAGACCCATCACAAAGTGAAAAACAACACCCGCCACCAAAATTGGCTGCATTATAAATTGTACCAAAGGGTTGTATCCCATGAAATTGGAAGCGTTGTTATAAACTTCCGGACCGAAAAGTGATAGCAGGTTCACAACGAGATGTAATACCAAAAAAGATATTAAAAACATCGCCGAAAGTGCCATCGCATATTTTCTACCGATCGAAGAACTGGTTAAACTTGACATAATTAATATTTAATTTTGAATTTTCACAAAGTTAAAAAAATGTTAAGCTACTTCGGGGTGAGAAAAGTCAGAATTTTTTAGTTTGTAATACTTCTAAATAACAAGCAGTTGAATACGTAAACTTGTATTTATGATTTTGGAATTTTTTGTAAAGTGGTAGGAAGTTTAAGTGCATCACTATTTCAATTGATAGCTTTTTCCGTTGATGTCTATCTGGTTTACAGATGTCGGTACCGTTGAGATTGAGAAATTTTTTGTTCTTCTGGAAGTAAGATAAGGCTCTATCACATATTTTTGAACTTTCGCTGAATCCACATTTTCATTCATTATAAACTGAACCTCCTTGTTATTTTTCACTGAAACAATCTTTTGTTTAAAATAACGGTGTTCTAAAACCTCATCGATCTGACCGGCTCTAAAATTCAAAATAAACCGCAAAGCAACGAACGTTAAAATAAAATAAATTAAGCGAAGTCCATTCTTAATATTGAATTTTTTAATGCCAAATCTTAAAACGAACAGAATAATGAAAGCGGTTAACACTTCTAAAATAGTCATTGGGATCATTTTATAAAAAGCAAAATCCAATTCTGCAAAAAAGTGAATTACTTTTAAAGTATGAATTACACAGAAATCATAAATCACATTTAACCAGGGAAACTGCAGAGAAAAAGCAATTAAAAAAGTCATCAACAAAGAGAAAATAATTAAAAACTCAGAGAAGGGAATCACGACCAGATTTGCGATAATAGAAATAAAAGAATACTGATGAAAATAATACACGACCAACGGCAGTGTCGCAATCTGCGCAGAAATACTGATAGACACAATGTTCACTAAAAAATTCTGAAATTTATTTTTAGGCTGCGGCAAATACTTAAGAATGGGTTGATTGAACCAAAAGATCCCGAATACAGCGAGAAAGCTTAACTGAAATCCTACATCAAAAAGCTGATTCGTATCTGTAATTAAAATCGCAAATCCAGCAACCGCCATAGAATGTAGCAAATCGGTTTTTCTTTGCAGTAAAATAAAGGTGTAATAGGCCGTTATCATAATGCAACTTCTAACAACCGAACTTCCGTAATCAATAAAAATGGCAAAAGTCCAGATCAATAATAGCGAGATGACAATTTTATAATTTTTCAGTTTTGGCGGGAAAACAGGATTTAAGATTAATAAAATAAGCCAGAAAATAATTGCCATGTGCGAACCAGAAATCGCTAAAATATGTACCAAACCGGATTTGCTGAAATCCTGAACAACATCCTTGTCCATTTCGGTTCGGTCTGCCAGAATAATCCCTTTCGTAAATTCACGTGTTTGTTTGGTGAGAGGAGCGTTATCAATTTTCTGCAGCGTTTCTAATATTTTCTGACGAATTATCTCCGCAAACGAAAGATCATTTCTTTTTCCGGTTTGAAAACTGTCTGGTAAATAACTCTGAAAAAATATATCTTTTCGGGCTAAATATTTTCCGTAATCGAATTGAAAATCGCTGTAAGGTTTTTCAATTTTGTTGATGTAAACTTCTGCTTTATAATAGTGGATAAAATCCAGCTCCTTTTCGGATCTTGGAAATGACAAAACGCTTTTGAAGGGTTCATTTCCTTTCCACGCATCTATTTCGTAGCGCCGGTTTTTCTCATTGGAATTAAGTTTTTTAGTGATTTTGAAAACAATATTTTCTTTGCTTTCAAGTTCCGGGAGTTTCGGTTTTTGCGAATTCAGATGATGTGCAAAAATCCCCATGGAAAAAAATAAAAGGAATAACGAAACTGCACGTAAACGATAAAGATAAAAGTTTTTAAAAAGAAAAATGATCAGTGACAAAAAACTGATTATCAATAAAATATAAATATCTGTGACTTTCAAAACAAGAAAATCCTGAAAGAATATCCCAAGAACAAAACAGATGCAGAAAATGAGTAGAGGTTGTTTATGCAATGGCGTTTTGGTGTAAATTTATCAACTTCCACGCAAAAAATCACCCGTAAAATCACCCTTTCATAATAATATCCGCAGCGTGATCGCTTGCTCCTTTTCCTCCTAATTTTTCACGAAGAAGTTCAAATTCCATCAACATTTTTTCTCTGGATTCCCCTTCCAAAATATGCTTCAATTCTTTCACTAAGCTTTTGGTATTTAAATCATTTTGAATCAATTCCGTAACCACTTCCCGATCCATAATTAAGTTGACCAAGGAAATATATTTGATATTTTTTACAACTCTTTTTCCTATTTCATAAGAAATTCTGCTACTTCTGTAACAAACGACTTCGGGAATATTGAGTAAGGCTGTTTCCAATGTTGCTGTTCCGGATGTCACTAAAGCGGCTTTTGAACATCGCAGTAAATCATAAGTCTTATTGGATACAAAATGCACGTTTTCATCAACATATTTCTGATAAAATTCTTTCGGTAAACTTGGCGCACCGGCAATAACAAACTGATATCCTTTAAAATATTGACGTACAGATAGCATCAACTCTAACATCTTGGTAACTTCCTGTTCCCGTGAGCCAGGCAAAAGCGCAATAATTTCCTTTTCGTTAAGATTATTTTCTGACTTAAATTTTTTGATATCAATCTCCTTTAAATCTGAAATCGCATCGAGTAAGGGATGTCCGACAAAATGCGCATCGACCTCATGTTTTTTGTAAAAGTCTTTTTCAAATGGAAGAATGACGAGCATTTCATCCACAAATTTTCTGATCTTTTCTACACGACCTTCCTTCCACGCCCATAATTGCGGAGAAATATAATAGATAATTTTAATTCCTAAACTCTTCGCAAATTCTGCAATTCTTAAATTGAAGCCGGGGTAATCGACCAAGATCAAAACGTCGGGTTTGTATTCCTGAATATCCTGTTTACAAAATTTAATATTTTTTAAAATCGTTGTAAGATTTTTAGCCACCTCCAGAAAACCCATAAAAGCTAGATCACGATAATGTTTTACGGGTTGAAATCCGGCGACTTCTGTCATTAAATCCCCGCCCCAGAACCGAAATTCTACGGTAGAATCTTTTTTCAAAATCGACTTCATTAAGTTGGAGGCATGCAAATCTCCAGAGGCCTCTCCTGCGATAATATAGTATTTCAATTGATTTTTTAGATTTTAGGATTTAGATTTTAGATCTCTCAACCTTCAAAATAAACCGATTAATTACCTTAATTTTGTGTAAATATAAAGATAAAAATGTCTGAAGATTTAGAAATAAAAAATAAAATAGCAGAGAGTGGATTGGTCAATTTCGATCTCTCAACCCTTCTGCCCAAAGGAAAACGAATAGGAATTGACTTAAAAGATTTTCTTTTCCAAGAGCTGATTTTGAAGGAAAAAGATTTCCGGGAAAAGGTTTCAGCCCTGAATGCAGAAGATTTCGCAGATTCCTACATTTACATTTACAATTCCGCTGACGCTATTGTTCCTTTGTGGGCCTACTTTCTTCTCACCGCGAAACTGACCGAATCTGCGAAGAAAATCGTTTACGGAAATCGCGAAGATCTGGAAGTTCTTTTAATGCACAACGCCGTCCAAAATTATGATTATACAGAAATGATGGGCAAGAGAGTTTTAGTAAAAGGCTGCACCGATGAATCTATACCGGAAAACGCCTACATTGAACTGGTAGAACAGTTAAAACCACTTGTAAAATCTTTGATGTTTGGAGAAGCATGTTCCAATGTTCCGATTTTTAAAAATTAATAAGCAGCTGTAGTTTTACTTCCTTAACACTATTTTATTAAATCCATTAAAAAAATAGGAACAGGTTTTGTTAGCTTTGATATCCTAACCAAATAAAATAATACAAACGATGAGTTTAATTGATTTAATTACAGGAAACGCAGGAAACGAAGTAGCAACCCAGGCAGAAAATAAATTCGGTATCAGCAAAAATCAGATTATTGCACTTTTGGCAGTGGCAGCGCCCTTGGTTATTTCTTATCTGAGAAAAAAATCGCAAGACGACCCTCAAGAAGCAGAAGCTTTAAATACAGCTTTAGATAAAGATCACGACGGAAGTATCTTAAACGATCCTTCTCAAGTAGAATCCCGCCAACAGGAAGGAGGCTCTATTTTAGATCACGTTTTTGGTGCTCAGAAATCAACGGTTGAAAACCAACTTTCCCAGAATACTGGAATTTCCATGGATAAGATCGGTCCTATTTTAGCCATGTTGGCGCCCATCATCATGGGTTATATTGGCAAGCAAAAACAATCAAACGGAGTTACAACCGGTGGCGGTTTAGGAGATCTGTTGGGAGGAATTTTGGGCGGTGCTCAAAGTCAGGCTCAGGCAGAACCTTCAAATCCACTTAACGATATTCTGGGAAGCGTTCTTGGTGGCGGATCACAGGCAAACTCTTCAGGGAATCCTTTAAATGATATTTTGGGCAGTGTCCTCGGCGGCGGCGGTCAACAGCAACAACAAGGCGGACTGGGCGGGCTCTTAGGCAGCATATTAGGAGGCGGAAGATAATTCAGATCACAAAAAATCCCTTTCAAATCGAAAGGGATTTTAAATATTGTTAAGCAAGTTGACCGTTGATTATTCTTCGGTTTTTTTGGCTTTAGTTTCTTTTGGTTCATCTTCTTTTGTTTCCTCCGCTTTTTCAGCTTTCGGTTTCGTTTCTTTTGGTTCCTCAGCTTTTGCCGCTTTTGGTTTTACCTCTTTGGTCTCTTCACCTTTATCGGCTTTCGGTTTGTCTGCTGCCTTCGCTTTTGTTTCTTTCGGCCCTTCAGCATTTTCTGACTTATCTACGGGGTAACCCACTTCTTTTCTTACTTTAGTTTTGGGTGCTTTTTTCTCATCCTCATCCAATACATTGACCGGAATATTTTTTACTGAGCTCGATTTTCTAGGCCTTTTATTACCGTAGCTTCCAGCGTTAATTTTTCCGCGTTTTGATTTTTGATCTCCTTTTCCCATAATTACATTATTTTTTTGAGGTTGATTTAATTCAAAGTTAAGTAAAAAAGAAGCATTTCAAATCTTAAAAATTCATAAAGTTTTGGGCGTGACCCTTCCCAGCGCTTATGTTGAAACTGGAATATTTGCCGCCGCCTGGGTCGGGCTTTTCATTCCAATTCCTCATTCCGTCTCGTCTTTGGAGACGAAACTGCATTCCGGGATTTCCATTGCAATCCCTCACGCAGATTGCGCATAATATTCGGCAATTGCTATAATTTAAAAAAAACTCTTTAATAGAGAAAAAAAGGACAAAAAAAATTGTCCTGTTGAGCGATTGCTTCATTCGAGTTCCTTCAAAAAAAAGAAATTCAACATCAAATAAAGTATTTCCCACGCTTCTGTCAATCATCCAAAAATCTTATCTTTGCACCTGAAATTTTAGCTAAGATCTAAACATTTCAACCCTAACTTAAAATATCTAAGAACTATGTTTCGGACGCACACTAACGGAGAATTATCCCTGAAAAATCTAGACGAAAACGTAACCCTTTCCGGCTGGGTTCAAACCATTCGTGATAAAGGATTTATGATTTGGATCGATTTGCGCGACCGATATGGAATTACGCAGTTGGTTTTCGACACAGACCGTTCCTCCGCAGAACTATTAGAAAACGCTCACAAACTCGGACGGGAATTCGTGATCCAAGTTGAAGGAAAAGTGATCGAAAGAGTGAGTAAAAATCCGAAGATCCCAACGGGAGAAATTGAGATTTTAGTAGAAAAACTAACGATTTTAAACCAATCCGAAGTTCCACCATTCACCATCGAAGACGAAACTGATGGAGGCGAAGAACTTCGTATGAAATACAGATATTTAGATATCCGAAGAAATCCGGTTAAAGACAAATTAATTTTCCGTCATAAAATGGCGCAGAAAGTCCGTAATTATCTTTCCGAAAAAGATTTTATCGAAGTAGAAACTCCCGTTCTCATCAAGTCAACTCCGGAAGGAGCGCGTGATTTCGTGGTTCCAAGCCGTATGAATCCTGGACAGTTTTATGCGTTGCCACAATCGCCGCAAACTTTCAAACAATTATTGATGATTGGTGGAATGGACCGTTATTTCCAGATTGTAAAATGTTTCCGTGATGAAGATTTAAGAGCCGACCGTCAACCGGAATTTACGCAGATCGATTGCGAAATGGCATTTGTAGAACAGGAAGATGTTTTAGAAATTTTCGAAGGAATGACCGCAACTTTATTGAAAGATATTGCTGGAAAAGAATTCGGTAAATTCCCCAGAATGACTTTCGCCGACGCGATGCAAAAATACGGAAACGATAAACCGGACATCAGATTTGGGATGGAATTCGTGGAAGTAAACGAATTGGTAAAAGGAAAAGATTTTAAAATATTCGATGACGCAGAATTGGTAGTCGGAATCAATGTTGAGGGTTGCGCAGAATATACCAGAAAACAAATCGACGAATTAATTGATTGGGTAAAACGTCCACAGGTTGGCGCAAACGGAATGATTTGGATTAAATTCCAGAATGATGGTGTTGTTACTTCTTCTGTAAATAAATTTTACAACGAAGAAGATTTAAAAAAAATTACAGAGAAATTCGGCGCAAAAGCAGGAGATTTAATTTTCCTAATGTCTGGAAACGAAAATAAAGTAAGAACCCAACTTTCTGCCTTGAGAATGGAATTGGGGAACAGATTAGGATTAAGAAATCCAAAAGAATTCGCACCACTTTGGGTCGTAGATTTTCCATTGTTAGAATGGGATGAAGAAACAAATCGTTATCACGCAATGCACCATCCGTTTACTGCACCAAAACCAGAAGACGTTCATCTATTAGAAACCGATCCCGGAAAAGCCAGAGCAAATGCGTATGATTTAATTCTGAATGGAAATGAAATTGGTGGTGGTTCAGTAAGAATTTTCGATAAAGATCTGCAGGCGAAAATGTTTAATCTTTTAGGGTTTACGAAAGAAGATGCAGAAGCGCAATTTGGATTTTTAATGAATGCTTTCCAATATGGAGCACCGCCTCACGCAGGTTTGGCCTTAGGTTTCGACCGATTGGTTGCAATTCTTGATGGTAATGAAGTGATAAGAGATTATATCGCTTTCCCAAAAAATAATTCTGGAAGAGATGTCATGATCGATGCGCCAAGTTCAATCGCTGATGAGCAATTGGATGAGTTGGAATTGAAATTAAATTTAAAAGCATAAAGACTTCTATTTAAATTTCACGATCACATAAAAAGCCTCATTGTTATCAAAAACGGTGAGGCTTTTTTTAGTTAATTCAAATATAAGGGTCGTCTTTAATTGACTAATTTTACGCTTACACAAATTTTGAACAATGGAAAGATCCACAGAAATACTTCAACAATATTTTGGTTACGATAGTTTCAGATTGAACCAAGCGAGTGCAGTTGAAAATGTAATTGCAAAAAAAGACACGTTTGTCTTGATGCCAACAGGCGGTGGAAAATCTTTGTGCTATCAAGTTCCAGCATTGGTTTTGGACGGAACGGCAATTGTAATTTCCCCATTGATTGCATTAATGAAAGATCAAGTGGATGCTTTACGTGTTAATGGAATTTCTGCGGCTTTCCTTAATTCTTCGATGAATCCTTTGGAGCAAAATGAAACTTTTCATCAATTAAAAGAAGAGAAACTCAAACTTTTATATGTTGCGCCAGAAAAATTGAGCGCAGACAATGGTTCGTTTTTAAACTTGCTGAAAGACATCAATATTTCTTTATTTGCAGTAGATGAAGCGCATTGTGTCTCGCATTGGGGACATGATTTTCGGCCGGATTATTTATTTTTAAATAGCTTAAAAGAACAATTTCCCCAAACTCCAATTATTGCTTTAACTGCAAGTGCGGATGAAATTACGAGGAAAGATATTATTAAACAACTCAATCTTCAAGAACCGACTGTTTTAATTTCATCTTTTGACAGAGCCAATATTAAATATTTTGTGCAGCCGAAACAATCTGTTCTCAATCATATTGTTCAATATCTCAATGAGCATCCAAATGATTCAGGAATTATCTACTGTTTGTCAAGAAAAGGAACTGAAGATTTGGCGAATAATTTAAAAGAAAACGGAGTAAACGCTGCGTTTTATCACGCAGGAATTTCTTCCACAGAACGAGCGCAGGTTCAAGATGATTTCATCAAAGATAAAATCAGAGTAATGGTTGCTACCATTGCGTTTGGAATGGGGATCGACAAGAGCAACGTCCGATTTGTGATGCATGCAGATCTTCCGAAAAATATAGAAAGTTATTACCAGGAAACAGGAAGAGCCGGCAGAGATGGATTGCCAAGTGAAGCGATTCTATTTTACTCCAACGCCGATGTGATGAAATTGAAAAAATTTGCAATGGTCGAAGGCAACGAGGAACAATCATCCTTGATGCTGCGAAAATTGCAACAAATGACAGACTTTGCCGAAATGCAAAAATGCAGACGACAATATCTGATGGAATATTTTGGAGAATCACATCCTGGAAATTGTAATTCTTGTGATTATTGTCTCAGTGATTTTGAAAACTGGGACGCCACTGTAGATGCTCAGAAATTATTGAGCGCCGTTTATCGATTAAAAGAACGTTATGGAAAAAATTTAGTTATCGATTTTCTTCGCGGTTCGAAAAGCGTTAAAATAACTGAATACATGCGCAACTTACCCACTTATGGCATTGGCGCCAATGCTGACAAAACGTACTGGCAAAATCTTATAAAGCAGTTAGTAATTAATGATTTTCTGCGTGAATCGAATGAAGAGTTTTCTGTATTAAAACTAACTGAAACGAGTAAAGAATTATTATTTGGCAATAGAAAAGTAAATCTGCAAAAAGTAAAAGAACAAGCCAAAGCAGTAACGGTAGCAGAAATAGAAACATCTAATTCCTCCGAGTATATAGAAACAAATCTGGAATTATTTGATGAATTGAGAATTTTGAGAAGACAGCAAGCCGAGCAAGAAAACGTACCGCCTTATGTTATTTTTTCTGATGCTAGTTTGATGGAATTGGCGAGTTATCTTCCTAATACAAAAGAAGAACTCGAACAGATAAGTGGTTTCGGAGCCTTTAAAATAGAAAAATACGGTGAACTATTTTTACAGATAATAGTAGATTATTGCAACAAAAATAATTTGAGCAGCAAGATTGCCGAAAAAACACCGAAAATAAAACGCGCACCAAAAAAAACAAATAAGTATGAAGCGGGAACTTATAGGACAACTTTCCAAATGTACAAAGAGGGAAACAGCGTAGAAGAAATCGCAAAAAGTAGAAATTTATCTTCAAATACCATTCAAAATCACCTCGCCAATTTCGTAGGAGTGGGAACAATTAAAGCCAGCGAGTTAATGGACATCAATAAAATAAATCCTATTATTTCTATTGTGAAAACTCAAACTATCCCATCTTTAAAGGCGATAAAGGAGGAACTGGGCGAAGAATATTCGTACTTTGAAATTCATATTGCTGTGGCTTTTTATAAATACCAAGAAAGCGAGAAAAAGATGCTTTAAAGAGGGCAAAAGTTATCTTGCTACGAAAGATGCTGTTTTTGAATATATTATAAATCGTGATCTATAACGACTTACGATCAGAAGCAGAAAACTAATTTTTACGCTTCTTTTATGGCAATTTCGAAACTAAATTTTCTGGTAAAATTTTCAAGATATAATAAATTATTTTCCATTTAAAGTTAGGAACGATTGAAAAGGAATTTCCAGCATTGACAATATATTCTGCGACATAATCTGGTTCCATGAGCAGATTTTTATTGAGCGTTAAACCATTATTAATTTTAGTATTAATGTAACCACTTACTAAAACATTTACGATGATTTTTCTTGAAGATAGTTCCTGTCGAAGTCCGGCTAAATATTGCGTGAACGCAGATTTTGTACTTCCGTAAATGAAATTACTTTTTCTACCACGAACTCCCGAAAGTGAAGACAAACCAATAATTCTTTCTAAATTTTTGTTGGTTTGGTCCATCGCAATAATATTTAGAATAGAAACGGCACCAATGTAATTGACTTCCATCATTTGTTTTGCTGCTGCAAAATCGTGAAGTGCTATCTGATTCTCCACTAAAAAACCTGCGGCGTAAATTATAATATTGGGTTTTGTTGGAAGTTCATCGTAAAATTTTTGATGGGAAGAAAAATCGGCTGCGTCGAAATGTCTAAGTGTAATTTTGGAAGAATCAATATTATTTTCTCGCACAAAACTTTCCAGAGAAGCAAGATTTCGCGAAGAAGCAATAATCGTAAATCCCTTTTCCAGATATTGTAAAATACATTGTTTCGCAACATCAGAATTGGCACCGAGGAAAAGAACTGTTTTGGTAGAATTCGTTTTCATCAATTATTTCGAGCGAAGTCTTTCTTTAATTTTACCAATATTTTCTTTCGCAGAATCTTCTAGAATTAAACTTGCGCTCATCAGAATTCTTTCCGGCATTAAGTGTTCGAAATGTTCTGTTCCTTCCCAGGAAACTTTTTTAATTAAAGTCAAAGCCTCGGAACTTCGACTTGATAATACTTGAAGAAATTTTTCAATTTTAGCATCCATCTCCGGAATATTTTCGGAAACCGACTGATAAATATCGTGTTTTTCACACCATTCTGCACTGCGGAAATCGGCATCGATGGACATTGCAGAATAAGCGGATTTTCCGATTTTTCTTTCCACGAATGGTCCAATTACGAAAGGTCCAATTCCTAAATTTAATTCAGTTAACGCCAAAGCAGAATCCTTCGTTGCAAAACAGTAATCGGCTGCACAGGCAATTCCGACTCCACCTCCAGTTGTTTTTCCCTGAACTCTTACGATCACTAATTTCCCGCAGGATCTCATGGCGTTTAAAACTTTAGCAAAACCTCCGAAGAATATTTTGGATTTTTCCAATTCTTCAATTTCCAATAATTCATCGAAACTAGCTCCGGCGCAAAATGATTTCTCACCTTCGGATTTTAAAAGAATTGCCTTTACTTCTTTTTTTGCACCTTCATTTAAAATTGTTTGAGCGAGTAGTTCTAAAATTTCTCCCGGCAAAGAATTGCTTTTGGGATGTCCAAAAGTGATTTCTGAAATATTATTTTTAATTTCTTGATTGACGAATCCGTTGTTCATTATGCTTTATTTAAGGCGATTATATATTTATCGATGTATAATTGTTTCTCTTTGCTTTTGTATTGTTGAATATATCTGGGATGTTCCAACACCGTTAGTTTATCAAATAAATGTTCCTGACTGTTGATTTTATCAATGAAAGTGGCGTTCTTTTTTCCTAAAATAAAAACTTCCGAAGTATCTAAACCTAAACTGATATGATCTTTTAAACTTTGAATCATAAATGGTTTCACGGCTTCGAAGAGTTTTTTATCGTCGTAATAATTAGCGTTTAATCCACCCCGAATTGTCTTTCGAATGATTGCTAGTGGGAAAGGTGAATTGATATAAAATTCTTTATAAAAAAGTTCCGGTCCACCGAAGTTCATGATGACATCGTATAAATAAACAGAAGAAATTTCATGCGTATGAGCAGATTTCATTTCAATCCCACAAATAGTTTCCAGTCGTTTTGTATCGGTAAATGGAACGCCTGTAACTCCGGCTCCATGGCGACTAGGATTGATTCCGATGATAAATTTTCTTTGGTTGTGATCGTTGTAAAATTTCTGATAAAAATCGGTCATCACCGTTAAAGTTTCGGGATTATCGAAGAAAGGATTGAGCACGTCGAAACCTTCAGGAAGTTCTCCTGAATAATGTAGTTTTTTGTTGAATGCCACTACTTTTTCGCCGATGGTTTTTTTCAAAATATTATTTTTGTTTTAAAATCATACTCATTTAGATGGCGTTCCTACGGAACGCAAATTTCATATTTCCAAATATTGCTACACAGATATTGTTCCTACGGAACAACCTTTATATTTAAAAGTCACTCTTAACTTCCCACTGATTCTGTAGAATCGAATCTATGAAATGCTAAGATAATGTTCCTACCGAACACACTTTATATTTAAAAATCGCTCTTAGCTTCACACTGATTCCGTAGAAATCGTATCTGTGAACTACTCAGATATTGTTCCTATCAAACAAACTATATTTTTAAAAGCAAATTTCTTATTCCAACATATTTCTACACAGATATTGTTCCTACGGAACATTTACACAATCCAAATATTTGTTATTAAAATTATCTGAATCACTTAAATAGCGTGTCTACAGAATGCAAATTTCTTATTCCAACATATTTCTACACAGATATTGTTCCTACGGAACATTTACACAATCCAAATATTTGTTATTAAAATTATCTGAATCACTTAAATAGCGTGTCTACAGAATGCGAATTTCTTTTTTCAATTTATTGCTACACAGATATTATTCCCACGAAACATTTACACAATCCAAATATTTATTATTAAAATTATTTGGATCACTTAAATAGCGTGTCTACAGAATGCGAATTTCTGTTTTCAATTTATTGCTACACAGATATTATTCCCACGAAACATTTACACAATCCAAATATTTATTATTAAAATTATTTGGATCACTTAAATAGCGTGTCTACAGAATGCGAATTTCTGTTTTCAATTTATTGCTACACAGATATTATTCCTATGGAACAAATTTTACGCTTACAACAAATCTCATCTTCGAATTGATTCCGTAGGAATCGTATCTGTGTAGAAAATATAGGATATAATTTCCAAAGCGTTCCGTAGGAACGCCATCTTAAAAACGTTAATACCTTCTTCCAAAAATTTATTCATAAAATTCAAACAAATACTTCTCCTTAAAATCAATTTCAAATTTATTCAATAAATCTAAATATTCCTCTCTGAAATTCCTTTTCTTATGATGGTCTTCCTGATTAAGAATATATTTCGTCACCGCTTCCTTTTGACTTTTCGCATAAGAAAATGCGCCATAACCTTCCTGCCAATAAAATTTACCGACAACTAAATTCTTTTCGTTAATGAAATTTGTCGATTCCGCTTTCACTACCTTCACTAAATCCGAAATACTAATTTTCAAATTTTTATAACTGAAAAAGATATGAATATGATCTGGATTTAAATATATTGCAATGATCTTTTGTTCTTTATTGGTAAATATTCCCGTTATATATTTCTCAATCTCTTCACGGAATTCAGAACGTATTTTGTTCGTTCGCCCTTTTGTGGCAAAAACCAATTGAATATAAATTTGAGTGTAAGTATTCGGCATTTATACAATTTTTAATTAAAATAATCACCTCAATACATCAGCTGTTTCTTCTCTTTTTTATTCCACCCTGCTTGACTTTGATATTTTACAAAGAAAATTTTCAAATCGGCTTGGCTTTCGTAATCGACGAAATAAATCTTTTTATCGGCTTGACTTGGATATTTTACAAAAAACCATTTCCCATCATTTCCGTCGGCTTGGCTTTGATAATCTACTTTATAAACTTTCAAATCTGCCTGACTTTCATATTTCGCTACGAAAACTTTTACATTGGCCTGACTTTGATAATCCACAGAAAAAACCTTCTGCGCAGAAAGTTGCAAAGTAAATAAGAGAACAAAAAACGCAGAAGTCAATATTTTCATTTCAGTTAAAATTAATCCGTTAATCCGAATTGCTCGAAATGATGCGTCACATGTTTTTGGTGAAATAACTCCATCATCTCTTTATTTAATTTTCCGAAGACAAAATGCAAATGTTCAGCGTCGGGATTCTCCCGATAATAGATTTGATAATTCTTCACCGATTCGATGAAATGCGTTTTGGCTTCTTCTAAATTCTTATATTTCAATTCTGGTAATTTTCCGTCTTCTAAAAACGGTGCTGGGAAATCTTGTGGCATCTTCCAGAAGTTATAGAGAGAATCCTGAAATTTCTCTATTTGATCTTCCGGAGTTTTACAATGAGATGTTTCCAATTCACCAGTGCTGTATTTCATTGTGGTTTCCAAATGTTCCAGCATTTCCTGCGCTTTCATTCTTCCCCAGTTCGGTAAAGACTCGGCCACTAAATTATTTAATCGTTTTGCAAAATCTTTATAATCGATTTTAATGAAAGGTGTTTTCTTGGCTACTAAAGTTAAAATTGTTGCTATACAAACGGTTTCTTCTCTTTGATTCATGACTTCAACCAACCACTTGACAACGCCACTCGGAACATTTCTTCCTTTAACACCTTTGTTGATTCTTTCTTTAGCCGTTAAATAAACGGTGATTGTATCTCCAGCGTAAACCGGTTTGAAGAAACTCGCATTTTCTAAACCGTAGTTCGCAATTACCGGTCCTTTTTTACCTGAAACGAATAGTCCTGCCGCGGCAGAAAGAATGAAATATCCATGAGCAACAGTTTGATCGAAGATGGTTCCGTTTAAAGAAGTTGAATCGGTATGTGCGTAAAAATGATCCCAGGAAACATTTCCAAAATTCACGATGTCTGCTTCTGTTACAGTTCTTCCAGCGGTTTCGAGAGAATCTCCAATTTCTACTTCTTCGAAATATTTTCTAAATGGATGTTTATCTGAATAAGTTGGAGTCGCACCTTGTTGATAAATTTTGGTGATCGCAGTTAAAATATCTGGTGAACCTTGAATTGCTGTTTTTTGCAAAAAGAAATGTAGCCCATTTAATCCACCCATTTCTTCTCCACCTCCTGCTCTTCCGGGACCGCCGTGCATTAAGGTAGGCAATGGTGATCCGTGACCTGTTGATTCTTTTGCGTTATCGCGATTCAGCACGAAAATTCTTCCGTGCGAAGAAGCCATTTTCCAAGAGGTTTCTGCCACAAATTTTTCATCGTGAGAAATTATGGAACCGACCAAACTTCCTTTACCCCGTTTTGCTAAAGCTGCAGCTTCGTCTGCATCTTTGTACGGCATCATTGTTGAAACTGGACCGAAAGCTTCGACTTCATGGGAAATATTTTTATCAAAAGGTTTGTCGTTATAAAAAACTTTTGGAGTCATAAAAGCGCCGTTTTCATAATCGGCATCTACGAGTTCCTGTTTACCATCGTAAATCAATTCTGTTTCGGCTTTCAGTAAATCTATTTTTCCCTGAAGAACTGCCATTTCTTTTTTCCCAACGATGGAACCCATTCTGGTTTCTCTGCTTAATGGATTACCTATTTTTGTTTGATCTAATGCTTTGCTTAAAGCATTTTGAACCTCACCAACCAAATTCTCCGGAACAATTATTCTTCGGATCGCAGTACATTTTTGTCCTGCCTTGGTTGTCATTTCCGTCCGAACTTCTTTAATAAACAAATCAAATTCTGGTGTTCCAGGTTTTGCATCCAGACCAAGAATTGAACAGTTTAAAGAATCTGCTTCCATATTAAAACGGACGGCATTCTTAGAAACTGAAGGTAAAGATTTTAATTTTTTTCCGGTGGAAGCTGAACCTGTGAAAAGGACAGAATCACCATCTTGAACATAATCCAGAATATTTCCAGGTTCCCCGCAAACCAACTGAATGGCTCCTTCCGGAAGAATTCCACTTTCGATCATATCTTGGAAAACTGCATTCGTCAAGTAAGAACCTGGCGTCGCTGGTTTTACGATACTTGGAACTCCGGCTAAAAGTGAAGTCGATAATTTCTCCAACATTCCCCAAACTGGAAAATTGTATGCATTTATTTGTATGGAAACTCCTTCGCTTGGCGTTAGAATATGCGTTCCTAAAAAAGTTCCGTTTGCTCCCAGTTTTTGTGTATCTCCATCAACCCAAAAAGGCGTATTCGGCAGCATTCGCTTTGCCAAACCTGAATAGGTAAAAAATGTTCCGAAACCGCCTTCGATATCGACCCAGGAATCTGCGTGAGTTGCTCCCGTTTTATAAGATAATTCGTAATATTTTTTCTTTCTTTCTAATAAATATAAAGCTACTTTTTTCAACATTTCGCCACGATCGTAGAACGTCATGGAGGAAAGATTTTTGTAACCTACTGTTCTTCCGTAATCTAAGGCTTCTTCGAAGTTGATTCCGCCTGTATCTGAAATCGCAACCAAGTCGCCGTTAACAGCGTTATAAAGTGGAACTTCATTTCCTGATCCTTCGATCCATTGTCCGTTGATGTAATTTTTAAGTTTCATTATTTAGTGGGTATGGATTTTTTTAATGTTTTAAAAAGGAGTTTATGCAAAAGATATAAGCCGAATAAAATAGCGACCAGATCTAAGGTGATAACAATCGCGGAAAAGGAATTGTAGATCAAACTCTTTTGTTTTAAAGATTCTATTGCGTTTTGATTATCTACATGTTGAAGCGCTTCGATGATTCCGATGCTTTGTTTTACAAAATAGAAAGCGACTGCGTTTAAAAGCAGCAGAATTAATGCGCAGAAAATATAAAGTTGTTTTTTAGTGAATTTTTTTAACATATAGATTATTGGTGTAGAATTTTCGGATCTCTTTTGGGATCGATATTGTATTCTGCTTCATTATAGTTTTCGGCTTAAGCCAATTCGTTATTAGATTATTTAAACGGGCTAAAGTCCATTCCTATTGATTTTCTCTCAAAAAACAATTGATACTTGCTCTTGTGCAATGGTTTTTTTACTCTTTATTTTTGCGAGTGTTAAGGTACTGAAATTTTCAATTTTGCTAAAATCTAATTTTGGGAACTAATATGCGCCCCGGCTTGAGTGGATCCCGATGTAAAATCTGGAGGGAACGGAATACGGATGAAGGCGCCCAAATAATTCAGAAAAAATCCCTCTCAAAATGAATTGAAAGGGATTAGAACTATTTATAAGTTCAAATTATCTTGCGCTCATGTCAACATAATCACGTTTTGGCGAACCTTGATAAACTTGTCTTGGACGACCGATCGGATCGTTGTGTAATCTCATTTCTTTCCACTGAGAAATCCAGCCTGGTAAACGTCCTAAGGCGAACATTACGGTGAACATTTCTGTAGGGATTCCTAAAGCTCTGTAAATAATTCCGGAATAGAAATCTACGTTTGGATATAGTTTTCTGCTTACGAAATACTCATCTTCCAGCGCTACTCTTTCTAACTGACGTGCAATATCTAAAGCTTTGTCTTCGATTCCTAATGAATTAAGAATGTCATCTGCGGCTTTTTTGATAATGGTTGCTCTAGGATCGAAGTTTTTGTAAACTCTATGTCCGAAGCCCATCAAACGGAAATTATCATCTTTATTTTTAGCTTTTTCTACATATTTTGCAACGTCACCACCATCTTTTTCGATCATCTCTAACATTTCGATCACCGCCTGGTTTGCGCCACCATGAAGTGGTCCCCAAAGTGCAGAAATCCCGGCTGAAACGGAAGCGAATAATCCAGTGTGTGCTGAACCAACCATTCTTACGGTTGATGTAGAACAGTTTTGCTCGTGATCTGCATGAAGAATTAATAATTTATCTAGAGCTCCCACAACGACAGGATCCAATTCGAATTCCTGGTTTGGACGACGGAAACACATTTTGTAGAAATTCTCTACATAATTTAAACTGTCATCACCATGATTGATGGGAAGTCCCATTTTTTTACGGTACGTCCATGCACAAAGGTGAGAGAATTTAGCGATAAGCATTTCTGCTGCGTGATCCATTTCTTCTTTGGAGGAAACATCTACCGCTTTAGGATTAAAGGCGGTTAACGCAGAAGTTAAGGAAGATAAAACACCCATTGGATGCGCAGAACGAGGAAATACATCGATCAGTCTTTTCATTTCGTCTGCAACGAAATTATATTTTTTAATTCCTTTTTCGAAACCTGAGAACTGATCTGTTGTTGGCAAACTGCCGTTTAACAAAAGATACATTACTTCTGTAAAATTTGATTTTTCGGCAATTTGCTCGATCGGATAGCCTCTGTAGTACAATTCACCGTTATCACCATCTAAATAAGTGATGTCGCTTATTGTTGCTCCAGTATTTTTATATCCTAGATCTAAAGTAATTAAGCCTGTTTGATCTCTTAATTTTGATATATCGATTCCTCTGTCACCGATCGTGCTATCTATGATTGGGTACTCGAAAGATTTACCATCATAGTTCAATACAACTTTATTATCTGACATTATAATTTATTTTTTTACTAATTTATGAATATTGAGAGGAAACTGCAAATGATTTTTGCCAATCTCCATCAATTTTTTCTATGATCGTTTTATTTTGAAAGCATCTAAACCTGGAAAGATCGCTGTTTCGCCCAAAGCCTCTTCAATACGAAGAAGTTGATTATATTTTGCCATACGGTCTGAACGGGAGGCTGAACCTGTTTTAATCTGTCCACAATTCATGGCAACTGCAAGATCTGCGATTGTAGAATCTTCTGTTTCCCCGGATCTGTGAGAAATGATGGTCGTATATTTATTATGCTGCGCCATTTGAACTGCCGCCATTGTTTCGGACAAAGTTCCGATCTGATTGACTTTGATTAAAATTGAATTCGCGATGTCTCCTTCAATTCCTTTGGCTAAAATTTCTGTATTAGTTACAAATAAGTCATCACCAACGATCTGAACGGTTTTACCTAATCTTTCTGTTAACAATTTCCAGCCTTCCCAGTCGTTTTCATCCATTCCATCTTCTATGGAGATAATTGGATATTTTGAAGCTAATTCAGCTAAGTAATCAACTTGCTCTTCGCGAGTTCTGCAGGCTCCGTTTTCGCCTTCGAATTTTTTGTAATCGTATTTTCCATCAACGTAAAATTCTGAAGCTGCAGAATCTAAAGCGAACATAATATCATCGCCGGCTTTGTAACCTGCGTTTGAAATTGCTTGCGTTAAGGTATCTAATGCATCTTCAGTACCGTTGAATTTTGGTGCAAAACCACCTTCGTCACCTACTGCGGTAGAAAGATTTCTTGATTTTAAAATTGCTTTTAATTCGTGAAAAATCTCAGTTCCTTTCTGTAAGGCGTGAGAAAAAGAATCTGCTTTTACGGGCATCACCATAAATTCCTGAAATGCGATCGGCGCATCGGAGTGCGAACCGCCATTAATTACATTCATCATCGGAACAGGAAGCGTATTTGCATTCACACCACCAATATATTTGTACAAAGGAATTTTTAGATCTAAAGCTGCGGCTTTTGCAACTGCCAACGAAACTCCTAAAATTGCGTTTGCACCCAAGTTTGCTTTATTTGGAGTACCATCTAATTCGATCATGATCTGATCGATCAAGTTCTGCTCGAAGACAGAAATCCCCATTAATTCTGGAGCAATTACTTCTCTTACATTTTCTACTGCTTTCAAGACTCCTTTTCCGCCAAATTCTTTTGCACCGTCGCGTAGTTCTACGGCTTCATGTTCGCCTGTTGAGGCTCCGGATGGAACTGCAGCACGACCCATGTTGCCATCTTCAGTAAAAACGTCAACCTCAATGGTAGGGTTTCCGCGGGAATCCAAAATTTGTCTTGCTTCAATGTAAGAAATATAACTCATCGTATTTTTTATTTTTATAATTAATAAGCGAATTACAAATTTAGTGAAAATTGAACTATTTTAAAGGGTCTAAGGAATGATTTAAAGGATGTTTTCCGTTAAAATTACGTTAATTCCGGTATTTTTAATATCAGAAAAGTAATCGTAAATTTGAGTCAATAAAAATATTTATCATGAAAAAGTTTATTTATCCTGTCGTACTAGCGTTACTTTTGAGCAACATGAGCTGTAACAAAAGTGCTGAAGGAAATACAGGCGTTTTACCTGTTGACTCTACTGCAACCAAAGACATTACTGAAGTTACAGACCGCTACGTTGCAGATGATGGAACATCGACACTTGTAACTTTCAAAACTGATGATGGTAAAAAATCAATTAGCATTACAAGTAATAAAATGACGATCCAAGCACCGGAAACGGAGACAGCGGGCGTTTATGCAGACCACGATTTTCAAATCACAGCCCAAAACGACAGCGTTACTATTACGCAGGGTGATAATGTGATTAAGCTGAAGAAAGCGAGAGTGAATTAGGTAGAAGAGAAAAGTAAAAAGTAGAAAGAGCCAGGGAGGATTTGAGGATTTGAGGATTTGAGGATTTGAGGATTTGAGGATTTGAGGATTATCAAAATTAAAATATTTTCCCGAACGTATTAATAATTATTCTTATTATTTTTGAGAACAATAGAATTTTTCTAAGTTTTAATTTAAAAACGAATCTAAAGTAGCCCTGATTGAAGCGGCATCCTTTTCTGAGGAGGAACGACGAGGAAAAGATACAGACCTTCGACAGGCTCAGGATAAACTACAAGCGGGAATAAGCTAAAAAAAAAGCCATTCAAATAAATGAATGGCTTTTTTGTATATAAAGTTGGGGATAATTATTCCGCAGCTTTTTCTTCTGTTGAATCAGCAGCTTCTGCTGTTGGCTCTTCAGTTTTAACTTCTTTAGCAGGAATTGTTGCTGCATCAGCCACAGTTTCTGTAGCTTTTGGAGTCGCTCTTCTGCTTCTTCTTGTTACTTTTTTCTCTTCAGCATTCGGGTTGTAAAGCTCATTGAAATCTACCAATTCGATCATTGCCATATCGGCAGCATCTCCTTGTCTAAATCCTGTTTTAATGATTCTTGTATAACCTCCTGGTCTTGCTGCGATTTTAGGTGCAACTGTTCTGAATAATTCAGTAACTGCTTCTTTACTTTGCAGGTAAGAGAAAACTGTTCTTCTGTTATGGGTAGTATCGTCTTTCGCTCTTGTAAGGATAGGTTCAACGTACACTCTTAAAGCTTTCGCTTTAGCAACAGTCGTGTTGATTCTTTTATGCTCAATAAGAGAACAAGCCATATTAGAAAGCATTGCACTTCTATGCGAAGTCGTTCTAGATAGGTGATTGAATTTTTTACCGTGTCTCATTGTTTGTTATTTGTCAGCGTCTAATTTATATTTAGCAACGTCGAAACCGAAGTTAAGACCTTTTGCATGCACTAATTCTTCTAATTCTGTTAATGATTTTTTACCGAAGTTTCGGAATTTCATCAAATCAGACTTCGTGTAAGAAACCAGTTCTCCTAAAGTTTCTACTTCAGCAGCTTTCAAGCAGTTTAATGCTCTTACGGACAAGTCCATATCTGTTAATTTAGATTTAAGGAGTTGTCTTGTATGTAAAGTTTCTTCATCGTATTGAATAGATGCTTTTACAGCTTCAGTTTCCAACGTAATTCTCTCGTCGGAGAATAACATGAAATGATAAATTAATATTTTTGAAGCTTCAGTTAAAGCATTTTGAGGCGAGATGGAACCATCAGTCTCAATATCTAAAACGAGTTTTTCGTAGTCTGTTTTTTGCTCTACACGATAATTCTCAACACTGTACTGTACTTTCTTGATCGGGGTAAAGATAGAGTCAATAGCAATAGTACCAATGGCAGCATTACCAGTTTTGTTTTGATCCGATGGAACATAACCTCTTCCTTTTTCTACGTTGAATGTAATTTCAAATTTCACATCCTTGTTAAGATTACAGATGACCAATTCTGGGTTCAAAATTTCGAAACCTTGAATTGATTTTCCTAAATCTCCAGCAGTTACTGTAGTTTGTCCAGAAACTTTAGCAGTAATAGATTCTGCGGTAGCAGTTTCTGTTTTTGCTTTAAGTCTCAGTTGTTTTAGATTAAGAATAATTTCTGTAACATCTTCTATTACACCTGGAATTGTTGAAAATTCGTGCTCTACGCCTTCTATTTTGATAGAGGAAATAGCATATCCTTCAAGAGAAGAAAGCAATACTCTTCTCAAAGCATTACCGATCGTAAGTCCAAATCCTGGCTCCAATGGTCTGAATTCAAATTGACCTTTGAAATCATCGGAGTTAAGAAGGATTACTTTATCGGGTTTAATAAATGTTAAAATTGCCATATAATTTGGGTTGAGCAAAAATTTGAAAAAATTATTATTTAGAGTAAAGTTCGACGATCAACTGCTCTCTAAGATCTTCCGGGATTTGGATTCTCTCTGGAGCTGATACGAATGTACCTTGTTTTGTTTCGTCGTTAAATTGTAACCACTCATAATTTGACTTATAAGCTAATGAGTCAGCAATAACCTCCAAAGATCTAGATTTCTCTCTGATTGCAATTACGTCTCCTGCTTTAAGTGAATAAGATGCTATGTTTACCAATTCTCCATTTACCGTGATGTGTCTGTGAGAAACCAATTGTCTTGCACCTGCTCTGGTTTTTGCAAACCCTAATCTGTACACTACATTGTCTAATCTAGATTCACACAATTGTAATAGAACTTCACCCGTAACGCCTTTTGCTCTGTTGGCTTTTTCGTATAAGTTCGCAAATTGTTTCTCCAAAATACCGTAGGTATATTTTGCTTTCTGCTTTTCCATTAACTGAACAGCATACTCGGATTTTTTCGATCCTCTTCTTTTATTAACACCGTGTTGTCCCGGCGGTTGGTTTTTTCTTTTCTCGAAGTTCTTGTCGTCTCCGTAGATTGCAGCGCCAAACTTTCTAGCAATCTTCGTTTTAGGTCCAATATATCTTGCCATAATTCTTTAGGATTGTAGATTTTAGATTCTAGATCTATACGATGGAGATTCCATGTATTAGAATTTAGAATTTAAATTCTAATTATTATACTCTTCTTCTTTTTGGTGGTCTACATCCGTTGTGTGGCATAGGAGTCACATCAACGATCTCACTAACTTCAATTCCTGAATTGTGAATTGTTCTGATCGCAGATTCTCTACCTGCTCCAGGACCTTTCACGTAAACCTTTACTCTACGTAAACCAGCGTCGTGGGCTACTGTTGAGCAATTTTCTGCAGCCATTTGCGCTGCGAAGGGAGTATTCTTTTTAGAACCTCTGAATCCCATTTTTCCGGCAGATGCCCAAGAGATTACTTCTCCGTTTTTATTCGTTAAAGAAATAATGATATTGTTAAAAGTCGCCTGGATATGTGCTTCTCCAATCGCTTCAACTTTAACTTTTCTTTTTTTAACTGCTTTTGTCTGTTTTGCCATAATTCTTACCGATTATTTACTTGCTTTTTTCTTGTTAGCAACAGTTTTTCGTTTTCCTTTTCGGGTTCTAGAATTATTTTTAGTTCTTTGTCCTCTTAAAGGTAATCCAAGTCTGTGACGTATTCCTCGTTGGCAACCAATATCCATCAATCGCTTGATATTTGTTGAAGTTTCAGAACGTAATTCACCTTCTACTTTTACGCTTTCGGTGATATAGTTTCTGATCAATGCCAATTCATCGTCATTCCATTCGTTGACTTTCTTGTCTTCGCTGATACCGGCCGCTTTAAGAATTTTAGAAGAAGTACTTCTTCCAATTCCGAAAATGTATGTTAAGCCGATAACGCCTCTTTTGTTCTTTGGTAAATCAATACCGGAAATTCTCGCCATAATTTAATTTTAACCTTGTCTTTGTTTAAATTTTGGGTTCTTCTTGTTGATTACAAACAGAACGCCTTTTCGGCGAACGATCTTGCAATCAGCACTTCTTTTTTTGATAGATGCTCTAACTTTCATTCGTTACTTTTTCTAATTTTACAACGGTTAAATGAGATCTTACGGAATCATTCCCATTTTGTTTAAATTTAAAACTTCAATAAAATTCTCTAATTCTACAAGTTTTCTTTTTATAGTTAAATTCAGTCTTGCTGAAATTAATATCTGAAGGTTATTCTGCCTTTTGATAAATCATAAGGAGATAATTCTAATTTTACCTTATCGCCAGGTAAAAGTTTAATGTAATGCATTCTCATTTTACCAGAGATATGAGCAATAAGAACATGCCCATTTTCTAGTTCAACACGAAACTGCGCGTTCGAAAGTGCTTCCGTAATAACGCCGTCTTGTTCAATATGTTTTTGTTTAGCCATTTAATTTATAACGGATTGTTGTTTGTTCTGGATAATTTCGACTGCATTAAACCATCATAATGATGATTCAATAAATACGTATTGATCTGCTGAACTGTGTCCAATATTACACCAACCATGATTAATAGTGATGTTCCACCGAAGAACAGGGCAAATCTATCAGTTTGAACAAACGCTCCGTGCACTATTGCCGGAAGGATTGCAAAGATAGCCAAAAAGATTGAGCCCGGCAAAGTTATTTTTGACAAAATATCATCCAGATAATCAGAGGTTTCTTTCCCTGGTCTCACCTTAGGAATCAGCCCACCGTTTCTCTTTAAATCATCTGCCATTTGATTCACAGGAATCGTAATTGCAGTATAGAAAAAGGAGAAGATGATAATTAATAGTGCAAATAAAACATTGTACTGCCAGCTAAATACATTTTTGAATCCAGCAAGGAATGTATTAGACTCATCAACCTTAGTTAAAAGTCCCGGTACAAACATTAAAGCCTGTGCAAAAATGATCGGCATAACTCCGGCAGCGTTAACCTTTAAAGGAATCCACTGCCTAGCGCCCTGCATTAAATTTTTTGTCACTCCACCTCTTGCCTGTGCTCTGCTTACATATTGAATAGGAATTTTTCTTACCGCCACAGATAGTATGATCGCTAATAAGACAACCAACATCCAGAATAAAATTTCAACTAAAATCATAATAGTACCAAAACCGCCTTTCCCAGTTTGTGTAGCAACCTCCTGAATAAATGCTCCAGGGAAATCTGCTAAAATACCAACCATAATCAAGATTGAAATACCGTTTCCGATTCCTTTGTCTGTAATTTTTTCTCCTAACCACATTGCGAATACAGAACCTGCTACCAGAATTACAATACTTGGTAACCAAAACATAATTGATTCCGGATGTACAAAGTATGCAGAAGCAAACTGTGCATGCGGCAAGAACATTTGGGTAATTGAAGTAAGGTAAGAAGGTGCCTGAACTAAACAAACTGCAATCGTTAACCATCTTGTAATTTGGTTCAAAGTATTTCTACCACTTTCCCCATCTTTCTGCAATTTCTGAAGGTACGGTATTGCCATACCCATTAACTGCACAATAATGGAAGCAGAAATATAAGGCATGATCCCGAGCGCCATAATAGAGGCTCTACTGAATGCACCACCTGTAAACGAAGAAAGCAAGCCAAGAAGTCCTGCTCCTTGCTTGTTGCCTCCCTGCTCTTTATAAATATCCAAAAGATTCCCTACTTCTGCCATGTTAATAGCAGGTAGAGAAATATAAGATGCGAATCTATACACGAGGATGATACCGAGGGTAAACATAATTTTATCCCTTAGTTCCTTAAGACTCCAAATGTTTTTTAGTGTTTGTATAAATTCTTTCATTGTCTTAATTATAGAGTAATTGCTTTACCGCCTGCTTTAGCAATTGCTTCCTCTGCAGATTTAGTGAATTTGTGTGCAGAAACTGAAATACCAGCTTTCAATTCGCCTCTACCCATAATTTTGATGATCTCGCTTTTCTTAGCCAAATTATTTTCAACTAAAACTTCCTGAGTAATTTCAGTAATGTTTCTGCTGTCTGCTAAAAGCTGAAGCGTATCGATATTAATTCCTCTATACTCTTTTCTGTTGATATTGGTAAAACCGAATTTCGGTAATCTTCTTTGCAAAGGCATTTGACCACCTTCGAAACCAATTTTTTGTGAATAACCAGCTCTTGCCTGCTGACCATTGTGACCTTTCCCAGCAGTACCACCTTTACCACTACCTTGTCCTCTACCAATTCTCTTGGTGCTGTGAGTAGAACCTGCTGCAGGTCTAATATTATTTAAATTCATTATTTTTAGATTTGAGATTTAAAGATAAAATTAAGAGACTGTATAAAAAATAAAGTCTCTCAACTTTTGTCTATTTCTATTTTACAACTTCTACGAGGTGACTTACTGCAGATACCATTCCTAAGATAGAAGGGGTATCGTCGTGTTCCACAACCTGGTGAAGTTTTTTTAATCCTAATGCTTCTAGCGTTCTTTTTTGGGTTTTTGTTCTACCAATAGCGCTTTTTACTTGTTTTACTTGAATCTTTGCCATTGTTTTAAATTAACCGTTAAACACTTTATTTAATGAAATACCTCTCAATTTTGCAATTTCTTCTGGTCTTCTGATGTCCAATAATGCTTTGAAAGTAGCTTTCACAACATTATGTGGGTTAGATGAACCTTTAGATTTTGAAAGAATATCTTTGATCCCAGCAGCTTCTACTACCATACGAACAGTACCACCTGCGATTACACCGGTACCATGAGTTGCAGGTCTTAAAAAGATATCTGCACCACCGTATCTAGCGGAAGTTTGATGAGGAATCGTATGATTTACTACAGGAACTTTTACTAAATTTTTCTTAGCATCTTCTACTGCTTTTGCAATAGCTGAAGCTACTTCTTTAGATTTTCCTAATCCGAAACCAACGGTTCCAGCTTCATCACCAACAACCACGATTGCAGAAAACCCGAAAGCTCTACCCCCTTTGGTTACTTTGGTAACTCTATTTACTGAAACGAGACGATCTTTAAGTTCTAATCCTCCCGGTTTTACTTTTTCTATATTATCTAGTCCTAACATATTTCCGAAATTTAATGATTAGAATTTTAGTCCGCCTTCTCTTGCACCGTCTGCCAAAGCTTTCACTCTACCATGATATACAAATCCGTTTCTGTCGAACACTATTTTTTCAATTCCTGCAGCTTTTGCTTTTTCAGCAATTGCTTTACCAACTTCTGCAGAGATTTCTACTTTGTTACCTTTAGCAGTCAACGCTCTGGAAGAGGCTGAAGCTAATGTTTTACCATCTTTATCGTCGATTAATTGCGCGTAAATTTCTTTATTGCTTTTGTAAACGGATAATCTTGGTAATTCAGCAGAGCCAGAGATTTTTCCTCTTACTCTTCTTTTAATTCTATTTCTTTTTTGTACTTTGCTTAGTGCCATGTTCTTAAGTTTAAAAATTAAGCAGATTTACCAGCTTTACGTCTTACAATTTCTCCAACGAATCTTACTCCTTTTCCTTTATATGGTTCTGGTCTTCTGAAAGATCTGATCTTTGCAGCTACCATTCCTAATAATTGTTTGTCGAAAGATGATAAGGTAATGATCGGGTTTTTACCTTTTTCAGATAAAGTTTCTACAACGATTTCTTTCGGTAGATCCAATACAATACCGTGGGAGAATCCCAAAGCTAATTCTAACTTGTTACCTTGATTAGATGCTCTGTATCCTACTCCTACTAATTCTAGTTTTTTGGACCAACCTTCGGAAGTTCCTAAAACCATATTATTGATTAACGCTCTGTAAAGACCGTGTAATGCTTTGTGTGATTTTGATTCAGATGGACGGTCTAAAGTTAAGATTCCGTCTTCTTGTTTTAGAGTGATTCCCTCTTCTAATTGCTGTGTAAGTTCGCCTTTCGGTCCTTTCACAGTTACCAGCCCGTCTTTTTCGGTTACCGTAACATTAGCGGGAATTTCTATAATTGCTTTACCAATTCTTGACATTTTCCTTTGATTATTTATTAATAAACATAGCAGATTACTTCTCCACCAACTTTTTCCTGACGTGCTTTTTTATCTGTCATCACTCCGCGGGAAGTTGAGATAATAGCGATTCCCAATCCATTTAATACTCTTGGCAGTTCACCTGATCCTTTGTATTGTCTTAAACCTGGTCTAGAAGCTCTTTGAATGCTTTTGATAACCGGTTTGTTGGTTGTTTTGTCGTACTTTAAAGCGATTTTGATATTTCCCTGAACAGCGCTTTCCTCGAACTTGTAGTTCAAGATAAAACCCTGGTCAAACAAAATTTTTGTAATCTCCTTTTTGATTTTCGATGCAGGAATATCCACCACTTTGTGGCCTGCGCTTTGTGCGTTCCTTACTCTGGTTAGGAAATCTGAAATTGGATCTGTTACCATTTTTCTATTTTAAATTATTGGTTTGTGATGAGCAGTTTTGATTTTAAGACTAGCAACGCCGAGATGAAAGAGGAGAGATTTTAAGGTCTCTCATTCTTACACCTATTTGTTTATCATCTTAAAGATCAACTTGATCATCTCGATTGTTCTAAATTATTACCAACTTGCTTTTTTCACCCCCGGGATCAGACCTTTGTTGGCCATTTCTCTGAAAGTTACTCTTGAAAGACCGAATGTTCTCATGTAACCTCTTGGTCTTCCAGTTAATTTACATCTGTTGTGTAGTCTTACTGGTGAAGCATCTTTCGGCAATAATTGCAAACCTGCATAGTCCTTAGCTTCTTTCAAAGCTTTTCTTTTCTCTGCATATTTTGCTACCGTAGCTTCTCTTTTGCGCTCACGCGCTTTCATTGATTCTTTAGCCATCTTTTAGTTCTTTTTAAAAGGCATACCAAAATGCGTTAATAATGATTTCGCTTCTTTATCTGTTTTGGCAGAAGTAACGAAAGTAATGTCCATCCCTTGGATTTTTTTTACTTTGTCAATTACGATCTCAGGAAAAATGATTTGCTCAGTGATCCCTAAATTGTAATTTCCTCTTCCGTCGAAACCATCAGCCTTGATACCGTTAAAATCACGGATTCGTGGTAAAGCTGAAGAGTTTAATCGATCAAGAAACTCATACATTTGATTAGCTCTAAGAGTAACTCTTGCACCAATCGGCATTCCTTTTCTTAATTTAAAAGCAGCTTCATCTTTCTTAGAAATAGTTCCTACCGCTTTTTGACCGGTAATTGCCGTTAGTTCTTCGATCGCATAGTCAACAATTTTCTTGTCGGCAGATGCAGCACCCAAACCTTGTGACACAACAATTTTAAGTAATTTAGGAACCTGCATAACAGATTTATACCCAAACTCTTCCATCATTGCAGGAACAATTTTCTCTTTATATTGTTGTTTTGGTCTTACTATATATTCCATCGTCTTTTATAATTATAAAGTTTCACCGGTTGATTTCGCAACTCTTACTTTTTTATCACCTTCCATTTTAGATCCGGTTTTAGTTGTTTTGCCATCTTTATCGATAAGCATAACATTGGAAATATGGATAGATGCTTCTTTTTCAACAATTCCGCCTTGTGGGTTACCTGCAGATGGTTTAGTATGTTTTTTAACGATATTTAAACCTGCGATAATTACTCTTGCGTCTTTGCCTTCTTTTCTGATCACTTCAATAACCTCCCCTTTTTTACCTTTAATTTCTTTCTTACCGGTAGTGATGATTACGTTATCTCCTCTTTTGATTTTTAACTTTGTCATTTTTTGTAAATTTTAAAATTAAAGTACTTCTGGAGCTAATGAAATGACTTTCATAAATTCTTTATCTCTTAGTTCACGCGCAACCGGTCCGAAAACACGGGTTCCTCTCATTTCACCAGTAGCATTTAAAAGAACACAAGCATTATCGTCGAATTTGATGTATGAACCATCTTTTCTACGTACCGCTTTTTTTGTTCTTACAACTACTGCTTTCGTAACAGTTCCTTTTTTTGCAGTTCCCTGTGGTGCAGAATCTTTGATACTAACTACAATCTTATCACCAACTGAAGCATATCTTCTTCTAGTTCCTCCTAGAACTCTAATAACCAGTACTTCTTTTGCACCTGTGTTATCAGCAACTTTTAATCTTGATTCGGTTTGTAACATTACTTAGCTTTTTCAATGATTCGTACTAATCTCCATCTCTTACTTTTACTTAAAGGTCTTGTTTCTGTAATCATTACAGTATCGCCTTCAGTACACTCATTGTTCTCGTCGTGAGCGGTATATTTTTTCGTTTTTAAAACGAATTTACCATACATTGGGTGTTTTACTCTCGTAGTTTCACTAACAACAATGGTCTTTTCCATTTTATTGCTGGAAACAATTCCGATTCTCTCTTTTCTTAAATTTCTATCCATGATAAAATGAAATTCTATTGTTGTTTTAGTGTTAATTCAGTTTCCAGACGTGCGATTGTTTTTCTCATGTCTCTGATTTGAATAGGATTTTCAATTGGACTGATGCTGTGAGACATTTTCAATTTATTGAAATCTGCTCTAGTTTCAGTCAACTTGTTTTGAATATCTCCTGCGCTTAGATTTTTGATGTCAGCTTTTTTCATAATAATTCAGATTATTGAGGTTGAACAAAATCATTCGCCACTACAAATCTTGTAGTTACAGGAAGTTTTTGAGCAGCAAGACGCAAAGCTTCTTTTGCTACTTCGTAAGAAACACCTCCTACTTCGAACATTATTTTACCGGGTTTCACTACAGATACCCAATATTCCACAGCACCTTTACCTTTTCCCATCCGTACTTCGGCTGGTTTTTTAGTAATCGGCTTATCCGGAAAAATTTTGATCCATAACTGACCTTCTCTTTTCATATATCTTGTAGCTGCGATACGCGCTGCTTCAATTTGTCTTGCAGTAATCCAAGCACCTTCATTGGCTTTGATCCCGAAAGTTCCGTAAGCAAGTTGACTGCCTCTTTGAGCAATCCCCTTCATTTTCATCTTGTGAACTTTACGGAATTTGGTTCTTTTTGGTTGTAACATAATTTCTTAAATTTTAGATTTTAGAATTTAGATTTTAAAAAAGTAACGGTCATTTAAAACTGTCCTCTAAAATTTTTATAATTATTTTCTATCTCTTGGTCTTCTGTCTGGTCGGTCTCCACGATCATTTCTGTCGTTTCTGTCTCCTCTTCCGGCAGGTGCTTTTTTCTGTTGTCCTACTAGTGGGGAAAGATCACGTTTACCGTAAACTTCGCCTTTCATAATCCAAACTTTTACTCCTAATTTACCGTACTGCGTTAAAGCTTCACCAATATGATAATCGATATCTGCTCTAAATGTTGACAAAGGAATTCTACCGTCTTTAAAAGATTCGCTTCTTGCCATCTCCGCTCCGTTTAATCTACCAGAGATTTGAACTTTGATTCCTTCAGCTCCCATTCTCATGGTACTTTGGATCGACATTTTAACTGCTCTTCTATAAGATATTCTGTTCTCGATTTGTTTTGCGATGCTGTCTGCAACTAAAACCGCGTCAAGTTCAGGTCTTTTGATTTCGAAAATATTGATCTGGATGTCTTTATCCGTCAATTTTTTCAATTCTTCTTTTAATTTATCAACTTCCTGCCCACCTTTACCGATGATTAAACCGGGTCTTGCTGTAGTAATTGTAATTGTAACCAGTTTTAAAGTTCTTTCAATATAAATTCTTGAAATTCCTCCTTTTGATAAACGAGCTTCAAGGTATCTTCGGATCTTATAGTCTTCAGCAAGTCTGTCACCATAATCTTTTCCGCCATACCAGTTAGAATCCCATCCTCTGATGATTCCTAATCTGTTGCCTATTGGATTTGTTTTTTGTCCCATACCTTGATTATTTAGTTTCTTTGTTACCTAAAATTAATGTAATGTGGTTTGATCTTTTTCTGATTCTATGACCTCTACCTTGTGGCGCTGGTCTTAGTCTCTTCAATTGTCTTGCACTATCAACCATAATTTCTTTTACGATTAAATTTGCTTCCTCAATATCCGCACCTTCATTTTTCAACTGCCAGTTGGCCATTGCTGAAAGTAAAACTTTTTCTAACTTGTTAGAAGCTTCTTTTTTCGAAAATTTAAGAATTGCCAAAGCTTTATCAACTTCAACTCCTCTAATGATATCTACAACTAATCTCATCTTTCTTGGGGAAGACGGGCAATCGTTATGCAAAGCTTTCGCTACATCCTGGTTTGCTATTTTACGTGCCAAAGCACTTTCTCTTTTTCTTGATCCCATGATTATCTACCTCCTTTATTTTTGTTACCACCGTGACCTCTAAAAGATCTTGTCGGAGAAAATTCGCCTAACTTGTGACCAACCATGTTCTCAGTTACATAAACAGGGATAAATGATTTCCCGTTGTGTACTGCGATAGTTTGTCCTACGAAGTCCGGGGAGATCATAGATGCTCTGGACCAAGTTTTAATAACTGTTTTTTTACTGGACTCTATATTTGCCTGAACCTTTTTATCTAAAGTGTGAGCAATGAAAGGTCCTTTTTTAAGTGATCTTGCCATAATTATTTTCTTTTAGATATAATGAATCGGTTAGACGCTTTGTTTTTCTTTCTTGTTTTGTAACCTTTTGCCGGCATACCGTTTCTAGATCTTGGGTGACCTCCAGAAGATTTACCTTCACCACCTCCCATTGGGTGATCTACAGGGTTCATTACTACTGGTCTTGTTCTAGGTCTTCTTCCTAACCATCTGCTTCTACCTGCTTTACCGGAAACGGTAAGCTGGTGATCAGAGTTAGAAACAGATCCGATCATTGCCATACATTCAGTAAGGATCATTCTGGATTCTCCTGAAGGTAATTTAACAATGGCGTATTTACCGTCTCTTGAAGTTAACTGTGCCGATGAACCTGCACTTCTTGCCATAATTGCACCTTGACCAGGTCTCAATTCGATACAAGAAACAACAGTTCCCAAAGGAATGTTTTTCAACTTCATTGCATTACCAACGTTTGGCTCTGCGGTTTCTGCAGAAATTACAGTCATGTCTACTTTAATACCGTTTGGAGCGATGATGTATCTCTTCTCTCCGTCTGTGTACTCTAGTAAAGCGATGAATGCAGTTCTGTTTGGATCGTACTCCACAGATTTTACCGTAGCTTCAACATCGAATTTATTTCTTTTGAAGTCGATAATTCTGTATTTTTTCTTGTGTCCACCTCCGGTGTAACGCATGGTCATTTTACCAGTATTGTTACGACCACCTGACTTACTTAATCCAACGGTTAGAGATTTCTCTGGTTTGTTGGTAGTAATTTCCTCAAAGTTATTTACAACTCTGAATCTCTGTCCCGGGGTGATAGGTTTTAATTTTCTAACAGACATTACAATTATTTATAATTAATAAAATAGTATTTATAAAGCGAAGGTTAAACCTAAGCTGTAGCGAAAATATCGATCACTTCTCCTTCTGCAAGGGTAACGATCGCTTTTTTCAATTTGCTGGTTTTACCAACCTGCAATCCTTTTTTGGTGTTTTTCGAAGAAACTTTCGGAGCGTAAATCATAGTTCTTACTTCTGAAACTTTCACACCGTAAAGTACTTCTATCGCTTTTCTAACCTGGATTTTATTCGCCTTAGGATTAACCAAGAAAGAATAAGCGCCTCTTAGATCAGTAAGATAGTTTGCTTTTTCTGAGATGATGGGTTTAATAATAATAGACATGATTTATTTCTTTAAATTTTCTTGAAATTTCTCGATAGCACCTTCTAAAAATACGATCTCGCCTGCATGAACTAAGTCATAAGAACTAATTTCGTTATAAGTCAAAACTTTAGTTTTCGCTAAGTTTCTTGATGACAAATAAGCATTCTTGTTCGCTTCTGGCAAAATGTATAAAGCTTTTTTACCTTCGAAACCTAATGCTGTATTCAAATTGATAAATTCTTTGGTTTTAGGAGCATCAAAATTGAAACTTTCTAATACCATAATAGAATTGTCTCTCATTTTTTGAGAAAGCACAGATTTTTTAGCTAATCTTTTTAAAGCTTTGTTCAGTTTGAAACGGTAGTCTCTTGGTTTTGGACCGAAAATACGACCTCCACCTCTGAAAACTGGGGATTTAATATCACCATATCTTGCAGAACCTGAACCTTTTTGCTTTTTCAACTTTTTAGTTGAACCAGTAATTTCGCTTCTTTCTTTTGATTTATGAGTACCCTGACGCTGAGCGGCAAGATATTGCTTTACTTCTAAGTAAACCGCGTGCTGATTTGGCTCTATACCGAAGATCGCTTCGTCTAGAGTTACTTTTCTTCCGGTTTCTTTTCCTGATGTATTAAGTACTACTAATTCCATTTTCTAATAATTACATAAGAATTTTTTGCTCCCGGAACAGCTCCTTTTACTACTAAAAGATTTTGTTCTTGATCCACTCTTAACACTTGAAGGTTTTGTACAGTAACTTGCTTACCACCCATTCTACCAGCCATACGCATTCCTTTGAATACTCTGGATGGATCGGAACCTGCACCAATAGAACCCGGGGCTCTTAATCGGTTATGCTGTCCGTGAGTTGCTTGCATTACCCCCGCAAAGTTGTGTCTTTTTACAACCCCTTGGAAACCTTTACCTTTTGAAGTTCCGGTAACATCTACATATTCGCCCTGAGCAAACAGATCTACTTTCACTTCATCTCCTACGCTTAACTTTTCTACGAAAGCATGATAGAATTCTACCAATTTAGCTTTAGGAGTAGAACCAGCCTTTTTAAAATGGCCGATTAACGCTTTACCAACGTTCTTTTCACTCTTGTCATCGAAACCAAGTTGAGCAGCTTTGTACCCATCTTTTTCTATGGTTCTGACCTGTAAAACCGAGCAAGGACCTGCTTGAATAACGGTACACGGCATATTTTTGCCGTTTTCGTCAAACAGAGAAGTCATCCCGATTTTTTTTCCAATAATACCTGACATTGTTTATATATATTATTTATATTCACTGATTGCCAACCAAGGTTGCGGTGATTTCTACTTTTGAAATAGGCGCACTTCTTCCTTAAATTGAGTGTGCAAATGTATGAAGAATTTTTGAAATGACAATATTACATGTAAAAATATTTTGATTTTTAACATATTACAATTTTTTATACTTTTATTGCATGAAAATATTCACTTTAATTTTTCTTTTCGCATTTACGTTCTCCTGTCAAAATTCAGATAAGCATGCTTACACCTTTTATTATTGGCGAACAAACCTTACCTTAAACGGTGCAGAAAAAGCTGCCTTGCAAAAAGCAGATATCCCATATCTCTACACCAGATTTTTTGATATTGAAAAGGTTAATGGCAAATTTCAACCCGTTGCAGTTCTTACCAAAGATCAAAGTTTTGAAACCGACAAACAAATCGTTCCCATCGTTTTTATTAAAAATGAAGTCTTTTACGGGATTAGTTTAGATGAAATAAATTTTCTGGCGAAAAACGTTTCCTCTTTAATTCAGAAAAAGCAAAAGGAATTTGGATTCAAATCTTCCGCCGAAATTCAGATCGACTGCGACTGGACGGCAGGAACCAATAAAGAATACTTCGCTTTCCTCGTAAAACTGAAAGAGATCTCCCAAAAAGAGATCACGTGCACGCTGCGATTACATCAGGTGAAAAACAGCAGCCTTTCCGGAATTCCGCCGGTTCATAAAGTTTACTTGATGTGCTACTCGACTTCATCACCTTTAGAAAACTCTACTCGAAATTCTATTCTTGATCTACCGACTTTAAAAGATTATCTAAAATTGGTAAACCGCTATCCTTTGGATATCGATGTTGCACTCCCGATTTATTCCTGGGGAATTGTAACGAATCACTTAGGTAAACATAAACTTATCAATGCACTTTCTGAAAAAGATCTCGACAATCCAAACTTCAAGAAAATAGCTGATAACAAAGTAAAGGTCTTAAAAGATGGTTTTTATTTCGGAAATTATCTAAATAAAGGTTTTACGATTAAGGTCGAAGAAATTTCTGAGGGCCAGTTAAAGGAAGTCAAAAATTACTTAGACAAAAAATTAGGGAATTACAATGTTGTGTATTATCATTTAGATAGTAAATTTGTTAACAACTACGAACTATAGTATGAAAAAAATTATTCTGTCCACCGCTCTGTTTTTTTTGATGTATTCGAAATCTGAGGCATGTTCCTGGTACGATCCCGATTACGAATATTTTAATCTGTTTACGCAGAGTATTATTAAAGACAAAACCTATCTGCCTTTTTTACATACGCTTTCGAACCGTTTTCACGGCCACGAACATTTCGAAATTCCGAACGAAAACATCGAAAGCTGGCAAAAGTTTTTTGGCAATTCACTGAGTTATTCTGAAACGCAAACTTTGGTGGAAAAAATGCCGATGAGCGATCTGAATTCTTTTAAGAGAGGAATTTCAACAAATGCGATACTTTCAAAATTAGGTTCCTATCAAAAATATGCGGAAGCAATCGACTATTTAATTGAAGCAAAATATCTGGAACCTTTCATGCGAATTAATTATGTCGAAAGTCCGGACTCCTTTTATTACACTCCGGAACAAAATGAAAAAAATGCAACGAAGCTCGATTATACAAAAACAATTTCGGCGCTAACTTCACTTTATAATGCAGCCAAAAATCCGGAAATTAAATTACGTTACGGTTATCAATTGGTTCGTTTTAATCATTACAACCGTAATTATGAAGCTTCGACGCAGGCTTTTAAAAAATACGTAGAACCTTTACAATTAAAAGCAGCGTCTTATTTTCTTGCTTTAGATCAATTAGCCGGAGCGCAACGTGGATTAAAAATGACGGCGGACGCGAACTGGAATTTCTTTCAGGTTTTCATGAACAGCAAGAGTAGGAAAGAAAGCGCATTTATTTCGATGAAACTTTCGGATTCAGTTTCGTTCGATGATTTATTAAAGAGAGCGAAAACTCCGGAAGAAAAAAATATGGCTTATTTTCTTTTGGCCTACGAAGATTTCAGTAATCCCATTCCGATGATGGAAAAAATGTACGACATTGATCCTAATTCAGACATTCTAAAAGTTTTGGCAGCAAGGAGTGTGAATGAACTGGAAAGAAGTTATTTGCCAACCTACTTTAATACAACTAATACGGAAAAGTCGGTAAAAAACTCTTCGAACTTAAAAACTACTGATACCACAAGAGAAGAAGTTGAAAAAACTGACGTAGGTTTTTGGCAAAAGATCAAAAATTTCTTCACGAACTTATTTTCATCCAAAGAAGATAAAGCTTCACCAAAAAGTTCCGGGCAAAGTGATGATCAGTTGCTCAATAATCCAAACCGATTGCCATTTTATACCCAAAACCAATATTACGGCAGTAAAAATAATTCAGAAAATTTCATTAATGATTTTGAAAAGTTAACGTCTAAAATAAAAGAGAAATCGCCCGATGAATTCTGGCAGATCACCGATGCGTATCTTTCTTTTCTAAATAAGGATTACGAAAAGAGCAAGAAAACTTTAGACCAGATCAAAACAACAAATCCGGACTATCTAACTCAGATCACGAGAATGAAAATGTTGAATGATATTGTTGCGCAACCAGAGATCAACTCCGAGTTCGAAGATCATTTGATGAAAGATTACAAAGATTTTTTAGTAGAAAAAGCGCCAAAAATAGAAACAGACTCGATGGCAGAGAATTTTGGGTATGAAGAATATTCGAGTCCGTCGACCAAAGAATTTTTGCGGGACATAATCGCCAACCGCTATTTTATTCAGGGTGACGATGCGAAATCATTTTTGATGAACAATCAACTTTCCGATTTGCGATATAATCCAAATTTAGACCTGACTAAAAAGCTTGAAGAATTTATTAATAAAAAAGACAAGACCGATTTCGAGAAAGAAATTATAGCCAAGAATGTAAATGAAGTTGGAAATCCAGAAGCTTTCTTTAATGTTATTTATGGTGATTTTGCAATGAGATCAGGCGATTTTGTCGATGCTAAAAAACATTATGAAAAAGGGGAGAAATTTTCGGGATTGCCTTTACCTAAAGAGCGGTTTGATAATGAAACCGGCGACTATAAAAAACATGAAGACAGCGCCATTTTGTATGATGGTTACAGAAATGTTTCAGGTTTGATTTTCGGACATAACGTTTGGGAAAGTTATCAAAGCGATGAAGATCAAAGCATGAAAGCGGAAGATTTCGTGAACCAATTTCCGCAGGTTAAATCAAATGTGACCAAACTGGAATTGGCTGCGGCAGTTCTGGATCTTCAGAAGATCGGAAATGGAAAAGATGAAAAAAGTGCAAAAGCAAACCAATTGATTGGGAATTTGTTATACAACACTTCCATGCTCGGATATTACCGGGAAGTTTTTGTGATGGATTTTGATAATTCAAATGGCGGGAAATATTATTTTGGATCTAATAAAAGTCCTTTTCAATATTATTATAAAAACTACAGCAATAATATTTTTATCAAACCGGATAATTTCGATTTAGCGATCAACTTTTATAACAAGGCACTTTCGAATTCTAATGACGCTGAACAGAAAGCCCGAATTTTGTTTCAAATGGCCAGTGCAGAACAGGGCAAATATTACCAGTATGAAGCGAACGATCATCATGAAGTTAATTACGATGATCCCGAATATTCCAGAAAAGAGGACGAATACATGAAATCTTTAAACGAAACAAAAAATACAAAATACAGAACCTATTTTGCGGAGTTGAAGAAAAATTACGGCCAAACGCAAACTTCAAAAGCTTTGCAAACGAGTTGTTCCTATTATGATTACTTCATGAAGAGAAATTAAACAAAAAAGGAATCAATGCGATTCCTTTTTTTTATTTCGGATATTTTATGGCTTTGTCGATTTCGATCGGATTGTTATTATCGCGAAGATATTTTTGATATTTAATCGTTGCTTCTTTGATCTGATCTTTGGAAGTAATTCTTGTGCCCATTAACTGGATCTTCTCGTCGGGATTGTAAACGAAAGATTTACTGACCTCGTGAAATGGATCATTGTAAAAATCTAGTTTCAGCTTATTTAATGTTTTCAGATTAACCAACAAAGGTTTTTTATTGATTGCTGATTCTAAAAAACCAGATGTATCGTAGGTTGCTTTTAATTGGTAGCTTTTAAGAAGTTTAAAGCTGAACTGCTTTTGCGAATCTACAATTTCAAAAATCAAACCGGGCAAACCCCGAAATTTATAAGGCCCTTCGTTAAGCGGAATTTCCGGATTGAAATAAGCGATCCATTTTCTGCCACCGAAATCACAGGTGGCTTTCTGTAAATTGTACTGACCCACTTTTTTGGTTTCAGAACTCAATTTCCAGTTGATGGGATCGGTAGAAACATATTTAAAATAATCATTCAGCAACTCGAAATTTATATTTTCACTGGAATTTCTTTTTCTAATGATCGCAGGAGTTTCATTCCAGATATTGTTGGTGTAGTTTCTTATCTTATTTAAAGAATCATTTTCCGCATATTCAAAGTCGTAAAATTTCACTTCATTCGGACTACTATCTAAAGTCATATTGCTTTTCTCGTATTCGACGGCGGTAGAATCAGTTTTGAAATGATATTCATAGATGAAGCGATGGGTTTGGGCAGCAAAAAATATTGGGAAAAAGCAAAGAATGAAATTCTTTTTCATTGATAATTTTTAAAAAGTAAATATAAGATCAAAATCTGAAACAGAATCAAAAAGGAAATTTTAAGGATGAAACTTTTTTTGGAAGTTTTGTGGTGAAACGTCATCATTCCTAAAATTGTGCCGACTGTTCCACCTATCAAAGTGAGAAAAAATAAGGTATTTTCGGAGATTCGGGGTTGGTTTTTTTTAGCCTTCAATTTATCGAATCTAAAAATGAGAGCAGTGAATATGGTGATGAAGACAAAATAGAGAAGAAAGAATTTGTTCATAGGACTAAATTTCGGGAAATATTTTGGATTTAACCTTCTTTGGTTTGGAATTGTTAAGATGGTACTTTCAAAGATAACTTACTTTTTAAAATCCTTTCAGCCTTTGGAAGGCTAAAAGGGTGGATCGCTTTTAGAATACTTCAAAGATTTTAAATCCTTGAAGGATTGGAATTCTATTAAATAATAAATTGCCCTTTATTCTAGCCGCGATGGAAACGGCATCCTTTTTTATCGTACACTGAGCAAAGTCGAAGTGCCCAATAAAAAAGATATAGTGGACAGCGCGACGTGTTGTGGAAAATAGGGCAGATTTTGTTGCTTCTTATAAGTTTTGCAAACGAATTTCAAAGATTTGCACATATCTACGAATTAGCTTGAATAAATTTTGTCAAAGATTTTAACTTTGACAAAGTAAAAAATCCCTGATCTTTCGAAAAGGGATTTATATGGAGTAAAATGATATTAAAAAACTTCAGACTTCAATCCTCCATCTTCTAACTTCATCATCATACTTTAATTTCTACGTCAACTCCTGAAGGAAGTTCTAATTTCATTAACGCATCTACCGTTTTAGAAGAAGATGAATAAATATCCATCAATCTCTTATGTGCAGATAACTGAAATTGCTCTCTTGCTTTTTTGTTTACGTGGGGAGATCTCAACACAGTGAAGATTCTCTTATTTGTTGGCAAAGGAATCGGGCCATTCACGATAGCGCCGGTTGCTTTAACCGTTCTTACGATCTTTTCAGCAGATTTGTCTACCAAATTGTAATCGTAAGATTTTAATTTTATTCTGATTCTTTGTGACATTTTAATCTAATTTAAATATTAACCTCTTGCTTTTTCGATTACAGCTTCAGCGACATTTTGAGGTGCTGCTTCGTATCTTTCGAATTCCATTGAAGATGTTGCTCTACCTGAAGAAAGCGTTCTAAGAGTAGTTACATAACCAAACATTTCTGAAAGTGGAACGAATCCTTTAATTACTTTCGCGTTGTTACGATCATCCATTCCATTGATAGTTCCCCTTCTTTTGTTAAGGTCACCTACGATGTCTCCCATGTATTCTTCCGGAGTTACCACTTCAATTTTCATGATTGGTTCCATGATGACAGGTTTTGCTTTTTTACCAGCTTCTCTAAAACCGATTTTCGCGGCTAATTCAAAAGAAAGTGCATCTGAATCCACCGGGTGGAAAGATCCGTCTTTTAAAACGATTTTGAAACCTTCTACTTCGAATCCTGCTAAAGGTCCGTTTTTCAAACATTCTTTAAATCCTTTTTCTACAGCCGGTACAAATTCTTTTGGAACGTTACCACCTTTGATCTCATTTACAAATTCCAAACCTGGTTTGCCATCTGTAGCTGGTCCAATTGTGAAAACAATATCAGCAAATTTACCACGACCACCAGATTGTTTTTTGTAAACTTCTCTGTGATTAGCTGTTTGCGTAAGATTTTCTTTATATTCAACTTGTGGCTGACCTTGATTAACCTCCACTTTAAATTCTCTTCTCATACGATCAACAAGAATATCTAAGTGAAGTTCACCCATTCCTGAAATGATTGTTTGACCAGAAGCCTCGTCGGTTTTAACCTGGAAAGTAGGATCTTCTTCCGCTAATTTAGCCAAAGCGTTACCCATTTTATCCTGATCTGCTTTAGTTTTTGGTTCTACCGCGATACCGATAACGGGATCAGGGAAGTTCATCGATTCTAAAACAATTGGATGTTTTTCATCACAAAGTGTATCACCGGTTTTGATGGATTTAAATCCAACAGCTGCACCAATATCACCTGCTTCAATATATTCTACAGGATTCTGCTTGTTAGCATGCATCTGATAGATACGGGAAATTCTTTCTTTGTTACCAGATCTTGTGTTTAATACATAAGAACCTGCATCTAATCTTCCGGAGTAAGCTCTAAAAAATGCCAATCTACCTACGAAAGGATCGGTTGCAATTTTAAACGCTAATGCTGCAAAAGGTTCTGTAACACTAGGTTTTCTTGTAACTTCTAATTCAGTATCAGGATTTGTTCCTACGATATCATCTTTATCCATTGGAGAAGGAAGATATTTACAAACTGCATCCAGCATAAACTGAACTCCTTTATTTTTAAAGGAAGAACCGCAAGTCATTGGTATAATAGATAAATCAATTGTTGCTTTTCTCAAAGCTTCGTTGATCTCTTCTTCTGAAATAGAATCCGAATCTTCGAAGAATTTCTCCATCAAAGTATCATCGTAATCTGCAACAGCTTCTACTAATTTCTCTCTGTATTCCAGAACTTCCGCTTTCATGTCTTCAGGAATTGGCACTACTTCGTAAGTTGCACCTTGTCCTGCTTCATCCCAAACGATTGCTCTGTTTTTAATTAGATCTACAACACCTTTAAATGTTTCTTCAGAACCAATTGGCAAAACGATAGGAACTGCATTAGAACCTAACATTTCTTTTACCTGATTAACAACATTTAAGAAATCTGCACCTTGACGGTCCATTTTATTCACGAAACCAAGTCTCGCTACGTTGTAATTATCAGCTAATCTCCAGTTGGTTTCAGATTGTGGCTCTACCCCATCAACTGCTGAAAATAAAAATACCAAACCATCTAAAACTCTTAAAGATCTGTTTACCTCAACCGTAAAATCTACGTGTCCAGGAGTATCAATAATGTTAAAGTGATAAGATTTAGATTCTGGAAGTACTTTCCCCTGCGTTGTTGGAAAATTCCATTCACAAGTTGTAGCTGCAGAAGTAATGGTTATCCCTCTTTCTGCTTCCTGCTCCATCCAGTCCATCGTAGAAGCACCATCATGTACTTCTCCAATTTTGTGATTAACTCCGGTGTAAAATAAAATTCTTTCTGTAGTGGTGGTCTTCCCTGCATCAATGTGAGCAGCGATACCAATGTTTCTTGTTAATTTAAGATCTCTTGCCATTTCAGATTAGAATTTAAAGTGTGAAAATGCTTTGTTTGCTTCAGCCATTCTATGAGTGTCTGTTTTCTTTTTATACGCAGCACCTTCTTCTTTAGCAGCAGCGATAACTTCAGAAGCTAATTTCATAGCCATAGATTTATCGTTTCTTGCTTTAGAATATTTAATTAACCATTTCATTGCCATAGAAATTTTTCTATCCGCACGAATTGGCATAGGAATTTGGAAGTTTGCACCACCGATTCTGCGTGAACGTACTTCTACGTGTGGCATTACGTTAGTTAAAGCATCTTTCCAGATCTCCAAAGATTCTTTTTCGTTTTCTCCTTTCTTTGCTTCTACGATATCCATTGCATCATAGAAAATTTTGAATGCGATTGACTTTTTACCGTCATACATCAAATTGTTTACAAATCTTGTTACCAGTTGATCATCAAATTTCGGATCAGGTAACAACGGTCTTTTTTTCGCTTTTGTCTTTCTCATTGTTTCGTTTCTTACTAATTAATAATTACTTTTTCTTACCTTTTGCCGGTGCTGCAGCTGCCTGACCTGGTTTTGGTCTTTTCGCTCCGTACTTAGATCTCCTTTGAGTTCTTCCAGCTACACCTGCGGTATCCAAAGCTCCACGAACAATGTGATAACGTACTCCCGGAAGGTCTTTCACCCTTCCTCCGCGTACCAATACTATCGAGTGCTCTTGAAGATTATGTCCTTCGCCGGGAATATAGGCGTTGATCTCTTTACCGTTTGAAAGTCTTACCCTTGCAACTTTTCTAAGTGCAGAGTTAGGTTTCTTAGGAGTAGTTGTATATACTCTAGTACATACACCTCGTCTTTGTGGACATGAATCAAGGGCAGCCGATTTACTCTTCTTGGTAAGTGCGACTCTTCCTTTTCTAACTAATTGTTGAATAGTAGGCATTTAATTGCTTTTTATTTTAGGGGGCAAAAGTAGTGATAATTTTTAAATCTACAATCACAAATAATGAATTTATCAAAAATTGTGAGCATTCAGTGCATAAAATTTATTTCAAAATAATATCTGAAGTATATAAGACCTGCGATTTATCTTTGATGGTGTCATACTTCAACCATTTAATTTGAGGATTAACCGTATCCGCGATCGACTGTTTGATTTCTCCCTTTTGGTTATTGGTATGCTTGTATTGAAATGTTTGTTTGATGATGGGTATGCGATAATTCGTCAGCAAACCATCTCCTTCTTTTTCATTATTAAACAGGAACTTTTTAGATTCAAATTTTGGCATCTGAGCTTCGATCTGTTTTCTGTTCTCAAAATAATTTACAGGCATCTTTAAACTATAGAAAGTAAGAAAGATTAGAAAAAAACATCCAATTTTAAATATAATTTTGTCAGATTTTAAATTTTTGAAGTAAATCATCAGAAAGGAAAAAAATAAAATAAAATTACCCGCAGCCAGCATTCGCACATTTATCTCTTCAATCTGCTGAAAATAACCAGACGTAAATAAAGCAATTGTATAAACACCCGCATCAATCCAGACCAAACGATGAAAGTCCAGAAGGATCGTTTCTTTTTTTGTGCGAATTAATCTGATCAAATATAAAAGAAGTGTAACGTCAAATATCATCAACCCTATCTGAAATCCAAAACTTACTAAACTATTTGATGCAGGTTTAATTCCAATAAAAGGATCAATAACATTGGTAACTGCCAATAGATCCCGAAGTATATAAACATAATAATATTGAGCAGGTGCACCACGAAGATTTTCCCCCGTGAAGCTGTCATATATATAAAGATTAAAACCTAGATAAGCGGCAATTCCAAATCCTGAGATCAAAAGAGCGAAAAACAGATCTTTTTTAAGCGGAAAACGTTTTTTTCTCAAGATCATAAATAACCAGAAAAGACCGATGCCGAGATAAATGTAGATTCCGGAATACCGAACCGTAAATAACAGAATTAATAGTAAAGAGGTAAAAAATATAAAATTTCGCGATTTAATACGGTCGGAAAATCTTTCATGAAGAAAGTAGAGAAGGAAGTAGAGCAGAAAAAGAAATGGCTCTTCCGAGGAGGCGTAATTCAGTGCAAAAAAAAGCGTTTTACCAGCGAAGAGCAGAACGGTTTCTCTAAAATAAAACTTTTTTTAGTATGAAAAGGCAAATATAATTACCACCATAGAAATATTCAGAATTTTAGCCGCCCAGAAATAATCCTGAAAAATAAAATGAAAGAACTTGATCAAAAGGGGAAAACCGAGGGGAAACAAATTGGTCTTCAGTTCTGGCAGATCAGATGCGATCCCAAAATAAGAAAGACTGTCTGCACCAATTCCGCCCGTAGCATTAAAAAACGATTGTAAAAAATAGATCAAAACAATTACTATGGCCAATAAAACGTACTTCCTCATAAGCAGTTATAAAAATATTTCTTCATTGGGCAAATATGCAAAATTTTAATATTTAATCGCTCATATTAACTTTTACCATATATTTGCTTCGCAAAAAAACACAAAATCGGTGAAGAAAATTCTACTCTTTTTATTTATTTCTCAATTCTTTTTTTCCCAGCAATACAGCATTTCCTTTGCGGAAAGAAGCGCTCTTGTGAATCTAAACAATTCCACCTCTGGTGAACAGTGGAGCCAGAAATGGGATTTAGATAAAGATCCGAAATATTGGTATGGCATCAAAATAAAAAACGGCAGCGTTATCGAGATCAATCTTCGTGGCAATGCATTGAAAGGTAATTTTCCGCCTTACGCATCTTCATTCCCGAAACTCCAGAAACTGGATCTAAGTTCGAACCAATTAACCGGAGAAGTGACACCTTCACTTTCCTCCATCAGCAATTTAGTCCGTTTAGACATCAGCAACAACCGATTAACCGGTGATCCTATGTCGTCAATATTACCCCTTTCGAATCTGAAAGAAATTTCTATCGGGAACAACCAGTTTACTTTTGCAGACATTAATAATTTTGTACAGAATTTTCCGGCGTTGCAGGTTTTAGATCTATCGCACATTGGCTTAAATGCAGTTCCTTCAAAAATTTCAATGTTAACGAATTTAGAAGCACTTAATTTAAGCAACAACACAATTTCGTCGGGCTACTCCAGTTTATCCACCCTCCTGAAATTAACAGAATTAAATTTATCCGGCAATCAACTCCTCAAAATTCCAACAGAACTTTCGGGCTTAACCGCGCTAACTTCACTTGATGTTAGTCATAATTTATTTGCAGGCAATTACTCCGCGACCTTATCAAATTTCAAAAATTTAGAATGGCTTTCTTTAGCGGGAAATCAGATCAGCGTATTTCCCACCGAACTTTCTCAACTTAAAAAATTAGTGCACTTAAATATTTCCAACAATCAGATTTCTGGCGGCCTGGGAAATTTATTAGTATTAAAGGATCTGGAACAACTCTATCTTGATAAGAATTTATTCACGGGAAATTTTCCGGGCGAACTCCTTCAACTGAAACAACTTCAAATGGTTTCATTAACGGGCAATCAGCTTTCCGGCGAAATTCCGGATAATATTCCAGCCTTAACTTTTTTGGAAAATAACAGATTTACAAAACAGGAAATTAGAAATTTTATATTGAAAGATAAAGGTTTAGCAGATTTCACGTATTCTCCCCAAAGATATGATGATGTGAAAACGGTTTTTGCATCGATCGGAAGTTCAGCTTCTTTGCCACAAGCACTTTCCGGAGATGAATATCAATTCACCTGGTTCAAAAATCTGGAGCAAATAACGCCTGTAACTTCTGAATCCTGTTACATTAGCAGCGTTGAAGACGAAGATTTTACGGATTACACTTGTGAAGCTTATGTCTTCGAACAATTGCCAGCCGCCTTAATGGAAATTTCTTTTTTCAGAGAACCGGTTACTTTGGCGAAAGACCTGGGAACGGACGAAATAAAAAGCGATCTGGTGGTTTATCCAAATCCGGCTACAGATTTTATCCACATCAAAACCATGAAATTAGATGTCGAGAAAGTATTTATTTTTGACTTGAGTGGTAAACTAATCATGACCGAAACTAAAAAAGACATCAACATCAGTCATTTGCCTTCTGCCAATTATATTATCTCCATCAAAACTTATAACGGTATCAAATCATTTAAGTTGATCAAAAAGTAATAGATTCAATTAATTGGAAACGATAGATTGAATAGTCATCATCAATTAGTAATTTCCGCGATCCGAACTTAACTTCCGTAACTTCGTAGAAATAAAAAGTTATGAAAAATTCGAACATCATTGGTTTAAATGAAACTGATTGCACACAGATCTCTGAAAAATTAAACGCACTCTTAGCCAACTATTCTGTTTTCTATCAAAATACACGGGGCGCTCACTGGAATATTAAAGGAGACCAGTTTTTTACGCTTCATCCGAAATTCGAGGAACTTTACAACAATCTTGTGTTAAAAATTGATGAGATTGCGGAAAGAATTCTTACGCTTGGTTCTACTCCAAAACACAACTATTCCGACTATCTAAAACTTTCCACTATCATTGAAAGCACCGATGTTACCGACGGTTCGAAAGATGTTGAAAATATTCTGGCCTCCTTTAAAACGATCATCGATCTGCAACGGGAACTGCTCGATATAACAGAAAAGGCTGGCGACGAAGGAACCAATTCCCAAATGAGCGACTATATTACGGAACAGGAAAAAGAAGTATGGATGTACAATTCCTACCTCGGAAAATAAAATTTCAAAATATTTCTTCAAAAAATCGTCTTTCTAAGGCGATTTTTATTTTGAATTTCTACATTTGTTTAAATATTGTTTTAATGATGAATGAAGTCCGTTTTAAATCGATTCTCGACAACGATTTTTATAAGATCACCATGCAAAATGCTGTGGTAAAATTATTCCCTAATGAGAAGGTAAAGTATCAGTTCATTAATCGCGGCAAGCATCAATTTCCTGCCGGATTCGCCACAGAGCTACGAAAAGCAGTGAATGCAATGGCGGAATTAAAACTCACCAAAGACGAAAAAGAATTCCTCCGCGTTACCTGTCCTTACATGGATCTGCCTTACCTCGATTTTCTCGCGGGCTATCATTACGATCCCTCCGAAGTTACTATTATACAAACCGAAAATGAACTCCAGGTTACCGTTGAAGGCGAATGGTACCGCACGATCCTGTGGGAAGTTCCACTTTTGGCTCTAATTTCTGAACTCTATTACGAAACCAATTTTTTAGAAAGAGAATCTAACGAAACCGTCATCAAAAAAACGCTGGAGAAAGCCGATCAACTCAATGAATTAGGAGTAACGTTTGCTGAATTTGGTACCCGCCGCCGACATTCTTATCAGGTTCAGGCTTTGGTCGTAGAATCTCTGACGAAAAATAATACAACCGGCAGATTCATCGGTTCTTCCAACGTACATTTCGCAATGAAATACGGCATTAAACCCATCGGAACTCACGCGCACGAGTGGTTTATGTTTCACGCTGCAGAGTATGGTTTCAAAATGGCAAACGCACTTTCCCTGGAGCACTGGGTTGATGTTTATCGTGGCGATCTGGGAGTCGCGCTTTCCGATACTTATACGACAGAAGTTTTCTTTCAGCAGTTCGATAAAAAATTCGCAAAACTCTTTGATGGCGTTCGTCATGACAGTGGAGATCCCATCGAATTCGCCAATAAAACGATTGCGCATTATGTGAAAAATGGGATTGATCCTTTATTCAAATACATCATTTTCTCCGATGGATTAAACCTGGAAAAAGTAGAAGAAATCACGCACGCCTGCAAGGGAAGAATCGGGATTTCTTTTGGGATCGGCACCAACTTAACAAACGATGTCGGTTTAAAACCCATGAATATCGTCATGAAATTGATCGGTGTGCAATCCATCAACGGCGACTGGACGCCAACTGTAAAACTTTCGGACGAGCATGGAAAATATACCGGCGATCCAAAAATGATCGAGCTCGCAAAAGAATTTTTGCGGATCAAAGATTAATTTTTTTAGGAGCTTAATCCCGCTTTCCGCTGTATCTTTTTCTTTTTCGCCTCGCATTTCCCTTTGCAAAAAAGAAAAAGGATGCCGCTGCAATCGGGGCTATAAAGCATTCTACCAGTTTTAAATTCGCGCACTGAAACTTTGTACCATGAATTTTTCTAATGTTACTCTGCAAACTTTGATAAGTAAAACACCATTGCGACTTTTACAAAACAAATAATATTTATTCACCAAAAAATCCACCGCGTTCTTTGCGTCAAAAACTTCGCGACTTTGCGTGAAAAATAAGTAGAAATATCATTCTTTCCGGTAAAACGCCGCCACAGCATTTAAAGAACATGCAATCTTTTGAAAGCAAAGATGTGGCTAAAAATATCAAAATTCTTTCCTCCACAAAAATCTAAAAATTCTTTTGGATAACTTTTCCACAATGCAGATAATTCCCTTATTTTCTTCCTATTTTTGAAATATGGAAATATCGACCTTACTGATTGGAATTATTTTTGGCGCAATCGTTGGCGCCGTTATTTTGTATTTCATCTTAAAATCTGCACACGTTCCCCGAAAATCATTCGATGAATTAAATCATAATTTCATCCGAATGAATTCCGATCTGGACAATTCTAATTTGAAAACTAAAGAAGTAGATGGTTTTTATCAGATCGAAAAACAAAGAAATCTGGAGCAGACTGAAATTTTCAACCAGCTTAAAAATGAGGTGGCGACTATTTCTGCTACCAATAATTCTCAAAATCAAAAAATCGTCGAACTCTCTGAAGTTAACCTTGCTCAAACTGTAAATCTAAAAAATTTACAAGAGGAAAAACAGGAATTGATTGCAGTTAGATCGCAGCTTTCTGCCCAAAAAGAAAATCTTCAAAAACTTCTGGATAATCAAAAAGAAGAAATATCGAAAATGCAAGAACTGGCCAAAAGCGAATTTCAAAACTTAGCCAACAAAATATTAGAGGAAAAAACAGAAAAATTCACGGCGTTAAATCAAACCCAACTGAAAACAATCCTGGAACCGCTCGGAGAAAACCTGGAAATTTTCAAGAAACGGGTGAATGAAGTTTATGAGAATGAAGCGCGGGAAAGGTTTTCTTTGAACAGTACCATCAAATTAATGATGGAGCAGACTACGAAAATTAGTCAGGAAGCCAATAATTTAGCAACCGCATTAAAAGGTCAGACAAAAACTCAGGGCGATTGGGGCGAAATGATTTTGGAACGGATCTTAGAAGATTCTGGCTTGACGAAAGACCGCGAATATTTCTCGCAGTACAATATAAAAAATGAAGCTGGCGATAATCAAAGACCCGATTTTGTTTTGAAACTTCCGGGAAATCAACTCGTGATCATCGATTCCAAAGTTTCTTTAAATGCTTATGAAAGAATGGTTTCGGCGGAAACTGAGGAAGAAAAAAAGCAGAATCTCACCCTTCATCTCGCTGCCGTAAAAAAACATATTGATACACTAGCGCTAAAACGTTATGATGATCTTAAGGAATCCTTGGATTTCACCATCATGTTTTTTCCAGTGGAACCTGCATTTTTACTGGCTGTTCAACAGGATCAAAAATTATGGAATTATGCTTATCACAAACATATTATTCTCTTAAGTCCAACCAATCTGATCGCATACCTGAAATTAATTTCAGATGTCTGGAAACGTGCAGATCAAAATCAAAATGCCGAGGAGATCGCAAGACAAGCCGCCGCGCTTTACGATAAATTTGAAGGATTCGTTTCTGATCTATTAAATGTGGGTAAAAAAATGGAAGGTGCGAAACAGGATTATGAAAGCGCCATGAAAAAACTATCAACCGGAAATGGAAATTTAGTACGTTCGGCAGAAAAATTGAAACTTCTTGGCGTGAAACCAAAAAAGTCGTTGCCGTCAACCATTTTAGAACGGGCAAACGTGGAAAGGATTGATTTTGATAATGAAAAAAATTCAACTGAAAATTCAGATAACGAAATTAATTCCAGCGAATAGATTTTTTTTTAAATTTGCACCATGTTAATTGAAAGCCTAAGCAACGAGAAAGTAAAAAACTTAACCCGATTGATCACCGATAACAGATTTCGGAAAAAATCTGGCTATTTTGTGGTCGAGGGAAAACAGGAAAATGAACGGGCTCTCAAATTTGGCTTTCAAGCAGAGGAATTTATGATCTGTGAAAGTATTTATGATGCAGATTTCCCGAAAGGAAAGATCACTTTAGTTTCCGAGAAAGTGTATGAGAAACTCGCCTACCGCGGAACATCCGAAGGAATTATTGGAGTTTATAAAATAAAGAACGAAGATCTAAGCCGATTTCAACCTGGAGAAAACTCCTCTATAATTATTTTAGAAAGCGTAGAAAAACCGGGAAATCTGGGCGCGATCTTGAGAAGCTGCGAAGCTTTCGGAATTGACGCCTTGATCGTAACGGATCCTAAAATCGATTTTTATAATCCGAACGTTATCCGGTCAAGTGTTGGTTGCTTATTTGGAATGAATGTTTTTCAATCAAACAATCAGGAACTTTTAAATTTCTTACAGACCAATAATTTTAAAATCTTCACCACTTTGATGGATGAAAGCGCAGAAGATCTTTATAAAAAAGATTTTAAAAAAAGAAGTGCTTTACTTTTCGGAACAGAACATTCGGGACTAAGCAAATTTTGGATGGGAAAAGGAGAAAATACATTGATCCCAATGTCGGGAAGTATTGATTCTTTAAACCTGAGCAATGCTGTTGCGATCAGTTGTTATGAAATTCTGCGACAGAAACTAAATTAAAGGAACAAAAAAAACCGCTTCTCCAGGAGAAACGGTTATTCTTTTAAAAAGATTTGCTAATTATTTCTTGTTAGCGTCTTTTACAGCATCTTTAGCGTCAGCAGAAGCAGCTTTAGCAGCGTCAGCAGCACCAGTTGCAGCATCAGCAGCACCTTTAGCAGATTCTTTAGCCATGTCAGCACCAGCAGCAGTAGTTGCAGAAGCAGCATCTTTAGCAGCATCAACAGTTACAGAAGCAGCAGAATCAACAACCATAGCAGCAGAATCAGCGATTACAGCAGCAGAATCAGTTGCAGCAACAGCAGCTGAATCAGCAGCGTTAGCAGTTTCTACAGTTTCAGTTTTTTTACAAGCTACAAGAGCTAATGCAGCGAAAGCAGCTACGAATAATGATTTTTTCATAATAAATTAAATTTAATTGTTTTCTTTATAATTGTGTTCAGCTATTTGAACAGGACAAATGTATAGCGACATTTAAATTTGTTTTAGCAAATTAATTGTAATATATTTGTAAAACAGTTTTACAAAATAAACATTCTGATATTCAACTCCTTATATAATTTTTAGCAATTGAGCGATTTAGATTTATTACACTTTGAACAGCTAAAAAGCGAGGTCCAAACTCAATATTTAGAAAATCATACCCCTTCCTTCGATGATATTTCGAAATGGAAAGGCATCGACATCATTTATTTCCAGGAAGATTTAAGAAAAATCGCTAAAGGAAACATTAGTGAGAAGTCATTTTATACGTATTTTAAAACCTCCCCGGTAACGAAGCTTCCGAGAATTGATATGCTGAATATCCTCAGCATTTATGCGGGCTACGTATCATGGTATGACTTCAAAAAGAACCATCTTTTTACAGATGAAATATTAAAAGAGTTCGAAGATCTGGAGCAGTCTGAAATCGATCAACTTGAAAAAGAGGTCCAGAATTCTGAAATTATTCCGCTGATCGATAAAATACCGGAAATTACTTTAGTATCTGCACAAAAAGTCAATTCTGAAACCGACAACAATATTGATTTACAAAAATCAAATACTGATAATGAAGTCATTACGAATAACCGCCCAACTTTTGAGGAAAATGATAACGACCGAAAAAAATCCACCTTTTCTCTTGTAAAAAAATATCTTTGGTTAGGAATTTCGGCAATTCTGGCAATTCTTGTGGGACTTTTAGGTTTTAAAGACGAACTCTTCAGTAAAAAATTCTACTACAGCTTTATAGATGCCGACCGGAATTCAAAAATAAATGCCGAACTGCAGGTTCAGATCATTAAAGAAAATGAATCACCTATTCTTTATGTAGCGAAACCGAACGAACCATTTGTCTATACTACCAAATCGAAAACATTAACGATGGTTGTTTCCTCGCCTTATTATAAAACCGACACCATCCAGAGAAATCTGGAAAACGCACCGGAAGCAGAAAATATAGAACTTAAACCGAATGATTACGCTATTATGCTTTTCTACTATTCGAAATCAATAAAGGATTTAAAAAAGAAAAGAGTAAGTTTAAATTATTTGATCAACGATAACGCCCTAATTTATCAGGTTTTCGACAATCAGTTTTATGGGGTAGAAACGATGGATAAGCAGCGTTATATCAATTTAGTTACACTTCCTTCGGCTTCCCTGGAGAACCTGGATGTGATTGATACGCAGACGGACAAAGCAGGGAAAATAATTATGATTAAATTTAAAATAGACACTAATGAAGAAAAATAATAAATTTACACTCCTTATATATGCGTTGCTTTTTGTAATTCTTGCCTGTTCGAAGGAAAATAGCGAAATATCGGATCTACAAAAGGTGAGAAATAACAACAATGAAAAGTTTTATCCCGCTACAAAAATGGACAGTGCTCAGGCAATTTCATTTATTACCAAACAGAAAATCCAGGAATTAATGGATCTTTCTACTTTGTACACCTCTGGAAATCGTGACACAGAAATTGATTCTGTGATCTATTCCCAAATGAAAAGTTACTTTGCAGAAAGCGATTCCAACGAATTAAAACCTATTTTGAAACAGCTGGACAGTTTTAAAGTGAAAAATGTAAAAGTGGGTAATATCGCAGTCACTAAAAAAATCACCGCAAAAGATACGCTGGATTTCGCAAAATTTGATGTTGAATATTTTGATGCAAAAGACCGCTTAATTGGCAAGTTTGAAAAAAATGCACAATATATGTTGAAGCTTTCGCCCGTGAAATTTAAAAAAGAGTTTAAATTTTATTTCGTGGACTTCGATGTTCAGCCACCGAAAGACAGTATTTCTGTTGGCGTAACCAAATAGTTTAAAGGAATATCTTTCTCCCAAACATCATCAACTTTTTCATTTGGCGCGAATAATCCTGCTCCGATCTTTAAAGCTTCGGGATTTATTTTTGCAAAGAATGCATCGTAAAAACCTTTTCCATAACCTACCCGATTGCCTTGACCATCGCAGTATAACAATGGAGCAATCACAAAATCAAAATCTTTTTCTTCTGAATCAAGATTACTTTCCGGTTCCAGAATTCCGTAAAAACCTTTAATAAATGCTGTTTTCGGCGTTACTTCAACAGAGATTAATTTCCCCTCTAAAATTTTTGGAACGTAAACATCAATTTGATGATCTAAAAAATATTTGATAAAAGGTCGTGTATTAATTTCCTTCTTTTCCTTTATAGATAAAAAACAGTGAACCTTTTGACCTTTTACCGGCTTAAATTCTGCTAAGAAATTGGAGAATATCTTTTCTGATAAAGAATTAATCTCATCCTGAGAAAAGCTTTCCCGTTTATCTGTGTATTTTACTTTTAACTCTGATTTATTCATGGTAAAATTTATTTTGAATGATACAGTATTGATCTAAAAAACGCTCTAGCTAATTTAAAAAAAATCCAATAATCTTTCGAGAATAAATTTAATCCTTTTTTTACGGCTGAAGAATTCTATATAATTTATCAGATAAACGAATCCTAAACGGAATTTCAAAAGTGATCTGATCGCCTTCTTTTGCGGTGTCGCAAAAACTGCCATTCACGAAAAGTTCTGTGACCGTTAATTCCTGTTCTCCAGTTGTTGGCCCGGAAATTAAAACTTGATCTCCTACTGAAAGTTCCTTTTCAATTAAAAACTGTCCAATTTTCGATTTTGTGTAGTAATGTTCAGCTTTTCCTACTAAGACTTTTTTGACAGCTATTTTTTGACGGATATTTTTTATTTCTGCTTTTGCTAAAGGTTTGTTTGTTAAATTGCCGGAGTTTTTAAACTTTAAAGCCTCAGATTTTCCTTTCCTGAACACTTTATTTCCAACTTGCAGTCCGCTTCTTAATTTCACCTGTTCCTCTAAAGGCAGATGCGTAGTTTCTAAACACTCGGTAGAACAGCAGTTTTCCATTTTTTCCTGACACTCATCACATTGAATAAAAAGCAGATGACAGGCATCATTCGCGCAGTTCGTATGATTGTCGCAAGGTTTGCCACATTGGTGACATTGCGAAACAATATCATCTGTAATTCGTTCTCCAAGTCGATGATCGAACACAAAGTTTTTACCAATGAACTTGCTTTTAATGTCTTCTTCTTTTATTTGACGCGTATATTCGATGATTCCACCTTCCAGTTGATACACATTTTTAAAACCCTGATGTTTAAAATAAGCGCTGGCTTTCTCGCAGCGGATTCCGCCGGTACAATACATCAAAAGATTTTTATCTTCTTTGAAATCTTTTAACTGTTCATTAATGATCGGCAGGCTTTCCCGAAAAGTTTCTACATCCGGCGTAATTGCACCTTCAAAATGACCGACTTCACTTTCGTAATGATTTCTAAAATCGACCACGATCGTATTTGGATCTTCGAGTAAATTATTGAATTGCTGCGCTTTTAGGTGAATACCTTTATTGGTAACATCAAAAGTTTCATCATTTAAACCATCGGCAACAATTTTATGCCGAACTTTTATAGTTAATTTAAGAAAAGAATGGTCGTCTTGATCAACAGCGACATTTAAGCGAATTCCTTTCATGAAGTCGTAAACTTCCAGTGTATCGCGGAAAGCTTCGATTTGATCAGCAGGAATACTCATTTGAGCGTTGATTCCTTCGTGTGCTACATAAATACGACCAAGCGCATCGAGGGCATTCCAGGCTATAAATAATTCGTCGCGAAAGTTTTTGGGATCTGAGATTTTGGCGTACGCATAGAAAGACAAAGTGAGCCGCTGTTTCCCGGCTTCATCAATAAGTCGAGCTCTTTCTTCTGCGCTTAAGGTGTTATACAGTTGCATGCTATAAACGGTTTAAGGAGAATTTTAGTGGTGCAAAGGTAAGGAATTTACTTTTGACATTAAAAATTTTCTGAATTTTTTGGGCAGACATTTCCGCCTTCCGTTCCCTCCCGATCTTACATCGGGATCCACTCAAGTCGGGCTGCAAGTGTAGCTTTTTAATAATTAATAGTTTTGATAAATGTGCTTCAACAAATTACGGTCAACTTCGGTAAAAGGAACTTTTCTTCTCGCCATTGCGAGTTCAGCAACTTCGTAAGCTTTTTCCAGCTTAAATTTTTCATCGCCTTTCATTCCGCCCCAGGAAAAACTGTCGATCAAATTGGGAGGGAAACCACTTTTGAAAATATTAGCGGCCACTCCAACCACAGTTCCTGTATTTAACTGCGTATTAATGGCAGTTTTAGAATGATCTCCCATAATTAAACCTGCAAACTGCAATCCTGTATCAACAAATCTTTTGGTTCTGTAATTCCAGAGTTTTACGGAAGCGTAATTATTTTTGAGGTTTGAAGAATTGGTGTCCGCTCCGATATTGCACCATTCGCCGATGACCGAATTCCCCACAAAACCATCATGTCCTTTATTGGTATAACCGAAAATCACAATATTATTAACTTCGCCGCCCACTTTACAATGCGGACCTATGGTTGTTGCTCCATAAATCTTTGCACCCATATTAAATTTGGATTCCTCACACAAAGCAATCGGTCCTCGAAGATTGCAACCTTCCATTACTTCGGCATTTTTTCCGATGTAGATTTTTCCGGATTTCGTATTGATGGTGGAGAATTCTACACTTGCACCTTCTTCAATAAATAAATCCTGCGAATCACCCAAAAAACCATTCGTGCTGGAAAGTTCTGCAGAAGTCCGTCCTTTAGTTACCAATTCGAAATCAAATTCCAGGGCTTTATCATTAAAAGAAAACAAATCTGTCGGTTGCTTAAAAAATAAAAGTTCCTCATGAATATCGGTCATTTTTTCGATCTGATTCAGCGAAAAATTTTCCATATTAATTTTTGCAGCCAGGAGTTCGTTTTCGTACACTAGAGCTTCACCCATTTTCAGCTCTTTTATCTGTTGCAGAACACCTTCGTTCGGTAAAAAATTCGGTACCAAAAGAAGACTTTCTTTTTTCTCCGGTTTTTTAAATTTTTCCTGCAAATAATCTTCTGTGAGATAAGAAACTTCGGAGATATCGAGTAATTTTTGCCATCTTTCCGAAAAGGTTAAGATTCCACACCGCATTTCTGCAACGGGTCTGGTGAAGGTAAGTGGTAAAAAGTCATCCCAGAACTGGGCATCAGAAAAAGCAATTTGCATAATCAAAATTTTAGATTTAAGAATTTAGAATTTCTCGTATCTAAATTCTAACAAGACGTGAATTTACAATAAAAAAGCCTTTCAGAAAACTGAAAGACTTTTAAATATTCTTAAATACTCAAGTAATTATTTTGCGTATTTTTTGTACTTGTTCATAAATTTGTCAACTCTACCAGCAGTGTCAACTAATTTTACTTTCCCTGTGTAAAAAGGGTGTGAACTCGAAGAGATCTCCATTTTGATCAATGGGTAAGTTTCTCCTTCGTACTCTATAGTGTCTTTGGTATCTGATGTAGACTTGCAAAGAAACATCTCGTCGTTACTCATATCTTTGAAAACAACAAGTCTATAATTTTCCGGGTGGATTCCGTTTTTCATAATAAAAAGTTTAATAAATTAAAGTTTTGCTTCAGAAATAGTAATGGACATTCCTCTGCTAATTTTTAGACCGCAAAAGTACAAATATTTTTTTAATCTGCAAACACCGACATTGATAATTTTTAAATTTTTATGTTCAACAATTTTAATTAAATTTGAAACCGCTACCTATTTTAATTTCAATGAATAAATTTAAACTTTTACTCGCAGTTTCGTTTTGGGCTCTTTTAACGGCAGTAAGCTGTAATAGAGACGATATTAACTTCGACAGCCCGTCTGAACTTCTCCGTTTTTCGGCAGATACTGTTTTTTGCGACACTGTTTACAATCAGGTCCGATCAGAAACTTATGCTGTAAAAATTTACAATAACGAAGACAAAGACGTTATGATTCCGAAAATTTCTCTCGGAAATGGAAACGCTTCTCTATACCGCATCAATGTAGACGGAAAAGCGGGAACGGACTTCACTAATGTCCCACTGAGAAAAAAAGACAGTCTTTATATTTTTGTAGAAATCGCGCCTGTTGCAAATGCTCCGGAAGCTATTGCAGAGGATCAGATTAATTTCACAACTCCAGCGGGAAATCAACATGTGACCTTGTTTTCTGTCGTTCAAGATGCTGAATTTTATATTGAAAGCAAAAGCAATCCCAACATTTTACTTAATAATACGACCTGGACCAAAGACAAAGCAAAAATTATTTTTGGAAATTTAACGCTTGATGCCGGAAAGACTTTAGACGTTCAGCAGGGAACGAAAGTCTATTTCTTTAAAAACAGCGGTTTAAAAATTTCTAAAAATGCAAATCTTAATATTATGGGAGATTTGAATCATGAGGTAATTTTTCGTGGAGCCAGAAATGATCCGCGTTACGATACCATCCCAAAAAACTGGAACGGAATTTCCTTTGATGTCGGTTCTAATCTCAATATGAATTATGCCAGAGTTTTTGGTGGCACACGAGGTTTAGAAATGACGGAAACCACTGCAGTTATTAAAAACACCATTATTCACACGCACCAGGAATATGGTATTTACGCTGTTAAATCGAATATTACCGCTTCAAATTTGGTCATGAATAACTGTGGAGAAGCAGATCTGGGCATCTTTAAAGGCGGAACGTACAACATTACCCATTCCACTTTAGCAAATTATTGGGATTTCAATACTGCAATGCCTTCGCTGGGGATTTATGCGACGAACGAATTTCAAAATGGTGCTGCTTTAGAATATGGTCCACTCATTTTGAATGTTAAAAATTCGATCATTTATGGCAGGAAAGAGGATCAAATTCTCTTTAAACAAACCTCTGGACAATCTTTTAATTATACCTTTTTAAATTCTCTGTTGAAATTCGGAAGCAATCCCGGATTTAACTCAGATGCCTCCAATATTAAAAATGAAGATCCAAAATTCCAGAATTATTTTACTCAGAAAATGAATTTAAGAGTAAAGGAGGATTCGCCTGCAAAGGGAAAAGGAAATATTGTGGCAGCAGCTTCGGTTCCTTTGGATATTGTAAAAATTTCCCGAACGGTTTCACCAACAATTGGAGCTTACCAGTAAATCGAAGGTTTAGACAATGAGTACTCGCCTGAACTTTTACTATGTAATCATCTTCCTGCTTTTTATGAACTGCAGAAGTTCATCACCTGTTCAAGATCCCATTCCTGCACATGAAACATTTTCCCTTGAATCCAAATTTGTTGGAGAAACGAGAATAATTAATGTCTCCACTCCTGCAAACTACAAGAATAGTGGCGAGAATTATCTGGTTCTTTACATGGCAGATGGCGGAATTAAAGAAGATTTTTCACATATTGCAAATACCATTTCAGACCTGATTAAAGCAAAAAAAATTCCACCAATGATTTTGGTCGGAATTGAAAACACACAGCGTCGGCGGGATTTAACCGGTTTCACAGAAAATGCAGAAGATAAAAAAATAGCTCCGGTTGTTGGTGGTTCAGCAAAATTCAGGTCTTTTATTACTGAGGAACTTTTTCCGGTTATCAATAAAAAGTACAGAACTTCTTCAAAAAAAGGAATTATCGGCGAATCACTTTCGGGACTTTTCGTGACGGAAACATTTTTAGAACATCCTGAAATGTTTGATTACTATATTGCTTTTGATCCGTCTTTATGGTGGAACGATGATTTTTTGGTAAAGACCGCAACAGTTGATTTGTCAAAATTTCCAAAAGAAGAAAAACGCTCCTGGTTTGCAGGTTCCGGCACAAAAGGGATTTCTGAAAATACGGTCGCATTAGAAAAAATATTAAAATCGGCGGCTCCTCCAAATATTAAGTGGCAGTATTCTTCTGAACCAAAAGAAGACCACAGTACCATCTTCCGTACAGCAAAAGAGAAGGCTTTGATCTGGACTTTTGGAAACCAATAAATTCTTAAATATGGAAATTACAAAACTTCAAAATGAAGTTGATGAATGGATAAAAACGGTTGGAGTTCGTTATTTTAATGAACTTACCAATATGGCGATGTTGACAGAAGAAGTTGGGGAAGTTGCAAGAATTATCGCACGACGATATGGCGAACAAAGTGAAAAAGAGAGCGATAAATCTAAGGATCTGGGAGAAGAATTAGCCGATGTTTTATTTGTGACTTTATGCTTGGCGAACCAAACAGGAACGAACTTGCAGGAAGCTTTCGACAAAAAAATGATAGTGAAAACTGACAGAGATAAAGATCGCCATCAAAATAATGAAAAACTGAAATAAATTTTATAGTAGTAAATGGTATTAGAAAAATCTAAATTAATTGGCAATAAGACCATAGAAATCAGCGGTTCGAAAAGTATTTCGAATCGTTTGTTGATTTTAAAAAAGCTGTTCGAAAATATCAATATCGAGAATCTTTCCAATTCTCAGGATACACAACTTTTAGAGGATGCTTTAAATAACGAGGCCGAAACTATCGATATTCATCACGCGGGAACTGCGATGCGTTTCCTGACTTCCTATTACGCTATTCAGGAAGATAAAACAGTTATTTTAACGGGCTCCGACCGAATGAAACAACGGCCGATACAATTTTTGGTCGATGCGTTGCGTGATTTAGGCGCAGAGATTTCTTATTTGGAAAATGAAGGATTTCCACCTTTGAAGATCACGGGTAAAAGATTAGAAAAAAGTTCGGTAACGATTCCCGCTAATATTTCGAGTCAGTTTATTTCTTCATTAATGTTGATCGGTGCTAAACTGGAAGATGGTTTGGAGATTCATTTAGAAGGCAAAGTGACCAGTAAACCCTATCTCGAAATGACCTTGAAAATTTTGAGAACTTTAGGAATTTCCTATCAATGGGAAGAAAATATAATCCACATTTTTCCTAATTTACAAATCGAAAAAAATTCGCAGACCCTTCCTTTTGTTGTAGAAAGCGACTGGAGTTCTGCTTCTTATTTTTATTCCCTTGCAGCAATCTCGCGAGACACTGTTAATTTAAAAAGCTTTAAACCCTATTCTCTTCAGGGAGATTCTGTTCTAAAAGAAATTTACTGGAAATTCTTCGGTGTTAATACGATTTCAGAAGGTGCAGAATCGCGAATTTCTTTGCTGCCTGACAATTTCTTCAACTTTCCGGAAAAAATTGTTTTAAATATGAATGATTGTCCAGATATTGCACAAACGCTTTGTGTAACGGCAACTGCGATGAATATTCCTTTTGAAATTACGGGTTTGTCAACTTTAAAGGTAAAAGAAACAGACCGGCTTTTGGCTTTGAAAAATGAGCTTTTCAAAATTGGATGTATTGCAGAAATTACAGAGGATTCTATTTCTTCGCAGAAATTTTTCGAACCTAATGAAAATATTTCTATTGAAACTTATAACGATCATCGTATGGCAATGAGTTTCGCACCATTTTGCCTCGTTAAAAAAATAAATATTGATGATGACAAGGTGGTCGAAAAATCTTATCCGGAGTTTTGGAAAGATTTTGCAACGATTATAGAACCCATTCTTTAAAAAAATTAATTCTAAATAAATAGATTTAAAAATGATGAAAAATTTTAAAATTACAGCGCTTTCAATTTTACTGGTTTTTTTGACTTCCTGTAAAGTTTCAGTCAATACATTCCCTGATAAAACAGGAGAAACTGCGCCGCAATCACTTCAGAATATTACTTTAAATGGAAAAGTCTATTCTGCGCTTTGGCAACAAAATGCCGGTGAATTTCGTGCTTTGTGTTATCAAGCGTACAATCTAGCACAGATGAGAATAGATGAAAATTTAAAGAATCCCTCAAAAAAACCTTTTGCAATTATTACAGATGTCGATGAAACTTTTTTAGATAATTCTCCCTACGCCGTAACAGAAGCAGAAAATGGAAGAATTTTTGAGACAAAAACCTGGATGAACTGGACCTCAAAAGCAGAAGCAAAAGCATTTCCCGGTTCGCTTAAATTCTTTAATTACGCCGCCTCAAAAAATGTGGCGATTTTTTATATCACAAATCGTAATGAAGACGACCGAATCGGTACGTTGAAAACTCTTAAAAACTTGGGATTTCCTAATGCAGATGACGCTCACTTACTTTTAAAGAGTAGCACTTCTGATAAAGAAGCGAGACGTTTAGAGGTTTTAAAAAATTACGAAATCATTATTTATATGGGCGATAATTTAGCAGATTTTTCTAAAATATTTAATAAAAAACCACAAACGGAGCGCAATGAACTGGTTGATCAAAATTCTGATGAATTTGGAAAACGCTTTATCATTCTGCCAAATTCCGGATATGGCGATTGGGAATCGGCTTTAGAAGGCTATAATTCTCAATTAACTCCTGCACAAAAAGATGCGGTGATCATGAAAAATTTGCGAGGATATTAAGTTTTGGGTTTTAGTATTTTAGAAAAAATCTTGCAATTCAGGGAAAAATTTTAATTTAAAAATAAATGACAATTATAATTACAGGAAGTTCCACCGGAATTGGCTTTGCTTTGGCGGAATATTTTGGAAAAAAAGGACACCGGGTTTTTGGCTTAAGCAGAAAACCGGCAGATTCCGAATACTTCAAAACTGTTCTCACCGATATTACAGACAATTCTCAAGTTCAAAACGCCATTTCAGAAATTTTAAAAACTGAAAAAAGGATCGATGTACTCATTAATAACGCTGGAATGGGAATGGTTGGAGCTGTTGAAGATTCTACACAAGATGAAATTCTAAAATTATTTAATTTGAATCTGGTGGGTTCTGTGCAAATGATGACCGCCGTTTTACCTGTAATGCGGGATCAGAAATTCGGAAAAATCATCAATATTTCAAGTATTGGATCAGAAATGGGTTTGCCTTTCCGTGGGTTTTATTCTGCCTCAAAATCTGCTCTGGATAAAGTTACAGAAGCCATTCGTTACGAAGTATATCCCTGGAATATTGAAGTTTGCTCTTTGCATTTAGGCGACATTAAAACAAAAATTGCAGAAAGCCGTGTAAAAACTAAAGTCTCAGATCCATATAAAAAAACTTTCGAAAAAGTATATGCTTTAATGAATTCTCATGTGAACGAAGGTGCAGAGCCAGAAGCAGTTGCAACGTATATAGAAAACCTTCTGAGCAAAAAATCCTGGAAAGCGCACTATTATTTTGGAAAATTCGGCCAAAAAATCGGCGTTCCACTTAAATGGATCTTACCTCAAAATTTCTACGAAAACCTCATGAAGAAATATAATAATCTGGATCATTGATAATAGAAAAGAATATCCATAATTATTAATTCTCAGGTATTCCTCAAATAAAAATATGCTTTAAGATATCCCCATAAAAATGTATATTTACAAGTACAGAATCTTAAATTTTACATTTATGAAATCACTAATAACATTTGCACTTGTTTTATTCACAGCAATATGCATTAACGCACAGGCCAATCTTTTTAATGAAGCGATCCGCTGGAATAAATTTATCGACCGTGTGAATTCGCCGAAAGGAAACGAACTTACATATAGGGATATTGAAGGTGATGCATACTTTGCTAAAAGTTTTATTTCTGCAAATATCGAAAACGCAACAAGCTTGATAAAGGCACGATATAACACGTATACTGACACGGTAGAACTGCTAAATGAAGACGCTATTTTCGAGTTGCCGAAATCATCGAAGTATGGGAAAATAACATTTCTAAAACCAGGCGCTACCCTAGTTTATATAAGTTCTGGCGATGTTCCGGCAGGATATTACTTTGAATTGGCTACAGGAAAATATACGTTATTAAAAAAAGTGAAAAGCGAATTTCGGGAAGGTTCTCCCGCAATAAATTCATTTACACCTGCGATCGCTCCAAGATTCGAAAATTTAAATCCTGTTTACTATATTAAAACCGACTCCGAAATCATCAAAATCTCTAAAAACGCAAAAGACCTGGCAACAGCAATTCCTGGTAAAAAAGAGGCTGTTAACGATTTCGTCAAAAAAAACAAACTTAAATTAAATCAGGAGATCGACCTCATCAAATTAGTGAAATTTTTAAACGCTCCTGTTTGAACAGGGAAATTTTAGATAAGGGCAGTGAAATTTATTTTGAAATTATAAAATGAGTCTTCTCTTATGAAAATATTTTTTACCGTTATCAGTCTATTTCTAGCCGGATTATTTTTGCAGGCTCAACAAATAAGTTTGAGCGAAATATCTCGAAATGGACGCTTCAATAAACAAATTGAGGAATTTAACAATGGTCCTGAAAAAATTAAATATTCAGATATTCAGGGAATTCCGTATTATTATCCTGAATTTATAAAAGCTAAAGTTGGCGATACGTCTGGCACAATTCTTCTTCGATATAATACTTTTTTAGATACCATAGAAATTGTAGAGAAAGAAGAGGTTTACGAACTTCTGAAGGCTGAGCCTACTCCTGATTTTACCTTTGAAACCACGAAGGAGAAGTTGGTTTTCGTAAAAACAGACGATGCTTATACTGGTTATTTTTTCGAATTAACATCTGGAAAGTACAGGATTTTAAAGAAAGTCATCACTAAATACCAACCCGCCACCCCCGCACAGAATTCTTTGATCGCCGGAACTTCGGCACAATTTAATATTCAAAAACCTCTTTATTTTATTCAGTTTGAAAATAATCTTTTCAAAATTGATAAAAGTGCAAAAGAATTTGCGAGTCATTTCCCAAATAAAACAAAAGAAATATCTGATTTCATCAATAAAAATAAGATCAAACTCAACCGCGAAGAGGATTTGATCAAACTGGGAAATTTCCTTAATCAATAAGTTTTCTAAAAAAATCAACTCTCAAGCCCATTGAAAAATGGTTTATTTTGAACCTTTCAAATTAAGCTTAAAAAATTTCTCTCGCTATTTTCTTGATATTATCGCTTTTTCCCATCGAATAGAAATGCAAAACCGGAACTCCAAACTCCATTAATTCCCTGCATTGATTGACGGTCCACTCAATTCCAATTTGTTTTACTGTCGCATTATCTTTGGCTTTTTCCACTGCAGAAATTAAATCTTCGGGTAAATCAATTTTGAAAACTTGCGGCAACATTTGAAGATGTCCTTTTGTCGCGATCGGTTTAATTCCGGGAATAATCGGTACCGTAATTCCAATTTCTCTAGCTTGTTTTACAAATTCGATGAATTTTTTATTATCAAAAAACATCTGCGTCACCACATAATCTGCGCCGGAATCCACCTTTTCTTTCAGCCATTTTAAATCATAATTCATTGAGGGTGCTTCAATATGTTTTTCCGGATAACCCGCAACACCAATGCAAAATTTGCTGTCGGCATTATTTTCTTTGTCCTCATGTAAATATTTTCCACGACCCAGATCATTCATTTGATGCACCAGATCCATGGCGTTTTTATGTCCGCCATTTGTGGGTTCAAAATATTGCTGACCTTTCATCGCATCACCGCGTAACGCCATAATATTTTCAATTCCCAGATACATACAATCCACCAAAAGATATTCGGTTTCCTCTTTAGAAAAACCTCCGCAAAGCACGTGTGGAACAGTATCTACATTATATTTATGCTGAATTGCCGCACAAATTCCCAAAGTTCCGGGTCGCATTCTCGTTATTTTTCGCTCCATCAAACCGTTTCCTTTATCGAGATAAATATATTCTTCCCGAGAAGTCGTAACATCGATAAACGGCGGTTTAAATTCCATCAAAGGATCTATGTTTTTATAGAGATCTTCAATACCGATTCCTTTTTGTGGCGGAACGACTTCGAGGGAGAATAAAGTTTTCCCGTTCGCGTTTTTTATATGTTCTGTGATTTTCATTTTTTTTATAATATTTTGGGGCAGCTTAATCCGCCTTCCACTCCCGCTTTTTTGTTCCACTTCGTTTCACAAAAAGAGCTCCGTTCAAGTCGGGCTGCAATTTCGGTTGTTTGATCAGTTTTGTATAAATTGAGATAAACTCATTTCCTCCAAATTGATTTCACCCTTTCAGGGCTTTGCACCGGATTTCTATTTTTGTTCAATGGGCTTCACCCATTGCTATTGATTACGCCACTTCGTGGCTTTCTTAATCTGCTAAATTCGGGCTCAACCATTTTCTGGCGAAATCCAGATCAACGCCTTTTCTTTCGGTATAATCCTTTAACTGATCTTCTTTAATTTTTCCTACGCCAAAATATTTTGCTTTCGGATTTCCAAAATAATATCCGGAAACGGCTGCTGTTGGGAACATCGCCAAACTTTCTGTTAGTTCTAAACCAATATTTTCTTTTACTTTCAATAATTCCCAGATCGTCTTTTTTTCCAAATGATCCGGACAAGCTGGATAACCCGGAGCAGGTCGAATTCCTAAATATTTTTCCGCGATCAAATCTTCGTTTTCTAAAGTTTCGTTTTCTGCATAACCCCAGAATTCTGTACGAACTTTATGATGCAGAAATTCAGCAAAAGCTTCTGCGAGACGATCGGCTAAAGCTTTTACAATAATTGCGTTATAATCGTCGCCATCATCATAATATTTCTGCGCTAACTCTTCTGTTCCAAAACCTGTTGTCACTGCAAAAGCACCAACGTAATCTTGTTTGCCTGAATTTTTAGGAGCAACAAAATCGCTGATCGCTAAATATTCTTTTCCGGCCGATTTTTTTAATTGTTGTCTCAAAGTATGGAATTTTGCTATTTCGTTGCCGTTTTCATCATCAATCAGAATATCATCTTCTTCATTTGAATTTGCGGGAAAAATTCCAAAAACTCCTTTTGCTGTAAATAATTTTTCATCTAGAATTTTATTTAATAAAACTTTTGCTTCTTTAAATAATATTGTAGCCTGTTCCCCGACAACCTCATCCATTAAAATTTGTGGATATTTTCCATGCAATTCCCAGGCTCGGAAAAAAGGAGACCAATCCATAAAATCCAGCAATTCTCGCAAATCCTGATTTTCAATAATCTTTACTCCCAAAAATTTCGGCTTCACAATTTCTTCATTTTCCCAGTCGATGGTAAAATTTTGTTTTCTGGCTTCTTCAATGGTTACATAAACTTTTTCAATTTGCCGTTCCAAAAACTTCACCCGAAAATCTTCATAATCTACTTTTAAATCTGCTTTATATTGTTCATTATTATGATCCAACAATTGAGAAACCACTCCAACTGCTCTGGAAGCGTCGTTAACATGGACAACTGTATGTCCGTATTTAGGGAAAATTTTCACCGCAGTATGTGCTTTTGAAGTTGTTGCACCACCAATCAATAATGGGAAATTTAAATTTTTCCTTTGCAACTCATCTGCAACATGAACCATTTCGTCTAAACTTGGCGTAATCAATCCGCTCAAACCGATGACATCCACTTGGTGATCAATTGCCGCCTGAATAATTTTTTCCGCCGGAACCATCACTCCCAAATCGATGATTTCATAATTGTTACAACCCAAAACTACACTCACAATATTCTTTCCGATATCATGAACATCGCCTTTTACGGTCGCCATTAATATCTTTCCGTTTGGTTTTTGTTTTTCATCTTTTTCTGCTTCAATGTAAGGTTGGAGATAAGCCACGGCTTTTTTCATCACACGTGCCGATTTTACAACTTGAGGCAAAAACATTTTCCCGCTACCAAACAAATCTCCGACAACACCCATTCCGGTCATTAAATTAATTTCAATAACATCTAAAGGTCTTTTCGAATTTGCTCTCGCTTCTTCTACATCTTCGATAATAAACCGATCCGTTCCTTTCACCAAAGCATGCGTAATTCTATTTTGCAAAGGTTCTTTTCGCCATTCCAATTCTTCTACAAATTCTTTTTTGGTCGATTTTACACGCTCTGAATAATCCAACAGTCTTTCAGTCGCGTCTTCTCTGCGATCAAGCATTACGTCCTCAACCAGTTCCAATAATTCTTTCGGGATTTCATCATAAACTTCCAACATCGTAGGATTTACAATTCCCATGTTCATTCCAGCTTTTATAGCGTGATAAAGGAAAACCGAATGCATCGCTTCCCGAACATTGTCATTTCCACGGAAAGAAAAGGAAACATTCGATACTCCACCACTCACGGAAACATTTGGCAAATTTGTTCGAACCCATTTTGTAGCTTCAATAAAATCCAAAGCGTTTCTTCGATGTTCATCCATTCCTGTCGCAACGGGGAAAATATTTAAATCGAAAATAATATCTTCGGAGGGAAATTTCACCACATTTACCAAAATATCATAAGATCTTTTGCAGATTTCTAATCGTCTGTCATAATTATCGGCTTGACCATTTTCGTCAAAAGCCATCACAATTACTGCAGCTCCGAATCTTTTAATCGTTTTTGCGTGACTGATAAATTCTTCTTCACCTTCCTTTAAACTGATTGAATTTACGACTGATTTTCCTTGAACAACTTGTAATCCAGCTTCCAAAATTTCCCATTTAGAAGAATCGATCATAATTGGAATACGGGAAATATCTGGTTCAGACGCAATTAAATTGAGGAATTTCACCATGGCAAATTTCCCATCAAGTAATCCATCATCAAAATTGACATCCAAAATTTGCGCACCACCTTCCACTTGATTTCGTGCAATATCCAATGCTTCACTGTAATTTCCTTCTTTTATTAATCGAAGAAATTTTTTAGAACCCGCCACATTAGTTCGTTCCCCAACATTTATAAAATTGGATTCTGGAGTTATAATCAACGGTTCGAGACCGGAAAGTTTTAAATATCTCATTTTTTTTAATTTTTTAAAAGCCACGAAGTGGCGCAATCATTAGCATTGGGTTTAGCCCAATGAAATTTGTAAGATGTGAAGCACAGCCCTGAAAGGGCGAAATAAAAAGCATTGGGTGAAGCCCAATGAAATTGGTGTGATTTAAAGGATAGCCCTGAAAGGGCGCAATCCCTTTCTCACTTTTAATCCCAAACATACCTTTCATCATACTCCATATTATACTTTTTTAAAAATGCCAAAAACTCTTCTTGAAAAGATTTCTTTTTATGATGCTCTTCCTGATTTATAACATAACTTTTAACAACATCTATTTCCGTAGGATTTACAGAAAAAGCACCATAACCATTTTGCCAATAAAAATTTTCGAACTCTTTACCTTTTGTTTTAATCCATTTTGAGGAATGAGATTTTACTTCTTCAATAAGTTTCATTAACGCGATTTTTTTTGACAGTAAACATAAAATGTGAACATGATCTTTATGTCCGCCAACTTGAATTGGATTGCATTCCAAATTTTTACAAATTCCCCCTAAATAATTAAACAATTCTTCTTTGATTGAATCTGTGATTAGCGAGTTTCTATGTTTGGTGCTGAAAACCAGATGAACGTAAATTTTATTTAGGGATTGTGACATGTTTTATGATTTTATTTTAAAATTTCATCGGTTGATTTTGATCGCGGTCTTTCAGACCTCGGTTTGTTTTATCTCGGTCATTTTTCATTGGGCGGCGCTTTGCTTACCCAATGCTTTTGATTTCGGTCTTTCAGACCTTAATTTGTTTCTTTCGTTTTGTTTCATTTCATTGGGCGGCGCTGCGCTTACCCAATGCTTTTGATAGCGCCACTTCGTGGCTTTATGGCGAGAATTAGTAGGTACTAATTCAAGATTTTACACTGATTTTTCTCGGTTCGTAATTTTTTACCAAATCGGCAATTGCCTTAATGTGAGGTGGTGTCGTTCCGCAACAACCTCCGATAATATTAATTAACCCTTTATCTGCATATTCACGGATTTGTTCTGCCATAAATTCTGGACTTTCATCATATTGACCGAAAGCATTTGGAAGTCCTGCATTCGGATAAGCAGAAATAAAAAAGTCTGAATTCTTGGATAATGTTTCTAAATACGGTGTTAACTGTTTTGCTCCTAAAGCGCAGTTTAGTCCGACACTTAATAAATTCAAATGGGAAATAGAAATTAAAAAAGCTTCTGCGGTTTGTCCGCTTAAAGTTCGTCCGGAAGCATCGGTGATCGTACCTGAAACCATTATTGGAATTTGAATATTTCTTTCTTCCTGAATTTCATCAATCGCAAAAAGAGCAGCTTTGGCATTTAAAGTGTCAAAAATTGTTTCAACTAATAAAATATCTGAACCTCCGTCTAAAAGCGCTTCTGCTTGTTGTTTGTAAGAAATTCTCAATTGATCAAAAGTAATCGCACGAAATCCTGGATCATTAACATCGGGACTTAAACTTGCGGTTCTGTTGGTTGGTCCGATTGAACCTGCCACGAATCTTGGTTTTTCTGCATTTTCTTGGGTGAATTCATCACATACTTTTCTGGCGATTTTTGCTGATTCAAAATTGAGTTCATAAACCAAATCTTCCATGTGATAATCTGCCATTGCGATGGTAGTTCCCGAAAAAGTGTTCGTTTCGATGATATCTGCATCGGCTTCTAAATATTTGCGGTGAACTTCTTCAATAGCACCGGGTTGCGTTAATGATAGCAGATCGTTATTTCCTTTTAAAGAATGCTCCCAATCTTTGAATCTTTCGCCGCGGTAATCTTCTTCGGTGAAATTATAGCGTTGTAGCATCGTTCCCATCGCGCCATCGAGGATGAGAATTCTTTCGTTTAGGGCTTTATATAATTCTTTTGTGTTTTTCATTTCTTTTATTTTTAACTAAAGTCTTCATTTTTAAAAACTTTCTGCAGCCCGACTTGAACGGATCCCGATGTAAAATCGGGAGGGAACGGAAGGTCTCGTCTTTAAGGACGAGACCCAAAAAATCCTAATCTAAAGCTTGTTTTAAATCATTAATTATATCATCAATATGCTCTAAACCCACGGAGCAGCGCACCAAACCAGCCGTAATTCCGACCTGGTTTCGCTCAGCTTCGGAAAGCTTAGAATGCGTCGTAGAAGCGGGATGCGTGACAATTGTTCGGGTGTCGCCGAGATTGGCGGAAAGGGAGCACATTTTTATTTTGTTGAGGAAATTTCGGCCTGCTTCGATGCCGCCTTTTACTTCAAAAGCGACAATATTTCCACCCATTTTCATTTGATTTTTGGTAGTTTCGTAATTGGCATGCGATTTTAAAAAAGGATATTTAACCAAAGAAACATTTAGATGGGTTTCTAAAAATTCCGCAACTTTTAAAGCATTTTCGCAATGTTTATCGACACGAACGGCTAAAGTTTCTATACTTTTACTCAAAACCCACGCATTGAAAGGCGACATTGCTGGTCCCGTATTTCTGGCGAACAAATAAATTTCGCGGATCAAATCTTTTTTCCCAACAGTAACGCCACCCAAAACTCGACCTTGTCCATCAATTAATTTCGTGGCGGAATGAATGACCAAATCAGCGCCGAATTTTATGGGTTGTTGCAAATAAGGCGTCGCAAAACAATTATCTACGATGAAAATCAGATTGTGCTTTTTCGAAAATTTCCCTAATAATTCTAAATCTAAAACTTCGATCGCCGGATTTGTAGGTGTTTCGATGTAAAGGATTTTGGTTGAAGGTTTTACATATTTTTCAAGATAAGTTTCGTTGGCTTCAAAATAAGTGGTTTCAATATTCCATTTCGGGAAATATTTGGTGAAAAGCGTATGTGTAGAACCAAAAACGGCACGGCAACTTAAAATATGATCGCCAGAATTAAGGAGCGCGCCAAACGTGGAAAAGATTGCAGCCATTCCCGTTGCGAAGGAATAACCGTCTTCTGCACCTTCCAACTGAACCATTTTTGCGGTGAATTCATTCACATTTGGATTGGAAAATCGGCTGTAAATATTTTTCTGTTTTTCTTCGGCAAAACTTGCGCGCATATCTTCTGCATCCTCGAAAACGAAACTTGAAGTTAGATAAAGTGGCGTAGAATGTTCATCGAAATGAGAACGTTCCGACTGAGTGCGAACTGCGATTGTTTCGAAATTTGAATATTGATTTTCCATATTTATTTAATTTGCCAATGTAATAGTTTAACAATGTAACAATCAAATTTTCATAGATTATTGGTAAACTGTTACATTGTTTCATTGCTACATTATGTACTTATTTATTTTCTGAAAGTCTTAAAATATCTCCAAAAACTCCTCTCGCAGTGACTTTTGCTCCTGCTCCTGCTCCCATAATGACCAATGGATTTTCGCCGTAACTTTCGGTGTAGATCTCAAAAATTGAATCTGATCCTTTTAATTGTCCAAGTGCAGAATTGGCGGGAACAGAAACTAATTTCACATCAAGCTCTCCTTTTTCCTGTTGGAGATCACCGTGTAAATCACCTACGAAACGCAAAACGTGATTTTCTTTTTGATTTCTTTTAACTGCTTCAAAATGGTCATCTAAAAGATTTAGGCTTGAAATAAATTGATCTTTATTTAATTTTGATAAATCTTCCGGAATTAAATTTTCAATTTTAATATCGCCGAATTCATTGCTCAAGTCGAGTTCGCGGGCTAAAATCAACAATTTTCTTGCGACATCATTTCCGGATAAATCTTCTCGCGGATCTGGTTCGGTGAAACCTTTTTCCATCGCTTCTTTTAAAATGGTAGAAAACTTGTCTTCACGAACTGAAAAATTATTGAAAATATAACTCAGTGATCCTGAAAAAACGCCTTTAATTCTGGTGATATTTTCTCTGGAAAGATGAAGCAATTTAATGGTATCAATCAAAGGCAACCCTGCTCCAACATTAGTTTCATAGAGATATTTTTTATTTCTCTTCGCTAAAACATGTCGGAAATCGCGGTATTCTGAAATCGGCAACGTATTAAAAATTTTGTTGGAGGAAACTAGGTCGAAACCATTTTCTGCCAACGTCGTATAATTTTTCACAAACTCTAAACTGGCTGTATTATCGACTACGATTAAATTTTCTAACTGATTAAGTTGTGCAAAGTGAATAAGTGAATCTACACTGGACTTATTTTCTTCTATCAAAATATCGTTCTCCCAACTTTCTGTAAAACCAGTTTTGTTAAAAGTCATTTTTCTGGAATTAGCTACAGCTACAATCTTCAAGTCTAATTTCTTGCGGTTGCGAATCACTTCTGCACTTTGCAAAACCTGATCAATTAAAGTAGAACCCACTTTGCCGTGACCGATGATGGCTAAATGAATTGTTTTCGGTCTGGCAAATATTTCTGCTTCAATGATGTTTTTGGCCTTTTCATCCTGGGATGAAGTTACCACGATATTCATTTTTCTTTCTACCGCAGATTGATTCAGTATAAGCGGGAAAATATTATTCCGACCTAATTCTGAAAGTATTTTAGTAGCATCTTTTGCAGCAAATCCTAAAACTGAAACATTATTAATGCTGTAGATCTGCTTTACTTTACCCGATTTTCTTTCATTTTCAAATTCATTGATCAGACAATTCACGGCTTTTTCTGAATCAACTTCATTTACTAAAACCGAAATTCCATTTTCTGATGCTTGCTGGGAAATTACGCCAATACTAATTCTACCGTACGTCAAAGCTTTAAAAATCCGGCCGTCAATTCCAACTTCTCCGGAGAAATCTGTTCCTTCAAATTTGATGATGGATTTATGCTTTAAAATTTTTATTTCATTGTTAGTTCTCATTAAAAATAGGTTTTAAAATTTGGTTTAGTTGGTCGTATTCCATTAGAAAAGCATCGTGACCGTGAATGGAATTTATTTCGTGATAGAAAATGTTTGGATTATTTTTCTTTAAAAACTCATAACAGTTTTTCACTTCAAAAGCTGGAAAAAATAAGTCTGAATCTATTGCGATGAAATGAATATTTGAGGAGATTTTCTTCAATTTTTTTGGATCAGCATTAATGGACATCAATAAATTATTCATGAGTTGATACGCACTTAAATTAAATCTTTCACTTAACGATGTTCCGTGGAAATTAAGCCAATCGTGAGATTTTAGAATTTGCTTTTCTGGATGAATTTCATTTTTAAAACGTTCATTTAATGAAGTTGGAGTTCTATAACAGAGCATTGCATGATGTCGGGCTTTTTGCAAGGGTTCTACAGGATGACTTAATAAAAATTGCTGAACCAGACATTGGGAATGCAACCAATCTGAAGTTTTATAATCGCAGGCAAGAGGAATAAAATTTTCGGTCAGTTCAGGATTTTCTGCCAGCATTTCCCAGCCAATTGCACCTCCAATAGAACCTCCGATCAAAGTGTGAAGTTTTGAAATATTTAGAAATTCTAAACCTTTCAGAAAAATATTTGCGATGTCTTTAGTCTTGAAAACATCTGGTTCATCAAGAAGATTTCCATCGAAACCATTTCCGGGAATATTAAAGCAAATGACAGAATAAACAGTCGTATCAATGATTTTATTTATCCCAATCAGAGAATTCCACCAACCATTTTGCCCCGTAACATTTGAGTTTCCAGTTAAAGCGTGATTCACCAAAATAATAGGAGCCGAATGTAGTGGTTGTCCGAAAATCTGATAGGACAAATCAATATCAAGGATTTTTCCTGATACTAAATGTTGATTTCTGAGTTTGATATGTTGTAGCGAACTTTTCAATTTTTTATATAAAATTAAATTGAAAATGCTACCTGAGAAGGGTAAAAAAGTTTCTGTTATCTTCACCCAAATTGGGTAAGAATGTAGCACCTTCTTCGTTTCCGAAGGGTTGCCAAGGTTTCATAGAGTCTTATCTCTCCACCTTTCTTGATAACATTTTCAATATGTAAATGAACTAAATCTGTTGCAAAGGAAAGCATTAAAATAAGAACTGACAAACATTAATAAAATTTTTATTCCTTAATTTTGCGCCTGAATATTTTTTTTTGCAATGATTACTGAAAGACAAAGAATGCTGGATGACCAGTGGAGAACATGGGGTCCCTATGTTAGCAACAGACAGTGGGGAACGGTCCGCGAAGATTACAGTCCCGACGGAAATGCTTGGGGACATACGACTTACAACGAGGCAATTAGCCGAACTTATCGCTGGAGCGAAGATGGAATTGCAGGGATTTGCGACAACAAACAACGGCTCTGTTTTGCTTTTTCATTCTGGAACCGCAAAGATAAAATGATCAAAGAACGTTTTTTTGGATTGAGCAATCATGAAGGAAACCATGGCGAGGATCTTAAAGAAATTTATTATTATCTGGACAATACTCCTACGCATTCTTACATGAAAATGGTGTACAAATATCCCATTAATGAATTTCCATATGAGGATCTGGTAGAAGAAAACGGCAGACGGAATAAGCAGGATGAGGAATATGAACTGGTAGACACCGGTATTTTTAATGACGATAATTATTTTGATATTTTTATCGAATATGCAAAAATTAATCATGACGACTTTCTTGTTCGTGTTACAGCAACAAACCGCAGCAGCACTAAAGCATCACTCGATATCCTTCCTACTCTTTGGTTTCGTAATAACTGGAGTTGGGGATATGGCGACTATATTCCTCAACTAAATTCTTCAGCTAATGGTGAAATTGAAATTCATCACGAATCTTTACCGATCATTAAATTATATTCCAGAGATCAAAACGCTGAAGCTTTCTTTTGTAATAATGAAAGTAATCCGGATGTAGTTTCAGGCGCGAGTACGGAACCTAGATTTTATAAAGACGGCATCAACAATTATCTGATCCACGAAAATAAAGAGGCTGTAAATCCGGAAAAATCCGGGACAAAGGCGTGTTTTATCATCAATTCTGAAATCGAAGCGGGAGAAAGTAAAAGTTTTGATTTTCGACTGAGTCCACACGATATGGAAAATGCATTTTTCGACTTCGACGAGGTAATTCGTCTTAGAGAAAATGAGGCAAAAGATTTCTATGCAGATATTCAGCAGGAAATTGCAGATGAAGAAGAAAAAATCATTCAGCGGCAAGCTTTTGCCGGACTTCTCTGGAACAAACAGTTTTACCACTACAATGTTTCGAAGTGGCTAAATGGTGATCCAAACTTGAATGTTTTTCGAGATTCAGATGAGTTCATTCGGAATGTAGAATGGGAACACATGCAAAATAAGGATATAATTTCTATGCCCGATAAATGGGAATATCCGTGGTTTGCGACCTGGGATTTAGCGTTTCATTGTGTGCCTTTCGCGATCTTAGATTCGACATTCGCAAAACATCAGTTAAAATTACTAACGAAAGAATGGTATATTCATCCGAACGGACAGTTACCGGCGTATGAATGGGATTTTAGTGACGTAAATCCGCCCGTACATGCATGGTCTACTTTCCGCGTTTTCAAAATTGATGAAAGCATCAACGGAAAGGCAGATGTTCCTTTTCTGGAAAGTGTCTTTCAAAAATTATTATTGAATTTTACCTGGTGGGTCAACCGGAAAGATAAAAATGGAAATAATGTTTTTGGCGGCGGTTTCTTAGGCTTAGATAATATTGGAGCTTTCGACCGTAACATGGAATTTAAAAATGGAGATCATTTGGAGCAAGCCGACGGAACAAGCTGGATGGCGATGTTCGCTTTAAACATGATGCGGATCTCCATGGAACTGGCACTGTATAATCCGATCTACGAAGATATGGCCATTAAATTTTTTGAGCATTATCTTTATATTGCCGATGCCATGGAAAATCTGGGTGAAGCTACAAATGGTTTGTGGAATGAAGAAGATGGATTTTTCTATGATGTTCTGCAGTTGAACAACGGCGATTCTAAATCATTAAAACTAAGAAGTATTGTAGGTCTAATCCCTTTATTTGCGGTCGAAATTGTAGAACACAGTCTTTTGGAAAAACTACCAAATTTTCGGGAGAGAATGGAATGGATCCTAAAAAACAAACCCAGACTTGCAGAATTGGTTTCCCATTGGGAAGTCGAAGGAAAAGGTGGAAAACATTTAATGAGTATTCTTCGGAAAAACCGTTTAAAACGAGTGTTGACCAGAATGGTAGATGAAAATGAATTTTTATCAGATTACGGAATTCGCTCAATGTCGAAAGTTTACGAAAACAATCCTTACGAGTTTAATGTTGAAGGCAAAAATTTTACCGTAAAATATACTCCAGCAGAAAGTGACAGCAGCATGTTCGGCGGTAACAGCAACTGGCGCGGACCGATTTGGTTCCCAATTAACTTTTTAATCGTGGAAAGTTTACAACGTTTTCACTATTATTACGGAGACAGCCTGCAAATCGAATATCCTGCAAACAGCTACCAAATGCGAAATCTTGATTATGTTGCTACCGATTTAAGCAAGAGACTTTGCTCTATTTTTCGTAAAAATGAAAATGGAGAACGGCCTTTTAACGGAGGAAACGACTTGCTGAATCACAATGAGTTTTTTAAAAATTACATTATGTTCTATGAATATTTCAACGGTGATACGGGAAAAGGAATTGGCGCGTCGCACCAAACCGGCTGGACCGCGACGATTGCAAAATTAATCCAACCCCGAATGGGATCAAGACCAAGATAGAAAATAGAAAAGCAGCATTTTAAAAACGCTGCTTTTCTATATGTAAAGAGAACGAATGGTTTCGTCCAAATGTAAGTTTACTAATCAATCTTTTCTCCGTTCACAAAAACTTCATAGGTTACCGTTACATTTGGTTCTAAAGTTTTAGAAACGGAGCAGTATTTTTCGAAAGAAAGTTCTGCGGCTTTCTGGGCTTTTTTCGGATCTATTTTTCCTTCAAGAAAGAACTTCACCATAATACTTTTAAAGGGCTTGGCTTCATCCATCTGAACTCTTTCGCCTTCTACTTCAGCAGAAAAACCCGTCAGTTCCTGTCTTTGTTTCTTCATGATGGACACCATGTCGATTCCGCTGCAACCTGCGACTGCCATTAATAAACTTTCCATCGGGGAAACCGCTTTAGTTCCTTCTGATTCCGAAATATTATCCAGCAGAATAGAATTTCCAATGGAGTTTTTGCATTCAAATAAGTAATCGTCGTTGATTCTATTAAGGATAATTTTCATTGTTTTATTTTTTAAGATTTATTCATTTTATAAGTCAATTCGATAGTTTAAGCACTATACTTTTATCTATCAGACTAATCTTGTTCAGGTCTATTAATAAGTTGAATTTTTTTCCATCTCATTCAAAATTAGGAAAAAAAGTGCCGTTCCTACAAAATTCCTCTTGCCTTGATCTCCAGATATCTATTAATGACTTCAATATTCAGATTTTCAGGAAGTGTGTAAACTGTGTAAATCCCAAATTTTTTAAGTTCCTGAATGATGAGCTTTTTCTCGTACTCGAATTTCTCTGCGACGATCTCATCATAAATTTCCTGCATACTCTCCGGGTTTTTATGAATTAAGGTTTGCAACTCCGCATTTTTAAAGAAAACAATGACCAGCAGATGGTTTTTCGCAATAGCGCGAAGATATTTCATCTGTCGGTTTACGGCATCTAAAGTTTCGAAATTGGTAAAAAGCAAAATCAAACTTCTTTGTCCAACGGAGAATTTCACATCCTGATACAATCTGTTAAAATCACTTTCAAAAAAATCCGTTTTAATATTATACAATGCCTGCGAGATCTTTTTCAGCTGACCTGATTTATTATCTGCCGCAATCTTATTCTCAGCTTTTTTCGAGAAAGTCATCATTCCTGCGCGATCACTTTTCTTCAGAATAATATGACTCAAAGCCATCGTTGCATTAATGGAATAATCGAGTAAACTTAATCCGCTGAAGGGCATTTGCATTGTTCTTCCCGTATCGATCAGCATGAAAATCCGTTGTGACTTTTCGTCCTGAAACTGATTCACCATCAATTGATTTCGCTTCGAAGTTGCTTTCCAGTTAATGGTTCGCATATCATCGCCGGGAACATATTCTTTAATTTGTTCAAACTCCATCGTATGACCCAACTTGCGGATTTTTTTAATTCCGCCCAACAGAAATTCGTTTTGAAGCGCCATTAATTCATATTTCCGCAGATGAATAAAGGAGGGATAACTTGGCAACATTGCATCTTTTTGAAAAGTAAATCTGCGCGAAACTAAATGGATCGGAGAGTTTACAAAAATATTTAAATTTCCAAAACTGTATTCGCCACGTTCTTTTGGTTCCAGAATATATTCAAATAAAATGTTATTTTTAGGATTGATGATTCTTTCAATATTAAAGTCCCGCTTTTGAAATTGAAACGGAATCTCATCAATCACTTTTGTTTTAATTCGGAATCCATAATTATTTTTGATGTCAATCTTTACTGAATTCTGGTCGCCGTTAGATAATTTTTCCGGCAAGATGCGTTGTGCCTGAATTACATTTTTTTGATTGAATAACAATAGAAAATCCACGATAAAGGCGAGAAATACTACGATCAAAAACCCGTGCGCCACTCCTAACAAGAACGGAAAGAAGAAAGCGAAAACATAAGTTATTCCCACACCGAAAAGCGTGAAGAAAAAACGGTTACTGAGGTATAAATTTTTCATTACTCTTAGTCGGAAATTGATCGGTCCTCTTACCTCGGAATTTCAATAGCATCCAAAATCTGTCTGATGATCTCGTCTGCCGTTAAACCTTCCATTTCTCTTTCCGGAGACACCATAATTCGGTGACGCAAAACGGCGTAACTCGCTTCTTTAATATCTTCCGGTGTGACAAAATCTCTGCCTCGGATCGCAGCAAACGCTTTAGAAGCGGTTAATAAAGCCAGACTCGCTCTTGGCGACGCGCCTAAATAAAGGAACTGGTTTTCCCTTGTATTCACAATTATTTTCGCAATATATTCCAGCAATTGTGGTTCTACGAGAATGTTTTTTACAAGGTGCTGATAAGTTTTCAACTGAATTCCGGTCATGGCTTTTTGAACGGCATCGGTTTTATCTTCCAACTTACTTTCATGCTGGTTTTTAATGATCTGTACTTCCTGCGCAAAGTTGGGGTAGCCAACGTTTATTTTAAAGAGAAAACGATCGAGTTGCGCTTCCGGAAGTCGATAAGTGCCTTCATGCTCAATAGGATTTTGCGTTGCAACAACCAAAAAGGGTTCCTGCATTTCGTACTGTTTCCCATCCATTGTGATCTGGCGTTCTTCCATGACTTCGAATAAAGCGGATTGTGTTTTCGCGGGCGACCGGTTAATTTCATCGATCAAAATGAAGCTGGAAAAAATAGGACCTTTTTTAAATTCAAATTCAGAATTTTTCACATTGAAAATTGAGGTTCCCAAAATATCCGACGGCATTAAATCCGGCGTAAACTGAATTCGACTGAAATCCACATCGACGGTTTTTGCCAATAATTTCGCCGTAATGGTTTTCGCCACACCGGGAACACCTTCGATTAAAACATGACCATTGGATAAAAGCGCTGCCAACAAATGTTCGATCATCGATTCCTGACCGATAATGACTTTGCCGATTTCTGCCTTTACCGCTTCTAAACTTTTTTGAAGTTCAGTCATATCAATACGGGAATGAAATTCAGGATTACTATTTTCTTTGTCAAAATTTTCCTGACTGGAGTTTTCAAAATTTTCCATAATTATTTACAATTCAAAACGGTTTCCGTAGTAAAGAATTAACCGCTATTTTCGATTATTTTAGTAGTTCGTCGAGCAATATGTTCATCTTTGCCAGATCATCTTTCATGACACTTGCGTATGGATCCTGCCCTCTTTTGATGAGATCGATGGCTCCGTTTATTTTCACCATACTTTTTCCTGTTTTTAAATGAAGAAGATGTGCAAATTTTTCATCTAAGTTTTGGGTATCGATAAGAAGATCCATTCGAACGCGATTCAGAAAATACTGGGCTTTTTTAGCCATCATATCGTGAAAGTCGCCTTCCTGCAAATATAAATTACCAATACTTTTTACAAATTCTACCGACTTATTTTTTAAAGGTTCAATGATCGGAATAATACGTTGTTTTCTTTTCGCGTTAAAAATAACGAATAATAAGAGTCCGCCCAAGAGCAAATACCACGCGTACCGAAGCGCAGGTTTGGATAAAATAAAGCGGAGCGGCGACTTGGATTCCGCAGAAACTTTATTGGACCCCGAAAACCAGACCGTTTCCCTATCCGGAAGATAAGAAAAAACATCCTGAACATATTTTTCGTTCCCTGGTTTTAGCAAGTAATAATTGGTAAGAATCAACGGTTCTGCATGTAAATACAAATGACCTTTGCCATGATCGATTTTAATGAAATTTACTTTTCCACCATCTAAAACTGCTTTTCCTAAAATTTCATGCGAGTTTTTGATGGAAGAAAATCCCTGACCTCCAGATAATTTATCCAAAACAATGGAGTCTGCGGAAAATTTATTGTCCGTTAACTTCAGAATATTTTCATTTCGCAGGCTGATGTAAGAGGGAGAAAACGACAATGTATCTGTAATTTGCGGATGAAAATCTTCGGCGATAATAAGTGCGTAGGAACCTTTATCAACATGAGCAAGAATCTTTTTCCAGGATTCAGGGTCTATTTCTGACTGAATGATTAAAATATTGTGCGGTTTTTTCTTAGTGTTTTTGTAGTAATTGTAAGGAGAAAGTTCCGTTCTCTTCACTTTGTTCTTTAAAAGGTGATCAGCTTCTTTATTGAAAACGAATAGTCCGAAAGGGCTCTTTTTATTAAAATCAAAATTTTTACGCCAGTCCGTCACCTCCTTTTTGTTGAATTCCAGCAAGGCCAAAACCGCCATCACGATGATGAAAATTATACCGTATAATTTAAACGTTTTATTCATATTTGATTTTCCTCCCGATAGTTTTCATTTCGAGAATTGCTTTAAACCTAGATTTTGAATTTTAAAAATTTTTGTTTGAAATGATTGTAATTGTCTTCATTCACTTCGAACTCTCCATACCAAACATAATCGAAAATATAAATAAGTTCTTTGAAACTGCTTTTTAAACTCTCGTTCTTCACTTCTGCCAGATAATCTTTATTCGTTTTCTCCGGATTCCAGTTGAGATGTTTTTGATCTGTAAGTTTCTTCAGGATCAATAAAAACTGATACCGAATTGCAGAGCGATAATCTTTCTGTCTTTCGTAACCTTCAATGGCTTCTTTAAAATTAATTTCGTGAATATTCTCGTGCAGATCCTGATTTGTAATATCAATTTTCTTATTCTTTTTTCCGAAAAAGAAATTTCTATCTTTATTCAGTAAAAATTTAACTAAAACATAAAGCACGAAACCAATAATTAGGATCCCAAAAATCCGCATAATGGTCGCCGCGTAAGAACTTGTTTTATTTGGATCAACTTCTCCAAAAATGGATTCCAGTATTTTGATGATCTTCTTCTGAATTTTCTGCCAGAGAGATTCTCTCGGCTTTACGGTCGTATAATTAAAATCCTGCCCTTTATACTTTGACCGGAATTGAGAATCGAAACTTTTGGGATACACGACATTATCTGTAGAAGGTTTTATTTTCAGCAATGAATCTGCCTTGTACTGTCCGGATTTTGAAACTACAGAATCAATTACAACAGAAATCTTCGGTGGGACTTCCTGAGAAATTCCAAACGTAAAAAAATGTAAAAAGAGCAGTAGAATTTTAAATTTCATTGGTTCCAATCGAGTCTATTTCAGATAGATCAACATTTCTATGAAGATCTGTCCGGCTGTCGTAATACTGTAATCCTGAGTTGACGAAAATAATATTCATCAATAAAAATGAAACTAATATTGAAACTCCGTAAATAACGAAGAATAAAATGCCCATACTTCCTTCCATAAAATTTTGTGGCAATTCTCCACCTTGAGGAACGGTGTACATTCCTGTAACCATTATGATCATTGGAATAAATGTAAAAACAGAAGTAATGATCTGGACGATAATATACATAATGATGGTCGAACCCCAATACTTCCAAAAGGGTGATTTCTCCCGTCCGTTATTGTAGGAGAACTGCGCCCGTAATGCGTAACTTAAAGATTCAAAAAAACCTTTTTTAGTATGAAAGTAATCGAACATTAAAAAATTTACCACGTTTACCGTCGCCGGTCCTAATAAAATAAGGAGAAAGAAACCGATCACAACCACAATTAACATTACTGAAATTCCAAAAATGATCATTGTTAATGGTGCAACAATAAATAGTAAACCAATAAAAAATTTCATAAACCGACCGGTATTATTTTTAAGATCGCTTAAAATTTCGTCGGCTTTAATATTTTGATTTCCGGTTTCGCTCAGCCTTTTCATATATAAAATAGGAAAGGAATAGGAAACCATTATTACCGCTAAGAAAAGGATAAAAACTATGCTAGAAACGGCAATTAATACGGCGCTGTTTTTCTGAAAATAAGCCTCTAAGTAATATTTCTGTCCGCCTGTATTGGAACCCAACATCTGCGAAAATAATTCCCGATAGCCAAAAACGAAAATTACGACCAACAGGATCAAGAGCAGTCCGTTGATCAAAAAATAGTTTTTAAAATAGTTCTTGCCATTCTCCTTAAAGAAAGAAAAAGTATCGCTGATTAAACCGCTAAAGTCCCGTTTTTTATAAAGTTGCATCATTGAGCATTCGCTTTGAAATTAAATATGGATAAATAAAGTAGTAATAACCAATAAAGGAAAGCGCTCCGAAAATAACAAGACCATTTAAAACTGCAGGCATCGTGAGCGCATATCTCGTTAAATATCCCTCGATAATTCCAGCAATAATGGTAAATGGAACTGTGCTCAGAAATATTTTGAAAGCATCTTTAAAACCTATTTTGAAGGAATTGAATCTGGAATATGTTTTTGGAAAAAGAGTAGAAGCTCCTAATATTAAACCCGCCATTGCTTCGACGACCATACTAAAAATCTCGAAAACACCGTGAAGCCAGATTCCTTTTGCACTTTCTTTTAACGCTCCATGCTCATGAAAGAAATACTGAAAAGAACCAAGCATGATGCAATTTTGAAGCAAGGCAAACAAAGTTCCCACACCACCGAAAATGCCATAAATGAAAAGACTCGCGCCGACTTTCAGATTATTAAATGTAATGGAGATCGTACTTCCCCAATTGGAACCCTGCTGATAAACTCCTACTGCATTGCCTTTTTCAATGTTTTCAATAGTTTTGTTGACATATTCTTCGCCTAAAATAATTTTAACAAACTCTTTATCGTAGTACGCAGACATAAAACCGATCAAAGTAAATAATATAAAAAATCCGAAGGCGTAAAATAAATATCGGCGATATTGGTAGATTAATAATGGCACTTCAGTACGGAAAAAGTAAAAGAATCGGTTTTGCTCCGTTCTTCTGGTTTTGTAAATTTTCTGAAAAATAAGAGAAGAAAGATTGTTAAGATAAACGGTCGTTTTGCTTTTGGGATAGTAGGTTTGTGCAAAAGACAGATCATTCACTAAATTAATGTACAGCGACGAAAGATCATCGGGATTTTTTTTCAATTTTCCTTCGATAACCTGCTCGATTCCCAACCATTTTTCTTTATTTTGTTTGATGAACGCCACCTCTCTCATAAGGAGCTAAAATAATAAAAATATGTCGCAGATCGCCATAAATAGTTCACAAAATGTGAATATTAATTTCAATGTTGCAAGTATTGGGGAACGGATCTTGGCATTCGTTATCGATCTCTTAATAAAAGGCGCTTATTTGCTGGTTATGTATTTTATTTTATTTCGAGGTTTAAATCTGGGCGCAGTTCTGGATCAGCTCGACAGTTGGTCAATAATGGCGGTTTTAATTGTTATTACCTTTCCCATTAACATCTATACTTTAGTTTGCGAAAGTCTGATGGAAGGCCAAACCTTTGGAAAAAGAGCAGTGAAAATAAAAGTGGTGAAGATAGATGGATTTCAGGCGGGATTTGGCGATTATCTGATGCGCTGGTTTTTTCGGCTGGTTGATGTATTTTCTAATTCCGGAGTGGTAGGATTAATTACAATGATCGTCTCAAAGAACAATCAGCGGTTAGGTGGAATTGCGTCGGGCACGGCAGTAATCTCTCTGAAAAATAATGTCAACATTTCTCATACGATTTTAGAAAATTTAAAAGCGGATTATTCTCCTCTTTTTCCACAAGTTATCGCGCTCTCTGACAACGACGTTAGGATCATTAAAGAAAATTATCACAAAGCATTAAAAATAGATGACCGACAGGTTATTTCGAAACTTTCAAATAAAATAAAAGAAATCCTTAAATTAGAAATTGATCCGACTCACTTTACTGAAAGACAGTTTATTAGTGTCATTATCAAAGATTATAATTTTTACACAGGAAAAGATCATTAAAGCGAATGTTTTAAGTTGCGTTGATGACAATAGTTTTGTTGAATTTTATTCCTTAAATTTAATAAATCAAAAAAGTTCAAAAATGAAATACGAAAATAACAGATCAGGAAATGGCGGAGTTTTTACGCTGAATAATGAGGAGGCGGAAGTTGGAAGATTAACATACACCATTTTCCCTGAAGATAATAAATTCATTATTTCATTTGTTTTGGTTCATGCAAAATTTGAAGGTCGTGGAATGGGCAAATATCTGATAGAAGAAGCCATTAGATTTGCCCGGGAAAATAATTGGAAAGTTTATCCGCACTGCTCTTATGCAAGATCGGTAATGAGTCGAATGACCGATGTAAAAGATATTTTATTAGAGAATTAGTACTTCATTAATCAAGATTTCTTCAATATCATTTGGGTAAATGATCTTAAGATGAAAATCTGTATTGATCCATTTTTCAATTTCTTCAGCATTTAATAATTTAGAAGTTGCAAAACCCATTTTTTCTAATGCCAAAGCATTACATTCTTGTTCGTACTGATTGTGAATCGGAATAACGAATAATTTCTTGTTCATAAAAATTGCTTCTGCGGGAGTTTCAAAACCAGCATTGCATAATATTCCCTCGCAGTTTTCAAAAGATTTTAGAAACTGCAATTCGTCGATAGGAAATATTTCGATATTATCTTTTCTGTAATTTAAAAGAGTGTCTTTTGAAAATACCTTCCACTGAACAGGAATATTTTTTAAAACCTGAATGATATTTTCATCCGAAAAACTGGGTAAATAAACGATATAAAAACCTTTTTTATCAGGATTCAAGTTTCTGATCTTTTGTCTTATGACAGGTTTTTTAATTTGGGGATGATAGTTTTCAAAATGAAAACCAATTTTCCGCACACTTGGCGCGTAATAATTCAATATTAATTCTCCAAAATAATCTTTCTTCTTTGGCTTTGGCGTTTCATTGAAAGTTAAGGAAACTTGATGACTCAGTTCGATCAATGGTAAATTTTTGATCTTGCAAGCCCATGCTGTTAGAGGTTCGAAGTCATTAATAATTAAATCGTACTGAGAAAGTTGCAATTGATTCATATTTTTAGCTGCCCGAAAAAAGTCGTTATCGGTCAGCGTTTTTCGATAGGATAAACCGCCCGTTTTGTTGTATAGGAGAGAAATTCCTTTGAATGACTTGTCAATATCGAATCCAGTCTTTAGTTGCGATTGGTGGCCACTCATTAACGTATCTACTCGCACATGTTTTTTAAGAATCGGAATAATCTCTTGTGCTCGCGCAATATGCCCGTTTCCTGTCCCTTGAAAAGCGTATAAAACTTTCATTAGGAGAAATTGGTAACGATCTTCAAAAGTTCCATAGGATCCATTTCCTGAATCTCATCCGAATCATCGTCTTTTAACAGATGTTGGTGTTCCTCGTAATAAAAAATAGACCACTTTTTATTATCGTATTCAAGTGCGGATAAATTTTCGACCCAATCACCGGAATTGAGATAAATACAGGATCCTTTTTTGTTAGTGACTTCGCGTATTTGAGGTTGATGAATATGTCCGCAAATGACGTAGTCATAATCATTATCAATTGCTAGTTCCGAGGCAGTTAATTCAAGATCTCCAATAAATTTTACAGCTTTTTTTACGTTGTTTTTAATTTTTTTTGAAAATGAATATTTGTCTTTTCCCATTTTCTGTAAAAACCAATTGACAAAAGTATTAAAGAGAATAAGTAAGTCATAACCTTTGCCACCTAATTTCGCTAGCCATTTAGAATAATGTACGGAGGCATCAAAAACATCGCCATGAAAAATCCACGTTTTTTTATTATCGATTTCGAGGCAAATTTTATTGCACACTTTAAGTTTACCTAACTCGAAATCGGTAAACTTGCGGAACATCTCATCGTGATTTCCTGTTACGTAGTAAACCTCTGTATTTTTGGTAGCGAAAGAAAGTATTTTTTTAATAACTTTCAGATGTGATTTCGGGAAGTATGATTTTTTAAATTGCCAGATATCGATAATATCTCCATTCAGAATTAAAGTTTTGGGCTGGATTGAATTAAGATACCTCAACAATTCTTTAGCCTTACACCCAAAAGTTCCTAAATGAACATCTGAAATTACAACTAACTCAAGGTTTCTTTTCATCTTTTTATGCAAAGAAAACACTTGAACATTAATTGCAGATGAATTTGATATTACTTTTTTATAACGAGTTCATTAATTTTTCACTGACCTCCATATTGTGATAGACATTTTGAACGTCATCATCTTCTTCAAACCGTTCCAGCATTTTCATGTTGATTTTGAATTGCTCTTCAGTCACTTCTTTCGTATTGTTAGGGATTCTTTCCAGATCGGAGCTTTTAGCATCCATTCCCAGATCCTCTAATTTGTGCGACAGAGCCCCGAAATCTTCGAACGCTGTGGTGATCATTATTTCTTCGTGATCGCTATCGACATCTTCTGCGCCGCCATCGATCATTTCCATTTCGAAATCATCCCAATCCATTTTAACTAAGGATTTATCGATCGAAAATATTCCTTTTCGATCGAAGATAAAAGCGAGTTCTCCATTCTTCCCTAAACTTCCGTCGAATTTATTAAAAATTGCTCTAACGTTTGCGACTGTTCGTGTAGGATTGTTGGTGGTACATTCTACAAAAAAAGCAACACCACCTTGCCCGTAACCTTCGTAAGTTATTTCCTCGTATTGTTCTGCGTCTGCTCCACTTGCTTTTTTAATGGCTCTCTCTACATTGTCTTTCGGCATATTCGCGCCTTTCGCATTTTGAATACATCTCCTCAATGAAGGATTTGAATCTGGATCGGGACCGCCGGCTTTAACTGCAAGTGCAATGTCTTTTCCAATTTTTGAGAATGACTTGGCCATTTTATCCCAACGAGCCATTTTTGAGGCTTTTCTATATTCGAATGCGCGTCCCATAATTTATTTTATTTAAAGTACAAAAATACAAATTTGTTCACAAAAAAACACCCTCGAAACCGAGGGTGTTTATTATTTAGAAAAATAATTTAATTATTTTCTTCTTTTAGCTGCTGCTTTTTTCTTAGCTGCTGCTTTTTTCACGGCAACATCAGATTTGTTATAAGTAGCCCATTCAGTAGCATCTTCGATTGCTTTTACAACAACTTTTCTATCTTGTTGTCTTTCTTCGTTCGAAGCGTTTTCTGGAACAACTGCTTTAGCTTCACCTACACCAATAGATTTAAGTGACATTGCATCTACTCCTCTTGAGTCTAGAGCAGATACTACAGACGCAGCTCTTCTTCTAGAAAGGTCTAAGTTATAAGCTTCAGAACCTTTTTTATCAGTTTGACCTTCTAGTAAATAATTACCACCATCAGTTTTGATAATATTTGCAGCAGCGTCTAGTCTTGCACCTGATTCAGCTTTGATAGTAGCTTTAGCAAAATCGAAATAAATATTTTTCAATTCACCTTCTACTTCAGTAGCAGTAACAGATTTAGGTTTTGGACAACCATTGTATTGTGCTAAACCGAATACTGTAGGACAAGCGTCATCTTTATCTAAGATTCCGTCTCCGTCTGTATCTGGCCAAGGACAACCATTGTTTTCCGCTGGACCTGCAACATCTGGACAAGCATCATCTTTGTCGATAACACCATCTCCATCTGTATCTGGCCAAGGACAACCGTTGTTTTCAACTGGTCCTGCAACATCTGGACATTGATCATCTTTATCTGGTACGCCGTCGCCGTCAGTATCAGGACAACCTTGGAATTCTGCTAAACCTGGAGTATCTGGACATAAATCGTCTTTATCTAAGATACCATCTTTATCTCTGTCATTATTTCCGAATCTAAACAATAATGAAGCTGAAGCTTGCCAAAAGTTTGCGATATCGGATTTATCTGTTGGAGTAGAAACGTAATCACCTTGAACACCTAAACCGAAGTTTTTAGTAATCCAGAAGTTAGATCCAATACCAGTAGAAACTGTAAAGTGATCTTTTCTTCTTTGTGTACTTGCCATACCATCAGAGAATCCTGGGTAGTATGTACCATTAGCATCAGTTAATGGGAAAGCAACACCTGAATAATCATGTCTAAGGTAGTTAGCACCAACTCTTAAATACGGATCAAACCAAGATTCTTCATCCCAAAGACCATTGATTTTGAATTGAAGACCTAAACCAGTCATTAAGAAAAATTCTTTTCCCATTCCAATTCTTTGATTGTCAACATTCCCTACGGAAGTTTGCCAGTCAAGAACTAAGAACTTGCTTAAGTTTCTTGCAACTGTTAATTTCGATAGTGGTGGTGTAATGGTAAAGTTGTTAACATTGTACAACTCGCCTCCATCTCCACTTCCGAAAGCTGTAGAGAACACATTCCCTATATTTCCTCCAGCCGCAGCATGGTTTACTCCGTGAGCACCAACACCGATTAACCACGGGTTGCTGGTAGTCTGAGCGAAAACAGTAGAGGCAATAGTAAGTGCCAATGCTGAAATTCCTAATTTTAGATTTTTCATAGAATTAAATGATTAAATAATTGATAATGCAAAATAAATATAAATTTTCGTTATAAACAAAGATTTTTGCTCTTTTTTTAACTTTTCTTTAATATTCTGTCGAGATTCCGTTTATTTTCTCTGTCTTTTATCCCTTCGCGTTTGTCAAAGAGTTTTTTTCCTTTACCTAAAGCAATTAAAACTTTAGCTTTTCCCTGATCTGTGATATATAATTTTAAAGGAATTATCGTGTTTCCAACGTCTTTCAGTTTCTTTTCAAATTTCTGAAGTTCTCTTTTGTGCAGGAGCAACTTCCGTTCCCTTTTTGTTTTATGATTATAAAATGTTCCCAATTTATATTCGTCGATCATCATGTTTATAATATACAGTTCCCCATCAATAAACTGGCAAAACGCATCTGTAATACTTGCCTTAGAAGACCTTAAAGATTTAATTTCAGTTCCTGTTAGAACCATTCCTGCCTCGATTTCTTCTGATAGCTCATATTCAAATCGAGCCCGTTTGTTGAATATATTGATTGATTTTTCGATCTTCATTTCGTACTGTTTATGCTTTATAAAGATATGTTAAATTTATTTCATTTTAACGAAATATTATCTTAATAATTCCTTACTAATCAATATTTTGCAATTCAAAAATAAAATTGAAACTTCAAAGCCAATTTCTTTTCGTAATTTTGCGCCAAATTTACAAAACTATATGTTAACAGTATCTAATTTATCATTGCAATTTGGGAAAAGAATTCTTTTCGATGATGTGAATATCATGTTTACGAAAGGAAACTGCTACGGAATAATCGGTGCAAATGGAGCAGGGAAATCTACGTTCCTCAAAATATTAACAGGGGATCAGGATCCCACAACAGGTAACATTTCCTTAGAGCCAGGAAAAAGAATGTCTGTTCTAGAGCAAGATCACTTTGCCTACGATAATTTTACGGTATTAGAAACCGTATTACGGGGTAACGAGGAGCTTTATAAAATAAAAGAAGAAATGGACGCTCTTTACGCAAAGGAAAATTTTTCTGATGCCGATGGTTTAAAAGCAGGCGAACTTGGAGTGGTCTACGATGAAATGGGCGGCTGGAACTCAGAATCTGATGCTATGACCATGCTTTCTAACGTAGGAGTTAAAGATGACATGCATTATCAAATGATGGGTGAACTGGAAAATCAAAATAAAGTAAAGGTTCTTTTAGCCCAGGCTTTATTCGGAAATCCTGACGTTTTAATTCTCGATGAGCCAACGAATGATCTTGATATAGAAACCATCGCCTGGTTGGAAGACTTTTTATCAACCTATGAAAATACGGTAATAGTTGTATCTCATGACCGTCACTTTTTAGATACGGTTTGTACAAACATTGCCGATTTAGATTATTCGAAACTTAATTTATACACGGGGAACTACTCATTCTGGTATCAAGCCTCGCAATTAGCAACGAGACAAAAACAGCAAGCCAATAAAAAAGCAGAAGATAAGAAAAAGGAACTTCAGGATTTTATCGCCCGATTCTCTTCCAACGTTGCGAAAGCGAAACAAGCAACTGCCCGTAAAAAAATGATCGACAAATTAAATATTGACGATATTAAACCAAGCTCAAGAAGATATCCCGCCATCATTTTCGATACCGAGAGAGAAGCCGGCGATCAAATCCTTGAAATTAAAGGTTTGAAGAAGGTGAAAGATGGTGAACTTCTCTTTAGTAACATTGATCTCAATCTGAAAAAAAGCGATAAAGTTGCTGTTCTTTCGAAGAACAGTTTAGCAATCACCGAATTTTTTGAGATCCTGGGCGGAAATAGTGAAGCGGACTCCGGCACTTATAACTGGGGAATTACAACCAATCAATCGTACATGCCTTTAGATAACAATCCATTTTTTCAAGAAGATATAAATCTTGTTGACTGGTTACGCCAGTTCACAAAAAATGATGAGGAGCGACACGAAGAATTTATGCGTGGATTCCTCGGGAAAATGCTATTTTCAGGTGACGAAGCTTTAAAATCCTGTAAAGTTCTTTCAGGTGGTGAAAAGATGCGCTGTATGTTCTCGCGAATGATGCTACAGAGAGCGAATGTCCTTTTACTGGATGAACCAACAAATCACTTAGACCTGGAGAGTATTACGACCTTAAATAATTCCTTAACTAATTTTAAAGGAACTCTTTTACTGTCATCTCATGATCACGAGATGCTGGAAACTGTTTGTAACAGGGTTATTGAATTAACTCCAAAAGGAATTATCGATCGACAAATGACTTACGATGAATATTTAGACGATAAAAAGATTAAGGAGCTGCAGCAGCAGATGTATTCTTAGTTAAAATTCTTAATATAACCGAACCGCTCAATAATTTGAGCGGTTTTTTTTATGTCTCGGTTTTAACCAAAAAAAATCCCCTTCAGAATAAATTCTAAAAGGGAAGAAAAAAATATAATGAGAATATTAAGCGATGAATAGACTTGCTATCATTACCGCTTGATCTCCTGTGATCGTTTCATCAAAAGAAGCTGATCCAGCTGCAGCGCCAAATAATGTCGAAGTGTTGTATCCTGCTTGGGTAACGTTACCTTCGCCAGCATATACTGCATCTGTTGCTGGAGGCATTGCTCCTAGTCCAGTTCCACCAACGCTTCCTTCGATCCAGCCTTTATTCATACGCATTCTTCGTACTTGGGACGCATGTCTTGCTTCTACAGAGTGAATTTGTAGAGCCGCCTGTAAAACCGCCTTATTGGAGGCTACGTTTCCAGCTTGACCTTTGTAAGCTCTAACACCTGTATCTTCGAATGCTTGTGCTAGAATCATAAATGTTTTGTAATCATCAAACGGTTGAAAGTTTCCACCTGCTGTAAAATCAAATGTTGGTTTTGCGCCCGGAGCTTCTCCTAACGAAGTAAGTGCTGCTTTCAAATAAGCAACGTGAGCGGTCTCATGCTTGCTGATTTGTTGAAAAACTACTCTGTCTGCAGTAGGGATCAAACCTGCTTTTGCAACTCCGGTTCTGTAATATTCGTCTTCCAAATATTCCAAAGTTAAAGCAAGCTGTAATGCAGTTGTTAAAGCGGAAGCTGGTGCGAAACTTGCACCTGAAGATTGTGTAGTTTCTGCTTTTGCAGAAGTTGCCATAAATGATCCCAAACCAAGTGGAATTCCAGCTAAAGCAGCTTTCTTTCCAAAGTTTGAAAATTGTGACAGACTTCCTAAGCGTGAGGTTTCGGTAGAGAAAAATTTATCATCCGAAAGTTTATCTAGTATATTAAGTAAGTTCATAATAAAATATTTTAAAAATTAATTAGTTTATCCGATTCCTTGTTCTTTCCAGGTAAATGGAGTTTTGAAAAATGCACCAGCAGCTGCAACAATGTCTTTAGGCTCTTTTGCTACATCTAAACCAGTGGTAACATTAATTACATCATCACCTGCAAAATCCATAGATCCAGGATTAATAAGATCTCTAATTGCAGCAGCATGTCTCGCCTCTACACTTACTATTTTACCAGCAATTACCAGATAATCCAAATTTTTAATATATTTTCCTGCACCGTTATATGCAGCTACACCTGTGTCTTCCAAAGCTTTTGAAGTTGCAAGAATTGAAGCTCTGCTATTAAAATCTACACCATCATATTTAAATTCCAATTTTGGAGTTGGTGTAGCGCCTGCTGCAGTGATTGCTGCTTTGAAGAAATCTCTGTGAATAACCTCATGATTATAAATATCGGTGAAAACTTGCTTCTCTACAGAAGAAATACCGCCGTAAAAATTGTTAACAACCTTCGTGTAAAAATCAGCTTCTAACTGCTCTAGAGCATAAGCATAATTAAGAATACCTACGTCGCCCGAGCCGAGGTCGAAAATACTTCCCGGTTCTGTATATTGATAATTGTCATCTCTACAGCCTGCTAAAGTTAAACCTGCTACTACAAGACCTACGCCGCCTAACTTCAGAAAATTCCTTCTGTTTGTATCCAAAGTTGCTCCTTTGTTCGATACGTGAATCGTTTTTTCCATAATAAATATTTTTTTTAATTGGTTCTTAATTTTAGTTACGAGAAGCATCTCGCTTTAGATTTACAGATTTTGTAAAAAATTTAAAATAATTTTTAATTTGTTGAGTTTCTGTATATTAAATGTGATAAAAAAAATCATTAAATGTAAATTTTAAGTGCACATTTCACTAAAACCATTTATTAAACGTTTTTAATTTTTAATAATTATTCTTCTACCAATTTTCATACCTTTTTTACATTTTCTATAAATAAACTTTAAATTAATTGCAATAAGCGAAACTTTTCTATCAGTTTAATATCAAAAATTCAAAAAATAACTAACTCCGTAAAAATCAAAATAAAATCTCTATTTTTGTGACACTATGAAGCAAAGATGGATTTATAAACCAGAGCCCGATGAAGATATTGTAGATGGAATAAGTTCTTCTTTAGGTTTTGGGACATTTGAATCGAAAATCTTGGTCATGCGCGGAATCGATACATACCAAAAAGCGCGGGAATTCTTTAAACCCAACCTCAACGATATTCACAATCCTTTTTTAATGAAAGACATGCAGCTTGCGGTAGACCGTGTTGCAACAGCTATTGAAAATGGAGAAAAAATAATGGTTTACGGCGATTATGATGTTGATGGAACTACGGCGGTAGCGCTCATGTATTTATACCTCAGCAAAATTGTTGATAAGAAATATCTTACTTTTTATATTCCAGATCGAAATATTGAGGGATACGGGATTTCTAACGAAGGAATAGATTTCGCGAAAGAAAATGGATTTTCGGTAATTATCGCGTTAGACTGTGGCATTAAGGCAATCGATAAAGTAGAATATGCGAAAAACTTAGGCGTAGATTTTATTATTTGCGACCATCATTTACCCGGCGAAGAGATTCCTGCAGCGGTTGCCGTTCTGGATCCAAAAAGAGTTGATTGCAGATATCCATTTAAAGAACTTTCTGGTTGTGGTGTAGGTTTTAAACTTTGTCAGGGTTTAAATACAATCTATAAAATTCCGGAAGCAGAACTTTTTGAACTGACAGATCTTTTAGCCATCTCTATCGCTGCAGACATTGTATCTATGACCGGCGAAAACAGAGTTTTAGCAAAACAAGGATTAAAGGTTTTAAGAAAATCCCGAAATCTAGGATTGCGAATGTTAATTCCGGAAGATAAATTAGCAACTTTCGAGATCTCTAATATCGTTTTTGAAATCGCTCCCAAAATAAATGCTGCCGGTAGAATTTCTCAAGGGAAAGCTGCGGTAGAATTAATGGTTTCCGATAATTTGAAACAGGCGCACCAAATTGTAAATGACATTATTACACTGAACGATTCCCGCCGCGAAATGGATACGAGCAGCACGATCGAAGCTCTTTTGCAGGTCGAAACTACAGGTCAAGTCAATAATTTTTCAACCGTCGTTTATGGCGCTGGCTGGAACAAAGGCGTGATCGGAATTGTAGCTTCAAGACTTACGGAAACATTTTTTAAGCCTACGATCGTTTTTGCTGATGGGAACAACGGAGAAATGGTAGCTTCTGCGCGATCGATCGCAGATTTTGATGTTCACGACGCACTCGAAAACTGTTCGGACCTCTTTTTAAAATTTGGCGGTCATCCCGCAGCAGCAGGCCTTTCTATGGAGAAAGACAAGTTCGATCTATTTAAAGAAAAATTTGAAAGTGTTGTTGCCGAGAAAATTCAGGAACATCAAAAAGAACCAAGTGTAAAAATTGATTCCGATGTTAGCATTGATGATCTAAACAAAGATTTTTTCAATTTCCACCGAAAACTGTCGCCATTCGGTCCTAATAACATGAAACCAGTACTGGTTTTAAAAAATCAAAAAGTTTCGGGTTATGTAAAAACGATGGGGAAAGATGGCAACCATTTAAAATTCTTCATCAAGCAGGAGTCTACAGGCAGAAATATTGAATGTGTTGGTTTTAAACTCGGCAAATATTCAGATGAATTTCGCACAAAAACTTTCGACCTTGCCTTTACCGCGGAAGAAAACCACTGGAAAGGAAACGTTACCTATTACCTAAATATTCGCGACGTAAAATTTAATTGATTTTTGAAATTTCATAAATAAGGATGTCTTTCAAATTCCTTGTTGCGATCGAAGAGATAGCGATAAGTTGCTAATTTTCTCGTGACTTCTGTTTCCAGATTTTTTGCAATTTTCATCATTTTCGGATTAAAATCGCCGATCCACTGCATTTCATAATCTATAAAATCGGTCGCTTTGCTGAAATGTTTAGTGCCTTCCCAAATCATAAATCCGTCGATCCCTTTCTTTTGCCACTCGGGCACGATTCCGAAAACCAAGCCGACCATTTTCTTATTTTTTGTGAATTTTTTCACCAAGAGGAATTTTAGTTTTTCCCAGATCCCAAACTTTCCATTTAAATATTTAAACCATTGATTCAAATCTGGAATATTCATCCACATGGCGATGGGTTTTTCATTCTCATAAATAAACCAGGAAATATGTTCGTTGATTACGGGTTTCAATTTGTTGAAAAGTCTCAGCGTTTGCGGGTTTGTCAATTGCTTTCCTTCTCCGTGATTTGCCCAGGCTTTGTTGTAAACCTCAGTAAAATCTGCGGCATATTTTTCTAAATCCCGCACTTTCATTCTTTTCGCAGAGATGCTTTTATTTTTTAAAATCCGCGCGTGCATTTCTTTAAAAGTTTCACCAACCGCATTACGAATCTTCCGGCCAAAACATAATTGATTAAAATAAATCTTAAAGCCGTAATTTTCAAAAAGTTTCTGGTAATAAGGTGGATTGTAATTCATGGCGTACAAAGGTTCCATAAAACCTTCGATCAAAAGACCCCAAAATTGATCCCGTTCTCCAAAATTAATTGGACCATCCATCGCTTCCATACCTTTTTTCTGAAGTTGCTCTTTTGCAAAGTCAAAAATAAAGTTCGCCGTTGGCTGATCATCGATACAATCAAAAAAACCTATTCCACCAGTCGGTTGTTTTTGCTTATATTTTTTATTGATGAAGACGGCAATTTTTCCAACAGCTTTCTCTTCATTATCCAAAAAAATATACCGTTCACATTCTCCAGACCGAAAAAACTTATTTTTTTTAGGATCAAATACCGCTTCAATATCTTTATCGAGCGGACGAATATACTGGGAATCGTTTTTAAAAATCTGGGTGGGAAAATTCAGGAATAATTGGTGATGTTCGTCGGAAATGACTTTAACTGCCTTCATATCTCAAAAATAAGAATTATTTTATTTTATGAAAGTAGGAATTTTTACTTTTTTTTATTATTTTTAGAAAAACTATAAACCTTGAAAAAAACCCTCGTAATTTTTGCTCATCCTTACTTTGAATATTCTACGGCAAACTTAGAATTAATAAAGGTTTATGCAAATATTAAAAATTTAGATTTCAAAGATTTATATGAGGAATATCCGGATTTTCACGTTCAGGCGTTTAAAGAAAGAAAAAGAATTAGAGATTACGAGAGACTGGTTTTTCATTTTCCCCTGATCTGGTTTAGTATTCCGCCCCTTCTTAAACTTTGGATCGACGAAGTTTTCGATATGACCTGGACTGCAGATGTAAATCATCCGCTTCAAAATAAAGACGCCGTAATTATTGTGACCATCGGCGGGAAAGAAGAAAACTATACCGAAAGCGGATTATATCAAACTTCAATTTCAGAATTATTAACCTCGTTAACACTCTCCTTGAAAGTAAATAATATTGAAGTGATCGAACTGATCACCGTTTATGACGCCGATGACTTAGAAAAAGAAGCACTCTTGAAAGTCTCCAAAAAAATTAAAAAAACCCTACTTCTGCCATGATGGAAAACTCACTTTCAATGACGGCACTAATTTTTTTGGGTGCAGCGATCGTAATGGTTCCGCTTGTTCGTAAATTGGGATTGAGTTCTGTGATCGGTTTTATTTTAGGCGGAATAATCATTGGCCCTTTTGTTTTGAAACTGACCGGCAGAGATTCCGATGACATTATGCATACGACGGAGTTTGGAGTGATAATGTTGCTTTTTTTGATCGGTCTTGAAATCGAACCAAAAAAATTCTGGAAAATTCGAAAGAAGATCTTCGGGATGGGTTTGAGTCAAATGCTTCTCACCGTGCTAATTTTATTCAGCATTTTTTATGTGGCGAAATGGCGGCCTGATCAAGCACTGGTCGCGGCATTGTGTTTTGCCCTTTCATCTACGGCGATCGTACTGCAAACTTTAAAAGAAAAAAATATTTTCCGTACAGAAGTTGGGGAATCATCGTTTTCCATCTTGCTCTTTCAGGATATTTCGGTGATCCCGATTTTGGCTTTATTGCCGATCATCGCTTCCAGACCAAAAGATAATGAGAAGATGATTCTTTTACAGTATCTGCCGGATTGGTTGCAGCCTTTTTCGATTATCCTGGGCGTTTTGCTGCTTATATTTCTGGGTCGCTATATTTTCGTGCCTTTTCTGCGCTACGTTTCCCGCTCCGGAATGAATGAATTATTAACCGCGTCCTCTCTTTTTCTCGTAATTGGAGTTTCGGAGTTGATGGATGCAGTTGGTTTAAGTCCTGCTTTAGGGGCTTTTATCGCGGGCGTAATGCTGGCAACGAGTGAATTTCGACATGAGTTAGAAAGCCAGATCGATCCATTTAAAGGATTGCTTTTAGCCGTATTTTTCGTAAGCGTGGGCGCGACCATCAACTTCTTTGTGATCATGGAAGATCCCATGTTTATTTTTACCACGACAGTGGTTGTTCTTGCGGTTAAATTTGGTGTGCTTTTCGGCGTCGGGAAATTCTTTAAGTTAAAAATGGATCAAAATTTCATGGTGGCTTTTGCCTTGTCACAAATTGGGGAATTTGCGTTTGTTTTGATCAATTATTCCACGAGTCTTTATTTATTAGATCCAAAACTGAACGCACAACTGCTTGCAATTACAGCGATCACAATGTGTGTTACTCCGATTTTATTGATCATTAACGACAAATTTATTGAACCACGATGGCCAAAACCCGAAAATAATGATGACGAAATTACGGAACCTGTTAAACAGCAAAGAATAATTATTGTAGGATTCGGTCATTTCGGAAGTACGGTTGGTAGGTTGCTGCGGGTAAATGGCGTAAAAGCTACGGTTCTTGATAATGATCCCGAAAGAGTGAACTTATTGCGTTCTAATGGTTTTAAAGTATATTTTGGCGATGCTGCAAAACCAGGAATTCTGCGGTCGGCTGGCGCAGAAACGGCAGATCTGCTCATTCTTTGTTTAGACAGTCCGGAGAAAAACAAGTTCGTTTTACAATATGCACAGGAAAAATTCCCGCAATTGAAAGTTTTTGTTCGTGCAAAAAACCGTTTAGATGCGTATGATTTCATCAACAATGGCGTTGATAATATTTACAGGGAAACATTGGGAACTGCAGTAAATATGGCAGTAGATATTTTGAAAGCGACCGGTATGCGTTCGTACGCAGCAAGACGACTTGGTCAGCGGTTTATGCTCATCGATAAAGCGGTGACAAGAAAATTAGCAAAAGAAAACACCAGTGGACAAATTACTTTTACAATGAAGGAATATCTGGAGCGGGAAGCAGAACTTTTAGCGCAGGACAGCCATTCTTTTGATGAATCCCAATGGAATGAGAACGAAGAATTCTAATTAATAATTCGGGCAATCCTGAACTTCTATGTTGGCCAGATTGAGGGTTTCTTTGTTCACAACTACTTTTATCTGGGCGAAACTCCCTGCAATGCAATCACCGGAACCATCTTGAAAATCACCGTTTGTCGCGTCGATCATTATGCCTTCGCCAGAGATTTTGTAATTGTTTTCTGTAAAATCGAATCGGTCCAAAGCATATTGTTTATCACCAATACTTATCATTCCTTCATTTGAATTTTGGTCGAAGTAAAAAAGGACTTTCCCATTTTGCGTAAAAATTGCCCTTCCTTTTTTTGAAGTAATATTCTGCGGAATAATTTTAAATGGACCATCAATTTCAGGATCCTGAAAAGATGGAATTTGAATACTGTCTAAGGCTGAAGTTGTAGAATCTGCACCAACTTTATCTGTAACCGTTTCTTTGTCTTTTTTACAAGCGACAATTACCGTGAAAGCCATTAATAAAAGTAATTTTTTCATATTTTTTTTAAAGATTTTGAGATATCAAGAATCATTCCTTCACCAGGACCAAATAGGACCACTGTGCAAGTTTTAGGTTTGTTTTAGCTGTAATATTGAACATTTTTCCACTGAAGAGTTCCTTGTATTTACCTTGAAAATATTTAGTATCAAGGTTTACATCAACATTTTCTTTCGAAAAATTTAGAATCGGCAAAATCGCATCCTTATTTTTTTCCCGGTGAAAAGAAATCACTTTGTCCTGCTGATCATTTACGACTCTGATCATTTCGCCACCATATTTCCCGTTCCACAAAGCCTGATTTTTATGTTTTAAATGGAAAAGCTTGTCGAACAATATTTCATTCTCGTTATGTTTCCATTCGATCGGATCTTTTTCAAAAAATTTTAAACTGCGATTGAGTCCCGCTTCCTGCCCACTGTAGCAAAGCATCATGCCATTCACAACTCCCGTCATTACAATGGCGGTTTTTAAACCATCTCCGAAATTTAAATAGGGATTTCCTTCCCAGGAATTTTTATCGTGGTTATCTGTAAAAGTCATTCTATAGGCATTTCGCGGAACCGTATTTACGTCGTGAGAAAGATATTCTACCAGACCACCCAATTTCTGCTGATTCACCGCGATCCGCAGTTGATCCCACAAACTCCAGGAATAAGTCATGTCGAAAGATTTTTTATACAGATCCCGGCTTTCCCACTCCGCCAACATGAAAACCGGTTTTATCTCATCGAGTTCCGATCGTGCATTTTCCCAGAAATCTGTGGGAATAAATCCCGCAACATCAGCTCTGTACCCATCAATATTGGTTTGTTTTACCCAATATTTTAATGCATCGGTCATGTATTTTCTAAGATCCGGATTGTCGTAATCAAAATCGATCACATCATACCAATCATACCAGGGCGTTGGTTGAAAATTCCCCTCCCGGGTTTTTGTGTACCAATCCGGGTGTTGCGTTGCCAAAGGATTATCCCAGGCAGAATGATTCCCTACCCAATCGATAATCACATACATTCCCATCGAATGAATTTTATCTACAAGATGCTGAAAATCCCTCATCGTGCCGAACTCCGGATTAATTCCATAAAAATCTTTTACGGAATAGTAACTTCCAAGAGTGCCCTTTCTGTTTTTCTCGCCGATCGGATGAATCGGCATCAACCAGATAATGTCCACACCCATTTTTTTGAGGCGCGGCAGATGAGCTTCAAAAGCTTTAAAAGTTCCTTTCAGTGTATATTGACGAACGTTTACCTGGTAGATCGTAGCATTTTTGCTCCAATCAGGGTGCGTAATTTCTACATATTCTTTGGGTTGATACCGAACGTCTTTTGTCTGTGCCTTGAGATAAGTACCACTCAATATGAAAAGTAGCATAAAAATTGCATATCGCATCGGAGTTTTTTTTAGAGGTAAATAATTATGGAGTAATCAGATTAAAACCGTCTTAATCAGCTATAAAATGTAAGATCGCCAATCGATAACCGCTCAAGCCGAAGCCACTTAAAACGGCATCTGTATTGGTTGCGGTAACTGACTTCTGTCGAAAATCTTCTCTTTTATAAATGTTGCTGATGTGAACTTCGATTTTAGGGACCGTAATATTTTTTAAACAGTCGGCTATGGCGTAGGAGTAATGGGTAAAAGCGCCGGGATTAATGATTAAGGCATCAAAATCAGATTCCTGTAAACGGTTGATCATTTCACCTTCGATATTAGACTGATAATATAAAATCTCGTGTGCGGAGAATTCGTTTTGAATGGTTTTGAGATAGTCATCCATAGAAACATTACCATATATTTCAGGTTCCCGAGTTCCCAGAAGATTTAGATTTGGACCGTTTAAAATTAAGATTTTCATGTAAGAATTTTTACAAATATATACCGTTTAGATAAATTATTAAGACACATTTCATTTACAATATAAATATTATTATCATCGAAAAGATTATGATAATTAATAAAAAAAGCAAAATAAAGTTGCTAACTGCCTATAAAATAAGATAATTATATTTTCACAGTGCCTATGAATTTATTAATTTTACCCGATGACAATTTTTAAAAGAATTTTAAAATATACAGGAATTTTCCTGGGCTCCATATTAATCTTGCTTGTAGCGTTGATTCTGAGTCTTCAAATTCCTGCAGTTCAAAACTTTGCAAAAGGAAAGATCGTTAATTATCTTCAGGAAAAAATACATACGCAGGTTTCTTTAGACCGTGTTTACATCGATTTCCCAAGCAGTTTGGTGATGGAAAATCTTTATTTGAAAGGTCAAACAGTAGACACGCTTTTATTTGCCAGAAAATTAGATGTTGGTCTAAATATTCCCAAACTCCTAAACAATACCGCCGATATTACCTCTATCGATCTTGAGGGCGTTGAAGCGAATGTGGTTCGAAATAAAAACGGCACCTTCAATTTTGATTACATTATGGCTGCTTTCGCCACGAAAGATGAAGAAAAAACGCCATCCAAACCCTTCATCATTTCTTTGGACAAGATCAATCTGAAAGATATTGGCGTTTCTTTTATCGATAATCAATCACGAAACGACATTAATCTTTATTTTAAATCTTTCGACACGCGTGTAAAAACTTTTGATCTTCAAAATAATTCTTACGCAGCGAACGATATTAATATGGATGGACTTCGCCTGAAATTAAAGCAGGATCTGTTAGAAGAAGTTTCCAAAAAAGTGGTGGAAAAAGTGGATTCTCTGAATCAGCAGAAACCTATGAAAATTGGTTTGAATAAAATCAGATTAATTAATTTTAATATCGATTATGGCGATGAAAACACCAAAACATTTGCGAAGGTTATTTTTAAAGAACTCAGCACAAAAATAAACCAGCTGGATTTGCAACAGAGCAATTTCGGTATCGATAATCTATATTTGAAAGGTGCAGATATCAATGCAAAATTATTCATGCCGGCGACAAATGCTAATCCAAAAGCTGCAGATGATACTGCAACAAATCCAAAGGCTGATAATTCTCTGGCTCTTCTCCTGAGTAAATTAATTTTAGACGATGTAAAAGTTGTTTACGACAATACTGCAATTACTCCTTCGAGGAGCGGAATGGATTTCAACCATTTAAATTTTTCGAAAATGAATCTGGAAGTCCGTAATTTCAAAATGAAAGACGGCACTTTTGCAGGAACAGTAAATTCGGCTGAGATCAAAGAAAGCCGCGGTTTGGATATTCAGAAATTCGAGACTGATTTCGTGTATGATGATAAGCAGGCTTATTTGAAAGACCTTTATCTGCAAACTTCAAAAACCCTTTTGCGCGATGAATTGGTTTTGAATTATAATTCTATAGAGCAACTTACCGCAAATCCCGGAGCCGTAAAAATTTCCGCAAATATTCAGAATTCAAAAGTTGGATTTGCAGATATTTTAATGCTGGTTCCAACGCTTAGAAATACGGCGCCGTTCAATAAATATCCGAATGCCATCCTTAATGTCAACACCAGATTGAAAGGAACAATTAACGATCTTAATATTCAGACCCTGCAACTTTCCGGTTTGGATAAACTAAAAGTGAACGCGTCCGGAAACATCAAAAACGCCATGGATCCGAAGCATTTGTACTACGATCTTAAAATTGGCGAATTTTCATCTTCTGCAAAAACCATTTTCAATTTAGTTCCAAAAAATACGATTCCGAGTACTATTTCTTTACCGTCTTATTTTAAAATTGCCGGAACAGCGAAAGGAACGACCGAAATTGTAAATGCCAATTTGAAACTTACTTCCACTTTAGGGAACGCTGCTGTTCGGGCTTCCGTGGATATGAAGAGAAAAGGTCAGGAAAAATATGACGTCATAGCAAACCTTCAAAATTTACAGATCGGATCGATCATTCAGAACAAAGATCTGGGTTCAATCACAGGACAAATTGCTGTAAAAGGCACAGGTTTCGAGCCAAAAACAGCAAATGCAAATATTAAAGGAGATATAACTTCGGTTTATTATAATGGCTACACGTACCGAAATATGGCTTTAAACGGAAAAATTAATCGGGGCGCTTACATTATCAATCTGGATTCCAAAGATCCAAACGCGAACCTGAAAATTTTAGCTTCCGGAAGTTTTACAGAGAAAAATCCGACCATTAAAGTAAACGGAACAATTAACAAACTGGATCTTAATAAACTCGGTTTTTACAAAGATCAACTGATCCTTGCAGGAGATATTAATGCGGACTTTTCCAGTTTAAATCCCGATGCGCCAAATGGAACTTTACGTTTAGGAAATTTTGCCATTTCGGATACGAAAGATGTTTATCCGTTACAGGAAGTTTTGCTCACCGCACTTTCGACCGCAGACAGCAACAAAATTTCCTTGAAATCTCAAATTGCCGACGTTGACTTGAACGGGAAATATAAACTGACGCAGATCTTTGGATCTCTGCAGCAAACCATCAATCAATATTATCAGTATCAAAAACCTGGAACAAAAACCGCGAAAGTCGATCCTAATCAATTTTTTACTTTTAATGCGAAAGTGAAAGATGATAATTTGCTGAGAAAGTTTGTGCCGGAATTAACAGAATTCGAACCCATTACTTTGACCGGAAATTACGACGCTGATACCCGAAAATTAGAAGTTAACGGTCAGATCCCTCAAATTACTTACGGGAAAAATAAAATCAGCGGTGGCGTTTTAAGCATTAACAATTTAAATGATGCTTTGGTTTACGATGTAAAACTCGCTGAATTTAAAAATGAAAGTATTGCCCTGATGAAAGTGGGTTTAAATGGCGATGTTAAAGACAATCTTATAACGTACAACGTTTCTACAAAAGACGAAAAAGACGAAACTAAGTTTCTTGTTGCCGGCAACGCACAGAAATTGGGTGATCTTACCAAAATAAGTTTGAATCCAGACGGATTGATCCTGAATTACATGAACTGGCAGGTAACTCCCGACAATTTTATCCAGCTGAGCAGTCGCGGAATATTGGCTAATAATTTTGGGATTTCTAATGCCGGCAGCGAAATCCGGGTACAGTCTGAGACAACCGTTCCAAATAGTCCGCTTAATATTTCTATTAAAGATTTTAAGATCGAAACCATTACGGAACTGATTAAAAAAGATTCTCTGTTAGCAAAAGGAAACATCAACGGAACGGCACAGCTTCGGGATTTGAAGAACAATATGACGTTCACTTCAGATATCGATGTAACGGATTTATTTGTTTACGGAAGTCCGGTTGGGAATCTGGCTATTAAAGCGAATAATCAAAGTGCAGATCTTATTCGGGCCGATATTGCACTTTCTGGATTTGATAACGATCTGAAACTGAATGGAACTTACAATACAAAATCGACAGGATTAGATATGGACTTAAATATTAATCAGCTTCAAATGAAAACCGTTCAAGGGTTATCGATGAATGCCATCGAAAATGCGGAAGGATATCTTTCCGGGAATTTAAAAATTGGCGGCAATACAAACGCACCAAATGTTTTGGGTGCTGTGAAATTTAACGACGTTGGTTTGGGAATTACGCAACTTGGCAGTAAATTCAAAAATATTAATGATGAAATTAAGTTTACAAACCGCGGAATTGATTTCAACGATTTCAAAATTAAAGATGAGTCCGGAAACGCAATTGTAATCGATGGTTCGGTCTTGACAAAAACTTACAAGGATTTTGCTTTCAATTTAGATGTGAATGCGAAAAACTTTAAAGTGGTTGATTCCGAAAAAAATAATGATGCGATGATGTATGGCATTTTAGCGATCAATGCAGATCTGAGAATTCGAGGTGATATGGATCTACCAAAAGTTGACGGAAATTTAGCGGTTACCGATCAAACGGCTTTCACTTTTGTTTTGCCGCAGTCTTCGCCTGCATTGCAGGACAGAGAGGGAATTGTAGAATTTATCGATCAGGATAAAATCGCATTACAGTCTACCATAAAAGCCGATTCTCTTACGAATCAAAGCGACATAAAAGGAATGGATGTTAACGTAAATATCACCGTGGATAAAGAAGCTAAAATTTCTTTGATCATCGATAAAGCAAATGGTGATTTTGTAGAACTTCAAGGCGAAGCACAGCTAACTGGTGGCGTAGATCCATCGGGAAAAACAACTTTGGTAGGCGTTTATGAGGTTGAAAAAGGAGGCTACGAAATGTCGGTAAGTTTACTTAAACGAAAATTTGAGATCGAAAAAGGAAGTACCATTACCTGGACCGGAGAACCAACCGCCGCAACTTTAGATATTACGGCAATCTATAAAACAGATGCTGCACCACTCGACCTTTTGCAGCAGCAATTAACCGGAGTTACCGGCGCCGCTTTAAACCAGTATAAACAGAGAATTCCTTTCAACACTTTATTAATAATGAAGGGCGAATTAATGAAACCCGTTATTACCTTTGATATTACGACTTCTAAAGAAAACAATTCGGTTTCCTCTGAAGTTATTGATAATACAACCGCAAAACTCGAGCAGTTACGCCGTGAAGAATCGGAAATGAACAAGCAGGTTTTTGCCTTGTTGTTGCTGAACCGGTTTATTGGGGAAAATCCTTTCCAAAGTGAAACCGGCTTATCCGCCTCGACGGTTGCGAAACAAAGTGTGAGTCGTATTCTATCGGAACAGCTGAACAATTTAGCGAAAGATCTGATTGGTGGCGTAGAATTAAATTTCGATTTAGAATCCACCGAAGATTATTCGACCGGAAATAAAAACGAGAAAACCGATCTTAATGTAGGCTTAAGCAAAAACCTCTTCGATGACCGCCTGAAAGTAACCGTTGGAAATAGTTTTGCCATTGAAGGTGAAGCCAGAGCCAATGAGCAAACAACGAATATTGCGGGAGATATTACTTTAGATTACAGTTTGTCCAAAGATGGTCGATATATGCTTCGGGCATATCGGAAAAATGATTATCAGGTCGCCTTGCAAGGACAGATCATAGAAACGGGTGTTGGTTTTATCATTACTTTAGATTATGATAAATTCCGGGAGATCTTCGAAAGATCGAAAAAAAATAAAGAGTTAAAAAAACAAAATACGACTTCAAAATAATGCAGAAATTTAATAAAACATCTACCAAAATATTAGCCTATTTCTCTTTAGTGCTGATAGTTTCGTCTTGTAGCAATACCAAATTTTTGCAGGAAGGTCAAATGCTTTACACCGGCGCGAAGATCGAAGTGAAAAATGATACGCTTAAGAAAAAAGAAAAATCCAATCTAAGGGAAGCGCTTCAGGATCAGTTACGACCAAAACCGAACTCTTCGTTTTTCGGTTTAAGACCTCGGCTTTACATTTATAATATCACAAAAGAGCCGAAGAAACAAAAAGGAATTAGATACTGGCTAAAATATAAGATTGGGGAGAAACCCGTTTTGTTAGGTGATGTAGATCGGGAATTCAATAAAAAGATCATCGTTAATTATTCCGAAAACAAAGGGTTTTTTAACGCAAAAGCCTCTTCAGACACGATCTCTAAAAATAAGAAGGCTTCGGTTCTGTACACTTTAAAACCTGGTGCAAGATATCTTATCAGTCAGGTCAACTTTCCCGTAGATTCTACGGAGATCAACGCAGAAATGCAGTCGATTAAAGATAAGACTTTTTTGAAAGTCGGAAATCCTTTTGATCTGGATGTGATTAAAGCGGAAAGAGAAAGAATTAATGAGCATTTAAAAAACCGTGGATTCTATTATTTCAGTCCCGATAATATTATTGTTCAGGCAGACAGTACGGTTTTAAAAGAACCAAAAGTAGAACTTTTTGTAAAGCTGAAAAAAAATACGCCACAATTGGCAAAAGATCAGTTTACGATTGACAAAACCATTGTTTTTGCAGATTATAATATTGCAGACCTCAAACTGGGGAAATATGGAATTCCGTATCAAACAGATTCTCTAAAAATTTATAACAATCTATACATCATCGATCCCGATAATAAATTTAAACCAAAAATTTTCGATCGCGCTCTATATTTTGAGCAGGGAGATTTGTATAACCGAACGGATCATAATCTTTCTTTGAACCGTTTGATTAGTCTGGGCGTTTTTAAATTCGTGAAAAATGAATTTGTGGTTTCCGATTCTCTCAATCATAAATTTGATGCTTATTATCTTTTAACACCAAGACCTTTTCAATCATTGAGGTTAGAAACTTTAGGAAAAACAAATTCAGCCAATTATACAGGCGGCGAAATAAATCTAAACTGGACGCACCGGAATTTCTTTCGCGGCGCAGAACAATTTAAAGCGGCTGTTTATGGTGCGTTTGATGTACAGGTTGGTGGACCGAAAGACGCGAATAATATTATTAGAATTGGGGCAAATGCGCAATTATCCATTCCAAGAATTGTGGCGCCATTTCGATTTAATTCTTCCAGCGCTTTCGTGCCGAGAACGAATGTAAACATCGGGTACGAATATTTAAGCCGCACCGAATTATATACCTTACATAATTTCACCACTTCTTTCGGATATCTCTGGAAAGAAAACGAAAGAAAAGAGCACGATCTGAAAGTTTTAGACGTCACCTTTGTAACTCCTCAAAAAGTCACCGATAAATACTTGACGCAGATCAAAGGCGATGATTCAGACCCAAATAATATTATACTTCCAAATCCTTCTCTGCAGAGAGTGATCGATAAACAGTTGATCTTCGGGCCGACTTACAGTTTTACTTATACCAACACCATGCTTCCGAAAAAAAATACCTTCTATTACAAAGGATCGGTAGATTTGGCAGGAACCATTACAGGTTTGGTAAGCGGTGCCGATCGAAAAGCAGGAAAAGGAAAATTACTTTTCGGAATTCCCTTCAGCCAGTATGCAAAAATGGAACATGATTTCAGATATTACCGAAAAGTAAATGATAAGAGTTCTATCGCAACCCGGGCAATTTTGGGAATTGGTTTTCCTTACGGAAATTCTGAAGTGATGCCTTATGTAAAACAGTTTTATGTGGGCGGAAGTAATAGTATTCGTGCCTTCCGTGCCAGAACTTTGGGACCGGGAAGTTATGATCCGAGAACCGAACAAGCTACTTTCTTCTTCGATCAATCGGGAGATATTAAATTAGAATTTAATGCAGAATACCGCGCCAATATTTATAAATTTTTAAATGTTGCAGCTTTTGCAGATGCGGGAAATGTTTGGTTGGTCAATGAAGATCCGGAAAAACCAGGTGGTAAATTCTCCAAAGATTTCGTTAAAGAACTGGCTGTAGGAGCCGGCGTTGGTCTTCGTTTAGATTTTTCTATCTTGATCTTAAGATTAGATTTGGCAATGCCGCTAAGAATTCCTTATTATGAAGAAGGAAACCGCTGGACTTTCGACAGGATCGATTTCGGCAGCAGCGCCTGGAGAAAAGATAATCTGATCCTAAACATCGCAATCGGTTATCCGTTCTAAATCGTAAACGTATATGATGAAAAAATTAAAATTTTTCTGGGAAACTTTAAAGGAAACCTTCAACGAATGGAATGACTCTAATGCAACGAGAGATTCTGCAAGTTTGGCTTATTATGCGATTTTTTCAATTCCCGGATTATTGATCATCATTATCTGGATCGCCGGATATTTTTTTGGTGAAGAAGCAATACGTGGGCAGATCAGCAGTCAAATTAATGATCTAATGGGCGAAGAATCTGCAAAAAGCATTCAGGAAATGATTGCCAGTGCACTGATCGACAAGCAAAATATTTTTATGAAAATTGTGGGAATTTTTTCGCTCGTCTTTGCAGCAACAACTATTTTCTTTCAACTTCAAAAATCGCTTAACGCGCTTTGGGATGTAGAGGCAGCTCCGAAAAAGGCGATTGTCAAATTTTTTCTAGACCGCGCAAATTCTTTGGGAATGATCTTGGTCATCGGTTTTTTATTGATGATCACCATGCTGCTTTCTTCGGTCATCAGCTTATTAAATAATTTCATTACGGTTCATTTAGGCTTAGAAACATATATTTTAATGGAACTCGTAAACTATGTGGTCGGATTTGTTTTGGTCGTACTCGTTTTTGCCTTTATGTTTAAAGTCCTGCCGGATGTACAGATCTCCTGGAAATCCGTATGGTCCGGCGCAATTTTGACCGCGGTTCTCTTTACTTTGGGTAAATTTCTTTTGAGTATTTATTTTGGGGAATTTAAGCCGACCTCCACTTTCGGTAAGGCCGGAACCATCATCTTAATTATGATGTGGATCAATTATACGTGTATGCTCATCTTTTTTGGAGCAGAATTTACTAAGGTATATTCCCAGAAGAAAGGCTACAAAATATTGCCCTCGGTTCATGCAAAATGGAGCGCCCAGAAACTCTATCGCGAATCTTTAGAGGAAAAGAAAAAAACTGAAGAAGGACAATCCTAATAGAAGCTATTAATTATTTTTTAAAATAATCCTACCCAAGATTTCTGAAACTTAGCGGTGTAGATATAATTATCTTTCATTAATTCCTTCAATAAATTTTTACCTGCTTTATATGAAGTATTTTCGGCGATATCCTTTAGCATCTTATCCTGCTGTACTTTATTATTTTGTTGATGATAAAGAACCGCTAATCCTACCAAAACATCGATCTCTTTTGGATCCAGAGTGTAGGCTTTTTCTAGATATTCCTGTGCTTTGGCGTTATTTCCAGTTTCGAAATAGGCATAAGCTGCGTTGGTCATGAGTTCGGCACTGCCGGAAGATTTCTTCAGGGCGATTTCGTAATTTGCTACAGCTTCCTTTGATTTGCCCTGCATTTGATAGGTATGGGCCAGATTCGCGTAGATGTAAGCGGCATCTGTTCCTAAGGCTAGAATTTTCAACAGATCCTTTCTTGCACTTTCGTAGTTTTTATCTTCAAAATAAATGGAGAAACGATTTTCGTAGTATGCTGAATTTTCAGGATCTAAACTAATTGCTTTATCCAGATCGCGTAATGCTGGTTTTAGTTCCCCTTTAGTTTGATAAATCAGACCTCTGTTATTGTAATACATCGAACCTGTATTATTAATTTTTATAGATTCAGTCAAGAGTTCGATTGCTTTATCGTTATTTTTCTGGCGTTCAAAGGCGAGTGCAAAGTAGAAATAAACATCAGCTAAAAAACGTGTTTCATTCTTTTCTTTAATTTTTGGCAGCGCTTTCACGAATGTATCGTAAAGATTGATCATCTCTTTATCGAGGCGCTTTTCGTTCAATAACTTTAAATAATTATTGTAATACCGATTGGTGGTTTGATCCAGCGAGATCATTTTTCTAAAATCCTGAAGCGCTTTCTCGGGTTGAAAATCAAAATAATACGTATTTCCTCTGATCTCATAAAATTTCGCGTCGGTTGGATCAAGCGCAATTGCTGTGGTTGCAGTTTCAATAACATCGTTATTCTTTTTTAATTTGATAAGAATATAGCATTTCAGATCATAGAGACCTAATCTTGATTTGTCGCGTTTTATTGCTGAATTGATTACCTTTAAAGCTTTATCATATTGCTCGTCCTGATAAAGATCGTAGGCTTCCTGATATAGATCAGAAGTATCTTTTACAGTCGCAACTTCTAGAGGTTTTACTCCACTCACCATTTCGGGTGGTCTTTCCTGACCGAAAACCACTAAGCTTACACAAGCGAAAATAATCACCGTTATTTTTTTCATTGAATTGTAATTATAGATAAAATGCTGATCATTTTGAATTTCGAATTTACAGCCTCAATAAAAGTAAGAATTTTTATTGAATAATTTAAATGATAGGAAGACTTAAAGAAATTACTAATCCTGATGATTATTTCATCTAAGACATTAGGACTGCTGACCAAAAAGGGATGGTAACATAATTTAAGAAGTTATAATAGTGGAAAGATAACATTCAAAACGTTATTTTTTCATTCTAAAATCTGGACATAAAAAAACTTCCGAAAAATTAATTTCGGAAGTTAAGTAGCCCGTAGGGGAGTCGAACCCCTCTTACCAGGATGAAAACCTGAGGTCCTAACCGATAGACGAACGGGCCAGTGCGTCTTTGTGTATTATAAAATTACGCTAGTTTATTAACGTGCTTTGTCAACTTGCTTTTAAGGTTGGCCGCTTTGTTTTTGTGGATGATGTTTTTCTTCACCAATTTATCCAACAAAGAGATCACTAAAGGCAACTGTAATGTAGCAGCAGCTTTATCTTCCTCACTTCTCAATACTTTCAAAACCGTTCTGGCAGTTTTGTGGTAGTATCTGTTTCTTAATCTTTTCTTTTCGCTTTGTCTGATTCTTTTCAGAGCTGATTTATGATTTGCCATATCTTTCTAAAAACTTGGGTGCAAAGATAATAATCTTTTTTTGATTACAAAATAATATTTAAAAAACTTTTCAAAATTTTCATTTTTCGTAGCCTATAAGGGAATCGAACCCCTGTTGCAAGACTGAAAATCTTGAGTCCTTACCACTAGACGAATAGGCCTTTGCTTTGAGGACTGCAAAAATATCAATTATGTTTTGATCCTGCAACAATCTTTCAATCTTATTTGAAAACTTTTTGAATTACAGTATTTTTAATCCCTTTATCGTCTAACGTTTTCTGGATTTTTACAGGCTCTTCTAAGCTTGAAAATTTACCGTAGGTGTAATAGAATTTACCGTTTTCCTTTTCCCGGCTAACATCCTTTAACGTATTCAAAATGTAGGAATTAGAACTCAGTTTTTGATCAGACACCGCTATTTCTATAGTGTAATAACCAATCCCTAATTTCTGATTAGGCACGAAGGAAATAGAAGTCGCATTTCTGAATCCTGCATCTCTGGCAGTTTTTAAATTGCCATCGCGTACCGAAGCTAAATTAGTCGTTCCGTAGTAGTATTTATACATTCCGTTTTCTTTGATCGTGAAAACGTAATTCAGTCCTTTCATCGCTGGATCGTTGATGCCGTATTTACTTGGAGAAGACATCAATAAAATTCTGAAATCATTCTTTAAAGGTTTTTCTGTCGGTTTTTCCGGTTCACGAGGTTGATTTTTAACACCTCCATTGCGTTCCATTGCTTTCTTATATTTTTCGATCGCATCAAAAATACTTTCGGCAATATCATTTTGGCCTTTATCGGAGGATAAATAACTCGCGTCATCGTAATTATTCACAAAACCAGTTTCTATGAGGACAGATGGCATTGCGTTCATCCTTAAAACGTGTAGATCAGCCTGCTTAATTCCCCGTGAAAATCTTTTGTCTTTGTTAGAGAAATTTTCTTCCACAAGACTGCCAATAAGTAAACTGCTTTCTAGATATTTACTTTGCTGAATTTTTAACGCAATAAGGGATTCAGGAGACTGCGGATCGTAGGAGGCAAACATTTCGCGGTCTTTATTGTCCAGATAAATTACATCGTTTTCGGCTTTGGCCACCTCCAGATTTCGTTTATTCTGATTCGGTCCCTGAATAAAGGTTTCTGTACCCTGTGTCGTAGTGTTGGTCGCGGGTGAAGCATTAACATGTACAGACAGAAATAAATCTGCCTTGCTTCGGTTCGCTAAAGTAGTCCTTTCGGTTAATGATGGGAATTCGTCGATCTTTCGGGTGTAAATTACTTTGTAATCTTTGTCTTTTTCGAGCATTCTGCCCAACCGGAGTACGATTGATAAAGTAATGTCTTTTTCCCGAACGGTTCCTAAGTCATTGTACTTTCGATTGGTGCCAATATCACTACCACCGTGACCTGCATCTAATACGATGGTGAATTTTTTCTGCGCACCGCTCAGCGTGAACATCAGAACAAAAAGTAATAAAAAATATCTTTTAATTGAAAAACTGTGAGTAATCATCTTTAAATTTTAAAAATTGTATTAATTTTGACCACAAATTACAGAAAAAATCGCTTTGGTCAAAACCGGCTCCAAAAATATATTACTAATCTTAATTATCCTAATTTTTAACAATTTTTTAGCATTATTAAATGCTCAAAGTTTGTCTGGAAATAAGATAGTTAATGATACCATTCGCAAATCCGATACCATTATCGTAAAAAAAGAATCGCTGGAAGCGGTTGTAGAAACCAAAGCGGACAATATTCGAAACGACATTCCGAAGAAGATAACTTACCTTAACAAAAAAGCACAGGTAAAGTATCAGGATATGTTAATTGAGGCAGATTACATTTCGATCGACTGGGATAAATCTTTAATTTTTGCCAGAGGTGAACTCGATTCACTTGGAAAAATAAAAACACCCGCGAAGGCAACGCAAGCCGGTAAAACCTACGAATACGACCAGTTTACTTATAATATTAAAAATCGCCAGGCGATCGCTTTTAATGCCAGAACCGAAGAAAGTGAAGGCGTAATTGTTGCCGAAAAAACAAAAAAATACAACGATTCCGTATTCTTTATGCGCAGAGGAAAATATACGACCGACGAATATTTTATCTCGAAAAAAGATTCTGTTGCCGATTATTATCTGCTCGCTCCGAACATTAAATTAATAAAAGGAAAAGAAAAATCCCAGGTTATAACGGGACCGATCCAGCTTTATATAGAGGATGTTCCTACTCCACTCATTATGCCTTTTGCAATTCTTCCTTTTTCAGATAAAAGGAGTGCGGGAATTTTAATTCCGAGTTTTGGAGAACGGGAAGATGTCGGATTTTTTCTAAATTCCCTCGGTTATTATCAACCCATTGGGGAACATTTCGATTTAAAGATTCTTACAGATATTTATACAAAAGGAAGTTTTAATCTTCGGCCCGAGATGAATTATAAAAAAAACTACCGATATTCCGGGAATTTTTCTGCCGACATTGGGACAACAATTCGTGGGATTAAAGGGCTATCTGATTATTCCAAAAGCAAGACCTATCGCATCGCGTGGCGCCATCAACAGGATTCAAAAGCGAATCCTTTTCTCACGTTTGCAGCTTCGGTAGATGTGGTCAGCAATAAATTTTACAATAACACCGTCAATAATAATTACGCGTTTAATCAGAATAATTTGAATGCACAGCAGAATTCCAGTGTGAGTATTGTGAAGAGATTTCTTACGATTCCCATCACCATTACCGGAACTTCTTCTTATTCCCAGAATTTCTCAACCGGATTGGCCGACTTAAAACTGCCTGTTTTAAATGTGGCAATCAACCAGTTTTACTTATTTAAACCTAAATCCGGAACCAGAGAAGGACTTTTAGAAAATATTACGGTGAACACGGGACTTAATTTTAATAATTACGTTCAGACGAACGAAGGAGAGCTTTTCACCAAAGCAATGTGGGATAAATTACAGACCGGTCTAAAGAACAACATCGGTTTAGGAACCAATACAACTATCGCAAAATATTTCACTTTTTCAGTTTCCGCGAATATTGATAATGCCTTAACGACCAAAACGCTAACCCGTTTTTACAATCCAATAACGAATACGGTAGAAGATACTTTGAATAAAAAAATCGCAGGCTACTCTTCTTTCTCTACAAGTGCAAGTTTACAAACTGTTCTTTACGGAATGTTGAATTTCAAAAAAGGCTCCGGAATTCAGGCTATTCGTCACATGATGACGCCGCAGATCGGCTTTAGTTATTCCCCGGATTTTTCCGCGCCAGGCTTTGGTTATTACAAAGAATACAACAACGAACGCGGCGAATTAACGCCTTATTCTATTTTCGACCGGGGGATTATTGGATCACCAAATTCCGGCCTGCAGGAAGCTTTAACGTTTTCCATCAATAATAATCTGGAGATGAAAGTGAAATCTAAAAAGGATTCTACGGGAATTAAAAAAATTAAGATCTTCGAAAGTTTAAATTTCAATACCAGCTACAACTTTGCCGCGCCAAAGTATAAATGGTCTATTTTCACGCTAAATGGGCAAACATTGTTATTTGATAAGTTAAATCTAAATACAAGTTTAGCTTTGGAACCTTACAAAATTATTTTTGCACCGGGCGAAAACACTGGGATCCGGACCGATAATTTTGGGAATTTTAGTATTCAGGGTTTCAATGCGCAGCTCTCCTACCCTTTGAGCAGCGAGATTTTTGGCGGAAAAGAAAAGGTAGATCTCTCTAAAAAATACAGTACAAAAGGAGAAATAAGGAATGAAAATTATTATTTTGATGACGACAACTATGCGCGTTTCACGCAGCCCTGGACTTTAAACATCAATGCGCAATACAGTTACACCCGTAATCTTACCCGTTTCGGAAATCAAATGGCTTCAGTTGGTCTTGATGGCAGCATCAAATTAACTCCGTTCTGGAATATTAACGGGAATCTTTATTACGATGTCGTTTCTAAAGAAATTGCTAATACCCGAATTGGATTCTCCCGCGACCAGCGAAGTTTTACCATTAATTTTAACTGGATCCCTTACGGACAGTACAAAGTATACGATTTCTTCATCGGTATTAAAGCCAACATTTTACGGGATGCGCTTAAATATAAAGACCGAAGTTTTACGCAACCGAACGCGCCTTTCTAAAATCATTTTAAAAAACAAAACATAAGTTTTATATTTGCCCAATATTGCTATTATGAAAAAACTCATTTCTACCCCAAAAGCTCCTGCCGCAATTGGACCTTATTCTCAGGCAAATTTCGCCAACGGAATTCTTTATATTTCCGGACAAATTCCTTTGAATTCTGAAAGTGGAAAGCTGGTAGAAGGCATCGAGAAAGAAACGCATCAGGTCATGAAAAACTTAGAGGCGATCTTAACTGAAGCCGGAATGACTTTTAAAAATGTAGTAAAAGCAACCATATTTCTTAAAAATATGGATGATTTTGCGGTGATGAACGATATTTATGCGTCTTACTTAGATGCAGCGAGTTTTCCGGCGAGAGAAACTGTTCAGGTTTCCTGTTTGCCGAAAAATGTAGATATAGAAATTTCAATGATTGCACATCAATTTTAAATGAACTTTCTTCGAAACACATTTGCAGTTTTTGTAGGTCTTGGCGTCGCGGCGCTGCTCATTTCTTTGGGTATAAGGCTAAATTCTTCCTGGATCATCTATGAAGAGTATGCTCCATTTAAGCATTGGGAAACATTGCTGAAGTCGATGGAACATAAACCTTATTTTTTTGTAGCACTTCTTATTTCCTCCGGGATTGGTGCAACGATTGGCGGTGTTGTAACTGCGATCATCGTAAAATATGCCAAAGTTGCTTATGCGATTTTAATAGGTTTCATTCTGCTTTTTATCGCGATGCTGGATATTATTATTTTCCCTTACCATCCTACTTTTTATAAAATTTTAATATTCCTTACTTTCTTTCCATGTGCCTGGATGGGCGGAAAAATCACCGAAGTCATCTACAAACGGAAAAAGAAAAAATTATTAAAACTGGCCAATAGGAAGTAACTACTCTTAAAATCTTTCCCGATTTTCTTATTTCAAAGGAGCACGAAGTTTTTCGCTTCTCAAAAACATCAACCCGCTCTCCACTATCTTTTCCTTTTTTCCTCAAAAAAAGTAAAAGGATGCCGTTGCGATCGGGGCTACAGATTCCTTTCAGTTTTTCTTTTGAAGGTCTTAAATTCCACCGAAAGAATTTTCAATATTTAAACTTTAAAAATGATTTAAACTTTTTGAAAGCAATTTTCCCCGGAAGATCCCTTAAATTCTACAAAGGTGAAAATAAATCAAAATTTTTTACCAATGTACTTTGTTATACTATGTATTTTGTTATACATTTGCTTTATGAATGAAACGTTTGTTACTAACTGGAAATCACAGGTCAAAAAAGGTACGCTTACTTTTATTGTGCTGAACATTCTGAAAAACAATGAATATTACGGTTATGAACTCATTGAACAAATTAGAAATCACACCGAAATAGAAGTTGCAGAAGGAACACTTTACCCCTTAATGAACCGCTTAAAAACGGAAAACTTAGTAGAATCAAAATGGGTAGAACAGGAAACAGGAATCCCCAGAAAATATTATTCGCTCACAGAAGTTGGTGTAAAAACGCTCCTTCAAATGAATAGGTATTGGACAGATTTAGAAACCGCAATTAAAAAAATAGTACAATGAAAACAGCCAATATAAAATTCTCAGAAGCCGCTTCCAAAAGAGTCTATGAGAATTATATGAACAGGATCACAAAAGCCACAAATTCACTATCCAAGCAAAATCAGGACGATGTTTATATGGAATTCAACAGCCATATTTTCGAAGCATTGAACCAGAAAAAAGAAGGTAGGGAAATCGATATTTTACTGGATATTCTGGAAAAACTAGGAACTCCGGAAGAAGTTTTAAAACCTTTAGTAGCTGACAAAAAACTGGAACAGGCAACCAAAACTTTCAATCCTGTTCATATTTTCAAAGCTTTGATCTTAAATTTTACAAACGGTATTTCTTATATTATTTTCTTCTTTTTGTACATTCTGCTTTTTGGATTTATTTTTATGATTGTTGCGAAAATAATAAATCCTGCAGAAATTGGTCTCTACTATAAGAATGATTCATTTCTCGTATTAGGAATTTCAAATGACACGGATCGAACCGCCATTACAGAGGTTTTAGGAAACTGGTTTATTCCAGTCATGTTACTTTCCATCTTGGTATTTTACTTTCTGATCACTTTACTTTTAAAATTTAAAAAATCAATTAATCAAAAAAAATAACAGCATGAAAAAATCACTTATTCTCCTTCTGGTAACATTTTTTACCACAACCTGCTTCGCACAGAAATTTGATAAAGAAAAACTTGATCTCTATTTTCAGACCTTAGAAAATAACAACAAGTTCATGGGAAGTGTTGCCATTTCTGAAAATGGAAAGATAATCTACACAAAATCCATCGGCTTTTCCGACGTAGAAACCAAAGCTAAACCGAATGAAACCACAAAATATCGGATCGGTTCCATTTCAAAATCATTAACAAGTACGTTGATCTTAAAAGCGATGGAAGAAAACAAACTTTCATTAGACACTAAAATTGACAAATACTTTCCTTCGATCAAGAACGCCAATAAAATTTCCATCAGCAATTTACTCAATCACAGAAGCGGAATCCACAATTTTACGAACAATGAAGATTACCTAAAATGGAATACGGAGAAAAAATCTGAGAAAGACCTCCTAAAATTAATAGAAGAAGGCGGAAGTGATTTCGACCCAGATTCCAAAGCAGACTACAGCAATTCTAACTATGTTTTACTTAGTTTCATTTTAGAAAAGGTTTACAAAAAACCATATTCTGAAATTTTAATGGAAAAGATCATCAAACCAATTGGACTGAAAAACACCTATTACGGCGGAAAAATTAATTTAAAAAACAATGAAGCAAATTCTTATCATTTCGAAAAGGAATGGATAAAAGAACCAGAAACCGATCTTTCAATTCCACTTGGAGCCGGAGCAATTGTTTCTACTCCAAGCGATTTACTGCAATTTGCAGAAGCTTTATTTAATGGTAAAATAATCTCTGAAAAAAGTTTAAAATTAATGGAAAACATCAAAGACAATTATGGTTACGGACTTTTTCAGATGCCCTTTGGAACAAAGAAAGCTTTCGGTCACACCGGTGGAATTGATGGATTCAGATCTAATTATGGATATTTCCCCGCGGAAAAATTAGGTTTTGCATTGACTTCAAATGGTAGTAATTACAATAATAATGATATTGCGATCGCAATTTTAAGCGCGGCTTTTAATCAACCATACGAAATTCCTGATTTTAAAAAAGTGGAAATAAACAGTGCTGATTTGGATCAATATTTAGGAACCTATTCCAGCAAAGACATTCCTTTGAAAATTACTGTGACCACTGATGATTCCACATTAATGGCTCAAGCAACGGGACAATCTGCTTTTCCACTTGATGCTTCCGGAAAAAATATCTTTAAATTTGATCAGGCAGGAATTATTTTAGAATTCAATCCCGAAAATAAAACGATGATTTTAAAACAGGGAGGTAAAATTTATAACTTCGTGAAAGAATAGAATAAATTTTCAAAAAGGAAAACGCAACCTGAACAGTTGCGTTTTCCTTTTGATATATAATGATTTACTAAGGCATTTTAAAGCCTCTTGTTGTAATTCTTCCGTACTCATCTACATATTTCACCTGAACGTTTCCGTTGTAACCTTGCAGGATTTTCTCAACATCTTTCTGGGAATTTACAGGCTTTCCGTTCACTTCAATTACGATGTAATTATCTACAATTCCAATTTTAGACATTTCGCTTCCGTCGATAACGTTTCTCGCGATCACACCGCTTGTTAAACCGTAATCTGTTTTAAACTTGTCACTCAATGGTTCGAAGTCTGATCCAATTTTTTCGGTCACCGAAAGATCCGCTTTACTTCTGGTCGAAGTTCCATTCTTTTGATCTTTTAAAGTAACGTTTACGGTATTTTCTTTTCCGTTTCTCATGTAGGTTACCGCTACTTTATCGCCGGGTCTTTTGCTCCCAACCGCAAATGAAAGATCGTAATAAGTGGAAACTACTACATTGTCAACTTTCGTAATAATATCGCCAGTTCGTAATCCGGCATCTTCTGCACCACCTTTTTCAGAAACATCTAACAAATAAACACCGTCACCGGTTTTGATATTTGTCTTTTTCTGTTGGTTGTAGGCTGAAACCTGTCTTTGATCAGAAAGATCTAAAGGACGAACTCCTAAGAAACCTCGTTGTACCAAACCAAACTGTTTAATGTCTTCAACTACTTTTCTTGCTAAATTGGACGGAACGGCAAAACCATATCCCTCATAATAACCTGTTTTAGAAGATATCGCAGAATTAATTCCGATCAGTTCACCATTTGGATTAACCAAGGCTCCACCTGAATTTCCGGGATTAATGGCGGCATCAGTTTGAATAAAACTTTCGATCGGACTTTGAGATTGTTGACTTAGTAAATCGATGCTTCTGCCTTTTGCTGAAATAATTCCGGCAGTAACGGTAGAGTTCAATCCGAGTGGATTACCAACGGCTAAAACCCATTGTCCAACTTCAACATTGTCAGAGTTCGCAAAATTTAAATAAGGCAAACCTTTTTCTTCAATTTTTAAAAGGGCGATATCTGTGGTTGGATCCGTTCCTACTAAATTAGCAACGTAAGACTTCTTGTTTGATAGAACGACCTCTAATTTATTAGCTCCGGCAATCACATGATTATTGGAAATAATATAACCATCAGGAGAAATAATTACGCCGGAACCCATTCCTGTGGGCATATTTGGTGGCGGTTGCTGCTGTTGTTTCTGTTGCGATTGATTATCTCCGAATGGATTTCCGAAAAACAGATCGAACATATCCTGATTACTTCTCGACGAAGTTTTGTTGGAATAGTTCTTTATACTCACTACGGCCGGAACCGTCATTTTTGAAGCCTTCACGAAATCATCGCCAACTCCGGTCATATTAAAGGATGCGTATTGTGCATCGCTTGTTTTAGGTGCGAAATAAGAAAAATCTGAGTTTCCTCTATTTCCATCAAAATAATTAATCATGCCGAAAGTTGTAGCACCAGAAATTACGCCTACAAAGGCAAAGGGAATTAGTTTTTTTATAGTATTCTTCATTGTTATATTGTTTAAAAACTTTTATGCTGTTATCTTAACAAATTTAGTGCTATATAGGTATAACGGAAAAACGCTTTGTTTCAATTTTAACTAAACATTAACAAGATTTATAAACTTTTAATGAAATTGGGAATATTTTAGGTTTTTTATTCATAAAGTTTGAAATTGTAAAATGTCATTTTGTCAGGTAAAACTCGACACTGACAGTAAGTTTTTCTATTGACCTTTGCAAAAACTTTCTTACTTCAATTGCTTTGTTTAAATTTGCTACAATCACTATATATGAATCTCAACATTACCAACGAAACCGCTAAACTTAAATCTGTCGTACTCGGAATGCCCAACTCAATGGGTCATCCGCATTCATTAGAAGACAGCTACGACGCAAAAAGTTATCATTCTCTTCAAAATGGAACCTATCCGACAGAAGATGCAATCGTTCACGAAATGACGGAATTCGAAAAAATATTGAGAAAACATGATGTAGAAGTTTATCGCCCCAGTTTAATTAAGGAGTACAATCAGGTTTTCGCGCGTGACGTTGCTTTTGTGATTGATGATAAAATGATCATTTCCAATATCATTCAGGATCGTTATGATGAGCAGGACGCTTACCGAAAGATCTTTGCAAGAGTAGGCTGGAAAAAAATCATCAATCTTCCGGACACGGCTCATATCGAAGGTGGCGACGTAATTGTTTGGAACGATTTCCTTTTCATTGGAACTTGCTTTTCAGAAGATTACAGAAATTTTAAAACAGCACGTACGAATGAATATGCGATTGAAGTTTTAAAAGAACACTTTCCTAAAAAAAGAATCATCGATCTTGAATTAAAAAAGAACGACACCGATCCTTTTAAAGGAATTCTACATCTAGACTGCACCTTTAATCCTGTAGGAGCAGACAAATGCATTATTTATAAAGATGGTTTTGTTGATGAAAGTGATTACCGACTGCTTCTCGATATTTTCGGCGAAGAAAATTGTTTCCACGTGACTCAACAGGAAATGTTCGAAATGAATCCTAATATTTTTTCTATCTCACCAGAAATTGTGGTTTCTGATTCTTCATTTACAAGACTGAATAATCACCTGAGAAATGAATGGGGAATGACGGTTGAAGAAGTTCCTTACCGGGAAATTTCGAAAATGGGTGGTTTGTTGAGATGTTCTACTCTGCCTTTGGTGCGAGAATAATTCCTTTTTTCACGCAAAGACTCGAAGGATTTGCGCAAAGTTCGCTAAGTTTTTTACTTTGCTTTTTTTACTGAATTATTATTCATACAAATCCTTTTTACTGATTCGAATCTTAGATCATATTCACCGAAAAGAAATTAAACAGTTTTCTTATTTGCACTTTTATATACTCTAAAGAACAGAACTTTTGTGTCTTTTGTGGTTTAAAAAAATATATTCTAAGAACAGCCTTGTTTCAATTTTTTAATTTCACCTTCCGTAACAAAGGTATCATATTTCATAATGGCTGAAGAGTGAAAGCTTGTGCCACCCGTGAATTTTTTGAGTGCTGCGATATTTCCGGAACGAACTCCACCACCGATCAGTATTTCTATCTTATGTGCATATTTTTCCACCAGATCTTTCAGATTTTCCTTGCCTTCCATCGCCGATGATTTTCCACCAGATGTTAAAACGGTTCTGAAGCCTAACTTAATCAAAGTATTAATGGACTTTTCCAGATCTGAAGTCCGGTCAAAAGCCCGGTGAAATGTACAGGGAATATCTCCTGCTAAAGTTAAAAGTTCTCTATTTTTTGCCTCATCAATTTCGTTTTGAGAATCTAAAATTCCAAAAACCAATCCATCGGCTCCCGCTTCTTTAAAACTAATGACGCTGCTTTTCATTTGTATAAATTCTTCAGCGGAATAATAAAAAGGACCACCTTTCGGGCGGATCATGACATAAATGGGAGTTTTATAAGTTCTTTTCAAATGTAAAAATTCGTAAAAGTCCGGCGTTAAACCACCAACTTCAATATTATCGCAGAATTCAATTCTGTCGGCCATTGATCTCAAGGCAGTTTCGGCAGAAGTGATTTCAAAACAGGCAATTTCTAACATGGGTTTTTTATTATCTATAAATTTAAGTATTTTTGCTCAATAGCAACTCAATGCTAACTAAAATAGATCATAAATGCAAACAGCCAGTACCGTATTGATGGTAGAACCGATCGCTTTCGGTTACAATTCCCAAACTGCGGAAAACAATTATTTTCAAGTCGAACAAAAAGATTCCGACATTCAGCAAAAAGCACTTCAGGAATTCAACAATTTCGTGGAGAAACTTCGGAACAAAGGAGTTAATGTGATCACGGTAAAAGATACTTTGAAACCACATTCGCCGGATTCTATCTTCCCCAATAACTGGGTGAGTTTTCATGAAAATGGAACGGTCGCACTTTATCCGATGTTTGCTTTGAACAGAAGAGATGAGCGAAGACCAGATATTTTGGAAACTTTAAAAAGTGAAGGTTTTATTATTGATGAAGTTGATGATTTTAGCCACTTCGAAAACGAAGAAAAATATCTGGAAGGAACAGGAAGTATGATTTTCGATCACGATTACAAAATTGCTTACGGTTCGGTTTCCTTGCGTTTAGATGAAGAATTATTTCGGAAATTCTGCGCGAAATTTAATTTTACACCGGTGGTTTTTCATTCTTATCAAAATTTTGGTGATCAAAGATTGCCTATTTATCATACCAATGTGATGATGTGTGTTGCCGAACAATTTGTTGTAATTTGTCTGGATTGTATTGACAGTGAAATTGAAAGAGAAAAAGTTCAGGAAGTCATTAAATCGACGAACAAAGAATTGATTGAAATTTCAGAAGATCAACTTCAGCAATTTGCCGGAAATATGCTCCAAGTTCAAAATGAAGAGGGAACTCAGTTTTTGGTCATGAGCGAAACAGCTTATAAATCATTAACGAAAGAACAAGTTCAAAGAATTGAAAACTACTGCGAAATTATTTACGCAGACCTAAATACGATTGAAACCAATGGTGGCGGAAGCGCTAGATGCATGTTGGCGGAAGTTTTCTTGCCGAAAAATTGAAACTGATTTATTTAAATATCAAAAATCCACAGCCTAACGCTGTGGATTTCTTTTACAATCTAACTTAAAGAATGAAAAAATTAAAATTATCTGGTTCTGTTTTTAATGTCTTTGTCGGCACTGTCAATATCTCTCACTTTTTTCACTTTTTGATTTCCGAAGCTGTAAACCAAAGTTAATTTTACACCTCTCGTAAATCGGTCCTGAGAAATATTATTGTAGTTCCCGTTTTTCTGATAATCGGTTATGGAGATCAATTGCGTGTTCAAAACATCATCAAGATCAAGAGCGAAAGTCCAGTTGTTCCATAATTTTTTCACCGTGAAATCTAAACTCATCATTCTATCAAGTACTCCTAATTCTATCAATTGTTTATCAACATAAAAATAGTTCACGCCTACAAACCAAGTTTTTTTCTTGTCTAACTGAATGTTATTGCTTGTCTGGATCGTAAAACTTGTAGATTTTCTATTGTTTTCGTAAAGTGGAAAAATATCTCCGGTTAATGGATCCTGACTTAGGCTTCCGTTATTGACATTGTGTTGAACTCCTGCATTGAAATTAGAGGTCAAATATCCTTTGAAAAAACTTTTTTGCATTCCCAGCATTGCGCTGTATTCCTGATTATTACCAAAATTAGTTCTAATATATCGTACCTGATTAACTCCGTTAATTACACCCTGCAAAGGAACTTCGGTGATATTATCTTTAACAAATGCATGATTCAGAATTAAAAAGTAAGAGTTTTTATACATATATGTTAATTCCTGTTTGTACACGGAAGAAGCTTTTACGAACGGATTATTTTGGGTATAATTGAATTCCGTTAATAAAGTTTTCGTAGGATTCAGTTCCCAGAAACTTGGTCTTTTGATTCGGCTGGAGAACGCGTAGGAAATATTATTTTTATCATTGATGGCATAATTCAAACTCAGATAAGGCAACAATTCATTATAATTTCTTTTGATGCTTCGCAATCTTTCGTCTGCGGTATTATCAGAATTTCCTTCACTTTGGGTCAGTTCATACCGAGCACCAATTTTACCGGAAAATTTTGGAGAAAACACTTTTTCAACTGTTAAATATGCTCCGTAAATATTTTCGTCGTAAACAAAATGATTAGGCATGGAATCTGGCGTCGAAGTACGGAAATCATACAGATCGTATTGCGTATCATTATCGGTGTTCGTTTTATTGAAGTTTCCACCGACCGCGATGGTTAGATCATTTTTAAATTTCTTAATGTAATCTGCAGTGGCAGAAAAATTATTGATGATTTGCGGCTGATTCTGCATAATTCGCAACAGTTTTGAATTTTGGTTTTGATCAACATCCGAAGCATAAGTGAAATTAGTCGAGGTTTGAAATCTTCTGTAAAGCAATCCGGCTGCATTCAAATTTAATTTACTTCCTAAAGAATCTGTTTTTAATTCATAATTTAAATTGATGGAATTATTGTACGAATGTGCATCTTCTTTACTCTTTGTTAAAGAATAACTGGTTTGATTTGTTTCTAAATTAGTCGTCGTATTATATAAATCGATCGTAGAATCATAACTTCTATTTGCGCGGGAATTGTAGGTTAAGCCTAAACTACTTTTATCGTTCAATGCATAATCGATGTTAAGATAGCCTCCTAAATTTTTATTAGGATCAGAAATACTTCCAACAGACCGGTTAGCCGCGTCTTTATTTCCGTTATTTAAAATATAATATTTGTACTCAACGTTTTCGTTTGTGTTCACATTTCCGCTGATTCCCAACTTGTCTTTTCTATAGTTTAAACTTACGCCAGCTCCTGTAGCATTATAATAATTTTGCTCGTTATAAAATCTCATATTTCCGTTTAAACCATCTGTTGTTTTCTTTTTCAGAATAATATTGATGATTCCGTCGGTTGATTCTACTTTAAATTCACTTCCCGGCATCGTGATCACTTCTATTTTCTGAATATTTTCTGCTGGCATATTTTTCAGAAATTCTACCAAACCATCCGCATCCATTTGAGTTACTCGTCCGTTGATATAAATAACAGCGTTTGATTTTCCGGCAATTTTCAAAGTCTTATCATCGGTAGAAGAAACCAACGGAGTTTCTTTTAAAAGTCCGAAAGCGGTATTCCCTTTTGCAACCGGAGACGCGGCAACATCATAAACGAAACGGTCGCTTAATTTTTTAAAAACTTTTTTCGTCATTACAACTTCTTCGATTTTTTGAATTTTAGTAGAATCTGTTTCCTGATTACCTTGTGCAAACGCGACAAATCCTGATAATAGGGAGATAGTGACAATTAGTTTTTTCATGGTTTAGTTTTTAAAAAAGAAAAAGAAGGAAGGCTGATTATTAGTTTTTACCTTGGTTAGTAGGCTGATGATTAGTTTTTTCTTCCTTCTTTTCTTGGGTTATTAGTTTTCTTTAGTAGTATTACATTACAAAGATATGTCATTTGTTTAGTATTATGCAATACAAAGTAGTAAAATAAATCTTTAATATAATTTAACTAACTGTAAATCAATGAGAAAAATTTATTAAAATTTGGTCCTTCAAGTTATAGACAATTAAAAAAGCAGAAGTATTACATCAAAAACGGAAAAAGAGTGGAAATTTCCACTCTTAAGTATTAAAGATCATGATTTATTGCATTGAATTATTCGTCCCGATCAGATCGTGCGAGTTTTTTATCTATCCAAATAGTAGCGAAGGGAAAAAAGGCGGCAATTACCGCAAACACGGTATCTTCATCATCCCATCGGAAAATTCGGCGAGCCGGAAGTAGTAAGAGAAGGTAAAGACAAAAAAACAAGCCGTGAATATTCCCGATAATAATAATGTAGATCGTGGGCAAAAGCCCTTCCCGATCATAACGAATCCAGATCATCGCACTAAAAAGAAAGCACCAGGAGATCATTTCTGCAACGCATGCTTGTTTAAACCAATGGCTCAATTTAGCATCGGGATATTTTGAAAAGAAATTTTCGATAAAATTCATGGATGATATTTAGCAATTACTAAAAGAAACGATCGCAAATTTAAGGTATTATAATGTGGGATTGGGTTTTGTTACTTGTAAAAACTGCTTCCATCTAAATAGTCAAAAACTTCCGGTGGTAACATCGGTCTTACATTTTTTTCCTCTTTGATCATTTTTCGAATTTCAGTGGCAGAAATTTCTACCACAGGTGCATTAATGATAGAAATATTTTCGTGCTGAAGATATTCATGATCCTTCTTTTCTCCTTCAAAACTTCTTGGGTACACAATAATCTGGTGATTTTTAATTAAAGTTTCTGAGTTTTTCCATTTAGAAAGACTGTTCAGATTGTCTTCGCCCATGATCAATGCAAAAGAATAATCCGGATGTTTCTCGTGAAGATATGTTAAGGTATCAATCGTATAACTCGGTTTTGGTAAAGAAAACTCTACGTTTGACGCACGCATTTTCGGATAATTTGTCACAGCGAGTTGAACCATATCTAAACGGTTGTGATCTTTCAACAAAGATCTCTTGTCTTTGAAGGGATTTTGAGGGCTGACGACAAACCAAAGTTCCTCCATATCTGAATTTTCCAGAATATAATTTGCTAAAATTAAATGTCCGATATGGATTGGATTAAAACTCCCAAAAAACAAGCCTATTTTTTTCATAATTCTCTAAATCTTTACCTCAAGAAAATTAAAGAAATTGCCTGAGTTATTATATCTGGATAAAGATAAAAAATTAATCTTTAGTCCTTCAACTTTAGAAACTTTAGTGAATTTTTTATGAATGATTAACGTCCGATAGAAACGCTTTAACATTAAAAAATAAATTTTGCCGTATAATAAACTTCCGTAAATTGAGTTCCAATTATGAAACAATTTTATTGAAAATATTTTACTCCATATTTCTGCTTTTCCTCTGTGTTTTTTTTAAAGCTCAGGAAAAGGTATATCATTTGATCGATACGCAGAACAATAAAAAAGTAGTGGTCAAAGACTCTATTTCTGCAGTTAAATTTCTGGATTCACTTTCTCAAAATAAATACTACTTAACAAAAGTTAAAAGTGTAAAAAAAGAGGGAAAAATTACAGAAATCTACTTCGACAAGGGTAAGAATTTTAATGAGGCGCAAGTAATTATTCCCGCAGCAACGGGCACTTTAGCTAAATTAAAATCTGATTTTTACACTAAAAACTTAGACTCTCTCAAAAAAGAAATCAGCGAAAAATACCGGGATAAAGGATTTGCGTTTAATCGAGTCAAATCGAAATTTACAGGAATGAAAAATAAAATTCCACAGGTTGAAATTTCAGTTGTTGAGGGCGATCAAAGAAAAATTGATGCTTTTGTTATTAAAGGCTACGAAAAAGTTCCCTCAAGGTTCATCAAAAACTTAAAAAAAGATTTTCAGGGAGAAATTTACGATGATAAAAATCTGGTGGCGATTAATCAATCGTTGCAAAATCATCCCTTCGTTATTTTAGAGAAGCCACCGCAAACGCTGTTCACAAAAGATTCGACCCAAGTCTTTCTTTTTCTGCAAAAGAAAAAATCGAACAGTTTCGATGGCGTGATTGGTTTCGGAAATGATAAAACCGATAAATTTACTTTTAATGGCAGCTTGAATGTCAACTTTCGAAATATGTTCAACAGTTTTGAAACCGTAAATATTTTCTGGCAGCGAAATCCGGATAAAGGGCAGACTTTCAATCTTCAGACAGATATTCCCTATCTCTTCAAATCAAATATCGGAACGAACATTAATGTAAATATTTACAGGCAAGATTCTACTTTTGCCAGTGTAAAACTACTGCCGAGTGTCTATCTTCATTTAAGTAACCGACAAAAATTGGGACTTCGCGGAAGATTTGAAACTTCTACAGTCACGGATTCGCTTTATATTCAAGGTAAAGATTTCAACAAGAAAGGGATTGGTTTATGGTATGAGATCATGGAACCTTCGGAAGTAGAACTTTTTCTTTATAAAACTCGGATTCGTGTGGAGGCGGATTATTTTTCGACTATTTACCCGAAAGAAAATGTGACTTCTCAGCAAAATAATTTCCTGCTCTCAGCGGAGAGGAATTTTCTTATTTCGGGAAATAATTATTTGAATTTACGGGCAGAAACTGCTTTGCTCAATTCCAAGAATGACTTTGCAGCGAATGAACTGCTGCGTTTCGGCGGCTGGAACTCGTTTCGTGGTTTTAATGAAAATGCTCTTCTTGCAGACTTTTATTATTTTGGAACTGCGGAATATCGTTATCTAGTAGGCAATCAGGCATTTTTTGATATTTTTGGACAATACGGACAACTAAATAATAGAAATCTCGGACTTCAACCCAAATTGTATAGTTTAGGGTTAGGCTTCAATTTCTTTTTACCCATTGGTTTGATGAGTTTCCAGATCTCCAACGGAAACGAATTCGGTAATCCGGTGAAGTTTGGGGACACAAAAATCCATTGGGGAATTCTGAGTCGATTTTAAAATCTACTTTTATATTTTAATGAGCGAGAAAAAGGCCAAATAAATTAAACGTTGACTTTCTCAACTATACTATATTATCGACAGTTGATCTGTTGGTCATTATTTATAATTTACTTATCAACTATAATAGGTTTTTTTATATCTCTCTTTGTGTAAAATCCATTTTCATCTTCGGCACTAATTACATATTTGTGACTCCATTTTTTATCCTAAAAATCCAACAATTTCCACATAGGGTGATTTTCACGTTTTTTAGTCCCAGTAATATTAATTTGAACATCAAAATGGTAAAACACATATCTTTGGTTTATCATTTTATTAATACACTATCGACAGAGTGTTGTAGAGCAGGGAAATCCTTTCGTTACGAAGTATGTTTACAATAATGCACCAGTTCTGAAATAGAAGTTCAGAGAAATAAAAACAATTCAACCTCCAAACCCGACAAAATGCCAAACCTCACAAAACCAGCAATTGAATTGTTGCAGCATTTGGATTTGGATACTATTAGACAAATCAATCCTCAATATCTCGATTTTCTTCCAGATCAACTTAGAAAATCAGGTATTTCTGGAAATAATATGCCACTTTGAGAACGATCAGCAACTGAAGAGAGAAGTGCTATAGCTACAGAAAAGTTTATTGAGATATCGGTAATACATGCAACCGTGGTTCTTAATGGAGAAAACATTAAGGCCTTGCCTTCAAATACTTCCCTGTGATATTTATTAAGTACACAGGTGATGTAGGCAGATGGTAAATTGCATAGGAATTTACTCATCGATTACTGTTTTATGTTCTACGAATCCCGATGGTCAAAAAAACATAAAAGTGGTCCGCTAATAGAACATGAAAACGGGAAAAGTAAGATACAGTTATCTTTACCCGAGATTAGCCGTAAACTTGAAAGTATGGCTTTTTAAAAAAGCAATAATTTTAGTGCATCAGCTGGTGAAATTTTTCCTTTAGATAATACCTGAGATATTTTTTGACACTGAGAAAAAACGATATTTTAGTTTTTGAGAAATAGCACAGAGGAGCCGAAATAAACAAAACTCCTTAACAGAGTTTCTCGGTTAGCAAAAAATATATTGATACTCTAAACTAATTCCGATAACAGAAGTTTGCAGTGAAGATTATTAGCGATGATAAATATTTTAATAAGACCGAAATTTAGTACAAAGTAATAGTTTAAAAATCTGCTTTTGTCTTATTAATAAAGTGATAATCAGAAAGAAAATAATAAGTATAATCTTAATCAGGAGCAACCAAACTTTCTCTTCTTCCAAATCTATACCCGCTGTCCACTATATCTTTTTTGCTTAGATTTTTCCGGTTAAAAATGAAACCCGTCCAAGCAAAAAAGGATGCCGCTTCCATCGAGGCTAAAAGTTCAGAAAGTTCCTAATTCCACTGCAATTTTGATGCGATATGATATAGAAAAAACACTTAATTTCCAAATTCATGCAACATATAATGATGATTTAGGGAGAAAACTTTTAGAGAAAGCAAACTGCTCTAGCTGGCTCTTCTTTGGAGAGGGTTGGGGCGAGGATGAGTCTCAATCTATTTAGTAGTCCATTATTTATCAGTCTATCGTCTCTTCGTCTTTCCGCCTATTCGTCTCTGATCTGGATTTTCGGTCACAAAAAAGCCTCATACAAATAAATGTATGAGGCTCTATGTCCGCCGTGGCGGATAAAAAGACTGGCGGCGACCTACTCTCCCGCTTACGCAGTACCATCGGCGCTAGAGGGCTTAACTTCTGTGTTCGGAATGGGAACAGGTGAGCCC
>NZ_JBWBQW010000006.1:0-238559 GCF_056279225.1 Chryseobacterium sp. UYP7
GCTCACTTAAACTTCACAATTATTTGTGGAGTTTTTTTTATTTAAAGAAGATTGCTGAAACGAGCATCCCGATTTTAATCGGGACGATCACAATCGCGAATCCTGTCGCGCTCACTTAAACTTCACAATTATTTGTGGAGTTTTTTTTATTTAAAGAAGATTGCTGAAACGAGCATCCCGATTTTAATCGGGACGATCACAATCCTGTCGCGCTCACTTAAACTTCACAATTATTTGTGGAGTTTTTTTATTTAAAGATGATTGCTGGAGTGCATCCCGATTTAATCGGGACGATCACAATCCGAATCCTGTCGCGCTCACTTAAACTTCACAATTATTTGTGGAGTTTTTTTTATTTAAAGAAGATTGCTGGAGTGAGCATCCCGATTTTAATCGGGACGATCACAATCCTGAATCCTGTCGCGCTCACTTAAACTTCAAATTTATTTTGTGGAGTTTTTTTTAGTCAATGATTGCTTAAAGCTAACAGTGGCAAAAAAAACTTTATCATTCTTGTTTGCCATATATTCTATGAAATAAAAACCTCACTAAAAACCCTGCTAAAAGAAGTCCAACACCGGAAAATATTACATTTAAAGGGAGGGAAATCGACATTGCTAAACACCCAATTAAACCTAATATAGGAATCAATCTGCCATACATTCGATCGATTGCAGGCTGTTTTAATGCTGCTATATTGGTAATGCTGTAATAAAGCAGAATAGTAAAAGTCGCCGCTCTAACAATAAATTCGAAGGAACCTATAAGCGTAAGGATCAAAATGATCAGACCTGTAAAAAGTATTCCAACGTGCGGAACACGGTGCTTTCCGTGTATATTTTTAAAGACCGGTGGTAAGTCGTTCCTTCTGCCCATTGCCAACATTACTCTGCTAATTCCTAATATTTGACTCAACAAAACCCCTAACATTGCAGCAGATGCACCAATAGTTATAATGCTGCTGATTGCAGGAGTGTTCAAAGAATCTGCAACGACTTGTAAAGGAGAGGTGCTGTTTGCCATTCTTTCTGTTCCTATAACACCGATCGCCACTACGGAAATTACGCTGTAAAGTAGTATTGCTGTTACAATAGTGATGATAATGGCTTTAGGAATCGTCTTTTTGGGTTCCTTGACCTCTTCGGCAAGTGTAGCTATTCTTCCATAGCCCGTAAAGGCAAAAAATAAAAGCGCCGCAGCTTCCGCAATTCCTGAAATACCAAAGGGCGCAAAAGGTTTAAAGTTATCAAAATTCACTTTTGGAATCCCACTAAACGCTAAATACAGCAAGGAAAATAAAGTCACAGAAACAATGGCAAGATTGAGAACGCCGGCTTTTTTAATACCGAAATAATTGGCAGCGGTCACAAAAACAACCGCTAAAACAGAATAGGTCAATGGGGAAACTATGGGAAATAATTGGTAGAAATAACTCCCAAATCCTAAAGCAACAAAACCTGCACCTGCAAGCTTACTGACTAAAAACATCCATCCTGCAGAAAATCCAAAAGCAGGATTGATCAAGATATAGCCGTATTCATATGTACCGCCCGACTGTGGATATTTGGAGGCTAATTGTGCAGAACTTAAGGCATTAAAAGTGGCAATAATTCCGGCGATTAATAAACCCACCAGAAAAGCTGGACCCGAAACTCCGGCCGCAATTCCTGTTACCACAAAAATACCCGCTCCGATTATGGCTCCTAAACCAATGCCTACGGCGTCTTTTAAAGTTAGGGATCTTAAAAGGCCTTTGTCTTCCGAGTTTTTCATTTTTTCGTCTTTTCTAAATAAGGGTCTACTGAAAATTTACCACTTCCCATAATGATCAAAAATAGACAACCCAAAAGCATTGCCCAACCGGTTCGGCTTTCGTGAAGCATTTTCCAAAACCCTTCGTTATTTAAAATTTCCAATTTTGTGGTTGTAATGGAAACCAGCATAATAATTAGTAAGGGAATACCTGCTAATCTGGTCAACAATCCAATTAAAATTAATACGCCGCAAACAATCTCGAATACGCCAACAAATGAGGCAAGAATTTCTGGTGAGGGAAGTCCTATTTTTTCAAAACGACCTGCTCCCCGACTTGCAGGAAAAATAAATTTTTGAATTCCTTCAGACAGAAAAATAGTTCCCACCATCAATCGGATGAGAATCGTGGTTTTTGATTGGTTGGTTGTTAGAATTTTTTGAAACATCATTATTTAACTATTTTGAACTTTTGATTGGTAAAGTTAATTTTTGTGTTAATATTTTGATTCTGCAATTCTTTCGAATGATTATCAACTTTGCACTACAAAAATATATAATGAAAATATAAGTTAATGGTTTATTTAAAAAATTAATCGTTCTAATTCGAGTTCTTTTCGAAAACTAATTGAAATGTTTTAAAAATCTCTTTCGAAATATTCGGAAAAACAGAAATCATTCTTAAAATTGAGTTTGGAAGAAATTTCGCTTGCTATTAGTTGGTGTAAAGTAGTGGCAAAAACTTGTTCATTGAAGAATATTCAAGAATAATTGAACCAGCAATAAAACTTAAAAAAATAATCACAGTTTCTTTTTTCGCTTTTATAAAAAAAACCTCCCATTTTCATGAGAGGTCAATTATAATTATATGATGGAAATTAATACATAAAAGTCAGCCCTGCTCCAAAACCAAATTCACTGTCGTAGTTGGTTGAAACAGAAACCCATTTCTGTACCACATATTTCAGTCCGACATCAAATTCTTTATCAGAATTAACGGCAAAATTTGCGCGGATTCTGGGTGAAATTTTAATTCTTTCACGGCTTAATTCCAAACGTACCTTCCCATTGTGATCAACGTTTGCATCGGCAATCACTAAAAATGGAAGAAGATATCTAACTCCGGCAATGGCTACATTTTGATTCTGCGGCATTACATTTTGCCCGAACCAGGTTTTTGCCATATCGTGTGTTTTATTACTTCTGAAACCTACATAAGGCATTGCCCATTGGTATTTTCCTAAAAATCTTCCAACTTTCAAACTTCCTTCGTAATGTGTAAAATCATAATTACTGTGTAATTCATTCACATTTAACCATCTTGCTCCTAACATCGTCATATTTTCAAAATGAAATTTATTAGATGCTACATCCAACATTGCTGTGGTGTTGATCATTCGGTTCTTGCTTATAAACTGCTTGTAAGATTCTTCTTTGTTTGGTAGATCAGGGTTCGGAGCAGAATTTTCATAACTGAAAACTCTTCCCATTCCGCTCATCATATGATACAAAATATGGCAGTGGAAAAACCAGTCGCCATCTTGGTTTGCGGCAAATTCTATGGTCACAGTTTCCATGGGCGCAATGTCAATCACATTTTTCAAAGGTGCATATTCGCCTTTAGCATTAATTACGCGGAAATCATGACCATGAAGGTGCATTGGATGACGCATCATAGAATTATTGTACATGGTAATTCTCACGACTTCCCCTTTTTTGATTAAGATCTTATCACTTTCAGCCACCGTTTTATTATCTAAAGTCCAGAGATAATTACGCATGTTACCTTCCAGAGTAAACTTCAAATCCTTTACATTATCATTAGGCAAAATAGTTTTGAAAGGAGATTTCAACATATTGTAGTTAAGACGCTTAATTGTTTTTTCATCTGCAGTTCCCATGTCATGGTTGCTGTGATCCATGTCCATTTTTCCATCCTTCATTTTCATGTCGGATTTCATGTCCATCTTGCTGTGATCCATGTCCATTTTTCCGTCCTCCACTTTCATGTCGGATTTCATGTCCATCTCGCTGTGATCCACTTCCATTTTTCCGTCCTCCATTTTCATGTCGGATTTCATGTCCATCTTGCTGTGATCCACTTCCATTTTTCCATCTCCCATTTTCATGTCGGATTTCATGTCCATTTCGCTGTGATCCATTTCCATTTTATCATCCTTCATTTTCATATCGGATTTCATGTCCATTTTGCTATGATCCATATCCATTTTTCCGTCCTCCATCTTCATATCGGATTTCATGTCCATTTTGCTGTGATCCATTTCCATTTTTCCATCTCCCATTTTCATGTCGGATTTCATGTCCATCTTGCTGTGATCCATGTCCATTTTATCATCCTTCATCTTCATGTCAGATTTAGTTCCCATCATTTCCATCATATGCTGCATCGTTTTCATGCGCTGGCTTTCGGATAATTCCGGATACATCACTTCATTCATATCCATCACCTGATTTCCCATCGTCATGCTCATCGGTTTCATATCACCGCTCATTAACATCATGTCGTTCATCATTTTCATACCTTCAAAAAGCATCAGTTTCGGTAAATTTGGAGCATCTACTTTTGCGCCATCTCCCAAATAAAGTGAGGCGTGACCTTGTCGATCTTCGGAAGTTGCACGAAATTCAAAACTTTTATTTTCAGGAACGGTTACTTCAATATCGTAGGTTTCAGAAACGCCGACAATGAGACGATCTACTTCTACAGGTTCTACCTCATTACCATCGGTACCAATAACGGTGATTTTTCCACCCCCATAATTTAGCCAGAAATAAGATGATGACGCACCATTTGCTACTCTGAGATGAACTTTATCACCCGCTTTTAAATTTTTATAATCAGTAGAAACTGCGCCGTTGATGAGAAAGTTATTGTAATAAACATCGCTCACATCCATGGCTTCCATTCTTTTCCATTCATTCAAAAGTTTGGTACCGAAATGTCCGGCTTTAATAGCCTCTGAATAACTTTGCGTTGTTCCTTTCTTGATGGTCCAATAATCTCCTTGATCCATGTGAAGACGGCGCATGATATCTTTTGGATTCTCATCTGTCCATTCTCCCAAAATAACCGGAATATCTGCAGCAAACTTTTTGCTTGGCTGACTGTCTCTTTTATTAAAAACTAAAATTCCATTCATCCCAATTTGCTCCTGAGTTCCTTCATGAGAATGGTACCAATAGGTTCCATTTTGGGAAATCCGGAATTTGTACAAATGCGTTTCACCAGGCTTAACTTCTTTCGTGGTTAGATAAGGAACTCCATCCATTTCATTGGGTAGAATTACTCCATGCCAGTGAAGACCGGTGTTTTCTTTTAACTGATTGTGAAGGTAAATCTCTGCAGTATCGCCTTCTGTAAAATATAAAGTGGGCGCCTGCAGTTTTCCATTGATGGCAATTGCTCTGGCTGGTTTTCCGCTGAAATTTACGAGTGTATCTTTTACATATAAATCATAACGAACCTTCTTTCCACCAAAAGAAACAGATTCACGTTCGCGAGCGGCACCCATTATTTTATGATCTTCATGAGAATCTTCTGCTGATTGTTTCATTTCTAATGACATACCACATTTCGGACATTTTCCCGGTTTATCGGAAGTCACTTCCGGATGCATTGGGCAGGAATAAATGCCTATCTTCTTTATATCATTCGACATTTTAGGAGATACTTTCGCATTGGTGGAAACTATTCTTGGTTTAGCAGGAGAAACTAAAGTCACTTTTTTCGGCGCAGGCTTTACCGCAGGTTTTGAGACCTCCTTTGTGATTATTTTCGAAGCTGGTAAATTCTTAACAGCTGGTTTATCTTTTTTAACGACTGCTATTGTTTTTTTTACCAATGTCATTCCGCATTTAGGACAATCTCCAGGTTTTGAAGAGCGTATTTCCTGGTGCATTGGACAAGTGTAATAGGTTTGGGTATTCTGAGAATAAACAAATATTGCACTTAAAAAAAAAGTAAGTATTAAAAATCCTTTTGACAGGCGTATTTTATTTTTCATTCTCTAATCTTTTAATCATTGTTTTCATTTCTTCTATTTCTTTTCTTTGCGCAGAAATGATGCTTTCCGCTAATTTTTTTACTTCAGGATCTTTAATGTCGGCTCTTTCACTTGTTAAAATGGCGATCGAATGGTGAGGAATCATTGCTTTCATCCAAAGTACATCTCCAACGATGGGACTTTGTGCGCGAACCAAACCGAGCGCGGCAAAAAACAATCCTATACTTCCCACTATTATTCCCAAGTTTTTCTGCTTATTCTTATACATTTTGCGCATAAAGAAAAACATGATCAAAGCCATCGCGGAGATTCCAAGACAAACCATGTAAAATCTGGTCAAGCTGAAATAAACGTGATCCAGTTGATAAGTGTTTAAATACATTGTAATGTACATCGCCACAAATGAGGCGGCAAGCATTAACATAAAAGTGGTGTAACTGTTGCTTTTTGAGTGGTCCATTGAATTTTCCATAAGTTTATTTTTAAATTTTAATGTTTTTTAAACGTAATGAATTACCGATCACAGATACAGAACTGAAACTCATCGCCAAGGCTGCAATCATTGGTGATAACAGAATTCCGAAAACAGGAAACAAGACGCCCGCTGCAATTGGAATTCCTAAAATATTATAACCCAAGGCGAAAAATAAATTTTGCTTAATATTCTTCATCACGGCATCGCTTAAGTTTCTTGCTTTCACAATTCCGTGCAGATCGCCTTGTACCAAAGTGATCATCGCGCTTTCAATGGCGACATCAGTTCCAGTTCCCATGGCGATTCCAACATCACTTTTTGCCAAAGCAGGTGCATCATTAATTCCGTCTCCCGCCATTGCTACGATTTTTCCGCTTTTCTGCAGTTTTTCAACTTCCTGAAGTTTATGTTCAGGTAACATCCCGGCTTTAAAATGAACAAGATTGAGTTCTTTTGCGACCGCCTGAGCAGTTTCATGATTGTCTCCGGTGAGCATGATCACATCAATCCCTTTTTCCATTAAAGCTTTAATTGCTTTTACACTCGTCGGTTTTATTTTGTCAGCTATAACAACGTATCCGGAAACTTTTCCGTCCACAGATAAGTAGGAAACCGTTTTTCCCTGCTTTTGAAAATTCTGGGCTTCAGTTTCCATTTCAGAGGTGATTTCAGCTTTAGCATATTGCATCATTTTGGCATTACCCAAATCCACTTTTTTGCCGTTGACCTTTCCTTCAACACCTTTTCCTGTAACTGCGCTGAAATTTTCAGCATTAATAATTTCTATATTTTGCTCTTTTCCATATTTTACGGTCGCGTCTGCCAATGGATGTTCGCTCAATTTATTTAAAGAAACAATGAACTGCAAAACTTCTTTTTCTGTAAAGCTATCTTCGAAAACTCCTATTTTTTCAACGGTTGGTTTTCCCTCCGTAATGGTTCCTGTTTTATCGATGATCAAAGTATCTACCTTGTCCATTTTTTCCAATGCTTCGGCGTTTTTTATGAGCACCCCATTTTGAGCACCTTTACCAACACCGACCATTACAGACATTGGTGTGGCTAATCCTAAAGCACATGGACAAGCAATTATCAGAACTGCAATTGCATTAACGAAAGCGTAAACATAAACTGGTTGTGGACCAAAAATTGCCCAAATTGCAAACGTTAATAAAGAAATAAAAACTACGATCGGCACAAAATAACCAGATACGGTATCGGCTAACTTTTGGATTGGTGCACGACTGCGACTGGCGTTATTCACCATTTCAACAATTTGAGAAAGTAAAGTATCTGATCCCACTTTCTCTGCTTTCATTAAAAAAGATTGGTTGCCATTGATGGTTCCGCTGCTCACCTGATCATCAATTGTTTTGGTCACAGGGATCGGTTCACCGGTGATCATGGATTCGTCCACAGAAGTTTCACCTTCTGTAATTGCGCCATCAACCGGAATTTTTTCGCCTGGTTTTACCCGAAGGATATCACCTATGACGATTTGCTCGATCGTTACTTCTTCTTCAATACCGTCTTTAACTCTGATGGCTCGATTTGGTGCGAGTTTTAATAATTCCTTTACGGCAGAATTTGTTTTGCTGTGCGCTCTGGCTTCCAATACCTGTCCCAATAAAACCAAAGTCAAAATCACCGTGGCGGCTTCAAAATAAACATGAACTGCACCAGTATGGGTTTTGAATTGTTTTGGAAAAATATCTGGAAATAACATTCCAAAAACGCTGAAAAGAAAAGCGGCTCCAGCGCCAATTCCTATCAGTGTGAACATATTCAACTTCCAGGTCTTGATACTTTTATATGCACGTTCAAAAAACATCCAGGTTGCATAAAATACGACCGGAATTGATAAAGCAAACTGAACCCAGTTCCAGTATTTCTGCGCCATCAAATTATACAAAGGATTGTTTGGAATCATTTCACTCATTGCCATTAAAAAAATGGGTAAAGTAAAAGCAGCAGCAATCCATAATTTGCGGAGTAATTTCTTATAGGTTTTTTCTTCCGCAGAAATATCAGGTTGCATCGGTACGAGATCCATCCCACAAATCGGACAAGCTCCAGGTTCATCTCTGATAATTTCCGGATGCATCGGACAAGTCCATTGTTCAGAATTGGACGTAGTTAATTTTTGTTCTTCGACCAGATCCATTCCGCAAACCGGACAATCGCCCGCTTTGTCGTAGGTCTTCTCCCCTTCGCAATGCATCGGACAGTAGAAAGTGCCATTTCCTTTTTCCTTTTTAACTGAGACGGGAATCGCATCTTTTTTCGGCAGGTCATTAATATTATGAATGCTGTAGGTTCCACCATCTTTTTTTAGAGCTTCCTGATATTTCTCGATGTGAAGATGATCATTCGTATCGATAACGGCTTCTTCTTTCGCCAGATTGACCGTAACTTTAGATACTCCTTCTACTTTTGAAAGTGTTTCTTCTACGTGTTTCCGGCAACCATCGCAGGACATTCCTTGTATATGATAGGTGTGTTTCATAATTTTACTTTACTTAAATTTTTAATTTATCGGGATTTGATCAGTTTTATCAAATACCGATTCATTTGGGGGAACTACTTCCCTAATACTTGTAGGACAATCACTCCAATAATAATTGCACCTATAAATGCGTACAGACCGTAACTAGACCATTTTTTTAAACCGCTCTTTTTCTGTGCGTTTTCATTTCCTGTTTTGCAACAATCTTTCATAATTTACATTTTTGTGCCTAAGAAAGTTAATTAAAATTATCTAAAAGGATACTGACTTTTTCTCTCATTAGGACTTCAATTATTCTTATTGAATTGTTCTCTGCACTTTACCACATTTTAGCATTTTGCTGCCGTAAAATGGATTTCTTACCTCGTTGCTTGTACTTAACCAAGTGCTTCCTTTTTCATACATTGGACAAAACTGTTCGTATAATTTTTCTTTAGTTCCTGTAATTGCAACGAGATCTGAAATGTCTTTGCTTAATGTTTTAAAGTGCTCTCTTTGATGATCAATCGGGCTTTTTGAAATATGTTCAGCATGCTCAGTCGCATCATCTATTATATCTGCCAAATTTTTTTTATTTTCTTTCGAGTATTTTGCAGAATTAAAAGCCTTTAGCGAGATTGCAAGTTTAGATCCTGCAGCGGCTGCTTTTTTACTGTCGTCTCCAACTAAGGCATCTTTCAAACTAAAATAGTCGCTCAGAATTGCTTCTGCTTTTGCATCGCTTTTCATCGCCATCATTTTACCATGGTCCATCTTCATATCCATTTTACTATGATCCATTTTACTGTGATCCATAGTGCCTTTCTGCTGCGCATTGGCAAAAGATATTGCGAATAAAAATAGTGCTGCTATACTTCCTTTTAAATTTTTCATTTTATTTTTTTTTAAATTTTTATAAACTGTCTTTTTTTTGAGTCATCCATTGTATCATTTCCTGCTTTTCCGTTTTCGAAAATTTTGCATCGTTATGGATAATGGTGTAAGAGCTTAAGGGCATTTCGTCATCTTTTATCTGATCGATGATTGCTTTGAATTTGCTTTTCTTGCGTCTCACCGATAAGGAATCCCATTCACTGAAATTCAGTTCTTTTTTTCCATCCTTCACGTGATTTTCTAAAAATAGGGCGATTGGCTGAATTTTATTGTACCAAGGATAACGGGTGTTATTACTGTGACAATCATAGCAAGATAGGAGCAACTTATTTTTAATAGTTGGCGGCACATTATTGACAACCAAAAAATCACTTTTTGAAGTGGTCTGGCTTTCATTAATCTGCTTTGGTAGAAACTGTATTCCAACCAAGGCGATCAATAAAACCAGTGCTATGATCTTGACAATTTTCATTTTAGTTTAATTCCTTTTCCATTTTTCCGCAATCGATCATTTTATCTCCGTAATAAGGATTTCTCACTTCTTTGCTGGAACTCAACCAATTGCTTCCACCGTCATACATTGGACAGGACATTTGATAAACTTTGGCATCTGCACCGGTAATTGCGATCATATCTGTAACATCTTTTGTTAATGCTTTGAAATGTTCACGTTGGTGTTCGATCTCACTCATAGAAATATGTTCTGCATGTTCTTTTGCATCTGTAATAATGTCTTTTAAATCCTTTTGCTGTGGCGCAGTATATTTACTCATATCGAAACTGTTCAACGCAACGCCCATCGCAACTCCTGCTTTTGCGGCATCGTCTTTATTTGTCGCTACCAAAGCTTCTTTAATCGTCATGTAATCTGCTACAACCTGTTTCGCACTTGTAGATTGGGAATCATTTGTTGCCGTTTCGCCGGACTTCATCATGGTATTATCCATTGTGGTTACTTTAGAAGATTTGTTATCATTGCAGGAAAACGCGGTAAAACTTAATAAAACTGCTGTAGCAACTGTTGCTGTGATTTTTAGATTTGTCATTTTTTTATATTTTATGAATTGATTTTATCTGTAAAATTAACGTATGAATACTATTTTTCATATAATAATTTGGTTTAAGATTGATACAATTCGGTTAAAGAATTATTTTCAGAGGCTTAAAGTAAAGCAGTGAAAGTTGTGATTTGGAGAAATTAAAATCAGAAATTGATCAAAATATAGTCCAGTAAATTCGAGATTAAAGTAGAACTAACTCATTAAGAATATCATTCTACTTTAATTAAGAATTGAAGAAGGAATTTTGTACTAATGTTGCAAAAAAGACCTCAACTGAATTATTTTAATTCGGATTTCATACTTCCACAAGTAAGCATTGAGCTACCATAAAAAGGATTTTTAACTTCTTTTTGCGCGCTTAACCAAGAGGCATCCTGCATCGGGCAATAGAGTACAAATACAGAAGAATCTGCCATTTTAAACTTTTTCGCCAATTCGATCATATTTGCAGATAATTTTGCGAAAGATTCCCGCTGGGTTTCTATACTTCTGCTTTCTGCAATGGTGGAAGCATCTTGTCGAAGCGTGTCTAAATTGCCTTCAGACAAAACTTTGTAATCTACCATAGAAGCAGATTTTAGAAATTCGTTTGCGGCTTTTGAGGCGCCATCTGAATTATCTGTGACCAAAGCATCTTTTATAATGATGTAGTTTTGGTACAGTTTAGAAATTGAGGCATCAGTTGTTTGCGCTGATAAATTTAGAATTGAAAATATTGAGAATAATGCTGTGAAAATTAATTTTTTCATTGTAATAATTTTAGATTGTTTTAAATAAAGGATCGTCCAAAAAACTGGACATAATAATTAACCATTTTTCAAATGAAAAATGAGGTTTTTATTTTAAATTCTAAAATTACAGTACGAAATAAATAAAGGTAATTCTGCCTTGTTCGGCGGTGCTTTTACATGAACAGAATTTTGATTGCGTTCTAGAACAGGTGTTAAGAAGTCTGCATAGAATAATTCCGGAAGAATTGCTACGACAGGAGAATCATTTATAAAGCTGATATCTGCCTTTTGAGCAACATCCGTTTTTAAAACTTTTACCTCATTTTTGCAGCAGTCTTTCATCTTCTCTTTACCACAAAGTCCGCAAGTATTGGTGGAAGTTGAAAACGTTGTGAAAACCTTATTCATGCAATAATGAACATTATAAACCATTCCGGATGAAAATCCGAAATAGAAAATTGTGAACATTATGGCTAAATACTTTTTCATAAACTTGTACAAAGATACAAAATGAGAGGAAAAGTATTTATACAATTATAAAAAATATTGGTATAATTCCTCTTCTTTTATTTTAAATGGGAATGCTGTAGTATGTTGAGACAACAATCGAACTCATATAAAAGCGGCATCCCGGTTCCGATCTCTACCTTTTCTATGTTGCCATGAGAAATATGTTCCAGATGTCCTATTAAAGCACGCAAAGAATTTCCGTGCGCTGAAACCAAAATAGTTTTACCTTTTGCCAATTGCGGAGCGATCGCCTCATAAAAATAGTTTACCACTCTGTTTGAGGTGTCTTGCAGAGATTCTCCCAATGGTAATAATGAAGAAGAAATTAATTTATAGTTTGAATCAAATTTTGGATTCCGACTGTCTTCTTCTGAAAGAAATGGTGGCGGTGTGGAATAACCTCTTCGAACATTTGAAAAATATTCTTCCCCAACTTCGTGCAGTATGGCTTCTTTACTTTTACCCTGCCAATCGCCATAATGTCTTTCGTTTAGTTTCCAGGAATATTCAGTATTAACATGCATCTGATCGGCTATTTCTAACATGATCCAGGCCGTTCGGATCGCTCTTTTTAAATAGGAAGAAAAGCAAATATCAATTTCAAAATTATTTCTTTTCAAAATTTCCCCGGCTTTCTTTGCCTCGGTGATGCCTTCTGGAGCAAGATCTATATCCGTCCAGCCCGTAAATATATTTTTTAAATTCCACTCGCTTAAACCGTGTCTTACTAAAATTAATTTTCCCATTTTTTGTATTTTTGGTCTGTCGCTTTCCATGAAATTAATTATTATTATTTAAAAACGAGACGTGACCTGACTTTTTGTATTATTATAGAAAATGCTTCTGGAATGTCATTACTTCTTAATTATGTGCACCAATTTTTCTCTTTAATAATTGTGCATTTACTGCGACAATAATGGTACTTAAACTCATAAAAACCGCTCCGATCGCAGGTCCTAATACAAAACCGGAAGAATATAAAACTCCGGCAGCCAAAGGAATCGCTACCACATTATAACCTGTCGCCCAAAGTAAATTTTGGATCATTTTATTATAAGTTGCTTTACCAAACAAAATAAGATTTGCAATATCTTGTGGATTACTGTTGACCAAAATAATATCGGCAGTTTCGGCCGCTACATCCGTTCCGGAACCTACGGCAATTCCGACATTTGCCTGTGCCAATGCGGGTGCATCATTCACACCATCGCCGGTCATTGCTACGAATTCACCTTTAGCCTGCAGATCTTTTACAATTTTTACTTTTTGATCTGGTAAAACTTCTGCAAAATAGCCATCTAATCCCAGTTTATCGCTTACGGCTTTTGCGGTTTGTTCGTTATCGCCGGTTGCCATTAAAACTTTGATATTATTCTGTTTAAAAACTTTGATGGCTTCTGCAGATTCCGGTCTAATTTCATCGGCAAGCGCAATATAACCGGCTAATTTTCCATCAACTAAAACAAATACGACCGTTTCTGCGGCATCGCTGAAAGCATCTTCCGGAACGTTTATTTTTTCATCTTTTAAGAAACCAGGACTTACTACTTTTATATCTTTCTCTTCTACACTGGCTTCAACGCCTTTACCTGTAATGGCTTTGAAATTTTCGAGTTTTGGAATTACTATTTTATCCTCTTTCACTTTTTTTAATATTCCTACGGCAATTGGATGTTCGGAACTTTGCTCTAAAGCACTGGACAAACGCAAAATTTCTTCCGGGGAAAAAGACTTATCAACAGATTCAATTCGAGTAACCCCAAAATCGCCTTTCGTTAATGTTCCTGTTTTGTCAAAAAGCAAGACGGAAATTTTACGGGATTCTTCAAAGGCAGTTCTGTTTCGGATCAATAAACCATTTTGTGCAGAAACTGCCGTTGAAATCGCGACTACCAAAGGAATTGCGAGACCCAATGCATGTGGACAAGCAATTACCATAACCGTAACCATTCTTTCTAATGCAAATACAAAGGGAAATCCTAAAAGCAGCCAAACTGCCAAGGTTCCGAAACCGATAAGTAAAGCAATGTAAGTTAACCATTTTGCAGCACGGTCTGAAAGATTCTGCATTTTTGATTTGGTTTTTTGCGCATCTTCAACCATGGTAATAACCTTGTTGAGATAACTGTCTTTCCCGGTATGTTCTACTTTTACTTTTAATGAACCATTGCCATTTACAGAACCACCAATCACTTTATCCTGTTCATCTTTTTTTACAGGTTTTGATTCTCCCGTCAGCATTGATTCATTTAGATAACTACTTCCTTCTATAATAATACCATCGGCCGGAACTTTTTCGCCGGGTTTTACCAGTATCACATCGTCTTTTAAAAGATCGGCGAGTTTAATATCTTCTACATTATTATCAGTAACCCGATGTGCTTCTGCAGGCATCATACTTACCAAAAGTTGCAGTGCTTTGGAAGCGCCTAAAACACTTTTCATTTCGATCCAGTGACCAATAAGCATGATCGCGATCAACGTGGCGAGTTCCCAAAAGAAATCGACTCCTTTTAATCCGAAAACGGTTGCGGAACTATAAAAATAGGCGACACTTATGGCCATAAAAATAAGGGTCATCATTCCCACTGAACGATCCTTTAATTCTAAAAAGAAGCCTTTTAGAAAAGGCCAGCCTCCATAAAAATAGACGACCGTAGATAGTGCAAATAATATATACGGATTCCCCGGAAGTAATAAATTGTAGCCAAAAAATGTTTGTATCATTGGCGAGAAAATCAGAATTGGAACAGTAAGCACCAAAGTGACCCAAAAGCGCTTTTTATAATCGGCGATCATCATCTGGTGGTGATCGTGCCCTTCTTTTCCCATAGGAATACTGTCGTGATCCATCTTTGAATGGTCTTTTTTACTCATGTTCATTTTTGAGTGGTCTTCTTTAGACATATCCATTCCTGCCTTGCCGGCAGGCAGGTTTGAGTGATCCATCTTCGAATGATCGGTCTTTTTTTCCTCGTGTTCGTCGTGATTATCCATAGTTATATTGTTTAAATGTTATCGTAATTTTCTTCTCATTTCTTCAGAAATATTTTCGGCATAAACACCGTAAGCGTCCACCAATAATCCTTTCATACCATTTTTAGATGATATTGCATATAAAACACTGTTGTCATCGGTGCTGCTCATTCCTTCAAATCTGTAAGATTGATCTACCTCAAAATCTTCCGGATGAATTTCAATCTTCAGCGCAGGACAATGCAAGGATTCAGTTTTTAGGTTGAAATCATAGGTGTACTCTTTTGTCTTTAAATCATTAATCGCCTCTGAAAGGGTGTCGTAATATCTCATTGTTTTTTACTTAAAATTTGCTTTAAAAATAATCGGCTTTTCCCTGTAAATATTTTTTTACGTTAAAATCAATTGATCTTAATTTCATTTTCTGAATCTTTACCCTCTGCAAAACAGTCCAAATTATAAATCGTTGTTTCGGCAATATTGGTTAAGGCTGTTTCCGTTAAAAAAGCCTGATGGCTTGATATTAATACATTATTGAAAGTCATTAATCTTAATATTACATCATCGTAAATTACATCTTTCGAATGGTCTTCAAAAAATAATCCCTCTTCTTCCTCATACACATCCATCCCGAAATAGCCAATTTTTTTTGATTTTAGCGCATTAATAATCAATTTAGTTTCAATCAATCCACCACGACTGGTATTGATCAGCATGACGCCTTTTTTCATTAACCTGATATGTTTTTCATTGATCATATTTTTAGTTGAAGGTGTCAATGGAACGTGCAGGCTGATAACATCTGCTTCGCGACAAAGCGTTTCACAATCTGTATATTTTACTTTATATTTTTTAATTAAATCTTCATCTTCTGCAATATCATTGGCGATAATATTACAACCAAAACCATGAAGTATTTTTATCAAAACTGCCCCTATCTTTCCCGTTCCGATAACGCCAACTATTTTCCCATGAAGATCAAATCCAGTGAGACCGGTGAGTGAAAAATTCTGTTCCCGAATTCTACTGTGTGCTTTTATTAATTTTCTGTTCAGGGCAAGAATCATTGCCATCGTATATTCTGCAATTGCATAAGGAGAATAAGCAGGAACCCGCGCAACTTTAATATTTAATTTAAACGCTTCCTCCACATCTACATTATTAAAACCAGCAGTTCTTAAAACAATATATTTCACTCCAATTTTTTTTAATTTTTGAAGGACTATTGCCGAAGCATCATCACCGGCAAAAATGCTTATGGCTTCAGAATCCGCAGCGAGAATAGCAGTATCGATAGTCAGGCGATTTTCTAATAATTTTAGTTCATGCTTCCCATTATTTGCCTTTTGAATTTGGGTTTCTTCAAATTGGTGGATGCTGAATACGGTTGTTTTCATGATTTTAAATTTGTAGTGCATTAATGTAATTGAAGTACAATCTTACATGGAATCGATGATCGAATTCTTTACGGCGCACTAAACATTACTTTTCTTTTGTTTATTTGGGCTGTCTTATTCTTTCCATTTCCAATTTCTTATCTCCGGCATATCCATACCATTCTCACGTATGTAATGTTTGTGTTCTATCAACTTGTTCTGCATTTCCTGTTTCAAATATGCTGCTTTATTCTCCAACTGTGGCAAACGATCAATGACATCCTGAACGAGATCAAAACGATCCATCTGGTTTAAAACTGTCATGTCAAAAGGCGTCGTAATAGTACCTTCTTCTTTATAGCCGCGCACATGCATATTGATATGATTTGTACGCTTGTAAGTTAATCGGTGAATTAGCCACGGGTAACCATGGAAAGCAAAAATTATAGGCTTGTCTTTGGTAAAGAAAGTATCAAAATCCTCATCACTTAATCCGTGAGGATGTTCACTTTCCGGTTGTAATTTCATCAAATCAATTACATTGACAACTCTTATTTTTATTTCAGGTAATTTTTCTTTTAAAATTGAAACTGCCGCTAATACTTCCAAGGTAGGAACGTCACCTGCACAAGCCATTACTACATCAGGTTCTACACCTTCATCATTTCCTGCCCACGTCCAGATCCCAATTCCTTTTGTGCAGTGAATAACAGCCTCCGTGACAGAAAGCCATTGCGGAGCTGGATGTTTCCCCGCAATGATGACGTTCACATAATTCCTGCTTCGAAAACAATGATCCATCACAGATAACAGACAATTGGCATCCGGCGGTAGATAAATTCGGGTTACAGATGCTTTTTTATTCATTACCACATCAAGAAATCCGGGATCCTGATGCGTGAATCCATTATGATCCTGTCGCCAAACATGCGAAGCCAAAAGAATATTTAGGGAAGCGATCTTTCTGCGCCACGGAAGTTTTGAGGTAACTTCCAGCCATTTCGCATGCTGATTAAACATGGAATCAATGATGTGGATAAATGCTTCATAACAATTAAATAATCCATGTCGTCCAGTTAAAAGATAGCCTTCCAGCCAGCCTTCGCACTGATGCTCACTTAACATTTCTATAACGCGACCGTCTTTTTTCAAAAACTCATCTGTATCAATAACCGGGGCTTCCCATTGGCGGTTCGTTACTTCAAAAACTGCATCGAGTTTATTTGATAAAGTTTCATCGGGACCAAACAAGCGAAAATTCCTTTGTTCATTATTTTCCAGAATTATATCTCTTACGAACTTGCCTAAAACTTTAGTATCACCGGGACCGGTTTCACCGCGTTCCTTTAATTCCAAGCCGTAATCTCGAAAATCCGGTAACCGCAAACCTTTCAGTAGCAGTCCACCATTGGCATGAGGATTAGCGCCCATTCTTCGGTTTCCTTTTGGGGCTAAATCTTCTAATTCAGGCAGAAAATGTCCTTGTTCATTAAATAATTCTTCTGGTTTATAACTTTTTAGCCAGCCTTCCAGTTGTAGTAAATGTTCAGGATTTGTTTTAGGATCTGTTATTGGAACCTGATGCGCATGAAAAGTGCCTTCGATCGGTATTCCGTCAACAAACTTTGGTCCCGTCCATCCTTTTGGGGATTTCAAAATGATCATGGGCCAAACCGGACGTTCACCATCAGGGTTTTCACCTGCATTTTTTTTGATGCCTTTTATTTCTTCAATTACTTTGTCTATCGTTTGCGCCATAATTTGGTGCATTTCCATAGGATCATCGCCTTCAACTAAATAAGGTTTCCAGCCATAACCTTTAAATAACTGTTCAAGTTCTTCGTTGCCGATGCGCGCAAGTATTGTAGGGTTGGCAATTTTATAACCGTTCAAATGTAAAATAGGCAGAACCACACCATCGCTTACAGGATTTAAAAATTTGTTAGAATGCCATGCCGTGGCTAAAGGACCGGTTTCTGCTTCGCCGTCGCCTACGACGCAACTCACAATTAATTCCGGATTATCAAACGCTGCCCCAAAAGCATGACTTAAGGAATAACCAAGTTCGCCGCCTTCATGTATGGAACCGGGACATTCAGGGGAAACATGACTTGGAATTCCGCCCGGAAAAGAAAATTGCTTAAACAACTTTTGTAAACCTTCCTCATCCTGACTGATATTTGGATAAACCTCCGTATATGTTCCCTCAAGATATACATTCCCAACAATGGCAGGACCGCCATGACCGGGACCTGAAATGTAGATCATATCCAGGTCATATTTTTTTATAATGCGGTTAAGATGCACATAAATAAAATTTTGTCCGGGTGTCGTTCCCCAATGCCCGAGAAGCATATTTTTGATATTTTCGGGTTTCAGCGGTTCTTTTAACAGTGGATTTCCCTGCAAATAAATCTGCCCTACAGAAAGGTAATTCGCAGCGCGCCAGTAAGCATTTGTTTTTTGCAATAATTCTGGTGAAAGGGTTTCAGCAGTTGTATTTATCGTTTCTTTTTGCATGATATTTTCATTTTAATTATTTAAAAAATTATCTACTAACTGGGCAATCATTAATTCCTCATTGGTCGGAATGACATACACTTTTATCTTACTTTTCTCCGAGGAAATAAGTTTTTCATTGTTCATATTATGAACCTCGTCCAGTTCGCTCCCCAGAAATTCCAGACCATCACATATTTTACTTCTGATTTGTGGCGAATGTTCCCCGATGCCGCCTGAAAAAACCAGTATATCTAAACCTTCAAGCGCAGCGGTGAATGAGCCGATCCATTTTTTTGTTTGGTAGCAGAAAAATTCGATCACTTCCGCTGCACGGCTGTCCTTATCTTTTAAGTCCAATAGTTCCCGCATGTCTGAACTTGTTTCTGAAATACCAACCAAACCGGATTCATGATTAATCAAATCCCTGAATTTTTTTGGGGTAAATTTTTCATGTTTCATCAGATACCACGCAACTCCCGGATCCAGATCGCCGGTTCGTGTTGACATCGGCAAACCGGATGTTGGCGTAAATCCCATACTAGTATCGATACTTTTTCCTTCTTTCACAGCAGCGAGACTTGCACCGTTACCGAGATGTGCTAAAATAATTTTGTTTTTTATTACGTCAATTTCCTCCGTATGCGTAAGTTGTTCCAGAAGATAAGCGTAAGAAAGTCCATGAAAACCGTATCGCCGGATTCCCATTTCATAATAGCGGCGCGGAATTGATAGAAGTTTTGCGATCACAGGCATTGTAGTATGAAAAGACGTATCGAAACAGGCGATTTGTTTTATCGCTGGAAAACTTTCCTTAAAAACCTCGATCAATTTAATTTCTTCCGGCAAATGTTCAGGATCAAAATCGCTGATTTTTTTTAAATCAACCAACAACTCGTCTGTAATTAATTCCGGTTCAGTATGCTGCATTCCATGCACAATGCGATGCCCAATGGCGGAAAGTGTAGCAAAATACTGTTGTTTTTCCAGCCAGTCTACTAAATAGTTGATCGCTTCATCGTGATCGTTTGCGGTAATTTCTGTACTATTTTTTTGTGGACTTTGTGATGTGGTAAAATTAAATTTTGCCTCTTTGGTTCCTATTTTTTCTATCTCCCCAAAAAACATTCTTTCAAGAGGTTTGCCAACTTGATACATTGAAAATTTAATGCTGGAAGAGCCACCATTAATAGTAAGAATATGTGAATTTTCAGGATCCATTATTCATCATTTTAATGGATTCCAATGTATTTTTATTCGCCCATTTATCAATAACCAATCTCGCCAGAAGAAAACAAACGGTTGATTCTGCACCCTGATTAATATTGATGTTTCCCTCTTCCAAACCGTCGTAACTTCCTCCATTAACAGGATTGTACATGATCTGCGTGAGATGATTATTGCCCAGGAACCAACTGAATGCGATCTGCAACTGTTCTTTATATTTAATTTTTTTTGTCACCTTATAAAATAACTCAAGGGTGAACATGGTGTACGCAACTTCTATGGGCTGTTCGCCAAAAAATGTACGTTCATTTCTTTTGTGAAACCAACCTTTATTGGGAATTACCTGAATTTTTCCTTTCATGAAATATTGAGACAGAAGAAAATCAAAAGTGACTTCTGCTATTTCCCTGTATTTTTTATTTCCTAAAATTAAGTAAGCGTACATCATGGCTTCCGGCAGAACACTGTTGGCGTAAGTAAGATAATCTTCATACCAGTTCCAGTCCTGATCAGAGGTGACTTCATAATAGCGCAATAATTTTTGCACCAGTATTTCTGTTAATTCTTTAATGCTTTTATCAGAAGTGGTATTGAAATAATAAAGTCCTTTTAAAGCGAAACTTATTGCTCTCGGCGAGGTAAGTGCGGCGATGTTTGGCAGGGCTTTTACAAAACAATTTTCAGCCGTTGCAATGATATTAATTGGTAGCAAATCTTTTTTAGACAAAATATAGCCTAAACTCCAAAGTGCTCTGCCATTTGCATCTTGCAGATTGACCTCCAAATTTTGTGCGGTAATCTCACCTTTAATATTTACATAATTTTGAAACCAGCCATTATCCTGTTGAACGAAATCCATAAAATTTAAATATCTCGCTGCCAAAAGCAAAGAATCTTCTTCATTAAATTTTTCATAGTGCATAATGTTCGCAATCAAAGCACGAGCATTATCATCTAAAGTATAGCCGGAAGCAGGATCAGGCGTATCAAATTTAGAAAACTGAAGCATTCCAAAATCGGTAGTCAATTCCTCGAAATGCAAGGTATTTATATCCGGTAATTGATAGATCAAGTCTTCATTTTTGTTGGTGATCTTGCCGAAAATTCTTCCATATCCTATTGCTACATTTTCCCAGCAGGTTGCGCGCATTTTTGAGAATGCATTTCTACCCATTTCGGTTCTTTTTTCATTATTTTCTAACAGGCAGATAATGGCATTTTGAAATTGTTTTGGATCATTAAAATCGTTTAGCAGAATACCATTAGAATCATTTATCAATTCTTTTGCATGCGGAAAAGGCGTAGAAATAACGGGACAACCGGTACTCATGGCATAGGCTAATGTTCCGCTTACCGCCTGATTAGGATCTTTGGAAGAAAACAGATATAGGTCTGAAAGATTTAGATATTCCAGCACTTCTTCAAGTTCCAGATATTTATTTACAAATTGAACGTTTGCGGTAAGATCAAGGTTGGTTATAATTTCTGTTAGTTTCTGACGGTATTTTTCACCTTCATTTTTGAAAACTTCAGGATGCGTTTTGCCTAAAATGAGATAAATAACATTTGGGTGTTTTTTTACAATTTCCGGTAAAGCATAAAGGACGGTTTCAATATTTTTATTCTCGCCTAAAAGTCCGAAAGTAGATAATATAATGTTCTCTGTAAATCCATATTTTGCTTTTAATTTTTCTTTATCTTTCCATAATACACTGTGCGTTCCGTGCGGGATCACTTCTAACTTTTCTGTAGATATATTGTACTCGTTTTCCAAAATTTCTCGGGAATTCTCTGTGAGCACAATTATTTTTTCGGAAAGATCACAAAGAACCGTCACCACACTTTTCAATTTGATTTCCGGATTGGGAAGAACGGTATGAAAGACCGTTATAATTGGTTTATTAAGAGCGAGCATGAAGGACAAAATATTTTCGCCATAGTCGCCGCTAAAAAGACCAAATTCATGCTGAATGCAGATCATGCCCACATCATCGCGTTCATTTATAGCATTTGCAACCCGTCGGTATTCGCTTAATGTAGGGGTATGCAAAGTTTCTGTGATATTATCTCTTTTCCCACATTTTTCCAGATCATTTTCTAAAGCGTAAATTTCTACAGGCAAAGTTTGTCCGTATATCTTGCTTATCGCATTAGAAAGATCCTGCGAGAAAGTCGCAATTCCGCATTCCCTTGGCGGGAAGGAAGAAATGAGTATCATTTTTAATTTCGTCTTCATAATTCCTGTTTTTAATTTAATGTATGCGTTTAAACCTTGATAATTTTTATCAATTGATTGCCGGACAAATTTTCTAAATCTTACATTTTATAATGTTGTAATTCAGTCAAAAGCATTTTTAAACTCACTTTCGCAGCGGCAATATATTTGTCTGCGGCGCCATAATAGATGTAAAGATCATCACCAAACAAAGCCGTTCCTGTCGGAAAAACCACATGATTTACGACGCCTTCCATTTCATATTTTTTTGAAGGCGTAAACAACGGATAAGGCAAACGTCCAATCACTTTTGTAGGATCATTTTTATCTAAAAGTGCAGCCGCAGCATGATAAGTTTTTCCAACAGTAGTTTCGCACACACCATGGTAAATTAAGAGCCAGCCCAATTCTGTTTCTATGGGTGGACAACCGGCTCCAAGGTAATTGACTTCAAAATCATGCAGCGGATCCAAAACAATATGAGCAGTAAGATCCTGTATGTATTTCTGCCAGAATTCTTTCGTCAGATCTTCAAATTTCTTGAATCGGACAATTTGAATTCCTGGCCATAAGCGGTGGAGCATTACAAAATCGCCATCGATCTTTCTGGGGAAAAGCACAATATCTTTATCTCTCAAAAGTCGATGGTCTTCATTTGTAAGCCCGATGGTATCAAAAAGATTGTTGTAATGGTAATATTTTGGGTTCAGCAATTCCTGGGTACAGCATTCCAGATGGTATCTGTACTCATTATAATTTAAAGGTGGTGTTATGATCCCCAATTTTTCAAAATTTTGCAGGTCTTTTCCAACTGCAATTGCTCCCATCGCATTTACGCCATCATAAGCGGTGTACGTCATGTAATAGAGATCCTCAATTTTTACAATTCTTGGATCTTCCACGCCATGTTTTTCATACTCAAAATCTCTGGTGATCAACGGATGGTCAAGTCGCTCAATAATTTCAAATGGTCCCTTGGATTTAGCATAACCGATAGTAGAAAAATTACCTTCTTCCACGGCGCGATAAAATAGATGTACCATTTCGCCTTCCTGAAAAATTCCGGGATTTAAAACGCCGTTATTTTCAAAGAGGTTTTTTGTGGGGCTCAAAATTATCCCAAGTTTTTCTACCTGTGCAGAAATGCCGGTTTCAAAATTATATTCCATCATCCAGAGTTCTTGTTGATACTTCGCGGTTATATTTGTCTTCGATTCTTACGATATCATTTTCGTCAAAATTTCCAAAGGCGATCTCCAGAATCCTAACTTCAGAATCAGTAGTTTTTATTTGATGCAGAGTTTCCTTTGGAATAAAAAATTCGTCGCCCGGCTTGCCACATTTTGTTTCATCGCCAACAGTGAAATTTCCAGACCCATCGATCACTTTCCAAAATTCTTCTCTCTCATGATGGTATTGCAGACTTAATTCTTCGTTTGGATTTACGGTGAGAATTTTAACAGTGCTGATCTCGTTGTGGGTAAAACGCTCGAAGTTTCCCCAAGGTCTTTCTTCTTTATATTTGTTCATAATCTTAAATTTTTGATTGAAATTTTCTTTTCTACAAAAAAGCACTTATGGCTTCAATAATTTTTTTTGTTTCCTCGACATTTTTAACCTGAATCGAAGTAACTCCATATTCTTTGGCGGGATAATCATTTCCACCCGGGAATAGGGCATCGCCAATAAATAACATATCGTTTATATTAATGGAAAGCATCTCCTGCAGTTTTTTTATACCATAGGCTTTATCCACTCCAATTCTTGTAACATCTACGGAAGTGCTGCCTCCCAATTTAACGGAAAATTCCGGGATAAGATCGTCCAGAATTGCTTTCATTTTCTTCCGTTTTGCAACATCCGGATCCCACTTATTTTTCTCTGCTAAATCTGCTTTCTGACCAAGTGCCGAAAAAGTGATCTGGCTGCCTCTATCTTCGATCACTTCGCCCCAGGTTTCTTTGATGTTAAAATTTAGGGCTTTGGTAACTTCACTAAATGCATTTGTGATCTTTTTCTTTTCCTCTTGCGAAAGATTCTCCGAATATTTTTTAGTCCAGCCATTGGAATATTCATAAAATTTAGTTCCGCAGGTTGGTAAAATTGAAAGATTAACAAGGCTTTCGTTTTCCGGAACTTGTGATAAAAGTTGCTTTTTAAATTGTGGCCAGTCGCCGCCAGAAATAACCGCAACCTTTATTTTTGTGATCAAATTTTCTAACAGCACGGCCATTTCATCATCCAATGAAGATTTGCTTTCTGCAAGAGTTCCGTCTAAATCGAATATGACCAGTTTTTTCATCATGCTTTAACTTTATATTTTCTATTTTTTTTAATATATATTCTTTCCTTATTTAAATTTTCTAATAATGCGTGGAAAGAATTTTTTGGTGAACTTCTAATGAATTGCTAAAATCCTGAATGGTCTGCCACACAGAAGATGCTTCTTTTAAAAAGAACTGATGGTCACCTTCTTCAAAACTCAAAAATCGTGCACCTGTAAATTCTTTGGAAAGTATTTTTGCATTTTCATTAGGCGCCGTAAAATCTTGTTCGCCATGAATAAAAAGAACTTTCTTGTCTTTAATTTTATCGACAATTTTTAATAAATCTGTCTTTAAAATGATTTCTTTGAGCGAGTAAAAATAACTTTGCCAATGATGTTTTTTCGCCTCTATATAAACTTCTTCTGAAAGGTTTTCCGGTTTAAAAAATCTATTCATAAAAATTGGATGAAACATGCATAAATATTTTGAATATTTGCCAGTGGTAAGCCTATCCATCATTGAATGTGAAGACATTATTTTATTAAATTCATCAGCATTCCGGTAAAAAGGCAAACTAATAAATATTCCGGCGCTGAACCACTCTGGATTTTTTTCCAGCAATGCCATACTGATAATTGCACCCATAGAATGTCCACCAATAATAGTTTTGCCATCATTAAATCCTTCTTTTATCAAAATCTTTTCAATTGCAGCCATCTGTAAATTGAGCGAATAAGTACAGTTTGGTTTCGGTGAATCCCCAAATCCCAACAGATCGATCAAGAGCAATTGATGTGTTTGACTGATTGATTCTAAATCCGTTTTCCAATAATTTTTTGAGCCAGTCAAACCGTGAAGTAGTACGAGTTTTTTAGATCCCGAACCTGCAATTTCATAATTTAAAGGCATACTTTCCGGTTCATAAACTGGCGACTTCATAACACTGACATAATTATAGAAGCCAATGCCTGCAATGGAAAGAATGATTATCGAAAAAATAAGTAAAAAAATCATTATAATAATTTAATATTTTAATCTCTTTATTTTAACATGGCAAATACCGCAACAATTGAAATGCAAATTTTTATGCGACAGTGATGCTTTCCTGCAGATAGACGCTTTGTATGGTGTTTAACAATTCAATACCTTCTTTAAGCGGTCTTTGAAAAGTTTTTCTGCCCATGATCAATCCGCTGCCACCTGCTCTTTTGTTTACTACTGCGGTTATCACGGCTTCCTGAAGGTCAGAATCTCCGTTGGAACTTCCGCCGGAATTGATCAGACCTATTTTTCCCATATAGCAATTTGCAACCTGTAATCGGGTTAAATCTATTGGATGATCTGTGGAAAGTGCCTCATACATGGCATCATCATACTTCCCGAATCCAATTTCTTTAAAGCCAAAATTATTGGTGGGTAATTTCTGTTTGATGATATCTGCCTGAATTGTTACGCCCAAATGATTGGCTTGTCCCGTAAGATCTGCGGAAGCGTGAAAATCTTCATCACCTTTCTTAAATGAATCATTGCGCAGATAACACCATAAAATAGTTGCCATACCCAAATTATGCGCTTCTTCAAAGGCATCGGCTATTTCTTTAATTTGCCGGTCGCTTTCTGCGGATCCAAAATAAATTGTTGCACCTACCGCAACTGCACCCATGTCCCATGCAGACTGCACTTTTCCGTATAAAGTCTGATCATATTTATTTGGATAGGTAAGCATTTCGTTGTGATTAATTTTAACAATGAAGGGAATTTTATGAGCATACTTTCGGGCATGCAATCCCAGAACACCAAACGTTGATGCGACCCCATTACAGCCGCCTTCAAGTGCTAATTTGATAATATTTTCGGGATCAAAATAGTCCTGATTTTTGTAGAATGAAAATGCGGCGCTGTGCTCCACTCCTTGGTCCACCGGAAGAATACTTAAATAACCGGATCCGCCGAGATTTCCATGGTTATATAGTTGAGCGAGACTTCGCAAAACCTGTGGATTTCTGTTACTGTCGGCAAACACATTGTACAGACTGCCTTTGCTTGGGATCTGCAGTCTTTCTTTTTTAATTTTTTCAGAGACGTGATCCAAATAAAAGGAGGCTTTATCTCCTAAAATTGCAAATATATTATTGGGTGATTTCATATTTTTAGAATTAATTTATTCCAAGACTTTCGTTTGTTTTCGCAATGGATTTTGCAGCATCAGTTTCAATTCCCGTCAATGCTCTAATCGCATCGATAGTTTCAGGGATCACAATTGCCTGATTATCTACCACATAAGCGTAGAATAATTCGTCGCCAACAACTTTCAGCATATCTTCCCAAAGAGCCACTTCATACATATCTCCCCACGGTCTTCCCATATCCAGATACATTTCTTTTATGGTATTGTTGGAAACTAAACCCTGATCATAGTGGATGAGTTTTATTCTCGTCGATTTTTTGAAAGCCTCAATAACTTCTTCCTTGGTGGTTGGCTTTTTTAATTTCACATTCCAATAATGCAGATGGCTTAAAGTTTCGGGGACTTTTACCGCTGCTGTAATCACATCCAATTCTGGATCTACACTTTGCGCATCGGGACCTTGATGGCTTGGAATATCTCTTTCGGGAACCATTGTATTCATGATTCCACCTAAATGACTTTCCCACGGATCGGTTGCTCTACGAAGTAAAGTTCCTCGGGCATATTCTAATAATCCGGCTTTTTTTAGCGCCGTTAACGTTCTTAAAATAGAAGTGGTATTGCAGGAAACAACTCTTGTTGCGTCTAAATTTAGAGCCGAATCGTAATTATTTTCAGCGCTGAAAGAATGGCCTGTAGTTTCGTGCTTTTCCCCACCTTGAACAATAAATTTGATGCCTTTCTCTTTGTATATTTTGACGTTCTGTGCAGCAATATTCTTTGGCGTGCAATCTACGATCAGATCTACTTTGGCCAGAAGTTCCTGCATATCTCCTGCCACAGAAATGCCGGCATCTTTCATTGTTTTTTCTGCTTCCGGTGTTGCGGCGTAAATGGGGTAATTTTTTCTGACGGCATTTTGAATGCGCCAATCACTGATCACATCGCAAATGCCGACAAGATTCATATCATCTTGCTTGTTGATCGCATCAGCCACTCTTTTACCGATGACGCCGTATCCTATTAATCCTATATTCTTCATTTAGTTGTATTTGAAATTTAACTGGACAATAATTTGATCTGATTAAAAAGCATATTAAGTAAACAGGAAAAAGAAATCTAAAACTTCTTCAACCTACTTACTTTATACACTTTTAAAATTTTAGCAAATTGTCATTAGCCACAACCACAGCCACCGGATTTTTTTGGCGCGCTGTCACCTTCCGAGCTCCCTGCAATACTGTAGCTTCCTGCTTTTGAGAGCACCTCTTTTAGTTGCTCGTTGCTGATATTGTGATTGGTCTCTAAATTCGCTACTGGTGGATTTAGAGTAACATTCACTGATTCTACGCCGTCAATTGTTTGAAGCGCTTTTTCTACAGTTTTTACACAACCGCCGCAGGTCATGCCATTAATTTCTACTAATTGGTTCATAATATTAAATTTAAATTGTTAAAAAATTGTGTTTAAATAATTTGTCTTTTTAATTTGATTAAAGAAATCTCTACGATTTCAGTTTTGTTCTGTTGGTAACTATTTTTCTGCGTCTGCTTCGTCTTCCATTCCCATCGCCATTTTCCCTTTATCATTGGTATGAGAAGCCATAAATAATCGCTCGGCAATGAATATTAGGACAATCCCAACCGCCGCTACAATTAATATTAAAGGATCACTTAAATATTTTATGTAGAGAAAAGCCGATAATATCGCCACATCCATAATAATTGCTATTATTGGAATGGCAGGTTGAAATTTTACTTCCTTCCTTAAATGCTTAAATAATCCCCAATGGATCGCAATATCCATAATTAAATAAAAGATAGCTCCGATTGATGCGATCCGCGTTAAATTGAGCAGCATCGTGAGTAAAATCGCGAGAGCCACCGTAAAAATCAGCGCAGGATTTTTAAAATTTCCCATTTTTTCCAAAGAAGGAACTTGCTTCATATTGCTCAACATTCCTAATAATCTTGAAGAGGAAAAAACACTGGCGATCACTCCGGAAAATGTGGCGATGATGGCAAGTAAAATGGTGATCCAGGAACCCCAAACTCCAAATACCGGTTTTGCGGCGGCTGCTAAAGCATAATCTTTTGCTTCAATAATTTCCGGAATACTTAATCCTCCCGCTACAGAAAGAGCCAAGGTGACATATATAAAAGTACAAATCAGAATTGAGATTATAATTGATCGTCCGACATTTTTATGCGGATTTACAATATCTCCACCTTGATTCGTAATTGTTGTAAAGCCTTTGTAAGCCAGAATCGCTAGAGCCAATGCTGCTATAAAACCAAATCCTTGTGGTAATTCTGCAGCATTTTGTGGAATATAACCGCCTTTAATATCTGCAATTCCTGAAACAATAAGTCCGGCAATAGCAAGAAGTGCAATCCCTGCAACCTTTATAATTGCTGTAAAAGTGGCGGTTGCACCAATCACTTTATTACCTAAAATATTAATGATGTACGCTGTCACCAAAAGTAAAATTCCAAGAATTGAGGCGTATCCCGAAAAACTATCTGGAAACAGACGAAGTGTGTAAGCTCCAAAAGTACCGGCGACCAAACTTTCTGAAACCACCATCGAAACGTACATCAGCAATGAAAAAACTCCGGTAGTTGTTCCCGGTCCATAAGATTTATTTAAAAATTTTACAACACCGCCCGAAGAGGGAAAAGCATTGGAAAATTTCACATAAGAATAAGAACTAAATCCCACCACAATTGCACCTGCGATAAACGCTATGGGAAAAAGATCTCCCACTAATTCTGCGATCTGACCCATCAATACAAATATTCCCGCCCCGATCATCACTCCTGTTCCTAATGATATGGAACCTATGAGTGAAAGTTTGTTTTTTTCGGCTTGGGAATTTTTCATATTGGAATCTGTTTTTTTTAATTTAATGAATAGTTGAAAACAATTGAGTTTTCCTTAAAGTCGCAGAATAAGAATTTTAGTCCTTCTAAATATTAGAAGTTAAAAACTCTCTGCTGATTTTATATCGTGCGTTTTGATCTGCGCGTTATAAAATGCCGCAATGAAAGCACCCACAATGAATCCTAAAATGAAAGTTTGAATAATTCCAAGCAAAGCTTCGAGTACTGACACATTCATTCTCATGATCGTGGTGACATCCAAACCGTGTAGTAAACTGTTGAAAAAAAGAATTGAGCCTTCTTTTCCAGCAGTTGCCATTACCAGGACACAGCCCAGATAAATAATTGCACCAGTAAGCCCTAAAGCAAATCCGAGTTTTTTTACGTTTAATTTGTACATAATCTTGTTTTTAAAGGTTAAGTAGCCGAATTGATGAGTATTTTCGCCTCATTAAATTCCTCTTTGCTTATTTCACCCAGCGCAAAACGCTTTTTCAGAATATCTAAGGGACTTTCTTTTTTGCTTTTTTGATAAGGGATATCTGCTGGAATAAAGAATATCCAGGCTAAAAATAAAAACCATAGGATCCACCATATCAGGTGCATACCTCCAAAACTTCCTTCGTAATAATGCATAATTTTAAATTTTATTCGTTAATAATTTGTTTTTGTTACTGTACTTAATAATGCTGAAATTAATTTCGCACTTTCTATTTTTAATCTGTTCACTTCTATCTTAATGATGGTCGCTATGATCATCTTTCACAGGCGAGTCTGTAGAATTCATCTTTTTCATTCCGTTCATTTCCATTCCTTTTCCTTCCATCATCGTTTTGCAGGATTTCATACAATCTTTGCTCATCATGCCTTTATCGTGCATTTTGCTCATCATTGTTCCCATCATTTTAGTATCTTTCATCATTCCGTCCATCATAGAGTGCATCATTGTGCTGTCCTTCATCATCATTTTCATTTGATCTCCGTTCATCATTGAACCCATCATATTTTCTTTTCCCTGCATCATTGGCATTGTACCACCATTTCCCATCGCAATTCCCATAAACTCTTTTTTGTATTCGGAATTTTGGGCAATGGTTTTAATAACTTCCTGTCTTTTAGCAGGATTTTCGAGCATTGATTTTACGGAAGACTGTTCCGCACAACTGCTTAAGACGATAAGTCCAAATGCAGATAAAGTGATTGCTAATTTTTTCATAATAGTTGTTTTAGATTTTGTTAGTAATTTTCAAATTTAAATTCGATAAAAACTTGAAGTAAAAGCACAGTGATGCAAACTGCAATTTGATTACAGTATAGAATATCACTAATGATGATGTCACGATTAAAAAGACTAATGATAGAATTGCGGCTCACAATAACTTATTCTATCAATTCTGAAGAAAACTTTTAGGTTTGAAATATTGCATTATCTCTTCGGTAATGCACATTCCTTCGTAAAAATTTGTTAAAAAATGTCGGAGCTTAAATGCTCAATGTAACTTGGGTTTTATTACTTCCAAGATTTACTTTTGTTAAAAACAAAATCGACTTTGCAAAAATATAATGCAGAGACTTTTTACATTGCTTTGAAGGGAAACCCTTGAAATTTAAATATTTAAGTCTTTGGATAACTATTTCTTACTACACAAATGTAGGAACTCAAATTCCCAATCCTTGGTAGAATTCGGTTTATTACTTACACAATATCGTCTATGGATTTTCTTTCCCATTTCCGCAAATTTTTAAATTCCGTCATCGACATTCCTGTTTCATGTTTAAACTGTTTTGCCAAGTGTCCACTGTTATTATAATCCAAACTATAGGCGATTTCGGAGAAATTCAGTTCTCCAAATTGTATCAATTCTTTCACTTTTTCCATCTGTAAATTGATCCTGTATTTTTCGATGGTTATTCCCTCACTTAAACTAAATAATTTACTTAAAACTGAATAGGATTTATTAAAAGTACCCGTTAAAAAAGCCGGAAGATTAGAATGATCCTGACTTTCAATTTTATTGATGATCGCTATTTTAATTTCTTCAACCAAAACCTCGGTGTCCTCGATCAAGAGTTCAAAACCAAGTTCTTTTAGAATTTTTTCCAGCTTAGAAATCTCAATCGGGATTTCCTGATCCAGCACAACTTGCCCTAATTCTAAAGAATCAACATGATAGCCTAAAGCATTTAATTCCCGCATCACCGCTGATTTACAGCGATCACAGACCATATTTTTTATATATAAAGTTGTTTTCATTTTGGTGTTTTAATAGTTAGTAATTTTAATAGTTTTTTATAATTTTTTTCCACGGTGATAATTAACGTTTAATGCTGGTCAACTTTACATATCGTGACCCGCCATTGGATCGGCTCCTTTTTTGAAAATATATTCGCTGTTGAGCAGATAAGTTCCTGAAATTACGATCTCATCATCTTCTTTTATACCCGATAAAATTTCGATGCGGTCGTCCGTTTCCAGGCCAGTTTTTACCATTCTATTGACGAAGGTATTTTTTGCAGTTTTTACCCAAACCGTCGCCATTTTTCCATCGCGGATCACCGCATCTGTTGGTAAAATGAGCGTCTTACGGGACTCATTTTCTACTAAAACATAAACCGGCATTCCGGGTTTTAGCAAATTGTCTTTGTTGGGAATGGAAACCCGCACCAGATTTATTCTGCTGGCGGAGTTTATTTCGGGATTGGTAAAATCGATTTTTCCTTCAATTTTCAAATTGTCCAGATCAGGAATGGAAACAACCACTTTTGTATCCCGATGGATCAGTGCCATTTGAGAGGAATAAACCTGTGCTTCTGCCCAAAGCGTAGAAAGATCAGCGAGTGTTAATATTGTTCCACCTTCTGAAAGGTAAGCACCTTCTGAAATATTTAAATCAGTGATATATCCAGAGCCAGTGCTAAAAACTGTTGTGGTCAACGGTGCTTTCCGGGTTCTTTCCAACTGGCTGATCTGACCTTTAGTCATTCCCCACAATGAAAGTTTATTGCGGGAACTTTGCAGTAACTGATCAAAATCGATGGACGTATTTCCTTTAAAAAGATGTTGCCGCTCTAAAGCCAAAAGATATTCCTGTTTTGAATTGTTCAGTTCTTCACTGTAAATTTCAATTAGCGGTGAACCTTGCGGAACGTATTCTCCGATATTTTTGTAATACAATTTTTCCACTCTGCCCATGACGCGTGAACTGACGGAATGCATTTTATATTGATCAAAATTAAGTGTTCCGGTGATCGTCAGTTTGTCTGAAAGGTCATCATTCGTGAGACTGATTGTTTTTATATTGCCCAGTTTTATCTGCTCATCATTTAGGACAAGAGCGTTCGGGTCTGCATTTTTTTTCTTTTCGACAGGCACCAGATCCATGTGACAAATAGGACATTTTCCTGGTTTGTCTGCCACAATTTGTGGATGCATGGAACAGGTGTAATAGATATCGTGGTTCGCGTGTGGATCTTCTTCTTTTTTACAGGAAAAAAGAAAAACCAAAAGCGCCATTATTAAAATATTATATTTCATTTTTCTCTTTTTTTTATTTGCTTACTTTAATGAAACTTTCGCTGTCCATTAGGTATTGGCCATTTTCTGCAACTTCATCTTCGGGTTTTAGCCCGCTTGTAATTTCAATTTTATCTTTTACAATAGCGCCGGTTCCGACTTTGTGTGCCGTGAAACCTCCCGGTGCTTTTTTAAAGACAATTTTATCCATACCCAAAGAAACTACGGCTGTTTTTGGGAGCCATTCGGCTACTTTGGAATGGCTTGCAATTTCGGCGTTAACTTGAGTACCAATCGGTATTTTTGCTACGCTATTGTCAAAATAAACTCGTGCGGTAACCGTTTTACTTTCGGGGCGAAAAAAGGGTTCAATAAAATCGACGGTTCCTTTAAATTTACTTGATGGATCGTTTTGTGGAATAACTGCAACCGACTGCCCTTTGCTCACCAAAGCAATATCTTCGGCAAAAATGTTGAGAAGCGCCCAACTTCGGCTGGGATTGTAAATGGTGAAAATATTTTCTCCTTTTTGAAGATACATGCCTTCTTTGAGCGGCAATTCTGCCGTAACGGAACTCGCCTGCATTACTTCATTCGGTTGTGATGAGTTCGCCATACCTCCGGCTGATTGAATATATCCACTATAATTGCTAAAGACCGGAACGATCAGATCTGGTCTGCCATTTCTGCTGATGCTTTGAATCTGGGAAGATGGCATTCCCAAAAGCAATAATTTTTGACGGGAGGCATTGATCATCATGGCGTTGGAACGGTCATTTTTCAACAGGAACAAATGATTTTGCTGTGCTGTAAGAAGTTCCGGGCTATAAATATCTAAAATACGTTGACCTTTGGAAACTTTCTGGAATTTATACCTGACGTATAGTTTCTCGATCCTTCCGGAAATTCGGGAAGAAATAGTTCCGATCTGCCGCGTGTCGTAATCTACAATTCCTAAAGCTTCTACCATTGTTGGGACATTTTCCTTTGATATACGGATAACGGGCAACTGAGAAACCACAAAATTATTGGTAGGTTGTAAAAGATCTTCCAGCTTGATGCCCTCTGCTTTTTTTGCAGGCGCCTCTTTCAGCACCAGATCCATCCCGCATTTCGGGCATTTTCCGGGTTTATCCGAAATTATTTCAGGATGCATCGGGCACGTATAAGTATGCAATTCTGCTGCTTGCGAATTGGTGTCTTCCCAGAACTTTAATTTTTCACACGCTGATAAAGTGAACAGCATCATCGTGAATAGTATTATTTTTTTCATCTTCTTTCAAGTAATCGGTCTAATTCGGTTTGAGCCTGGAGCGCTTTTGTCAAAATATCAAAGTACTCTAATTGTGTTGTATTGAGTTTTTCCCAGGCATCATAAAGCGTGAAAAGATCCTCTGTGTTTTGCTCGTAGCCCAACTGCATTAATTTGTAATTATTTTTCAAAGCCGGAATAATGGTGTTTTCATACAGTTGAATTTGTTTTTTATTCAATTCCAGTTCATTGCGGATTCCATAAGCTCGACCACTGTATTCATTCACCATCACGGCTTTTTTGGCAAGCAGCGCTTCTTCTTTGATCTGTAAACTTTCGATATTGGCGTCGTACATTTTTGAAGCCCAGGGAACCAGCGGAATTTTCGCCATCACCATCAATGTAAACTCCATAGGCTTTCCTCCAAATCCGAACATGTTTTCGAATTTTACGCCGAATTCGGGTCGCACATTTTGTTTTTCCAGATCCTGTTTTAATTTTGCGATATTGATTTCTTTATTAATACCACGCAGATCGCTCCTGTTTTGATAAAAAAGTTCTGGATCGAAAAGTTCTATTCCATATTCATTTAAAGTGAAATCAGGTTGCACATCCAATTCCTCCATTGCGTTTCTTCCCATCAAAGCATTCAGGCGAATTCTTTTTACGCGGATATCATTATCATACATGAGTTGCATATTATCTGCTGAACCCAGTGCTGCTTTGGCTTTGTAGTAGGCGGAAATTTTTCCGAGTCCGTTTTTATATCTGATTTCTGCATTCCGAATCATGAAGTCGAGCATATTTTTATTATCCTTAACTACTTTGATTTTTTTGTCCAAAACGATCCAGTCATAGTAGAGCTTTTTTGCATCCTGAAAATTTTCATTTAAAGTGTAAGTCAATTTTTCTCTTTCTACAGAGGACATCGCAAGCATCAAATTTTCATTGGCATCCAGCTTTTTTTTATTCGGCATCATTTGTTCTACCGAAACTGCAAAAGATCCCATTCCGAGCATGTCTCCATCTCTGCTCCACCGTTGAACATTGTAAGGGGTCATTAAAAAACCTGCACCCACAGTCGGAGGCATCCAACTTCTGGAACCTTTGGCAGCAGCATCCAATGACCTCACTTCTGCATCATACATTTTTACCACCGGATTGTTTGCGGCAATACTGTCTAAAATTTCAGACAAAGGCATTTGCTGTGCTCCCAAATTCCCGGAAAAAATTGCATTTATTATTAGGAGTGTTATTTTCTTCATTTTAAATATCATTAAAGTTTTAATGGGAAGCATCAAGCACATCTATTTTCCCCAGTTTATTCAATTCCCATTCTTTCTGCATTAAAAAAATGATCGGCGTTACCAAAAGAATATGAATCGCAGAAGTGAAAACTCCACCTACCATTGGTAAAACAATGGGTTTCATCATATCACTTCCGACTCCATGACTCCAAAGAATCGGGACTAATCCAAATAGGGTTACACAAACCGTCATTATTTTTGGTCTCAACCGTTTAGCCGCACCATAAATTACGTATTCACGCAAATCTTCGTTGGTGATGGTTTCCCGGGAGTTCCCTTTCGCAGCTACCAATTGCACCATAGCATCGTTCAGATAAATGACCATTACAATTCCTGTTTCTACAGCCAGACCAAACAGTGCGATAAATCCAACGGCAACGGCGACGGAAAGATTTACGCCCCAAATCGAAATCATAAAGACGCCGCCAATTAAGGCGAATGGAATACTGATCAGATTGAAAAAGGCTTCGCGATAAGAGTTAAAGGCAAAATACATGGAGAGAAAAATAACGATCAGCACGATCGGCATGATCATTTTCAAGGTTTGTTCGCCGCGGATGAGATTCTCGTATTGACCGCTCCACTCCACATAATATCCTTTTGGCATTTTGGTCATTTTGTTATCCAGTCTTTTTTTGGCTTCTTCTACAGTACTTCCTAAATCACGGTCACGCACATTAAATAAAACAGCACCACGCAACATGGCGTTTTCTGAATTAATCATAGGTGGACCTTCGGAGAGCTTCACATCTGCAACAGTACTTAAAGGGATCGACCCAAATTTCATGGTTTGTAAAGGCAATCTACGGAGCGATTCTATATTATTTCGAAAGTCCTGGCCGTAGCGTGCATTCACGGAGAAACGCTGTCTTCCTTCAATGGTTGTGGTGAGTTTGATGCCACCTAAAGCACTTTCTACTACGGCGTTCACATCATCTACACTTAAACCATATCTGCCAATTTCATCTCTTTTTACCTCAATATCGATGTATTTACCACCGGTGATCGGTTCTACGTAAATATCTTTAATACCTTCAACACCGACGAGTTCATTTTTAATTTGCTGAGACAAGGCATAAATACTGTCTAAATTTTCACCGTAAACCTTCACACCGACATCAGTTCTAATTCCCGTGGAAAGCATATTGATCCGATTGACAATAGGCATTGTCCAGCCATTGGTTACGCCCGGAATCTGAAGTTTAGCGTTTAGTTCATTGATCAAACTTTCTTTGGTCGTTCCATCGCGCCATTCTTTCTGAGGTTTCAATAAAATTATGGTTTCGATCATCGAAATCGGAGAATTGTCGGTAGCCGTATTCGCTCTTCCGGCTTTTCCTAAAACATGATCTACTTCTGGAACGCTTTTGATTATTTTATCCTGAACCTGCAACAGTCTTTTGGCTTCCGAATTTGAAATATCGGGAAGCGTTACCGGCATAAAAAGAATGGAACCTTCATCTAAAGGTGGCATAAATTCCCGGCCAAGATTAAGCACGAGCGGAATACTGATGACAAGCGCCAAAAGATTGATGCCTAGTGTTGTTTTTCGCCATTTTATACACCATCGGATCAACGGTTCGTAAAATCTTTCCAAACCTCTGTTAATGGGATTTTTATTGTCATCTTTAAACTTTCCTTTCATGAAAAAAGAAATGAGCACCGGTGCCAAAGTAAGGACCAAAAATGCATCAACTACCAAAATGAAACTCTTGGTATAAGCCAAAGGATGAAAAAGTTTTCCTTCTTGTCCGGTCAGCATAAATACGGGAAGAAATGAAACCACAATAATCACTGTAGAAAAAAACACTCCTCTTGATACCTGTTTACACGATTTTTCAATGATACTCATCCGAATATCTTCGGGTATTTTTTTATAGCTTTCCGGCTTGTCGCTTTTCTTCCGGAATATATTTCTGAACCAATTGGTCTTCATTATTAGGAGTTTTTGTTTTGGTTGTGATTCTGCCAATCCGACAGATTTTTGTACGCATTTTCCGACATGATAATTCCGTTATCTACGATGACTCCAATTGCTAAGGCAATTCCTGTAAGGGACATGATGTTGGAGGACAGTCCGAATGCATTGAGCAAAATGAAGGCAATGGCGATAGTTACCGGAATTTGAATGATGATACTCAAAGCACTGCGCCAGTGAAAAAGAAAAAGAATAACAATAATTGCGACCACAATAATTTCTTCCACCAGTTTGGTTTTAATATTATCTATGGCGGCTTCTATGAGGGTACTTCTGTCATAGGAAGTTTTTAAGGTTACGCCTTCCGGAAGTCCTTTTTCCACCTCTTTCATTTTCCGTTTTACATCGTTAATGACTTTATCAGCATTTGTTCCGTAGCGCGCAACAATAATTCCACCGACCACTTCACCTTCGCCATCAACATCGAAAATACCCAGTCTCAAATCGCCACCCATTTGTACGGAGGCAACATCTTTTACACGAACCGGAATACCCTGATTATTACTCACGGCAATATTTTCGATATCTTCAATATTATTAATGTAACCTAGACCGCGAATGATGTAAGACATATCTGCCATTTCGAATTTCCGGCCGCCGACATCATTATTATTGGTTTTTACCGACTTCATCACGTCCAGTAAAGAAATATTGTAATACTGCAATTTTATAGGATCAATTACGAGTTGATACTGTTTTTCGAAGCCACCGAAAGAGGCGACTTCTGCAACACCGGGAACGGTTTGCAAAGCAAATTTTATGTACCAATCCTGTAAAGCGCGCTGATCTCCCAGATCCATATTCGGTGCGTCTAGATGATACCAATAAACATGACCAACACCAGTTCCATCAGGTCCGAGAGTTGGGGTAACATCCTGCGGCAATAATCGTTGTGCATAATTGAGGCGTTCCAAAACTCTGGTTCGTGCCCAATAAATATCGACATCATCATCGAAAATGACATAGACGAAACTCATCCCAAACATGGAAGTCGCCCGAATGTTTTTAATTTTTGGAATTCCCTGCAGATTACTGACCAAAGGAAAAGTAACCTGATCCTCGATAATCTGCGGACTTCTTCCCATCCATTCAGTGAAGACGATAACCTGATTTTCACTCAAATCAGGAATCGCATCAATCGGATTATTTCGGACGGCAAAAATCCCCCAGATAAATAAACCGGCTGCAATCAGCAGTACAAAGTATCGGTTTTTAAGAGATAATTTTATTAAATTTTGAATCATGATATTGTATCAGTTTACTTAATTTCCTCCTGCACTTCTCCACAGGTGAGCATTGCTTTTCCGTAGTACGGATTTTTCACCTCTTTCGTAGCACTTAACCAATAGGCGCCTTTGTTATCGTTGTACATTGGGCAATAAATTTTATAAAGCGGTTTAGCGGATGCAAATGATTTCGTTAAGTCATAAAAATCTTTACTCAGCATATCAAAATGTTCCCGTTGGTGCTCTATATTTCCTGCATTTGCTTTAATATGTTCAGCATGTTCTTTTATATCTGCTTCCATATGTGTGTAATCTTTTTTCTGATCAGCAGGAATTGTAGTTTTATCTACTTTATTTAAAGAAGTCAACAAACTGGTGGCGAAAGTCGCTGCTTTCTTATCATCATCTGAAGATAAAGCATTGGTCATCTGCTGATAATTAGCAAAAAGATCCGAAAAATCTGCTTTCGAATTTTTTGGGGAATCAGTTACCGAAACTGCCGAAGAACTGGTGTTCTTCATATCGTTATTTCCCATAGGCTGCATGTTTTGCATATCGGTACTATCAGAACTTTTGTGATCCATACCTTGCATGTCCGACGACATAGCGGTTTCTGTTCTGGATTCTTTATTTTCTTTACACGAGGTTAGAAAAAGGGCAGAAAGGACGAAGAGTGTTGAAAAGAGCGTTTTCATTTCGATTGAATTTATAAAATTAATTTTCTAAAAAAGTGAGTTAGGATATTCCACCTCATAAATTTTTACGGATTTCTAGTTCCAATCGTAAACACAATTTTGTGAAAATGAATAGGAAATTGGAACGTAAAAGTTTGATAATTGGATTTTGATATTTCGAGGACAGCCTTTTTTGAAGGATTGCTTCTTCATATTCTTTTTAACATGCGATGAAAATAACATTCAAATAAATATTTGAAATATCTTTTTATCCTAAAATGTAAGATGAAAATTTGGTAATCTCGAAAGAACACAAGTACGGCTGTACAAAGAAATTTAACCTATTTTTGGCGGTTGCCAAATGGGATAAAAACCAAAAGAATAATTGGTATTTAAATAATAGAAACCATCTTTCTTCGATGCTAAAAAAAGCAGGTTACTTTTAACTTCTGAAAGTGGCAAATTACCCAGAAAGGTAGATCCACCTATGTTGGAAGAAGCTGAATTACAGTTGCCATTACAATTTTCATGAGTACAACTTGTGGATTCTTTCTGACAACACTTATTTTCACAGTCTCCGCTTTTGCAGGAATCTTCTATTTTAGAAAATGTATAGGTAAATTTGACATCCGTATTTTCGGTGAGGTCAATCTTTTTATCAGTGGTGGAACACGCAGCATAAGAAGCCGGCACAAGGAATAATCCTAATGCGAAGAAAAACGCTAATATTTTGTAATAATTTGCCACCTTTTACAGTCAATAGTTCTACAAAGCTACTAATAAACTTGGATAAAATAAGTTATTGGGTGTTTATTATTTCTGTAAACAATTGAAATGAGAACATAAAAAAAAAAAATATGATGCTCAACAAACTGTAGATATCAATCTAATCAAGCATCGTGATTTTAGTCAGGTTTGTTTCAGAGCACTTCCCGTTTATTTATTACTCAATTCTCAAAAATATTTCCAGAGATCTTAAACTTCCACTAAATTCTTTCTAATTTCTTAGATTTGCAGTCTATCAAATAAAATCATGTCATTACACATCATCAATTTATCGAAGAAATTCGGAGCGCAAACTGCTTTAAACGATATTAATATTGAAATCAATAAAACGGAGATCATCGGTTTGTTAGGTCCAAACGGAGCGGGAAAATCGACGCTGATGAAATCTATTGTTGGTGCCTTGAAAATTGATGAAGGCCAAATTCTATTTAATGGAAAAGATATTCGCGAAGACGAAATAGAAGTCAAGAAAAAAATGGGGTTTCTGCCGGAAAACAATCCTTTATACCGCGAAATGTATGTAAAGGAATATTTAAATTTCGTAGCAGATCTTCATCAGATCTCAAAAGAACGCATTACTGAAGTGATAGAGCTGGTTGGAATTACTCCAGAAAAATCAAAGAAAATATCAGAATTATCAAAAGGATATCAACAAAGGGTTGGTTTGGCGCAGGCAATTTTACACGCTCCCGACTTATTAATTTTAGATGAACCAACAAATGGTTTAGATCCTAACCAGATTATCGAAATTAGAAACGTAATTAAAGAAATTGGCAAAGAAAAAACCGTTATTCTTTCTACTCACATTATGCAGGAAGTCGAAGCCCTTTGTTCCCGAGTCATTTTGATCCATGAGGGCAATATCATACAAGACTCCAATATCGAAGATTTTAAAGGGAAGTATGGAACTTTAGAAGAAGCTTTTGCCAGTTACACCCAATAATAAAAAGCCCTGAAACGAAATGTTTCAGGGCTTTTAGATCGATTAAGAATTTTAAATTTTCTCAATATTATCCGTAAGTGAATTAATAAAATTCTGCAATGGTTTCTCAACCATCATTTTTATAAAAGGGTTAAAATTACCGTCAAAAAGCAACTGAACTTCAGTTTGTTTTTCGTTTATTGCATTCATTGCGCCTTTCAAAGTGAAGTCTAAACTGCTACTTGCTGATTTTAAAAGAACTTGATTCTCTGTTACTTCTTCAATTTTTAAAGCAATTTCGGGCATTCCTTTCAAGCTGAATTTAAAGCCGTTATCACGAACTTCAAAACTTTGCAAGGACTCCGGCATTAATGCTTTATAATCTTCGGGATTTTTTAACAAATTAACCAGTTCATTTACAGATTTATTTACAACAATTTTGCGTCCTTCTAAATTCATTTTTATATTTTTGTATTAATTAAAACGTTACAAATGTATAAAGTTTTTGTGAATGAAAAAAAATTAAGTTTAAGTAAATATCCCGAAGACATAGAAAAAAACATGCGTTTCGAGGGATTTGCTACGTTGGAGATTGCGGTTGATCTTTTAGAGAATACTTCTTGTCCCCAAATGAATGTTTATGCTGATAACATTGATGAAATGTGGGAAGATTTTACGCACATGTTTACAGTAATCGAAGCTGCCGGTGGAATTGTGAAAAATCAAAAAGAAGAATTCTTATTTATTCGGAGAATGGGTAAATGGGATTTACCGAAAGGAAAAGTGGAATTAGGAGATTCTCTGGAACATGCCGCTTTACGGGAAATTGAAGAAGAGACCGGTTTAAAAGAGCTGATCCTTGAAAAATTTTTAAACAATACTTTTCACATTTATACAGAACGGAACGGAGAGAAAATTCTAAAAACAACATATTGGTTTCAAATTAATTATGTGGGTAACGAAACGCCGAAACCGCAGGTTGAGGAAGGAATTTCGGAGGTTGCCTGGAAAACCGTTGAAGAAGTTAGAACCGATGTTTTTCCCATGACTTTCAACAACATCAAACTTATTCTTCACGATTACTGGGATCTGGCTTAATGGATAAATTCTAAAATCTGTTCCAGCGCAATTCCACGGGAAGCTTTTAATAAAATATTTTTTGACGTTATTCTATAATTTTGCAGATCAGCCGATAGTTCCGCGGAATTCTTATAAGCATGGTGAATCCTGTTTACGTTTTTAAAATGCATTCCAACCGTGATAATTTCATCAAAATTAAGACTTTCTGCCAATTCGAGAATGGCTTGGTGTTCCATTTCAGATTCCTCGCCTAACTCCAGCATATCGCCAATAATTATTGTTTTATCGCCTTTAAACTGACTGAAGTTTTTGAGAGATTCCGCCATAGAACTCGGATTTGCATTATACGTATCAAGCACAAAAACCCGCCCATTCTGTTCCAAAATCTGTGATCTCATATTGGTAGGAACGTAGTTTTCGATTGCTTTTTTAATGTCTTCAAATTCAATATTAAAGTGAAATCCTAAACTTGCAGCTGCACAAAGATTCGTAAAATTATAATTTCCTGTTAACTTAGACTGTGCTTTATTTCCCTGATAACTAAATCCTACAAAATTCTGATCTGAAAACTCCTGAAAATAATAATTAGAAATTTCTGTCCCAAAAGAAATTTTCTTCGAATAGTTCTCTGTCTTCTCAACCTGAATTGGATCATTTTCATTCACTAAAATAGTTTCTGAATTTTTGATCAAATATTCATACATCTCCGATTTTCCTTTAATAACACCTTCAATCCCTCCAAATCCTTCAAGATGCGCTTTTCCGAAATTGGTAATGTAGCCTAAATTGGGCTGAGTTATTTTACAAAGCAGTTCAATTTCTTTCTGATGATTTGCACCCATTTCTATGACTGCAATTTCATGTTCAGGCTTTATAGAAAGCAATGTTAATGGAACTCCGATATGGTTATTAAGATTTCCGAATGTATACTGAACGTTATATTTTTGGGATAAAACAGCGTGAATGATCTCTTTGGTCGTTGTTTTACCATTGCTGCCCGTTAAGGCAATTACTGGAATCGTTAGATGCTCGCGGTGAAAGACAGCTAGTTCCTGCAGAAATACTAAAGTAGAAGAAACATAAAAAATATTTTTTTCTACCTCTTCAAATTCTTTCTGCTCCACAATTACGGCCAATGCGCCTTTTTTTATGGCTTCTCCCGCGAAAGCAGCAGCATTAAAGTTCTCTCCGGAGAAGGCAAAAAAGAGGTCATTTCTTTCAACTTTTCTGTGATCAATGGTTACTTTTTCGGATTGTAAAAAAAGCGGATAAAAGGAGGCTGCATTCATTCTTCAAAAATAAAAAATCCTTCTGCAAATACAGAAGGATTATAGGAATATTTTAAATTAAATTATCTTTTTGTTCGGCCTTTTCCGGTGGACTTAGCATCTTGCGAAACCCGGAATCCAACCCAACCATAAGCTTTCGCTTCGTCGCGGAATCGTCTTTGGCCCGGATCCAACCAGTAAGCTCCATCTAACCAGGAACCTCCTTTAATTACTCTAACCTCGTTAGAAATTCGGGTTGTTCTGGAAACAGGATCTTTTTGCATTACTACTCTACCTCTTCCGTCAACGATAAATCGTTTTGTTTTAGAGTTATACATGTTGTATCCAGCAGTACTGCTGTCTTCTGCTCTGCCATATCCTGCATCAAGTGAAGACTGGAAATCTCCGTCTCTAAAGTTTCTGTTATCTTCAACTGTCTCTCTTTCATATTGTCCAGGAAGACCTTTATAAACCAACCTTCCATCGGCAAGCGTATCAAATTTAGCTGCTTCAATTTTCTTAGAAGTACCATCGGCATTTTTCACAACTTCCTGTGGCATGTTTCCTCTGTAGTAATTAAAATCACTTCCTTCTTCATCAATAATTGGTCTGTAAACATCTGCGGTCCATTCGGCAACGTTACCGAACATTCCATAAATTCCTAAATTATTAGAAGGATATTGTTTAACATCGGCAGTGGTAGGAGAACCATCGTTTTTCCAACCTGCAACACCGGAATAATCGCCTCTACCCTGTTTGAAATTTTCAAGATACATTCCGCGATCCCGTCCTTTCTTACCTTTAAGCTGCTGTATTTGAGGTTGCTTATTAGTGTAAAGATTATATTCTCTTTCTTTTTGCATTCCTAAAGCTGCAAATTCCCACTCAACTTCTGTTGGAAGTCTAAACTTTTCTACAACACCAGCTGCTGCATTTCGGTTTGCCGAAATAATTCTTTGGTTAGAAGTTTTGATGCCTGATTTCTGTTGTAATCTCTGGGTATTTACATAAGCTTCCATTTCCGGATCGTTGGCCTTAAATTTATCAAGACTGAATGAATTAGCACCTTGATTATTAGCATCGTTGCTATAGAAATCTTTCGAGATCACGCCTTGTTCCATTAAGGCTTTTTCATTGGCGCGGTCTGTTAACCAGTCACAATATCTTGAAGCTTGCAACCAGGAAACTCCAACTACCGGATAATAATCATATTCCGGTCTTCTAAAATAAGTTTCTGCAAAATCATTTCGGGACAATTTATTATTCCAAACCAAAGTATCTGGAAGCGCGCCTTTATAGATGTCTTTAAAGCTAGGGTCAGATGGAGGAAATACAAATTTCAACCAGGTAACGTATTCTCTGTATTCGTAATTGGTGATTTCGGTTTCTCCAATAAAAAATGAGCTGACCTGCATTCTTCTTGGCGTATTATTCCAGTCATGCATTACATCATCTTTTACCGCGCCCATTGTAAAGGTTCCGCCTTCAACGTAAACCATTCCGGGCCAGCCTTTCTGTTTTTGTTGCTTTCCGGTAAAAAACCAACCTTTTTGATCATTTGGCTTCCACCCTGTTTTACTGGTGAAACGCTTTGTGCCACCACCTTTTTTACTGTTACCGCCACCGCCGCAACTCATAAGTAAAAGGGTAGAACTCAGCAATATTATCGAAAACAACTTAATTTTGTTCATAGTCTATCAAGAATTTATCAAAGTACAAAGAAAAAAGAAATAATCTAATAAATCAAATTAAAATATTGATTTTTTTGGAAAACGTTAACAATTAAATTTTATTGTATCATATTATTATATATTATTTTTCGTTTAATTTGTAACCGTGAAATTTTATACCAAATGAAACGCATTTTAACTCTTGTCCTAATCAATTTATTTTTTACAATTACTTCAGCGCAAACTACTAACATACAGTGGGAAGGCAGTAAAATAATTGATTTTGGAAGTTACAAAACTACTGTTCCGTCTTTTACAAATGAGGGCTTTGCTTACGAAGAAGGTTCGGTTTATTTTCGCTCTACCGAGAAATATTCTGGCACAAATCAAAAAATTTCCAATTTAGTTTGGGAAAAGATTTCCCCGAAAGAAATTTTTGATGTTAATACTTACAGTATTCCATCAGAGGAAAAAGGTGAGATAAGTTACTATACCAATCCATATACTCAGGAAAAAAGTACCAATTTAAGAGTTTCTGCTTTAAAACTGGAGAAAGATAATATTTACAGACTGGTATCTTTCAGCATCGTTAATGCGGGAACTGCCCCAACTTCTCTGCAGGTAAGCGGAAAGGTTGGAACAACAGACAATCCTTTGAAATCAGGAAATTTCTACAAGATTAAAGTCGACAAAAGCGGAGTTTTCAAGATCACTGCTAAATTTCTTCGGGATAACGGTATCAATCCCTCCAATATTAATCCGAAAAATTTTAGAATTTACGGAAATGGTGGTTTAATGCTGCCGGAACATAATCGCGACACCCGATTTTCTGCGCTTCAGGAGAACGCGATTCAGGTGATCGGAGAAAATGATGGAATCTGGAATGAAGAAGATTACGCCCTTTTTTATGCGCAAGGTCCAAATGGTTACAATCTTTATAAAAGTTCCGGTGATCCAAACGGAAATGGAAACAGAAGGATAGAAACGCGAACCGAAAAATCGAACAACTTCATTAATATATATGATGATTTTGCCTATTATTTTATCAATTTCGATCTGGGTCCCGGAAAAAGAATTCAGGAAGTTGATGAAGGAGTAAATGCGACGGTGATCAACAGATATGATGAATATCAATACATTAATGAAGAAAAATTTAATTTAATAAAAATTGGAAGAATCTGGACTGGTGATTCCTTTTCTGATAACAAAACGGTTACTTTTACAACAAAGTCACCCATTCAGCCTACCGATGTAATCAGGTATAAGACCCGAGTTATTGCTTATCAGGGTAATGGTAACAGTATCACCATCAATCTCAACAACACAAATTCCGGTACATATTCAGTTGCGGCCGATTCAAAAAAAGAATTTATCACGATAAGTTACCCAAACCCTAATAATTCCGGTACCGCAACAAATTTACAGGGAAATACCCTTAGTTTCAACTATATTCCAAATAGTGGAAGCAATCCTAATGGAAAATTCTATTTTGATTTTGCCGAAGTTCAGTATAAAGAAGATCTGAAATTCAATAATACTCAAATGAATTTTCGGAGTTATGGAATTGAAGAAGGTGGCGGAAACACCTACACCTTTAACGTTGCCGATGCGACTTCGGTTGACCAAATCTGGCAAGTTTCAGACATAACGAATGTGACTAAAAAAGTAAATAAATCCGGAAGCACCTCCAATTTTACTTTTGGTTATATTGCTAATAATAACACTTTCGTAAACGAATTTGTTGCCTTTAAAAGCAGTGAAGCTTTTGCCCCTTTATTTGTAGGTAAAATTGAAAATCAGGATTTATCGGGTCTTCAAAACATCGATTATTTAATGATCACTGTTCCCCAGATGATGGGAAATGCACAGAGGCTCGCGAATTTTTATCAGGATAAATATAATGTTGCGGTTGTTGATGTAAATAAAATTTATAATGAATTCAGCAGCGGTAGTAAAGACATTACGGCAATTCGGGACTTTGCAACCAAACTAAATACTCCGTCTGGAAAATTAAAATATGTTTTTATTCTGGGCGATACCTCTTATGATTATAAAGGCAAGAATCACCCGGGTTCAGACATTGTACCCTCCTTCGAAAGCGAAGAAAGCGGCGATTATGCCTCCTCATTCGTTAGCGATGATTATTATGTAATGACAGCGCCACAAAGTATTTCGGCCACATCTTTGTCTGCAACTTTACCCGATTTACCAATTGGCAGATTACCCGCTGCAAATGTTTCTGAAGCAAAAATTTTAATTGATAAAACGCTCGCTTATAATAATGCACTTCCGGGACAGTCGACGCCTTTTGGTGAATGGCGGATGAAACTGGATTTTGTGGTAGATGATGATGCAGATAATGTTGTTCCTTTTCATAACACCATGAACAATGCAATCATATCGGCAAATATGGAAAAAGGTTATATAACTGTTCCGCCAAATACTCCACCATCCACGACGCTGTATCAAAATAATAAACCAGAATATAACATTCGGAAGTTATATTTAGATTCATTCACAGCTCAAACCTCGGCGGGTGGACAAAGATATCCACAGGTAAATCAGGCGATTTCGAATGATGTAGGAAACAGTTTGTATTTATTTTATTTTGGTCATGGTGGAATCAATGGGTGGGCACAGGAAAGAGTTTTAACAATTGATCAAATTGAAAATTTTAATAATTTCAATAATGTTTATACCCGTTTCCCTTTAATATCTACAATTACTTGTGAATTTACTTTGTGGGATGATCCTGCTACTTTTTCAGCCGGCGAGCGAGTAATTAAATCGAAGCAAGGTGGTGCTGCAATGATGTTAACATCTAGCCGTGCAATTGGAGTTGGTTATGGTGAAGAGTTTACCAAAATTTTCACAAAACATGTATTTGAGCTGGTGAACGACGATTTTATTAATTTTGGTGATGCATTTCTTAAAGCAAAAATTGAAAAAAAGGCAGACGCAAACCATCTTAAAGTTAACTTATTAGGTGATCCCGCCACAAAGTTGAGCCGTCCAAAAAGATTGCTTAACATCGATGCAATCGACTCTCCGGTTTCAGGACAGCTTCGCGCTTTGGATTTTGTGACTGTGAAAGGTCACATTAATAAAGCCGGTGGATCAATTGATGAAACCTTCAACGGAAGAGTTGCCATTAATATCTTTGATAAGCGTCTTAACAAAAAGACACTCAATAATGATAATCAGCCGAAAATGAATCCGGTCCTGAATTATACTGAAGAAAACGGACCCATCGTAAAATCGTCCGGTTTAGCAGTAAACGGAGTGTTTTCCGTAGAATTTTATGTTCCGAAAGATATCAATTACGAACTGGGCGAAGGTAGAGTTTTAGTATATGCAGATAATAAGGTTTTTGATGTTTTCAATAATCAAATTCAAAAAGTTGGTGGTATTAATCCAGACGGAATTAATGATGATACGCCACCAACGGTGAAATTATACATGAACAACACTAATTTTGCTGATGGCGGAATTACCGATCAAAACCCTTTACTTCTGGCCTGCGTGACAGATGATAAAGGAATCAATTCAACCGGTTCCGGTATTGGTCACGACATTACCGTAATTCTGGATGGTAAAATCATCAATACTACAGTGTTGAACGATTTTTACTTTTCCGGCGATGGAAATGGGTGTTCCAATTCTACTTTAAAAGATTATCAAAAAGGAAATGTAAATTATCCCTTCCGCAATTTAGAACCAGGTGCTCATCAGCTTACTTTTAAAGTTTGGGACATCAACAATAATTCAACAACAGAAACGTTAAACTTTATAGTTAAGGACGAAACTGACCAAAACTTAATAGTAACTAAACTGTTAAACTGGCCAAATCCCTTCACCAACAAGACTTACGTTCAGTTTGAACACAACTGCGATGATATGTTAGATGTGAATGTGCAAATCTACACCATCACCGGGAAATTAGTAAAAACAATAAGCACTACGGTAACTGCAGAACCTTTCTTCCAGGGTTTTCGCACACCAAGAACAGCGATTGAATGGGATGGTAAAGATGATTTCGGCGATGCAGTTGGAAAAGGAACTTACATCTTCAAAATATTTGCAAAAAGCCAGAATCAGGATAAATGCAAAGGAAGCGCGACCGCAGTAGAAAAAATGGTATTATTAAAATAATAAATAACGATAAAAAATTTACTTTATGACATTGACTAAAAAACTATTTTTAGGATTAGGCCTGGGAATAAGTATGGCCGCGTATTCGCAGATTCAGCCCGTACTTACCGGCGCTCCTTTTCTAAGGATTTCTCCAGACGCAAGAGCGGGCGGAATGGGAGATCAAGGTGTAGCCACAACTACAGATGCTTTTTCTCAATTTTGGAATGCTGCAAAATACCCTTTCAGCAAAACAACTTCGGCAATTGGAGTTAATTATACTCCATACATGGGGAAATTAACCAATGATGTATTTTTGCTTTACGGTGCTTATCATCAATTTTTAGGCGATGAAGAAAGAGCAACAATTTCTGCAAGTATCTATTATTTTAATATGGGATCTGTAGATCTTACCGATTATGTTGGTAATGAAGTAGTACAATTAGGAACTGCAAAACCTAACGAATTTTCCATTGATGTTGCGTACGGTTTAAAACTTACAGACACCTACTCCATGGCTGTTACCGGTAGATTTATCCGTTCCGATTTGTCTGGAGGTTTTAACTCCGATAACACTCTGAAACCTGCTAACTCTTTCGCAGTAGATGTATCCGGATATTTCATGTCTCCTAAACACACCAGTATTAATGATTTTGAAGGTCGTGCAAGAGGTGGTTTTGCAATTCAAAACTTAGGACCGCGACTGGATTATACCGGCGATGATGAATCCAGATCTTATCTTCCAACAATGGCGAGACTTGGTGCAGGTTACGATTTATTTATTGATGATCTTAACCGTGTTGGATTAAACTTTGAAGCATCTAAAATTTTGGTTCCAGGACCAGACAATACAGGAAATGTTCCAAATGTTGGCGTGATCGAAGGGATCGGAAAATCATTCAGCAATCAAAAAAGTACGATGTTAAGTGGTGCTGTAGAATATGAGTACGATAATGCATTTGCACTGAGAGGTGGTTATTTTCATGAAAGTGAAGAGCAAGGAGCAAGACAATATGCAACTGTTGGTGTTGGATTAAAATACCAGTCATTTGGTTTGGATATGTCTTATTTGATCAACACTTCCAAAGTGAATTCAGCTTTAGATAACACTTTACGTTTCGGCTTAACCTGGAATATTGGAGAGGAATCTTCTAATGCACAGGATTATTAATATTTCTTTAATAAAAATATCACAAAGTCTCAAGAAATTGAGACTTTTTTAATGCAAAAATTCCCGTAAATTTACGACATGAACTACGCTACAGAACTTAAAAAATTTGCAACCAGCCAATACATTTTCTCGGCAGTGCGAATTACTCTGGCTATTGTAGTTCCCAGCATTATTTTAGTGCATTTCGGGTTATTGAAAGAGTTTTTCCTTTTCCCACTTGCCACGAGTTTTGTGGGTCTTACAGATCAACCCGGACCTTTTATCAGACGGCGTAATTCTTTAATTTTAGCGATCGTCTGTTTCTTTTCTGTCGCACTTATTGCGAGTTTTATCAAAGATTATCCGCCTCTGATTTATGTTGAAATTATTGTCTTCGGACTTTTTTTCTCAATGCTTGGCGTTTACGGACAGCGATTAGCTGCAGTTGGTTCTCTGTCACTCGTGGTAATGGCCATTTTTATTGATGGTCATTTAACCGGAACGAATATTATTAAAAGTTCCCTGATCTTTCTAGGAGGTTCTATCTGTTACCTTCTTATTTTCCTCGTCGTTTCCAGAATTCAGCCTTATAAACTGGCCGGACAAATGATCGGCGAAAATTACTTATTGCTCGCAGACTATCTCAATATAAAATCTAAATTTTACCTTAAGAATCCAGATTTTCCGAATCTTTATTCCCAGGTTATTGCGCAGCAGATCAAAATTAAAAATCTGCAGGAAGATACGCGGGAAATGGTTTTCAAAACCCGGAAAATTGTAAATGAATCTACGACCACCAGTCGGTTGCTGATGTTGATGTTTCTGAATTCCATTGATCTGCACGAAAAATTAATGACTTCAGACAGTGATTACAAAAAAATTCAGGAAAGTTTCGGTGACACTGGTTTTTTAAGATCGATCAGCGAATATCTCGGAAAGCTTTCCGAGGAACTCAGCAACATAGGAATCGCATTACAAAGTGGTTCCAAAGCAAAACCAATTCTAAATATTGAAGCGGAACTTAATAAACTTTTTGACGAATATTTCGATCTGCGAAACAGAAAACTTAATCCGGAAAATCTGGAAAATTTCATGGTAATGCGACTCATCTTAGTTCGTATCACGCATATTACAGATGAAGTTAAGACCATCTACAAAGTTTTTATTCAGGATCAGAAACTGGCAAAAAGCCTTTCGACAGGATTAGATCTGGAAAAATTTTTACCGAATAATCAGAAATTAAATGTCAAAGTTTTTTGGAATAATTTCTCCTTAAAATCATCGCAGTTCCGGCATTCAGTCAGAATTGTTCTGGCGTTACTCATCGGGTATTTATTTTCAAAATTAGAATTTCTGGGGATCGGTCACTCCTACTGGATTTTAATTACAGTTCTCGCGATTATGCGTCCGGCTTACTCCACGACCAAGCACCGTAATCTTTTACGATTGTACGGAACCGTTACCGGTGCTGTCGTAGCCTATTTACTTTTGTTTGGTATAACGAGCAGCGCCGTGCTTTTTGCATTTCTAATGCTGAGTATGATTTTGTGCTTCAGCTTTTTGAAGGCCAATTATTTTTGGGCCGTCTTCTTTATGACCATTTATATTTTCTTGAGTTTCAACTTCCTGAAACCGGGAAATGTAAACATGATTTTTAAAGATCGAATTTTGGATACGATCATTGGCGGAATTGTGGCTTTCGGCGTTTCTTACTTTATTTTACCCGTTTGGGAACATACGCAGAATTTAGATCTAATGAAGAGAGCCGCAAAAAGCAATTTAAAATATTTTGAAGCGGTGATGAATTTCTTCACCCATCAAAATCGGGTTCTGGAAGAATATAAACTGAAAAGAAAAGACGCCATTATCGATCTGGCAAACCTGTCCGATAATTTTCAGCGAATGATCTCGGATCCAAAAAATCAGCAGAAAAAAATGCAGCACATTCATCAGTTCGTGAATACTGCCCATTTAATAACGGCTTACATTGCTTCTTTTTCTCAATACTCCAGATCGGCAACAGATTACCCGGAAATTAATTTCGAACGGTGGAACCGAAAAATCTCTGCGGAGTTAATGCGAACAGGTTTAATTCTGGATCAGGAAAAATTCATCCAAAATATCGAAGAAGAAAGTGAACTGGAGCCAGAAGATGTTGTAGAGAAATTAATCGAAATCCGTAAAAAAGAAATTCTGGAGAATGAAATTTCTGACCGTCGCGACCCAAACAGAGTAACGCATTTAACAGAGTTAATGAATTTGCAGGAAATTTTGGAACTAATTTATGACGTGGCAAAAGAACAGCGAAAAGTTGCTGAAAAACTGGAGCTGGACATTCAGTCCACGATGGTAAAGCAGTAATTTTCGAAAAACTCTACTCTGGCGCTGAACAGATCAGAAACTTTCTCATCGTGCACTCTGCACTGAATATTAAATGGAAAATCCAGACTGAAAGGTTTCACTTCGTAATGTTTTTTCAGCGACCAGTAATTCGAATGATGAATCTTATATAAACTTTCTTTCAGCGACCAGATGATGGTGAGATAAGCTACCTTTTTACTTTCCTCGATAAAATCCTTTTCATTTTCCTGCAGGAATTTATGTTGAATTCTTACTATTTTATCGTTGAAAGGTTCAATATCGATCCCAATTTTATGCTTCGAGATCGCCAGTGCAGCGTATGGAAAAGAATGGGTGACCGAAATTTCGTAATCTTGTGGAAACAAATAAGGTTCTCTTTCTTTATAAAGGATCTGATGTTCGGGAAGCACAGATTTTAAAATTTTTCGAACGAGTAACAGTTCTTTCAATTTTGTCGGATGATAATCTTTTACCTTTTCGTAATTTGCTTTTTCCAGCAGAATTTCCGGGTTTAATTCTTCCTTCTCATCAAACTTCCATAGAAGAATCGTGGCGCTGTCATCAGAAAAATCTCTGTAAAGTGGCATTCAAAATTATTATAGCGTAAAATTAAGCAATTCTTTGATTAGATGATATTTATTTGGTTCATACATTATGTCTCTAAAATCACTAAGTTTTAATTACACTTTTTTATTTTTTTAGAAATTCGCAAATAGATCTTGAGTAATAGATGGATTCCATCACAGGTATTTTCACTGGCCTTTCGACTTAAAGAAAGAGATTTTGTATATTTGTAAAAATTTTTTATTCACATCAATGGAAACAACTACACAATACATTCCTTATAAAGTTAAGGATATGTCTTTAGCAGAATTTGGCAGAAAAGAAATTAATTTAGCTGAAGCAGAAATGCCTGGATTAATGGCTATTCGCGAAGAATACGGTCCGTCTCAACCTTTAAAAGGAGCAAGAATCGCAGGTTGTCTTCACATGACGATTCAAACTGCAGTTTTAATTGAAACTTTAGTAGCGCTTGGAGCAGATGTTACCTGGTCTTCCTGTAATATTTTCTCCACTCAAGATCACGCAGCAGCAGCGATCGCAGCAGCAGGAATTCCTGTTTATGCATGGAAAGGTATGACTGAAGAAGAATTCGAATGGTGTATCGAGCAAACCGTATTTTTCGGTGAAGACAGAAAACCATTAAACCTGATCTTAGATGATGGTGGCGATTTAACTAACTTAGTTTTTGATAAATATCCTGAATTAACCGCTGGAATTAAAGGTCTTTCTGAAGAAACGACCACAGGAGTTCACAGATTGTACGAAAGAATGGCAAACGGAACCTTGGTAATGCCTGCAATCAATGTAAATGATTCGGTAACAAAATCAAAATTCGATAACAAATACGGTTGTAGAGAATCTGCAGTAGATGCAGTAAGAAGAGCGACAGATTTAATGCTGGCCGGAAAAAGAGTCGTAGTTTGTGGTTATGGCGATGTTGGTAAAGGAACTGCGGCCTCTTTCAAAGGAGCTGGATCAATCGTTACCGTTACAGAGATCGACCCGATTTGTGCATTACAAGCTGCAATGGATGGTTTTGAAGTTAAAAAACTAAGTTCTGTAGTCGAAAATGCAGATATTATAATTACTACAACAGGTAACTTCAACATTGTTAAAGGAGAGGATTTCAAAAGAATGAAAGACAAGACAGTTGTTTGTAACATCGGTCACTTCGATAATGAGTTAGATATGGCCTGGTTGAACGGAAATTACGGTGATACCAAATATGAAGTAAAACCACAGGTTGATGTTTACAATATCGACGGAAAAGAGATCATCATTTTGGCAGAAGGTCGTTTGGTCAACTTAGGTTGTGCAACAGGACACCCAAGTTTTGTAATGAGTAACTCATTCACCAATCAGACTTTGGCTCAAATTGAATTATGGACTAATTCAGCAGCTTACGGAAATGAAGTGTATATGTTACCAAAACATTTAGATGAAAAAGTAGCTTATTTACACCTTGCAAAATTAGGCGTAGAGTTAGAAACTTTATCACCGGAACAAGCTAAATATATTGGTGTACCGGTTGAAGGACCTTACAAACCAGAATATTACAGATACTAATAGAATTCAGAACCTGAATTTTATCCTTAATAAAACGCTCTGAAAACCCAGAGCGTTTTTATTTTTCCGATAATAGCATCGAAAAGAGCAGATCATACCGTTCCCCTAACTTCCGCTTTAAACGTTGTTTGGATTTTTTTACAGCGTCAACCGTTATTCCCAATAATCCCGAGATCTCGGTATTGGTAAATTTTAATTTTTGAAGCAAGATAATCCGAAGATTAGAATCGGTGATTTCCGGGAAACTTTCCTTTAAAGTCTGATAAAAATCTGGATATTCTCTCCGAAACTCCCGCCGAAAATTGAGCCAGTTCTCCTCCGTCATTAAATGGGATTGAAGCAGATCATCGAGTTTGCCATGCTCATCTTCGGTTGAACTTGATCTTGTTTCTTTTACATTTTCAATTTCCCGATATAACTTTTGGATCTGTATATTCTTCTTCTTTAAAAAGCTGATCTGCGAATCCATCGCACGTGTAGCGTTCAGGAGTTGCTCTTCTATTTCAAAATTTGCATCTTCATATTCCAAAAGCATTCTTTCGTTTTCAATTTGCTTCTTCTTCTCTTTATGTTTTGATCGCAAAAAAATTATAATCATCACTAAAATAAAGAAACCTGCAGCACCAAAAATTATATTTCTCCAGAAAGCCTCCCTAGATAATTTTTGATTGGTGGCGGCAATATTTTGTTGATATCTCTTCTTTTGCATCATCCAGTTCGCCTGGTTAAGCGGAAGAACGCCATCTGTCTTGTTCAAAGAATCCTCCAGAACTCCAATTCGCCTTCTCACTCCTAACTCATCGCTATCTTTCTGCTCTTTATTGATGATCTGTAATTTAAGTTTTAAAATTTCTAATTCATTAATTTTAAAATAAGATCTCGATTTTGCGATTTCATCCGCTTTTTCTACTGATTCTTTGGCTTTACTGATCTGTCCGTCTGCGATATAAATCCGTGCAAGAACAGTGTAGGCATACATCGTATTTTGTTGACCTTCCTCCAGTTCTGAAATTTTTATATCCCGAAGCAGCAATTTGATCGCAGTCGCATAATCCTCATTTCTTTCATAGATCTGCGCCAGGTTACCTAGTGTTTTCGCATACCGAATGTTATCTCCAAGCGCTTTTGAAACTTTAGAAGCCTCTTCGTTATATATTTTAGAATTTTCAATTTCTCCGATTTTCAAATAGTACATTCCGATATTATCACTCACCTTCGCAAACTGTTTACTCCCAGGTTCGGTGAATTGAAGGGCTTTTTTTAAGTATTTAATGGCTTCATCATTATCTCCGATCGTTCCCATGTAGAATCCAATGATCATAAATGAAGTCGAAGGAAATAACATCTGCTGCGAACCTGCTTGATCGATCTTATCAATCGCCGAAATATAAAGAGGTAAGGCTTTTGTAATTTGCCGGAAATGGTAAAGATATTCTGCATAACTAAGAAGGACCCAGATCTCTAAACTTTCATTCTTTAAATTTTTAGCATTGAGGATTGACTGCGAGTAAAGTTGATTACTGTTTTCATTAACACGATCTAAATCAAAAGCATACGATTTCGCAAGAAGCACATCGTATAAAATTTTATCGGTGTTAGAATTCCGGTTTATTAAGGGTTGTAAAAAATGCTTTGATGAGATAATATCTCCTGCTCTATTATCTTGCTGACGAATAATACTTTCCCACTCAGAGATCGTATTTGCAGAGGATCCTATCTTGATCTGCTGAGCCGAAATTAACAGGGAGAAAAGTAAAAAGAAAGAAAAAAAATAGTTTTTTATTTGCATAAATTCTTTTAAGAAATGACTGATATGAAGGTAACAATTTTAAATTTAAAGCTATTATAACATGTAATATTTATTAAAGACGCCCCCATTTATTTTTTAATTTTAAAATATGCATCAATAAAACTTGTCATTTTCAAAATGAGTAAGAATCAAAGTTTTAATTTTAAATATTTGTTTGTCAGCTACTTATACATAACAGACTTTTAGTTGGTACTTTTTAAAGTGTCTTTTATTGATTTGTCCTCCCTTTGTCCACCCCTTAAATTCGTTTTCATTCCAGGGAAGATCTACATTTGTTATAGAAAAAAAATGGTAATACCCTGAAACTTCAAATTAAACGGAAGGTTCACCAGACTTAAAAACACAAATGATTTTTTTTTACTCCTCAAACGAAAGTTTGGGGAGCTTTTTTTTAGTAACTAATCCTGTTAATTTTTAGCACCTATTTAAAGAGATAACTGACCCTATTTTGTAAATTTGTATTAACAAGATCTCAGTCTTATTGTAATTTGAAAATAAGCAGTAAATAATGATCTGAAATCTATTTAAAATAAATTAATGAAAAGACATGAAGCACTCGTCCAGCTAAGTCGCGACCATCACTTTGGTTTGCTCCTTTGCTGGAAATTAAAAGAAGGATTAAAGAGAGAAATCTCCGTAGAAAGGATGTCAAAATATATTGGACTTTTCTATCTTCAGAATTTAAAACCTCATTTTTTAGAAGAAGAGGAATCTATTTTTAAAGTTTTGGGAGAAGATCATCCTTTAATAAAGGAAGCGATCTCACAGCACAGAACTTTTCGCAAGATGATCGAAGATGGTTTTAAAACTCCGGCAGAAATCGAAACTTTTAAGGATTTATTAGAACTTCATATTCGAAAAGAGGAAAGAGAAATTTTTCCCGAAATTGAAAAACAAGCAACTGATGAACAGTTAGAGGAGCTTTTAAAATTTGATCATCCCGAATTAAAAGAACCGGAGTACGACGATATTTTCTGGAAATAAAAAAATCCTGAATTGCATAAAACAAAATAATCCGGAAATGTATTCCGGATTATTTTTATTTTTTTCGCTTTGCTTTTGATTTTGCTTTTTCCTGTGCTCTGTTCGCTCCGATTTTTTTCGGAAGTTTTCTAGCGTGTGGACCACCCCAGTTTTCTTTTTTGTTCTTGTCTTTTTTCTCGTGAAATGCACCGCCACCTTCTTCTAACTTGATGACGTTCGCATTTTTCATCACTATTTCATCTTTCTCCGAAGCAATTTTTACAGGATTGGTTTTAACGCCTGTCGGGAATTCTTTGAAGGTAACTTCCTTGTTCATCAAAAGTTCAATATCCAACAATAACGTTTCCTCCAGTTTCGTCACGAATGAAACTGCGATTCCCTCTTTGTCAGCACGGCCGGTTCTACCAATTCTGTGAATATACTGTTCCTGAACTTCAGGGATTTCAAAATTAATAACATGTGTAATGTCTGAAATATCCAGACCTCTTGCCATAATATCGGTCGTAATTAATCCGCGAACTTCTTGTTTTTCGAAACTGCGCATCGCATTCAAACGGTAATTCTGAGATTTATTGGAGTGAATAACATCAAACTCATCGGGGAAAAGCTCTTCAATTTTAGTGTAGAGAAGATCGGCGTGTCTTTTATTATTACAGAAAATTAATACTTTAGAAAAATCTGCATCTTTCTTAAGCAAGTGTTCCAGTAAATTAATTTTGGTATTAAAGTTCTGGACTTTGTACGCAACCTGCTCAATTTTTTCAAGCGGCGTTCCTGATTTTGCCAGAGAGATTTCCATTGGTCCGGAAAAGTACTCATATAATAAAGCATCAACAGCTTCTGTCATGGTTGCAGAAAAAAGAATGTTTTGTCTTTTCTCTTTCATCATCTGGAAGATATGCGTCAGTTGTGCTTTAAAACCAAGATTCAGCATTTCATCAAACTCATCAATGATCAATTTCTGCACTTCTTTCAGGGAAATTGCATTATCAATCGCCAGATCCATTACTCTACCGGGAGTTCCAACTAAAATGTCGCAACCATCGTTAAAAAGAAGTTTTTGCGTTTTGATATTTTTACCACCATAGATCCCAATAACTCTGGCGGTGATATTTTGGGTGAGGTTTTGCACTATTTCTGCAACCTGAACAACCAACTCTCTTGTTGGAACAAGAATTAGAACCGTAGGATTTCCACTTTTATTGTACTTCCAGCTTTTTAAAACCGGCAACAAATACGCCAATGTTTTTCCGGTTCCTGTTTGAGCAATTCCCATGACATCGCGACCAGAAAGGATCGGACCTAAACTTTTCTCCTGGATCGGAGTTGGTTCAAATAAATTTGAATCTGCTAAAACATCGAGAATTTTTTCAGGTAAATCAAAATCGGCAAAAGTGGTTTTTTCCATTTTGCAAAGATAGGTTTTTTGATAAGATTAGAATATGTTGTAATTTGGAAGAATGAAAGGTCTATTTTTTGTCCTTCTTACATCACTTTTTTCCTGCGGGGAAAACGATAAAAAGTTTCTTCACCACAGAATCAAGAGATGAATAAGGAAATTTCTGCAAAAGCTGATAAAAATGATACTGAAAATACTCATTCCTGGTTCAGATACTATCAGGATGAAAACCCGGGCTTTGAAAGGGGGAAATTTGAACTGGGGCAAACATCACCAATTACCTATCAAAAAACTACAGTTATTATTATGAATGAAAAGGGATTTAACGAAATCTATAAACCTTTCCTCGTCTTTAATAAAAGTGGAAACCAGTATCTGGATTTCGACAGTTATCAGTGGGATCTGCTTCCTGATGGAAGTGCCGGATTTGAAGCTGATCAGGCCGTAATCCTTGTTGATTTAAGAAAGAAATCTGCAAAACAAATCGCCTTTTTCGGCCCATCGTTCTGGATTGAAGATGCTTACTGGAAAGGAGACTCTGTCGCAGTTCTACTGGGAAACACATACGAAAAAGTTCCTTTTATACTGGAATACAATTTTGAAAAAAACACAAAGAAGAACTTTACTTATCCGGATATCTTAAAATTTGAAACTCCGTATTCAAAAATAAGATTGCAAAGCAAAGGAATTAAAGCGGAGTAAAAGATGAAGTGCAAACATTAAGACCTCCAGATTGATAATTTGTAGATTTCAGCGTAACTATCTTTTCAATAGTCTTAAAAAAAGAACGATAACCAGAAGGATTGAAAAACTAAAACTGAAGAGGATCAAAACGGGAATTCCTGCTACATTAAAGTCACTTTCCATATTCCAGAGTATAGCGGTGGAAATAATATTCGCGCACAAAACCATGGTTAAGATCAGATTCACAATGCTCGATTTAATGAGCTGATGCGTCTTATCCATATTTTTGATTTCGCTCGTCACCGTAAATTTATTGTCATCTAATTTCTGAAGTAGCGAACGCAACTCTTTCGGGATCTCTTCAATATGATCGGTCAATTCGAGCAATTTCTGAGAGCCGGATTTCATTAATTTTTTGGGTGAAATTTTATTAAAGATGATCTTTTTAGTGAACGGCTGCAGACTTTTTACGATATCTAAATCTGGATTTATACTTCTGCCAACGCCCTCAATTAAACTAATTCCTTTCAAAAGCAGATAGAGATATTCAGGCATATTGATCCGATTGTTCTTTAAAGTATTGGCCATTTTTGCTACGAGTTTCGGAATATCAATATTTTGAAGCGAACCGCTGTGCACAAAATCAAGCACGTCTTCAACATCATTTAGAAAAGCTTTGTCATCTGGAATTTCATAACTCACCGCCATTTTTTTCAGATTCTTTACGATCTTCGGGGCGTTTTTGGAAACAAAAGCCACGATCAACTGTTCCAGAATTTCTTTATCGTTGGGTTGAATCTTTCCGACGGCACCAAAATCAATGAAAACGACTTTACCATCTTTCTTCACCAAAATATTTCCCGCGTGAGGATCAGCGTGGAAAAATCCATAATCTAAAATCTGAGAAACAAAGACCCGCAAACCAACTTCTGAGATTTTTACGGGATCAATACCATGGCTTAAAAGTGCTTCCTTATTGGTGATCTTTATGCCATCAATAAATTCCATGCAAAGAATGTTATTGCTGCAAAACTCTTCGTAGACTTTTGGAACATAAGTTTCTTTATTATTTTTGAAGTTTAAGGCAAACTGCTGAATATTATTTTTTTCGTTGATCAAAGAGATCTCTTCCAGCAAAGATTTTTCGAAGGTCGAGATCGCCTGCTTTAAATCGAGTTTTCCACCAATTTCTGAATAATTCGTAATGACCTTTACCAAATCATGCAGCAACAACAGATCATCCTGAATATTTTCCTGAACGTTTGGTTTTTTGATTTTCAAAATTACTTCCGTACCATCGTTCAAAACGGCTTTATAAACTTGCGCAATTGAAGCCGTTGCCATCGGTTTTTTCTGAATATCCTGAAAATGATCCTTCGGAGAAATATTGAATTCCTGCTCTAAGATTTCTTCTACATTCAGGTCAACTTCTTCCACATTGTCCTGAAGCTTCTGTAATTCTGTAATTAATTCCGGTGGAAGCAGATCTTCGCGACTGGAGAATGTTTGACCTAATTTCACAAAAGTTGGTCCCAATTCTTCCAGAGCCATTCTGATTCTTTCATACACAGAATTCGTTAGAACAACTTCATTTTCGTCAACGGAAGGTTCGTTATTTTTCGCAAGATTCATTCGTGCTAAAATATCTTTGAAACCATATTTACTAAAAATAGAGATCAATTTTGCTGACCGTTTTAATTTCCGTTGCTGCTTATTAAACATAAAATAGTTTTAGAGGGTTTGGCAAAAAGCATTCCCCAATTATCTAAAAAAGGGGAATTTTTATCTGGTAATTTTTATATCGAGAATTCTAAATTATTCCCACTCGATCGTTGCTGGTGGTTTGCTCGAAATATCATAGGCTACGCGGTTAATTCCTTTCACTTCATTAATAATTCTGTTCGAAATCGTATCTAAAAATTCGTACGGAAGTCTGCTCCACGTTGCCGTCATAAAATCGGTCGTATTTGCCGAACGGACTACTGCGGTATATTCGTAGGTTCTTTCATCGCCCATTACGCCAACAGATTTCACGGGAAGTAAAACGACGAATGCCTGAGAAACTTTATCGTATAAATCATTTTTGTAGAGTTCTTCAATAAAAATATCGTCGGCTTCCTGTAGGATTCTGACTTTATCTTCATCAACCTCACCTAAAATTCTGATGCCTAAACCAGGACCTGGAAAAGGATGACGATGTACTAAATGATGTGGAATTCCTAGTTCCTCTCCTACTTTACGAACCTCATCTTTGAAAAGTTCGCGCAAAGGTTCTAATAATTCAAAACCCATTTCTTCCGGCAATCCGCCAACATTGTGGTGAGATTTTATGACAGAAGACGGTCCTTTTACAGACTGGCTTTCAATAACATCTGGATAAATGGTTCCCTGAGCTAAAAATTTAGCGCCTTCAATCTTATGAGATTCTTCATCGAAAACAGCTACAAATTCGTTACCGATGACTTTTCGTTTTTGTTCCGGATCAGAAATTCCTTTTAATTTAGACAGAAACCGTTCGGATGCATCGATCATCTTAATTTTTAAATTAAAATGTTCGCCGTAGTTTTCCATTACTTTGTTGCCTTCGTCTTTTCGTAAAAGTCCGGTATCAACGAAGATGCACTGCAACTGATCGCCGATCGCACGGTGAATTAAAACCGCAGCAACAGAAGAATCTACGCCACCGGAAAGTCCTAAGATCACTTTTTGATCCCCCACTTTTTCTTTAATTCCCGCAATGGTTTCATCGATATAATTGGTCAGTTTCCAGTCTTTTGGAGATTTACAAACGTTGAAGATAAAATTTTCGAGCATTCTAGCGCCTTCGTCAGTATGGGAAACTTCGGGATGGAACTGAACACAATATATTTTTTTGGATTCATTGGAAATCGCTGAAATAACGTCGGTCATTCCATTCACATAAAATCCTTCGGGAACAGTTTCTACTTCATCGAAATGGCTCATCCAAACTGTAGAGAAACGACTAACCCCAGAAAGTACAGCGTTGGATTTTTGGATCTCAAGTTTTGCTTTTCCATATTCGCCTTTGATGCCTTTTGTTACTTTTCCACCCAATAAATGCGTGATCAGCTGCATTCCGTAACAGATGCCTAGAATTGGAATATTTTGTTCGAACAAAGCTTTATCTACAAGATTGGCATTTTCCGTATTTACAGAACTTGGTCCGCCGGAAAGAATAATCCCGGATGGATTTCTGGCTAAAATTTCTTCGAGCGGCGTATTGAAAGGAATGACTTCCGAATAAACGCCATGCTCCCGAATTCGCCTTGCAATAAGCTGATTATACTGGGAACCGAAATCTAAAATAATTATACCGTTATTCATTTTTGTATGTTATAGGTTTGGGATGAAAAGGAGTCTATACTAGCCCCGATTGAAACGGAAATCCTTTTTTGAAAAAAAAGATTGCAGTGGAAAGCGGGAAATAGCTCCTAAAAAAAAAGACGTGAAAAATCACGCCCTTTATTTATTTAAAATTTGCCGATGTCTTCTCTATAAAATCCGTAGTCGAATTTGATACTCAAAGCATCTTCGTACACTTTTTTACGTGCTTCCTCTAAAGTTTCGCCCGTGGCAACTACGCTCAAAACGCGGCCGCCCGTTGTTAAAACTTTATCGCCGAAATATTTTGCACCAGCGAATAAAACCTGGCTGTTTTTTACTTTATCTAAGTTTCTGATGGGAAATCCGGTTTCTATACGGTGTGGATAACCGCCGGAACACATTACGAGACAAACTGCTTTTTCGTTTTTGAATTTTAGTTCGATCTCTTTTCCTTCGATACAGTCCATGATCACGTCGTAGAGCTCATTTTCCATCAAAGCAAGAATCACCTGAGTTTCGGGATCGCCCAGTCTCATATTGTACTCTAAAAGGTAAGTTCCCTCGTTCGTCACCATTAAACCAAAGAAAATAAATCCTTTGAAGTGAATATTGGCAGCGTTTAAACCCTCTAAAGTTGGGGCTAAAATATGATCTTCGAAATCTTTGCAATGCGCATCTGTAAACTCCGGACTTGGCGCTACACTTCCCATTCCACCAGTGTTTGCTCCTTTATCTCCCGTTCCGACTTTTTTATAATCTTTTACAGGAATACAAGGGAATAATTTTTTGCCATTCGCAAAAGCGATAATGGAAGCCTCGAAACCCCGTAAATATTCTTCGATCACCAACTGAATTCCGGCATCACCGTAAATCCTTTCGATCATAAATTTGTGGATCGTAGATTCTGCTTCTGCTAAATCATCGGCGATCACCACTCCTTTTCCACCGGCAAGTCCGCTGGCTTTGATCACGATAGGGAAATTTTGAACTTTTACATAATCCATCGCATCCTGATAAGCGTCGAAAACAACGGCTTTGGCAGTTTTGATATTGTTGGTCTGCATGAATTTTTTAGAGAAAGCTTTGCTGCCTTCCAGTTCTGCAGTTCTTTTTCGGGGACCGAAAATTTTAAGACCGTTATCTTTAAAAACATCTACGATACCTTCTACCAAAGGCGCTTCCGGGCCAACAATAGTAAGATCGATTCTTTCGTTGATCGCAAAATCACGTAAACCTTCTACGCTGTCTTCATATACATTTTGTCCCAATTTTGCGGTGGTTGCGTTGCCTTTTGCAAAGTACATTTTAGAAATTCTGTGATCACCACTTAATTTCAAAGCGATTGCAGATTCTCTGGCGCCGTTTCCTACGATTAATATTTTCATTGTTTTTTTTGCTTATTTAGAATTTTACAAAATTACTGATTTGTAAATGGATTTCAAATTTTGTTGGAAGAAAATTTTCTTAATTAAAGTTAAAACTAAGATGAATTGAACTTCCGGTAATTTAATTAATGAAAAAAGTGACGCATACCGGTGAACATCATTGGAATTCCGTGTTCATTTGCGGCTTCGATACTTTCTTCGTCGCGCATACTTCCGCCGGGTTGAATGATGGCTTTGATACCTTCTTTTGCACAGAAATCTACAACATCACGGAAAGGTAAAAATGCATCTGAAGCTAAAACCAGATCGCCGGAGAATTTTTGTTTGGCTCTTTCTATGGCGTGTTCTGTTGCCCAAATCCTGTTTACCTGTCCGCCGCCGATTCCTAAAGCTTGATATCCGTTGGAAACAACGATTGCGTTTGACTTCACATATTTTACAACACGTTGCGCAAACAATAAAGCTTTTTCCTGTTCTTCGGTTGGTTTGAAAACGGTCACGGTTTCTATTTTTTCTGAAAACTGATTGTCATTATCCTGCACTAAAATCCCACCATCTACTTTCACCCAGGTTTGAGCGTCGGATACAGGATTTTTAATTTTGATAATTCTTAAATTTTTCTTTTTTCTTAAAATTTCTAAGGCATCATCGTCGAAATCCGGAGCCATGACAATTTCTAAGAAGGTTTTATTGAGTTCTTCCGCAGTTGATGCATCTACCTTGAAGTTCATTCCGATAATTCCACCAAAGATGGAAACCGGATCACATTCGAAAGTTTTCTTGTACGTTTCTAAAGCTGAAGTTCCAACTGCAACTCCACAAGGTGTGGAATGTTTCACCGCACAACACGCCATTTCTTCTTTAAATTCGTTAACTACTTTCCAACATAGATCCATATCACGTAGATTGTTGTACGACAATTCTTTTCCACCCAGAATTTCGAAATCTTTCATCGCGCCATTGTCTGTGGTAGAAACATAATAAGCTGCGGTTTGATGAGGATTTTCGCCATATCTTAAGTCTGAAACTTTCTTGTAAGAAGCATTTAAATATTGTGGATATTCATCTTCTAAAAGCATTTTAGAGATCGCTCCGTCATAAGCAGAAGTTAAGTTGAACACTTTTCCGGCGAGTTTTCTTCTTGTTTCTAAAGTCGTGTCGCCAGTTTCAGAAATTTCCTGCTGAACTTTTGCGTAATCTTCAACATCCGTAAGAACGGTTACCGAATTATAATTTTTCGCGCCAGATCGAAGCATGGAAGGTCCGCCAATATCGATGAACTCTACTTTTTCATCTAAAGAAATATCGGAGTTTGCATTTTCGAAAAAAGGATATAAATTGACGATCACCATTTCGATCAAACCGATTCCATGTTCCTGAACGGTTTTCATGTGTTCCTCATTGGTACGAACAGCCAATAAACCGCCATGCACTTTTGGATGCAACGTTTTTACACGTCCATCTAACATTTCCGGGAAATCGGTAACTTCATCAATTTGAATAGGATTTAAACCTGCTCCTTTTAAATGTTTAAATGTTCCGCCTGTAGAAACCAATTCGTAATTATTTGCTTCTAAAAACTTAGCAAAATCTGTGAGTCCGGACTTATCGGAAACGGAGATGAGCGCTCTTTTTTTTGACATTTTCTTTCTTTTTTACTTTTTATTAGATGCCGTTCTTTCACCAACGGTTTTTGTTTTCTAAATTCCGTAGGTTTCACCGACGGTTATTATTGTTGAATTCCTTCGGAATTCGTTTTTTGATATTTATATCTCTTTTCATAGGGCTTCACCCTATGCTTTTGATTGCGCCATTTCATGGCTTGATTACTGGAATTCCGTAGGTTTCACCGACGGTTATTATTGTTGAATTCCTTCGGAATTCGTTTTTTGATATTTATATCTCTTTTCGTAGGGCTTTACCCTGTGCTTTTGATTGCGCCACGTTGTGGCTTGATACTAGAATTCCGTAGGTTTCACCGACGGTTATTATTGTTGAATTCCTTCGGAATTCGTTTTTTGATATTTATATCTCTTTTCATAGGACTTTACCCTGTGCTTTTGATTGCGCCATTTCAGGGCTTTATTACTGGATTTTATTTAGGATGATGTTGATTGCCTGAGGGAAAATTTCAAATTCTGTTTTGTGAATTTTCTGGGCTAATGTTGCTATGGTTTCATCTTCAACTATTGGAAATGATTTTTGTAGAATGATTTCCCCTTCATCAATTCCGGAAGTTACGTAATGAACAGTCGCACCACTCTCTTTCTCTTTTGCTTCTAAAACCGCGTTGTGAACATGACTTCCCCACATTCCTTTTCCACCAAATTTGGGCAATAAAGCAGGATGGATATTGATGATCTTCCCTGAAAATGATTCGCAGAATTCTTTAGACAAAATTGATAGAAATCCTGCAAGAATCATTAAATCGGTATATTCTGGAAGACTATTTTTCAAATCTGTAGAAAAAGATTTTCCTCTTGGAATCAACTGCGTTTTGATATTATGATTCTTTCCACGTTCCAAACCGAAACATTCGCGATCGGCAATAACCATAGAAATCTGTGCGTTGGGAATTTCTCCAATTTTGATGCAGTCGATGATTCTTTGCAAATTGGTTCCGCTTCCCGAAACTAAAACAACAATATTTTTCATTTATACTGACAATTCATAATGAGTAATGAGCAATCTGCTTATCGATATTTTAAAATATTAAATTAAATTTATTTTCTCTGGTCCTTCTGTAATCTCTCCGATCTCGTAAGCGTCATCAACTAGATTCAGCACTTTTTGTGCATGTTTATCGTCGATCACAACTACCATTCCAACTCCCATATTGAAAGTGCCGTACATTTCCATTCTATCAATATTTCCGCGTTTTTCTAATTCGAGCATAACGGAAGGGATTTTAATTTTTGAAGCATCAATAGTCGCACAAAGATTTTCCGGAATAATACGCGGTATATTTTCGATGATTCCACCACCTGTAATATGGGCAATTCCACACAATGCAACTTCTTCTAAGATCTTGTGAATCGGCTGATAATATAATCGTGTTGGTTCGAGCAATGTTTCGTACAAAGGCTTCCCTTCAAATTCTTCGTTAAAATCAGTAAAGATTTTTCTAACCAGGGAAAATCCGTTGGAGTGAAATCCTGAACTTGGAATGGCAATAATTTTACAACCTTTCTTAATTCCAGAACCATCGATGATCTGATCTTTTTCTACAATACCGACGCAAAAACCTGCAACATCATAATCGCCGGGTTTATACATTCCGGGCATTTCAGCAGTTTCGCCACCAATTAATGCGCAGTTGTTGTCTTTACAGGCTTTCACCATTCCCATTACAATTTCTGCAGCGATATCGGAATCCAGTTTTCCACACGCTAAGTAATCAAGGAAAAATAAAGGTTTAGCGCCATGACAAACAATATCATTTGCACACATTGCAAAACAGTCAACACCGATAGAATCGTATTTTTTCGCATCTAAAGCGACTTTCAATTTTGTTCCAACGCCATCAGTTCCACTCACTAAAACGGGATTCTTGTAACCAGCGATCTCGTAAAAAGCTCCAAAACTTCCCAAATTGTTCAGGACATTTGAATTATGCGTTTCTGCAACGGCAGTTTTTATTTTATCGATGGTTTTGTAACCCTCTTCTTTATCAACTCCGGCGGATTTGTAGGTATTGCTCATTTTTTTATTTTTCTGGACTATGACTTTCGGTTAATAAAAAAGCCGACAGTCTTACGGACCGGCGGCTTTTTCTTTATTTTTCAGCGTCGTTTACATTTCCAAATTTTTGGATTACCTTTTTTGGTGAATGTAATTGATGCAGTTTCACTTTGAAAATTTTGTTGTGCAAAAATAATGATTTTTAAGGTGACTCTAAAATTATAAACCATAATTTTTCCACAATTTTAGCAATAGAAATTCATTGACGTTAAATTTTTCCAATAACATGTTGCGGAATTCTCTATTTTTGCGACAAATAATAAAATATGGCTTCCGGATTTTTTATGATCTTAGATGATATTGCAGCATTGATGGACGATGTAGCAGTTGCATCGAAAGTAGCAACCAAACAGACCGCGGGAATTTTGGGCGATGATCTGGCTGTAAATGCCGAAAAAGCCACAGGTTTTCTTTCTTCCAGGGAAATTCCGGTGCTTTGGTCGATTACGAAAGGTTCGTTTATCAACAAATTAATTATTATTCCGATCGCTTTTTTGTTACAGTTTATCTTTCCGCCGGCTATTAAAATTATTTTGATTCTTGGTGGACTTTATCTGGCGTATGAAGGTGTAGAAAAGATCATCGAATATTTCTTTCATAAAAAAGATGCACATGCAGAAATCATCGAAGAGATCAAAGATGACGCAGAAGCTGAAAAAATTAAGGTGAAATCTGCAATCACAACGGATTTTATCTTGTCCTTAGAAATTGTGATCATCGCTTTAGGTTCTGTTCTTGAAAAAAGCTTGCCTATTCAGATCATAACCGTTACGATCGTTGCGATTATAGCAACCGTAGGTGTTTACGGAATTGTAGCACTGATCGTGAGAATGGATGATGCCGGTTATAAACTGATCAAGAAATCAAACGATAAAGGATTCTTGAAAATGCTTGGAACAGTCTTGGTAAAGTCTCTACCGATCATTATTAAAGCACTATCAATCATTGGAACTCTTGCTTTATTGCTGGTTTCAGGCGGAATTTTTGATCATAATATTGAAGTGATCCATCACTTCTTACCAACATTTCCTGAAATGCCAAAGCAGTTTATTTACGGGATCATTGCAGGATTGATAATGGTTGCGATAGTTTTAGGTGGAAAAAAAGTATGGAGCTTAGTAAAAAAATAAAATTTTAGAATCATAGAGAAAACGGGTCGCATTAACTGCAACCCTTTTTTTTTTGGATAATTTTATAGTCGTAAGGATAACTTTGTAATTATAGAAAAAACTGAAGAATTTAAACGCGGAGAACGCGAAGTTACTATTCTTATTACTTTGAATAATTAAGGACGCAAAGGCTTTTCACTTAGCAAAGATTCAGTTTCTTCTGCTCGTAATTTTCGACAAAAAAATTGATGTTACATTTTTGGTAGATCCATTGGAACTTCCATTATTAATATTTCGGAATCTTCTGTTGCTTCTAAAGTGAAAGCTTCCGTTTCCCATATTCCGAAGCCATCTCTGGTTTCTAAATGTTGATCACCTACTTTTGCGGAACCTTTCAAAACAAATGAATAAACGCCATTTTTCGGATCGTGTAATTGATATTCTTTTGCATTGCCTTTTTCGAATTTTGCTAAATTAAACCAGGCGTTTTGATGAATCCAAACTCCTTCATCATCTGGATTTGGAGAAAGGATCTGTTGAAAATCATTTAACTTTTCACCTTCTTTAATACTGATTTGATCGTAACGAGGATCAACATTCAATTTATTTGGAATGATCCAGATCTGAAGAAACTTTACGACCTCCTCTTTATTTTTATTGTATTCGCTGTGTTTTACTCCGGTTCCAGCACTCATTATCTGAATTTCCCCTTTCTTGATGACGGACGTTGTTCCCATGGAATCTTTGTGTTCTAAATCACCTTCCAGTGGAATAGAAATAATTTCCATATCGCGGTGCGGATGAGTTCCGAAACCCATTCCGGAGGCGACCTGATCATCATTCAAAACGCGCAAAACACCGAAATGCATTCTCTCAGGATTGTGATAATTTCCAAAACTAAAAGTGTGATGAGATTTTAACCAACCGTGATCTGCGAAACCTCTGGAATCTGATTTGTGAATAAATGTTTTCATATCTTTTGTTATTATTTAAGTCTTTAATTATTAAACAAAAGTAGGGCGTTACCGATTGAAAAACATTGATTTAAGATAAGAAGTGAACTACTGAAATTTAGAAATGAAATCATTAAAACAAACGAAAAAGTCCAGTAAAATACCGAACTTTTTCTAACACAAACAACTAAAAAACAATTATATAATATGAAGTTTTTTAAATTCCTCAATAATTAATATCCGAAAATTTCTTTCAGATTTAATTTTTTATAATCTCCGAGCTTTTTCAAATCGGCTTCGGTCAGATTCTTTTCTGAACCTACCACCGAATAAGTATAAGATTTACCGGAAATATTCTTTTTGTAGAAATCATTCAGCTGGCTAAATTCGAGAGTTCCGGCTTGATTATAAATATCCTCACGAATATCTTTGTTCGTTCCAAGATCACGTGCTGCCATGTAATCGAAGATGATATCATCCTGCATAATTCTTTCGTTCTCGATATCTTTTTTAGTTTGAATTTTCGCTAGGGAAAGATTCTCCGGGAATTTTGGCAAGTCTGTTAATAATTCATTCATCGCTTTCGTCGCATCGGTAAACTTATCAGACTGCGAACCGACATAAGCCGTCACAAAATAATGATCGTCTTTTTTACGTGGACTTACATAAAGTGCGTAAGTACTGTAAGCCAAAGCTTTACTCTCACGAATAGTCTGATTCACAATCGTTCCCATTCCACCTCCAAAATAATTATTGAAAACAGTGATCAACGGTTGATTTTTCGCATCATAAACTCCTGCATTTCTTGTCCACTGCGTTTCTGCCTGAACCATATCATAATCAGCAAACAAAACCTGTGGTTTTTCAGTCATGATCTGAGTGAAAACTTTTGGAGTTGGTGGCGTTGCAAACTTTTTCGGGATTGCATGAAGATTCTTTAATTTTGAAGTTAAAGCATTCAAACTTTCCGGACCATAATAAATGATCGTCTGATCATAGCTATTCAATTTTTTAATGGTCTCTAACAATTCTTTCGCTGTCACTTTATTCAAAGCTTCATCAGAATAATTATAATTAAATTTATTGTCTTTTCCGTAAGATGAGTAGCTTATTAATCCCTGAAGAATCGCGCCTTTGTTATTCTTCATATCCGTTCTGGATTTCGTTAACCTGGCTTTTAATGCGGTAAGAGCTTCTTCATTTGGAACTGCATTTACGACAAGATCTTCATACAACTTTACTGCTTTATCGAAATTTTCCTGCAAACCTTCAATGGTCACCATGGTAAAATCTTCGGCCGTACCAATACTGAAACTGCTTGCGATCTCATAAAATTCTTTCGAAATATCTTCCGACGATTTTTTATCTGTTCCTAAAAACTGTAAATATTTCGCCGCAAGTTCCTGTTTAAGATCGTTATTCTTTCCGATTTTATAACGGTAACGAAGTCTGTATAACTGATTGTCTTTATTCTGAACATAAAGTACTTCTGCTCCACCAATTTTCGCTCGCTGAATATCTTTATCATAATTCAAAAAGACGGGTTTAACTTCTTTCGAAGGCATTTCGTCGATCATTTTTACAAAACCACTTTGCTTATCGGCATTTGTTTCTACTGGTGTGATCACTGGTTTTACAATTTTTGCGGTTTCCGGAGATTCTCCTTTTCGCTTGTAAACTGCCACGTAATTATCGGCAAAATATTTATTTGCAAAATTTACGACCTGTTGCTTGGTGATTTTAGATAAAGCATCCGTTGCTGCAACCTGGGTTTGCCAATCTAATTCATCAGTAAAAGCCTCCATCAAAATATCTGCACGTTCGCCATAACGCTCACTCTGCATAATTTCAGCCTTCTTTCTGTTATTGATAATTGAAGTCAACAATTCCTGATCGAATTTACCCGACTTTAAAAGTTCCATTTGCTGGAAGATTAAAGTTTTCACTTCCTCTAAAGTTTGTCCGGAAGTTGGTGCGGCTGAAACAGTGAAAACTCCGTAGTCAATCAACGGTAAAACGCTAACTGAAGCCCACAATAATTTCTGTTTTTTAACCAGATTCAGATCTAGTAAACCAGCTTTACCGTTGCTTAAAATATCACCAACCAATTCTGCGATCAAAATATCTTTACTCTTATTGTTTGGCAAACGGTAACCGATCATTACTTTCTCTGCATTTGGACCAACAACTTCTTTGATAATTGGTTTTGTGATCGGAGTTTCCTGAACAAATTTATAAGGCGTAATTTCTTTATTCTTTAAATATGAAAAATCCTGATCAATTTTTTTAATGACTTCATCCGGATTAAAATCTCCCGAAAGAATTAATCCCATATTATTGGGCACGTAATAATTGTTATAATATTTACGGATTTCTACTAAGGAAGGATTCTTTAAATCTTCAACCGTTCCAATTGTGGTTTGTTTTCCGTAATTATGATTGACAAAAAGGTTTGCCAGTAAAGTTTCGAAAGCCTGAGCGCCGTCATTGTCTAAGTTTCTGTTTTTCTCTTCGTAAACTGCTTCCAGTTCCGTATGGAAAATTCGTAAAACCGGATTTCTGAAACGTTCTGCCTGAACCGCTAAATACTTATCCAGAGAATTCGTAGGAATATCATCAGTGTAAACTGTTTCTTCAAAACTGGTGAAGGCATTCGTTCCCTGCGCTCCCATAGAACTCATCATTTTATCGTATTCATTCGCAATCGAATATTTCGACGCTACGCCAGAAATAGAATCAATTTGATGATAAACGGCTGTTCTTTTCGCTTCATCTTTTGTTTTATTAAAGACTTCGTAGAGCGCATCGATCTTATCGAGTTCCGGTTTTTCTTTCGCATAATCCAGGGATCCGAATTTATCGGTTCCTTTGAACATCATGTGTTCGAGGTAATGCGCTAAACCTGTGTTCGTGGAAGGATCAGTTTTACTTCCGGCTTTTACTGCGATGAACGCCTGAACTCTTGGCTCTTTTGGGGTTGGACTTAAGATCACCGTCAAACCGTTTTTCAAAGTATAAAAACGTGCCTGCATCGGATCATTTGTGACATATTTGTAAGTGTAACCATTTGCGGTTTCCGTTTTCCAAACATGTTCCTGCGCGTTACTGAGAACCGAAGTTCCCAGTGCACACAGTAGAATAAATAAACTCTTACTTCTTTTCATTTAACTTTTTATTTATTTTTATTTTTAATTTCTTTATTAAATTTCTGTGGTAACTAAAATGAAAATTCTTAAAGCAAAGACGCAAAGTCTTTTACTTTTACTGTAAACATTGTGGCTATTTAAGGGCGCAAAGGCGTTCACTTAGCCAATGCTTTAGAGTAAATTTCTTAAAATCTACCACGGAAAATTTCTATTTCTTATTCTTTTTAAAATAATCTAAACCACATTCGAGGAAGTCTTTGAAATCTTGTTTTGGCATGTAGCCTGAAACAGGATTGTTAATAATTTGTCCGTCCGGCGTTACTAAAACATAATGCGGTTGGGAATTGTTATTAAAGTTGACTTGCTGGAACATGCTCCACTTGTCACCGATGGTTTTAATTTTCTTCATTTTGCCGGCGCCCATATCGATTGTTTTTTGCTGATCTGCGGGCAAAGCTTCTTTATCATCAACGTACAAGGACGCAAGAATAAATTCATTTTGAAGCGTTGGTAAAATATCGGGTTCGTTCCAGACAAACTCTTCCATCTTACGGCAGTTTTCACAACCATAACCGGTGAAGTCGATCAAAATTGGTTTGTTTTCTTTCTTGGCTAATTCCAAGGCGGTGAAGAAATCATGTTCGGGATGCATTCCATAAATCCCGTCTGATTCTTTGTGGAAATAACTCACATTTACGGGAGGCAAAATCCCTGATAGTAATTGAAGTCGCGGTCTTTCAGAAGGAATTAAACCCTGAATTAAATAGACGATAAACGCCAATCCTAAAACTCCGAAACCTTTTCTTGTCCAGGAAATTTTCGCTTTCTTATCATCATGCGGAAATTTAATAATTCCGAATAAATACAGAACTAAACCGATTGTAATAACGATCCATAAAGCAATGAACAATTCTCTTTTCAGTAAGAATGTTTTGGTTACGAGATCTGCTTTGGAAAGGAATTTTAAAGCCAATCCCAGTTCGATGAAACCTAAAACAACTTTCACGGTATTCATCCAGCCACCAGATTTTGGTAAACTTTGTAAAGCTTGTGGAAACAATGCGAGAAGTCCGAAAACGATCGCCCAGGCAAAACCAAATCCGGCTAAAGCGAAAGTCAATAACATGGGAACATTTGCAGAACCTGTTACGGCGCTTCCGAGTAAACTTCCTAAAATTGGACCTGTACAAGAAAAGGACACGATGACTAAAGTTAAAGCCATAAAAAAGATACCGATCATTCCGCCTGCTTCTTCTGCTTTGGAAGATTTGTTGGCGATGGAACTCGGCAAAGTAATCTCGTAATAGCCGAAGAAACTTCCGGCAAAAAATATAAAAATGATGAAGAACGCAACGTTCAGCCAAACTGAAGTCGAGATCTCATTAAATATATTTCCCGCAATTCCATCGATAATATGGAAAGGAATACTTAGCAAAACGAAGATCAAGAGAATAAAAAATCCGTAGATAAATGCATCTCTTTTTCCTTTTGATTTGTCCTTATTTCCTTTTGTAAAAAAAGAAACGGTTAAGGGGATCATTGGAAAAACGCAGGGCGTCAATAACGCGATTAATCCACCAATAAATCCGAGTAAAAGATAAGACCAGTAATTCTCGGACGGTGTTTCTGCCGCAATTCCGCAATCTGTTAAAGGATTTTGTAAATCGATGGTCGCCACTTTTAACTGGTCGCCTTGATCTGAAGCGGACGATTGCACGTCGGTTTTTGCCTCCTCTAAAACTTTTCCGTTTTCGATTGATTTTTCGAAACTTAAAGTGTTTGGCGCTAAACAAATTTTATCGTCGCATGTTTGGTAGTAAATTTCAGCTTCTACTTTGGCTAATTTCGAAGGATCTTTAACCTTAAATTTTTGTTTAAAGTCAGCTTTTTCAGAGTAATAAATAATTCGTGCTTTAAAAGCTTTCGAATATTCATCGTGCTTCTCGCCTACTTCTACAACATCTCCGATCATCTCAACATCTTCACCAGAAACCTTGATTTCAGTGGGAATACCGGAGTTTGGAGGAAGATCTTTGGAATAAATATGCCAGTTTTGATCGATCGTCGTATGAAAAACGGCTTCGAAAACATTATCGCCCAACGCATTGATCTTAAAATCAACTTTTACGGGATCTTTAACCTGAGCGGTAAAAAAGAGACTGAAAAGTCCTATAAATAGGAAAAAAAACTTTTTCATAAAGTGGAGGAACTTATTTTAAAAAAACTGCTGGCGAAGAACCGGTATAAAAAATTTGATATGAAGGAAACCAGATCTGTAAACTACCAGCAGTTTTAATATATTTATTTTATAAATTTAGAAAGCGTTCTGTCTAAATCGAACTCACGAAGTTCATAGTTTGAGGCTACGATCTTTCCATTTGCATCAATTAGATAACTAGCAGGAATTCCTGTAATTCCATAATTCACAACTTGAGGACTTCGGAATTCACCATCGATCTTTACGTTAGGCCAGATTGTTTTCTCATCATCCATTGCTTTCAACCAGGCAGGATCTTTCGCATCTAAAGAAACCGAAAAAATCTCTAAACCTTTACCATGATATTTAGCGTAGGCTTTTTTCAAATTTGGGATCTCACCACGACAAGGTCCACACCAGCTTGCCCAAAATTCTAAAATGGTGTATTTGTTTTTCGCTACCAGATCAGATAATTTGATGTCGTTACCATTTCTGTCTTTTCCGATGATGTCTTTGTAAGTGCTGCCAACAGTTACAGTTTTGGCGTTATCTTCCATCGTCTTAAACTCATTCATCATTTTTTCGTAGTATGTGATGTAATCGCTTTTGCCAATTTCTTTTTTATACTTATCTAATCTCGTAAGAATTTTTTCTGCGGTATAATCTTTATCGCTGATCATAGTCGATGCGATCGCTTTTGCCATGGGTGGATTGTCATCTGCCACGACTTTTTTCAGATAATCATTTTTAATTTTATAAACCTGATCACCCACTTTATTTACGATTTTACGCGCTTCTTCCACTTTCGGTTCATCGGTCATATCTAAATTGGTGAACTGCTCTTTTGAAATTTTTCTGCGTTCGATATTTAATTTGGCATAATTAGGATCGCTTTCGTAACCGTAAACGATTTTTTGAATTTCCCCACCTTTGATATCGGTATTCATATCGGTGTCTTTTACATTGATGGCGATGTCGTCATTTTCTAAAATAAAGGGAATATACAAGTGCGCTTTCTCATTGCTAACACCTGCTGGAGAAGCTTCTGTAGCTTTTCCTGTGAAAGTAAATTTACCCTCTTTATCCGCTTTAACTCCCATCAGTTTATCACCTTTGTAATCTAAAAGATAAAGTGAGTCTACTTTTGTTTCTACAGGTAATTGTACCGTTACCTTATACTCAGATTTCTCTTTAGAGCAAGATATTGACGTGGCGGCAAATGCCATGGAAAGGATCACACTTCCTATTAATTTTTTCATACTTCTTCTTTAAATAATTTTTAATTTTAGTTTTGAGGCATTCCCGGATTAAATTTTAAAACCTGCGCCGGAATTGGCAGTACCAGTTTACCTGAATTCGGTTCTGCGGTATATGTTATGGTGTTTATACCCTGAACCTGATGCACCGCAGTTTTAGCAAAAGCAGTTTCCAGATTCTCTCTTTTCTTATCGAAAAGACGCGTGTTGGTATAAATCATTTCCCGTCGTCTTTCGTTTAAACAAAAGGCGATCAATGCATTCTGACTTGCGAAATCTGCATCGGTTAGCGCAACGTTATCCAGAATTCTTTTGTCACGCAAGGTGTTAAGCAGATTAATTGCAACTCCGCTGTTGCCAAGTCGGGCCTCAGCTTCTGCCAATGTCACGTACATTTCTCCGATAGAAACCGAAGTTGTTCCTTTGAAACTGTAATCATTAGAACCCATTTGAAATCGGTAACCTACAACCTCACCATCAACGAGCACCGGATTTTTCTTAAACTGTTCAGTTAATCTAATATCACTGCCATCTGCAGGGAACAAAGCCACCGCATCATCACTTAAAAAACCATTTCCAGGTTGTGACATAAAATGTACGGCATACTGCTCATTAGCTTTCATGGAAAGTGTTGAATTTGAAAATCCCGGATCTGTATAATCAACAAGAGTAGAGTTTTCAAGCAAAGCTTTTTCGGCAGCTGTCTTAGCCTTTTCGAAATCACTTTTATAAATATACGTTCTTGCCAAAAGTGCGTAACCAGCACCCATTGTTGGTAAAGCCTGGATAGAAGCTGTTTCAGGCAGATCTTGTATTGCTATGTTTAAATCTTCAAGAATTTGAGAGTATACTGAACCAACTGTTCCGCGGGAAGGTAATGTCTGCGTAACATCAGCTTTTAAAACCAATGGCACTCCGAGATCTGTTCCGGCTGAAGATTCTTTGTACTGTTTCGCAAAAGTGTTCACCAGAAATAAATATTCGTAAGCTCTGCCATAATAAGCCTGTGCTTTCACTTTTTTACGGGTAGCTTCGGTATCGCCTGCTGCTAAAGCTGCTCCATCGATCTCCTCGATAATTTTATTGAATGTGTAAATGTTTCTGTACGCATTATTCCAGGCAGAGCAAGCTACTGTTTGATCCGAATACCGGAAAGGACTCCAGGAATACAGTGCAAAATTCAGATTCAAATTATTATTTACATTTCCGATTTCTCCAGCAGAGAAGAAGAAATTATCATTACTTAAGTGCAATAACTGCTCATTCGCAGTAACATTGGGACCGGAATCGCCACCGATCAGCAACAGTTCGTAATCTGCAACTGTAGAAGGAATGATATAGCCTTTCGGCACCACATCTAAATAATCGCGGCAGGAAAAAAGCAAAAGAGCGCCTACCAGCATTAACATATATTTTTTCATTTTCTTAAATTTATTTTGATTAAAAGCTAACATTAAGTCCAAGGCTAACCGTTTTCGGTGTTTTGTAATATCTGAAACCTAAACCGTGCGCTTCAGGATCGATCCCTTCTTTATTTTTCGTCCATAAATAAAGGTTATTGGCTCTAAGGTTCAATGTAAATTCACTAAAGCCAAAGTTTTTACTCATTTGCTGTGGAATGGTATAACTCAAAATCACATCCCGAAGTCTGATAAAATCTCCGTCGATAATATTTTTTGTGGAATATTTCACATAGGAATAAGGACTTGTACTGTTGATTCTTGGTATATTGGTAGTCAGTTCATCGCCAGGATTTTGCCACGCTTGAGCCGCATCACTGTTCACCAATGAAATCTCATCCATCAAAGATTCGCCATTATAACTGTCTTTTAATAAAGAGAAACCGCCCTGGTAAATAAACATGAATGAAAGTCCGAATCCTTTGTAGTAGAAATTATTATTGATAGATGACGTGTATTTCGGTAAAGTTGTTCCACCGGAAACCAAATCAGCTTGCGAAAATTTAACACTGAAAGAATCATTATTCACCTGAACAAGTGAACCGTCATTTTTTCTGATCAAACCGTAACCTTCAGCATCTAATCCTGCATAATCAAGAACTAAAATTGAATTCGGTTCAAATCCTTCAATATTTTGAACTCTTCCTAAAATCTGATTTACAGAGGATTGATCGCTATAAGATTCTGTTACTTTCCCTTTATTGTAACGGAAATTCATCTGCGTATCCCAACGGAAATCATCTTTATCGATATTTCGGGAGGTGAATGAAGCTTCGTACCCATTATTAATGATCGATGCACTGTTTTTAATTAAAGTTGGCGCACCCAAAGTAGGATCAGAAGCAATGATAGAAAGCAGATCGTGAGAATCTTTTTTATAATAATCTAAATTTAAATTGACGCGTTTTTTAAAGAAAGAAACATCTGCACCAAGATTCAAAATATTCGTACGTTCCCATCTTAGATCGGCAACTTTATAATTTTCTATAGACAGTCCGGCGTTGTAATCGGTGACATAACCCTGAACAATTCGACCCACATCGTATGGACCGTATTTATTGGCGATATTACCATTAACTCCGTAAGAAGCCCGTAAATCCAGGACTCTTTCATTATTACCCAAGAAATCCTCTGCTCCGGCACGCCATTTTGCAGCAGCTGACCAGAAAGGTTTAAAACGGTATTGAGGATCGGTTCCGAAGAAATTCGACTGATCAATTCTCGCACTTCCGGTAAGGATATATTTATTTTTGAAGGAATAATTAATGTTTGAATACATAGAAACAAATCGGTCATCAATATCCGTTAATTCATCAAAAAAGTTCACCCCTTCCAGAAAACCACCTGGATTATAAACATCAAACAAAAGTGAATTTGTAAATAATTTATCTGCCTGTACAAAAGTGTTGCTGTTTCTGTTATAACCAAATAAATCTGTAACAGAACCAACAGTGTGGTTTCGCTGAACCTCGCCACCTATGATTGCGTTAACAAAATGATCGCCAAATTTTTTGTCGTAATCGGCCTGAAATCTTAATAGATAATTTGTGTAATCGGTTTTGTTTTCGATCTTTCTACCTCCTAATGGAATTAAATTTTTTCGAACACCACCCGTCGTTTCAAAAAGAGAAGTGGTGTTGTTAAGGAATGAAAACATTTCGTTGGAATCGCCATCTGCAATTCTTTGATTGTCGACACTGCTTTTTGTAAACTGACCGCCAAATTTCAAATTAATATCCGAAGTCAATTTATAGGTAAACATTCCCTGAACTCTGGAGATCCAGCTGTCGGTCGTATTGGAATATTTATTAAAGTCATTTACAGGATAAAAAGTTTCGTCGTAAAGACCCAGTTCTTTTAATCTCTGAATTTCGTAAGGTTCTTTACCACCGTAACTGTTGGTATAATCGTAATTTAATGGTTTGTAAACTGATAAAGCCTCTCCGTTTGGTCCATAAAATTTCTGGTAAGAACTTATTTTAAAGACATTGCTTAAATCGCTCGGATTATCACTATAGAAATCGATCGGCGTTGTTTCGTCATTTCTTAAGGTAAAATTCGTCTGCAACTCCAGTTTTAATTTTGGAGTTAATTTGGCTTCCATTACGAAATCAAAAATTCCTTTATTATTTTCGGTGCCTTTAATATTTCCGTATTCTTTGGTATAATTTAAAGAGGTTCTGTATTTGAACTGATCACTCCCGCCAGATGCAGAAATATTATGCTGAGAAATCATCGGAGTTTGAAGATAAAGTCTTCGCATATCCTCCGTATTATCATAACCACGAAGCATATTTAATTTAGAATCCAACTGTTCCTGCGTAATTCTTCCCTGCTGAAAATCTGCGTGTAACAAGTAAACCTCATTCTTAGAATAAGAAAATAAATTACCGTAAAAGCTATACGGATCCTGAGCATCACTCTGATAATCGTAAAGTAAACCGCCAGAATCAATGATCGATTTAGGATAAACGCTTTGAATATCAACCAATTGAGAAGAATTTACACGGTTCATCGCATAATCTAAATCAACCTTTTGACTCATAGAATAATTGGTGGTGTAACGGAAAACCGTTTCTCCTTTCCTTCCTTTTTTCGTGGTGATAACAATTACCCCATTACTGGATTTTGCACCGTAAATTGAGGCAGAAGCGGCATCTTTTAACAAGGTGATCGTTTCAATTTCATAAGGATTTAAACTGTTGATATCGCCATCATATTGAAATCCATCAACAACGATCAAAGGTTTTGTATTTCCTGAAAGTGTGGCAACTCCACGAAGATTAAATAGTTTAGAACCTGGATTTGAAGGATCTGCGTACACCAAAAGTGCCGGCGTAAGACCTTCTAACGAACTCACAATATCGCTGTTTCCCCTTCTCTGGAAATTTTCCATATTCACATTGGTGAAAGAAGCTGCAGCTTTATTTGGATCAACGATCTGGTAACCTGTGATCAACACGGCATCAATAATGGCTTCGTTTGTGGAATCTGAAACTAGTGGTTCTAAAGTAAAATTTAAAGTATTGCTTTGAACGGTCACTTTTTCGGAAAGCGGTCCTCTTGTAATTTGAAGAATATCGCCCAGTTTAGCAGCAATCGTAAAATTTCCATTCTCATCTGCAACTGCGGTAGCGGTTCTGTTCAGATTGCTAATTTGTGCATTTGCAGCGGTAATATTTCCGGGTTCAGAAATTTTTCCCGAAACCTGCATTTCTGCAATTTCGCTTACAATGATCTGCTTACCAACGACCGTAAATTTTAAACCAGTTTTCCGCGTTAATTCTGTAAGATAAGTTTGAATGTTATCATCCTGATTTTCAAGATTGATCTTAGTATCAGTATTAAGGAGTTCTTTCTTATAAAAAATATTGTAACCTGTTTTCTGTTCGATGGTTTTAAAAGCATTTTCAATCGTCATGGTCCGCTCGGAGCCGGAAACCTGCGCCTGAGAAAGCCCAAAGATTAAAAAACTGGCGGCAATACCCAAACGCACGTTGGGAAAGCCTTTGATACAAAGTTTGTTTTTCTTCATGATATACTTGGTAAGTTTTGGTTTAATTTTTAGAAATAAGAATAAGTTTCGTCCCGTCTTTCCGGATCTTGCAATTCAACAGAATTTCGAGACTGTTCGTGATCTGATCCAGATTTTCGATCTTATAAGTTCCGGAAAAGTGAAAATTTTCAACTTCTACCCTATTTCTGATGATTTGTAATCCGTACACCCGTTCGATCTTACTTAATACTTCGTCGGTTGTATTATTTTCGAAAGCGATCTCCTTATTCAGCCAGTCCATATCCTGATTGGGTTTTGCAGCTTCTATCACCGGAGTTTTAATTTCTGAACTGAAACTGATTTTTTGTCCCGGTGTTAAAATTTTATGAGCCGGAATTTTTGTACCGCTCACTTCAATTTTACCTTCTACAAGATTTACAAAAGCCTGATCTTCGTTTTTGTAAGACGAAATATTAAATTTAGTTCCCAATACTTTGGTCGTAAACTGATCTGTAATTACATAAAAGGGATTTGCTTTATCTTTTGCAACTTCAAAGAAAGCCTGTCCTTTTAAATCTACTTTTCTCGAATGATCTTTAATAAAATCCGAATTGAAACTGATCTGTGTTCCCGCGTTCAATAAAATTTCAGTTCCGTCTGTTAAAAGAACTTTTAAATTTTTACCGTTCGGGACGTTAATGATCAAATTATTGGAGCTTGTGTTTTTAAGCAAACGAAGCGTTCCGTTCTCTAAACTTGCAAGCTGCACATCATCATTATTCGTCAGAAATTTTTGCGGCGCAAGATTTTCAAAAACTTTATAATCACCATTCACCGCGATGCTGATAAATTCCGAACTTGGCGACGTCTTGTCTGGAGAATTAAACTTCCAAATAGTTCCAACTGCTAACAAAAGAATAAAGATGGCTGCGATCTTTAATAAGGTTGGGTTAAACAACTTAATGTCTTTTCTTCGCGTTTCCGATTTGTAATTTGGTTCTGCGATATAAAGATAATTCGCTTTCGCATAGGCTTTAAATTCCCTTTTGTTTGCAGGCTCTTTCAGCCATTCATCGAGTTTTTGTTTGTCGCTCTCAGAAATTTCACCGGAGAAATAATCGGTAATAATTTTAAAAATTTCAGGATTTTCGCTCATAAGAAGTACATTTGCTTATTGGTATGATGCATAACATTTATCAATCCCCTAGTCATTTTGCAATTTTTTTAATTTTTTTTTAAAATTTTCCTATTTTGTTTGGCATAGTAGACGACAAAAAGCTATTTGACGCGATAAAGAACAATTCCGAGACTGCATTCAAAGTGGTCTACGAAGAGTATTTTTTTAAGCTCACTCAATTTGTAGCCAGAATGTCGCATGATAAAGATCTTGCGGAAGAAATTGTGCAGCGTACTATGGTGAAAGTTTGGGAACAGCGGGATAAAATTGTTTTAACTACTTCTTTAAAAGCCTACTTATATAAGGTTTCCTACAACGAGTATTTAATGTATTTGCGGCAAAAAAGCAAATTCCCAAATATCGAAAATACGGTGATCGAGGCCATTGATGAGATCGAGGATGAACAGGACAATCAGATCTTATTAGAAAAAATCCGACAGGAAATTGATAAACTCCCCCCAAAATGCCGTGAAGTTTTTATCCTCAGTAAAGTGAAAGGAATGAAATATAAAGAAATCGCAGAGGAACTCAATATCTCCACCAAAACAATCGAAGTTCACATGACAAAAGCTCTGAAATCGATTCGTCAAGCGCTAAAACAATAAAACCCCAAATCAGATCTGGGGTTTTAAATTTTTTGATGAAAAGTTATCTTTAAAAGTGAACAGTCTTAATTTCTTCTCCCAATTCCTGCGGAGTTTCATCTTTATCATTTTTGATGAGAAACATGGTCACTGCAGCAGCGATCAGCATACAAACTCCACCGACTACCACATAATCGATTGCCATTTTCCCGAAAACGTTAGAAACGATCATCCCACCGAAAAGGCCATTCACAATTTGTGGGATCACAATAAAGAAATTAAAAATTCCCATATAAACGCCCATTTTTCTTTGAGGAATTACGTCGATCAACATTGCATAAGGCATTGCCAAAATACTCGCCCAAGCAAAACCGAGTCCGATCATGGAGATCCAGAGCATATTAATATCTTTAATAAAAAACATAGAAATCAGACCTAAACCTCCACACAAAAGTGCTAAAGCATGCGTCTGCTTTTTACCAATATACGTTGCGATCGGCGTTAACAGAAAAGCGAAAGGAATTGCCCAAAAATTATACATCCCGAAAAGTTTCCCCGTTAAATCACCTGCTTTATTGAAAGCTTCTGAGTGCGTATCTTCGGGAGAAAGTCCAAAATGATGTGTTGCTAAAGCACTTGTTGTAAAAACCCACATCGTGAATAAGGCAAACCAGGAAAAGAATTGTACAACTCCTAATTTTTTCATTTTAGAAGGAATCTTCGCAAAATCGGCAAAAATATCGGAGAATTTAGAATGTTCCAGAGGTGCTTCATCATCTGAGAAATCTGCAAATTCCTGGGGAGAATATTCTCTGGTCGTAAAAATGGTGTAGAGAATGGAGAGGATCAAAATTCCCGCACCGACGTAAAATGAAAAGATCACATTGTCTGCAACAAAACCTTCTGGCGCCACATTTGAAATCCCGAAATTCGTAAGCATACTCGGCAGATAAGATCCAATTACCGCTCCGATTCCGATCAAAATGGTTTGTATGGAAAAGCCTAAGGTTCCCTGATGTTTCGGTAACATATCACCGACTAAAGCGCGAAAAGGTTCCATGGCGATATTAACAGAACCATCCATCATTGCCATAAAAATGACTGCTAACATTAATGCATTTCCTGCAAGAAAATGAGACATTGATGGTGCATTCGGAAGTAAGACTAAACCGATCGCACACAAAACTGCACCGATGAGAAAATAAGGTTTTCTTCTGCCGAGCGGACTCCAGGTGTTATCACCAAGATGGCCAATAATTGGCTGAATAATGAGACCCATAATTGGTGCGACCAACCAAAAGAGAGAAAGGTTTTCAACGTTTGCCCCAAGATTCGCAAAAATTCTACTTGCATTCCCGTTTTGCAAACCGAAAGCCAGTTGGATTCCGAGAAAACCCATACTCATATTGATGATCTGCGGAATGGAGAGATTTGGTTTTATTTTTTTAGCCATTTTTTTGAATGTTGGATGTTGGATGTTGGGTGATGGATGATGGATGTTGGATGTTGGATGTTGGATGTTGGATGAAAATTATTTCTTTAAATCAGAAGTTATTGCATCTTCGATGGGTGTTTTTATTTTGATAATTTCTTTGTTGACCTCATTTGGAATGGTCATGGAGAGAACGTATTGCTTAATTTTCCACTGGTTTCCAATTTTTTCCAGAACGCCACTTCCGCGACAGAGTTTCATTTGAGTATCGAGTAATTCGTCAAACCAGGCATATTTTCCGTCGGCGCTGAAAGAGATGTTTCTTTTTAAAGAAGTGAAAGTCCAGGCTTTTCCCTTATCAAAATGTGGTTTAGAATAATCCATGAATTCTTTTTTGTTCCAGACTTCATTGGCATCGGTTCCTATGAAAGTAGATTCTTCCGCGTAAAGATTAAAGTAATTTTTAAAATCTGCAGTTGAAGCATATAAATTCAGATCATCTAAAACTTTGTTGACATTTTTTTTCTGTACATTTTCATAAAAACCTTTTTTCTGCGAGAAAAGGGAATTGGAGAAAAGTAAAAGAAAGGTGATTACGGCGAATACTGTATTTTTTTTCATTGGTATTTTGTTATTAAAGATGCTTCGACAAGCTCAGCATGACACCGCTAAAACTACGAGAATAATTTTCAACTGTGTCAGTTTGAGCCTGTCGAAACCTACTTCCCTTATGGAAAATAATTATTAATTATTTTAAATTATTGAAGTTCTAAAATTAGTGAAGATTTTCCTGAAACGGTGATTTTATTTTGGATAGAAATCGGAATTTCTTTACCGGATATTACGTCTTTTCCTTTGGAAACTCCCTGCAAAGATTCAGCGAATCGGCTTAAATCAAAAGTCTGGTCTTTTTCATTGTTATTGATGATGACCATTACTTTTTCATTCGGTAAATCGCCATTTTGACTGGACAAGTCGCGACTTGTCCCTACTTTATCAATATATCTGAAATAGACATAAACCTTTTCTTTCGGCATGTAATGTTTCGTCTTTCCGTTACGAATAACTTCTTTCCCTTTTCGCCATGTCAGTAATCTCTGTGTGAAATCGTGAAATTCTTTCTGTCCCAAAGTCTGCGTTTCCGGGTTAAAGGCATTTTGAGCATCGCCTTTCCAACCACCGGGAAAATCTCTGCGGATATCTGCGTCGCCCCCTTTATTTTTATCGCCCTGCATTCCGATTTCGGAGCCGTAATACAATTGAGGAATTCCACGAACGGTTGCGATTAAAGTCATTGCCATTTTATAATACCGAACATCCCCTTTAAAAATCTCATTGAATCTTTCGGTATCGTGATTTTCAAAAAAGACGAGAATATTATTAATATCCGGATACAGGAAATCATTGCTAAAGGAATTATAGATCTTGATCATTCCTTTGTCCCAGGTTTCTTCCTCTTTCAAAGCGTTTGGCAACTCAGTAAACAAAGTGAAATCCATTACAGAGGGAAGATTAGAATTATAATTTTCGATGGCTGAAATCTTAGAATCTTTTTGCCAGTAAGAAATATGAGCCGGATTATACATCCAGGCTTCACCGACAATATTGAACTTTGGATATTCATCTGTAATCGCTTTTGCCCATTTTGCCATGGCAACTTTGTCATTGTACGGATAAGTATCAACGCGCAAACCACCGAGTTCTGCATATTCGATCCACCAGATTGCATTCTGCGTTAAATATTTTAAAACCAAAGGATTGCTTTGATTAAGATCGGGCATCGTCGTATCGAACCAACCGTTTAAAGCTTCTTTTTTATCGACTTCTGAAACATTGGTATCGAACTGCGAAGTCGTTCTGTAGTTTGATCTTTTAAAACCATATTTTCCTTCGCCATCTTTGAATTGATGAATCCAGTCTTTAGTGGGTAAATCCTGAATCATCCAGTGTGAAATTCCCCAGTGATTGGTGACATAATCCTGAATCAGCATCATTCCACGCTTTTGAAGGTCTCGGGAAAGTTCTAAATATTCTTCGTTGGTTCCGTAACGGCCATCAATTTTGTATAAATCTGTTTGGGCGTAACCATGATAAGAAGTTTGCTTTTCGTTGTCTTCGTTTGCTGGAGTCAACCAAAGTGCCGTAACTCCTAAATTCTGGAGATAATCTAAATGATTAATGATCCCGCGTAAATCGCCGCCGTGTCTTCCGCTCGGTAAATTACGGTTTGCTTTTTCGGTGAGGTTAGGTTGAGAATCATTGGAAGAATCGCCGTTTGCAAATCGATCAGGCATTATTAAATACATGACATCTTTTGAAGAGAATGAATTTCGATTGGCAGAATCTGGATTTCTATTTTTAAGTTCGTAAGCGTAAGAATCGGCAGTTTTCTTTCCGTTTTTAAAATTGATTTTAAAGGAAGGTTTCTGAACTTCATCGGTGTTAATGGTGATGAAAACATAGTTTGGATTTTCAGTTTTCGTAAGCTCTTTTATCTTGATATTGTCGGAAAGTTCAACCTGATATTTTGAAATGTCTTTTCCGTAAACCAGTATTTGGAGTTCGGGATTTTTCATTCCGTGCCACCAGAAAGCGGGTTCTACTTTTTGGATTTGAGCGAAAGAAAGCGCCACCAATAAAAGAAAGAGAAATGTAAAATATTTTTTCATAATAAGTTAGGAATCCTTACCGGTTTTCGAAACCTGTAAGGATTATTTTTTTAAATGAATTTTTGATGAAATGAAATAAATTCCTCTTTACCCGAAAAATACTGCATCATCATTTCACGATTAATTTTGCTGAATTTCTGGTCATCAATATATGATTGGTCTGAAGAATACTTCCATTCTTCGAAGGCGACATTTGAAAAACTCTCAGTTGGTATTTGATGAATTTTTCTAAAAATATTTTTCAAAAGTTCAACATCATCAATTTTTTCCCGCTTGATATAATCGATAAACAGCGCCCCTTTTCTTCCGTACATTTTATTATACGCTTTCGAATATGAATTGAGTAAATTACTAATCGGTTGCATCAGGGTTTTATGAATTTTATCTTCTGAAATTTCTATATTTTCCAATTTTAAATTCTTAAATATTTCATCTTGCGAGCGAAATGAAATTAAAAAACTGAATCTTTTTGGAACCAAACAATAAGCGTGAATTTCTAAAATAGGCAATAAATATTTTCTAACTTTACTCAAGAAAAAGTTGAAGTTATTATCATTTCTAAAAACATTTTCATTTCCACTTACCCTTGTGTACAAATGATAAATTTGTTCAAATTCAAAATTTTCATAAGGTGGTTCATTCGTTTTCATGATTCAATTATTTATAAACCTCATAGGTTTTAAAAACCTATGAGGTTTCCTAATATTCATTCCATCTCTTATTTTATCTAAAATTTCTTTTCCACTATCGGATCACTTTTACGGAAATCGCGTAACCACCGCTTCTGGCTAACTTCATTGGGAGTTTGGATTTGCTGGTAACAGTTTTCTTATAGATCTTGTAAGACTGCGGATTGTTGATATAATCGGCATCGTCGCCATCTGCATAAACGGTTGCTTCGTACTTTTTACCTTTTGGAAGGAAAGAAAAATCTACGGTGTAAGTTCTGGCATTTTCATCCGTGATTCCACCCACGAACCATTCGTCCTTTCCTTTTGTTTTACGCGCGGTGTGAATGTAATCTCCAGGTTCGGCCGACAAAATTTTAGTATCGTCCCAATCTAAAGCAACGTCCTTGATGAACTGAAAAGCGTCCATATGTTTAGCGTAATTTTCCGGTAGATCGGCTGCCATTTGAAGCGGCGAATACATCACCACATACAACGCCAACTGTTTCGCCAACGTGGTTTTCACAAATCTGGTATCGCCAGGAAAATAATAATCGAATTTGGTCTGGAAAATTCCCGGTGTGTAATCCATCGGTCCGCCCATAAATCGGGTAAACGGTAAAATGGTTTGATGATCAGGATTATTTCCACCGAATGCTTCGAACTCTGTTCCACGTGCCGCTTCTGCAGCGATCCAGTTTGGATAAGTTCTGCTTAAACCCGTTGGACGAACCGATTCATGAGAGTTGACCATGATCTTGTAATCGTTGGCTTTCTCTGCAATTCTTAAATAGTGATTGATCATCCACTGGGAATAATGATGTTCGCCGCGCGGAATAATATTTCCGACATAACCCGTTTTTACAGATTCGTAATCATATTTATTCATGAGTTTAAAGGCGTCATCTGCCCATCTTTCGTAGTTGGTTGCGGAACCCGAAGTTTCATGATGCATCATTAATTTCAAATTTTTTGAATGCGCATAATCGTTCAGCATTTTGATATCGAAATCTGGATAAGGCGTGATAAAATCGAAGACGAATTCTTTGCTGTGGCCGAACCAATCTTCCCAACCGGTATTCCAGCCTTCGATCAATAAAGCATCGAAACCGTTTGCTGAAGCGAAATCGATGTATTCTTTTACTTTCGTATTGTTGGCGGCGTGTTTTCCATTCGGTGTTAATTTAGAAAAATCTGTTTTCCCGATATGGACATTATTCGCAGTTGAATACGCCCACTGGGATTTTCCGATGATCATCTCCCACCAAACGCCCATGTATTTTGTGGGATGAATGTAGGAAGTGTCTTTGTATTGCGTCGGTTCGTTCAGATTAAAAATCATTTTAGAAGCCAGAACTTCTTCGGCTTTTGGAGAAACGATAATAGTTCGCCACGGAGAAACTGCGGGAGTTTGCATATATCCTTTTGCGCCTTGTCCGTCGGGAGTTAAATGGGTTTTAAATTTGAAGTTAGTTGCATCCAATTCCAGATTTGCGGCTGCATAATTGATCACGGCAGCTTCTGAAATATTCATGTATAACTGATCTTTGCCTTCTTTTTTTAACATTAAAGGCATTTGCACCGCATTTTTGATTGGAGTCTGAGAGGCGTTTCCATCGTAAGAAGTTGGCCACTTTGCAGGAACTTCGGACAAGTTAGAAGTTTGGGTTTGATATTCTTCGGTATCATAATCTCCGGCGAGCCACCAAGCTTTCATATCGGTTGGCAAATCGATCTCGGAATCTTCTTCTTTAATGACGAAATAATTCAGATTTTTTTGCTCGGGTAATTCATATCTGAAACCTAAACCATCGTCGAACAAACGGAATTTTACCACGATATGCCGTTGGCTCGCAGCTTGATCTAAAGTAACTGCCAGTTCATTATAATGATTGATGTAGGATTTTTTCTCGCCCATGATCGGATCCCAGCTTTCATTTTTGGAATCAAATTTTTCACTGGTTTTCGTAAATCCATTGTCCAGATCTTTTCCTTTTTGATCTTTACCTTCGATCTCGGAAGCAAACTGGATATCGCCATCTTTAAGCAATCGCAATCCTAATTTTGAATCTTCGACAACGGTCTTTCCTTCATATTTTAAATTATAATAAGGCACGCCGGATTTTAATTGAAAGTTCATTTCGAATTTTCCGTCGGGGGATTTTAAAGTTTGTGCGTTGAGTGCGAAACTTCCCATCAAAAGGAAAAGCGCAGATATTTTGAAATTCTTCATAATGATTTTTTCGAATTATTAAATTTAAAGAAAATAGCAGTACTGACCAAGGATTTCAGCGGTGTTTATTCTCAAAAAAACAAAAAAAACTGCTGCTAAAAGCAACAGTTTCATTATTATTTTATACTTGATTACTGAGGAGTAAGGGTATAAGTTCCCATTTTAACGTTGGCTGTAATTTTATACATATTACCGCCACCACTAAACTGGATATTATTGTTGTCGCCATTAGGACCTAAAAATCCTGTGTTTCCTGCACTGTGGATATTTCCCCATTCCAAACCTGACCAGTCCTGCTGACCCAAAAATTTGAATTCAGCACCATCAGGAATTGCGATATTGTACTCATACAATCCATCATTGACCTGAGTCATTTTAATTGCTGTACCTGCATTCCAGCCCTGTAGTGAACCTACCAGATAAACATCTGTCGGTAAAGTTGGCGACGATGACGGAGTTACAGTAATGTCACGGGAATTTTGATCGATGGTAATTTTATACATTCCGGAGTTTCCTGTAAATTTCATATTTTCAGATCCTGAAGGAACCAAATTGCTGGACCACGTATTGAAAAATTTGTAGTCTGATTTAATTCCATCACTGTTTAAACTGTAATTAATTGGATTCCAATCCTGTTGACCCAGGAATCGGAACTCACCATCATTCAGCAAATAAGTATAGATCTCGGAAATTTCGTTATTGTTATGTAAAAGCTGCGCATTTGGAGCATCCCAACCTACAGAAGTTCCGCCACCAACTAAGTAGAAGTTGACAAACGCCGGTTGATATGGAGTTACAGAAAATGTAGTCAGTTTTGATACTTTTGTAATGGTACCTCCCGTAGATGCTGTAGTAGCAGTAACTCTAACATCCACATCCGAAGCAACACCAACGGGAAATCTTAATTTAAGAACTGCATCATTTAGAACGAAATTCGTCCAGCTTAATGATTTAGTATTTAAAGTAGTACCTGCAGTTTTAAAATCAGTTGAACCTTTGGCTGCGATTTCAACGGTGTAGTTAACATCAACACCATAAGCATAATCAGTCCATGTAACGGTAGTTGCAACCACTGTTGGATTTGCAGCATCTAAAACAATCGCTTGTCCTGCTGTTGGACTAGTGATAACAGGTACTGCCGATGGATAAGGAGTTACTGTGAAAGATATGGCATTAGAAACTGCCGTTCCATTTTCAACTCTCACAAAAGCCTTTTGCGCAGAATAAGGATTTAAACCTGCCTGCAGCATTGCCATGTTAAGACTTCCGATCGTCGTTTTAAGCGTATTGGCTGTAGAAGTTCCGATCTCTGCTTTGGCTGCAAAATCTTCGGTAGCAGAAACTACTACAGAATAATTACCGGCACCTTCAACCTTATCCCACGTAAGAATAAAGGGATTTGCCTCCATTGTCGGATATAACGTGGTGGCACCTAATGTGGTGTCATATAATTTAAACGACGCTTCCGGATTGGTCCAGTTTCTATCTGCGTCATCTCTGCATGCCTGCACTAAAAGCAATGGCAAAATTAGCAGCCCTATAATTTTAAATATATTTTTCATTTTATTTTTATTAATGATTAAAAGATCATAATGATTATTTAACAGGAATTATCGTGTAAGCACCTGTTGCATCATTGAAATAAACATCATAAATCCATTCGGACGCTAAAGGAATATTCCCAGCACCTTTGGTTGCAGTTCCGAAATATTCAGAACTTCCGCCCCAATTATCATCCCAGGCATTGTTTGCTCTAAATTTAAATTCACCTGCCGATAATGCAGCTCCAGAAACATACCACAAATGGGCATCAAAAGCAGATTGCGTTAACTGTCTGTCGGTAACAAAATCATCTCCGTTTACAGTACCAATTATTGACATACTGGTGTAAACAGCTGTAGGTGCAGCAACCGGAACCAAAGTATAGGTAAGCGCTGCGGTATCAACAGTAAATTTGTAATAACCGTCTGCCGGAACTGAAAAATTACCTGAACCGCCATCCGTACTCAACTGGCCTTCTGTGGCTCCTTTTCCAAATTGCGCATCCCAAGATCCTTTTACTTTTATAATTTTGAAACCTGCAGTTTCAGTACCACTTTTTTCTTTAAAAAACCCGGTGAAAGTATATTGATTTGGGTTACCTGTTTTTAACACGGGTACCAATGTCATATTATCGGCGTTGTTATCCCAGTTTCCTACTGCTGCATTTCCGATGATGAATAAATCCTGGAAATCGTAAGTTGGGCTTGCTGCATATGGAGTTATGCTTAGGCTCGTTATGTTCGAAACTGCAGGTAAATCTGCTGCACCAATGTAAGATGTTACTCTAAAATACATGTTTTGTGCAATATTAGGCGTTAATCCTATTCTTTTTGCAGCTTCATTTAGTTGCCTCGTCGTAAAAGATACATTTCTTTGTGATTCTGTAACAACGCTCATCTGCGAAGGTGCAGTAAATGCTGCGTCTGCGGAGATTTCAACGTTATAACTTACTGCTACAGGAACGGAGTATTGCGCTGCAGTCCATGTTACGGTTAAAGCTGGATTATCTGGAAAATTCTGATCCAGAAATAAATTCTCGGCAGAAAGGTCCATCACCATCGGGGCGCCGGTACTGTTCACCGTTACTAACTCTCTGTCGCTACAGGCAATTAAACCGATTATAGCGATAAAAGCAAAAATTATTTTATTTAAAATATTTGTTTTCATTTGTTTAATAATTAATAGCCAGGATTCTGAACTAAGTTAGGGTTTGCGACAATATCTTTTGCCGGGATTGGATAGAGGTTTCTGTACTCTCCAACGGCTGTTCCATCTTTTACATTACCTTTCCAAGGCCAAAGGTATGCTCCGGTTGTAAATTTACCAAAACGAATAAGATCTGTTCTTCTGGTTAGCTCCCAACCTAACTCTCTTCCTCTTTCATCCAGCATAAAATCTAAATTAATAGAACCTACAGGAGTAGCTTCGGCTCTTGTTCTTAGAGAATTTACAAATCCTAATGCTGTTGATAAATTCCCATTACCACCTCTTAAAGTTGCTTCTGCATACATTAAGTAAATATCTGCAAGCCTAAATACCGGGATATCGGCATCACAATAATTTTTAGCAGCATCACTTCCAAAAGCTCCGGTACTTGTTAAATTTTTATATTTCACAAAGGCATATCCATCAGTAAAACTTCCTAAATCATTGATCTCAAGGGTTTGACCATCTTTGTAAAAATTTCCTCTTTGATCATTTGAGTTAAACAAACCAACATAAGCAGAAGTAGTTCTAAGACCACTCCAACCACCAGCGATTCCAAACATAGCTTCAGCCGGCATTGTTCCACCAACCGCAGCGTGAACCATATAAGTTGACCCACCAGATGTTTGAGTGTGAACGCCATCAAAAGCAATCGGGAAAATAACTTCTGGATTATTCTGATCGTTATCTGCGAGGAATAAATCTCCGTATTTACCTTTCAAAGAATATCCTGCACCAATGACTTTATTACAATATGTAATTACATCATTATTGTGTTCAACTCCGGTGTAAACTTTGGAATTAAGATAAAGTTTAGCCAGTAGAGACCATGCTGCAGCCTGATCTGCTCTCGCATAAGAATTAGATTTGGGAGCTTTTAGCTGATCAGCAACAGCCAGTAATTCCGATTCTACAAATTTAAAAAGATCTGCCCGCGTAATTCTCGCTGGCGGCGTCACAGAACCAGGCAAATAAGATTCATCAACAAAAGGAACATTCCCATATAAATCTAAAGCATAATAATAAGATAATGCCCGTAGATATCTTGCTTCAGCACGCATGTATTTCGCTTCGGTAAGATTATCTCCGCTAATATTGTTAGCTGCTAATTTTTCATCGGTCACGTTTCTCAAAAACTCATTTGATGTAGCGATTTGAGTGAATATTCGATAATATAATCCAGCAATAAATTCATTTGACGAATCCCAGGTCATTTTATGAATAGTCGTAAGATTACCATCATTCCAGGCAATTACTGCCTCATCGGTTGGTATTTCCTGCATGGTAAATAACATTCTGGTATACTGCGAAAAGTTACCGTCAATATCGTTCACATCAGAATCTCCCCCGTTGGATTGCTGTCCACCATTTGCAAAACCACCGTAAACTTTTGCTAAAGCATTTGGGTAATTATTGTAATCACCGAAAATACTTGCGGAGGTCATTCCTACGCGAGGTTCCTGTTCGAGATCACTTACGCAAGAAGTCAAAGAAACTAATCCGAAGACTGCTGCTATTGTTAGTATTTTAAAATTTTTACGTATCATTTTTTCTGTTATTAAAAATTAAAATTAAGTCCCAAAGAATAGATTTTTGGTGACTGATAATATCCATTATCAATACCGCCGAAAACTTCCGGATCTACGCCGGTGTAATCTGTAATTACAAATACATTTTGTGCCATTGCATAAACTCTTAATGCACTGCCGCTATTAAAAATATCTTTAAAATTATAACCCAGATTAACGTTGTCTAATCTCAAGAAAGAGGCGTTTTCCACAAAAATGTCTGAGAAATATTTTGGTGTTGCAAAACGATAATCAGCTGCTGAAGAATAAACATTTTGCAAATAACTGTTTGTAGCTGCCGATTGCAATGAACTGTTAGAAGCCGCATTATTATAGACATAATTTCCTAAAACTGCTCTCGCGCTTAAACTTGCGTCCCAGTTTTTATACGCCACTTTGGTATTAAATCCTAGTGTAAGATCCGGCTGGCTGGATTTATAGAAATAAAGATCTTTTGAATTAATAATTCCATCCCCATTTCTATCAACATAAACACCGTCTAGCGGTTTCCCGTTATCACCGTAAACTTGTTGATATACTCGGAAAGAATACGGATTATATCCAACTGCATGCGCCTGAATTTTATTTCCTGTTCCGCCGGTAATATCACCAACTGGTAGATTAAAAGAATCATCAGCACCCTGAACAAGGTTGGTCACTTTAGAATTATAATGGGTTGCATTAAAGGAAACTTCCCAGTTAGTGCTTTCAGTTTTTATTGGCACAACAGTAATTGAACCCTCAATCCCTTTGGTATCCATGTCACCGGCATTAAGTACGTTTACATTGCTTAAATCACCCGCAGCAATATTAGCTCGTACTAATAAATCTTCAGCTTTTTTCTGATAGATATCGATGGAACCGAATACTCTGTTTTTAGCAAAACCGTAATCTATTCCAATATTTTGTGTAGTAGTAGTTTCCCAGGTAAGAAGCGGATTATAAATATCGGGTCTCAGCATGTAATAATACTGACTCCCAAACTGGTATTCCGCTCCCTGAACACTTGCCGAATAATTAGCAAATGCGGGATAATAATTATCGCCTAATTCCTGATTTCCTGTTTTTCCCCAACCAGCTCTAACTTTTAAAGTGTTTACTCCACTATCCTTTAAGAAATTTTCTTCATTAACTTTCCACGCTACAGAGACTCCCGGGAAATTACCCCAAATATTATCTCTCGTTCCATTAAAAAATCTTGAAGATCCATCTCTTCTTATTGATGCAGAAAGGATATATTTATTGGCAACAGTAAAAATCCCTCTACCGTAATAAGAGAGCAATACCGCTTTTCTATCAATTTCCGGCGTAATATTACCCGGTTGCCCATTCCCCTGAATAGTTTTAACTACTGGTGCCTGGGTTTGAAAATCCTGATAAGAATAACCCGCAGTTAGATCCAAATTGGTATCAATAGCAGTAATGTTTTTCGTGTAACTTAAATAAGTTTCGAGCAATTTATTTTTCTTCTCGATCGTGTATTCTCTATTAGACCCTAAAATATTAAATCCAGATTTATAGATCGGACTGATTCTCGTAAAACCATCGCCTTTTGCATAGTCATAACCAGCATTTACATTAATGTGTAAATCAGGCAGGAAGTGTAATTTATAATCAAGCTGAATATTTCCTAATCCTCTATATACAGAAGAGATATCTCTAACAGCATCTAACTGAGCTAAAGGGTTTGCATTAGAATTCACGTTTAGAGTACCGTTCAAAAGCCACTCATAATAACCTCCGTAATTACTGTTTCCGGAGTAAACGGATTGTGTTGGATCAAAGTAAGTTGCACTTCCAATCACTCCACCGGCCGGGAAACGGTTATCGGTGTAAGTTCCTTTTGCGTTAACATTCACAGTTAAGTGGTTATCGAAAAATTTTGGATTTAAATTTAATGCAACAGACGATCTTCTAAATGAATTTGTTTTTACAATACCATTTTGATCGTTGTACCCGATCGATAATCTATAAGGCAAACCTTTAATACCACCACTCAACGCCAAATTATTGTCGGTACCCCAAGCTTCCTGGTAAATGAGATCTTGCCAGTTTGTATTGGCAGTTCCTAACTGCGCTTTATAAGTGCTGCTTGCAAAACTGTTTACAAAAGCACGATACTGATCACCGTCCAGAACAGGAACATTTCCCATCTTCGTAGATACAGACATCATTGTAGAGAAATTAATTTTCAATCTTCCAGCAGATCCCTGTTTTGTAGTAATTAAGATAACACCATTAGAAGCTCTGTTCCCGTAAATTGCGGTTGCAGATGCATCTTTCAGGATATCAAAACTTTGAATATCATTTGGATTTATTAATGAAAGAGGATCCGAAGCACCACTGATCCCACTGAAATCCTGCGGAACACCATCAATAACAATTAACGGAGCCTGCGATCCATTAAGTGATCCAATACCTCTAATTCGAATAGACGCTCCAGCTCCAGGTGCTCCACTATTATTAACAATAGTAACCCCCGGCGTTTTTCCTTGGATCAGCTGAGCAGGACTATTTGCTCCACTATTAAAATCTTTAGCGGTTACAGAGGTAATAGATCCTGTGAGATCCGATTTTTTCTGCTTACCGTAACCAATCAAAACAACCTGCTCAATTTCAGCAGTTTTAACTGAATCTGTTGTTTGTGCGTGTAACATTGTTCCGGCAAAAAGTAAAAAGGCCGGCGCAATTTTCAAAACTGTAGTATAGTTTCTCACAAAAATAAAATTTAAGAATTAATATTCAATACATAACTACTTCATCAATGGAAGTATCGCAATTTAATCAAAAAAACAATTATTATTAATTTTTTATTAAAATTGTTAATTTCTTCTGATAAAAATCATATCTTAAAAAGGTCAATTTTATTTAAAATACTGAAAAAGAATAAGTTAAAAACATATTTCCTCATTTGGAGACTATAAAAATTTAACAATTAGTTAAACATTCGTTTAGCGATTTTAGCATTGAAAAGACTATAAGTACTTAAAAATAAAGAATATTATTCAATTCGGTGAGCTTAATTTAACCATTTTTAAGACTTTATTTCAAATTAATAGCATTTAGATCCACTCCAGTGTCTACAGATATGATGCACTATAAATATTTAATAAAAGGTGTTAGAAGTGTGAAATACCACGAAACTAAATCACAGAAAAATACTATTTGAACTTGCGTGAGATTAAAATTAAAAACAGAAACGCTGTAAATATTTATGATGAAATAAGATATTTTACAAAAAATTAAATACGAAAACATTGATTTTTAATTAAGTCTTCAAACCCTTATCTTTGCAAAAATTAGAACAGAAAAATGTCAGATAGAAAATTAATTACCGCAGCTTTGCCCTACGCAAACGGTCCGGTTCATATTGGCCATTTAGCGGGAGTTTATATTCCTGCAGATGTTTATGCAAGATTCAACAGAAGATTGGGAAAAGACGTTGCTTTTATTTGTGGTTCCGATGAACACGGAATTCCAATTACCATTCGTGCAAAAAAAGAAGGCGTAACTCCGCAGTATATTGTAGATAAATACCATGGAATTATCAAAAAATCTTTCGAAGATCTGGGTATTTCTTTTGATGAATATTCTAGAACGACTTCTAAAAGGCATCACGATGTGAGTCAGGATTTTTTCAAGACCTTATATAATAAAGAGAAGTTTATCGAAGAAGTTTCAGAACAATACTTCGATGAACAAGCTAATGAGTTTTTAGCCGACCGTTATATCGTGGGAACTTGTCCGAATTGTGGCAATGAAAACGCTTACGGCGATCAGTGTGAAAAATGTGGTTCTACCCTTTCTCCCTCCGAATTGATCAATCCCAAATCCATGTTAAGTGGAAATGTTCCGATTTTGAAGGAAACTAAAAACTGGTATCTTCCTTTAAATGAATACGAAGATTTCTTGAATGACTGGATCATTGAAGGTCATAAAGATGATTGGAAACCGAATGTTTACGGACAAGTAAAATCATGGCTAACCGATGGTTTGAAACCAAGAGCAATGACTCGCGATTTGAACTGGGGCGTTCCTGTTCCACTTCCAAATGCAGAAGGAAAAGTGCTTTATGTTTGGTTTGATGCACCGATTGGCTATATTTCTTTCACTCAGGAATGGGCAGAAAAAAAAGGAAAAGACTGGAAAGATTACTGGCAGAATAAAGACTCTGATTTAGTCCATTTCATCGGAAAAGACAATATTGTTTTCCACTGCATTATTTTTCCGGCAATGATGAAAGCGCATGGCGACTATATTATGCCAACGAATGTTCCTGCTTTTGAATTTTTAAATTTAGAAAACGACAAGATCTCAACCTCCCGTAACTGGGCGGTTTGGGCGCACGAATATGTTCAGGAATTTCCGGGACAGCAAGATGTTTTGCGTTATTCTCTTCTTTCTTCCGCACCGGAAACCAAGGACAATAACTTTACGTGGAAAGATTTCCAGACCAAAAATAATTCAGAGTTAGTCGGAATTTTCGGAAATTTTATTAATAGAGTTGCAGTTCTGATTCACAAATATTACGACGGAGTTGTTCCGGCCGGAAATGAAAATGCTGAAGAATTAAACGAAATTACAAAAGCTGCTACCGAAGTTGAAAATTTTCTGGAACATTACGAATTCAGAAATGCTTTAACTGCAATGATGAATTTAGCGCGTTTCGGAAATCAATACCTTCAAATTGAAGAACCTTGGAAAACAATTAAAGATAATCCTGAAAAAGCAGCACAATCTCTTTTCGTTGCAGCGCAAATCGCCGTTGGGTTAGCACAAATATGCGAACCATTCTTACCTTTCAGCGCTGAGAAATTACAGAAAATGTTTAATGTTTCTCAATTAACCTGGACAGACATTAAAAACGAAAGAGTATTAATCAAAACCGGACATCTAATTAATCCGGCTGAATTATTATTCTCGAAAATTGAAGATGAAACTATTGAATTTCAAATTCAAAAATTAGAGAATACGAAAGAATCCAACAAAAAAACAAATTCTAAAGCCAACCCGATGAAAGAAGAAATTCAATTTGATGATTTTACCAAAATAGATTTAAGAACTGCAACAATTCTAACTGCAGAAAAAGTAGAGAAAGCAGATAAACTATTGAAATTCTCCGTAGATACAGGAGTTGATGTAAGAACTGTAGTTTCTGGAGTTGCTGAAAGTTTCACACCAGAAGAATGCGTTGGGAAACAAGTCATGATTTTATTAAATCTGGCTCCACGTAAAATCAGAGGAATCGAATCTCAGGGAATGTTGCTTTTAACAAATAACGCTGAAGGAAAATTAGTTTTTGTAACGCCTACCGAAACTGTTGAAAACGGTATTGAAATCGGATAATATTTAATTCAAACACTTCATAAAAAAAGACCTGAAAATTAATTCAGGTCTTTTTTTGTTAATCTTGCTAAAAAAGAATCTTCTTCCTGCAATATTTTTTCAATCTTAAATCCGTTATTTTCTGCGGCCCTTTCAAACGTTTCAAAATCCAGATAGAGCCATTTGATCGGCTTTTCGGTGTCTAATTTATAGTGCATAAAATAATCGACTTCACCATAATAATGATCTGCCGGAACCATCACACCACCATCATCATCGCGATCATACATGTAAAGAATATCGGTGCTGTCGATTAAAATCTGTCCTTTTTCGTTGAGTAAAGAATATAATTTTTCTAAATAGATATCAATTTTATCCAGCGATTGAAAAATTCCGGTGCCGTTCATCAAAAGCAAAACAGTATCAAAAGTCTCTCCTGAAAAATTCAAAATGTCCGAAGATAAAACATTTTTCAATCCTCTTAATTTTGAAACTTCCACCGCTTTCGGAGAAATATCTAAAGCTAAAACTTCTAAACCTTTATCATTTTGTAGATATAAACTGTGCGAACCTGCACCGGAACCAATATCTAAGGTTTTCCCTGTCGATAATTGCAGTGCTTTTTGTTCAATTAAATTCATGTCCTGGAAGTCTCTGAAAAGATACTCAACCGGCAAATCATCAATTTCAGAAATAGACGTTTCTGTCAAAATATTTTCTGCAGTTCCATTCTGATAGTAATCCCAAATTGCCTGTCCCATTAAATCTTTCATTCCAATAAAATTTTTTCAAAAATAAGGAAATTCAAAATAAGATTTAAAAAAAGCGATGTCTACAGGAAAAGTCATCCAACTAAAATATAGTATTGATTTCAGGAAGATATTTTATAAATTAGATTAAAGTTTTAGAACATGAGAAAAATTGACCAACTCTTCGCAGAATATGCCGAAAGTCACCAGAACCACACCAATAAAACGATTCACTGGATTTGTGTTCCTTTAATATTTTGGTCGATTTTAGGACTCATTTCTCTAATTCCTGCACCGCATATTTTCGTGCTTTATTTTGGCGCAATAAGTATCATTTCGTTGGTAGCAGTACTTTTGATAACGGTCTTTTATTTTAGATTATCCTGGAGAATCGCTTTAATAATGATTGTTATCTTGCTTTTGATGGAACATTTGGTTTACTTCGTGAACATTAAATTAGAACATCAATCCTGGATTTTGTTTGTCGCAGTTTTTGTCCTTTCCTGGATCGGACAATTTTACGGACATAAGATCGAAGGCAAAAAACCAAGCTTTCTAAAAGATCTGCAATTTCTTTTAATTGGTCCGATCTGGCTTTTACATTTCTTATTAAAAAAATCTGGAATTAAATATTAAAAATTTGTTTTCAAAGCAAAAAAAACCGTCTCTTCAATCGTGAAGAAACGGTTTGTTATTTTATAAAAAAATATCTTAAGCGTTGAAATGTTCTTTAACCATTTCTAAAAAATGCTCGCCACTCATTTTTTGGTCTGTACCAAGAGTCACTTTCAAATTTTTGAATTGAGGAGTTTCTGCCAGATGATTTTTAAATTGCTCTTGAATTGTTCCCGTTCCGGTAACATACAATTCTTCTGTATTGGTGATCAAATGCTCCAGATCTTTGAAATACTTTGCAGTATTAGTCTGCTCAACATTATTTGCGTTTTTCTCGCTGGAGTTCCCGTGCTGTACATCTCTCTTTACAGGATCACACAAAAAGAATTTAAAGGCACTTTCGATATCATGATTTTTAACTACAACTGCATTTTCTGAATCCATCCAGATTCCTGCTAATTTTTTTTCTGACATAATAATTTATTTCAGAGATTAAAGGCAACAATGATGCAAACAAGCTGTTAATGATTGTTAAACTTTATTTTCCAATGACAAAAACTGCTGGAATTTTGTGAAGTTCCGGTTTATTTTTCTGCCATTCTTTGATGGTTAAGGTCTTAATAAATTCATTTTCCGGATCGTTAATATTTGCGGCGATACAAAGCTTAGTTTGTGGGGAAAGAAACTTACACAGATCCTCAAAAAGCGGATTGTTGCGATACGGAGTTTCCATAAAGATCTGGGAATATCCTGTTGAATTCAATTGATTTTCCAGCCACAAAGTTTTGGATTTCCTTTCCGTCCGGTTGATCGGTAAATAGCCATGGAAGGTAAATTCCTGCCCATTAAAACCACTTGCGATCAACGCTAAAATAATAGATGAAGGTCCATTAACAGGAACGACCTGCACCGAATTTTCATGACACCATTTTACCATGACATTTCCGGGATCAGCGATACAGGGAAGTCCAGCTTCGGAGAGCAAACCAAAATCCTGACCTTTGATCATCAACATTTGCGCTTCCTGAAGATCCTTTCTTTCCGAATATTTATCCAAAAGAAATAGTTTCAGATCAGCCTGCTTCTTTCCTGGCGCAAAAAATTTGATGACTTTTCGAGCCGTCTTTTCATTTTCTACAAAAAAGTAGTCGGTTTTTAAAACATATTCTTTGATCGCAGGTGCGAAATAATCAATAGGAGAGTTTTCGGAGATATAAGCTGGAATAAGGAAAAGCATGATGAATTGATTTGATGATTACTTGATTTGATGATTTGATGATTTGATGATTTGATAATTTAATAATTAGAATAAATTTTTTTTTTAAAACTACTAAATCAACTTGGCTCTTTTTACTTTTTACCAGGCTCTTTCAAAACGGACTCTTTTAATTCTTCAGCAATCTTGTCAGAAGCTTTATCAAGCATTTGATATACTTTATCGAAATCTTCCATTTCACTCCAGAAAGGATCTGGAACTTCCTGATCTCCTAGAATTAAAGAAACTTTCTGACGTTCAGTTTCATCGTTCGTCAAGGACAATACATCTTTCAAATTATTGCGGTCCATCACAAAAATACGGTCGTAATTCTGAAAATCCTCGGCAACAAAAAGTCTGGACTTCTGCGACGAAATATCGATATTATAATTTTTAGCAGTTTCTAAAGACCGGTGATCCGGACTTTTACCTGCGTTATTCTCCAGCGTTCCCGCAGAATCTACCGTGAAATTATCTGGTAATTTTGATTTTAAAATCCCTTCTGCAAGTGGACTTCTGCAAATATTTCCAAGACAAACCATTAAAATTTTCATATAAAACTATTTTTATAAAGTTCGAAAAATACAAATAAAAAAAGGAATTTAAAAAAATCCCTTCTATTTATCTTAATATTTAACGAGCAAATTACTGTCTAATTTTTTCGCCTAATTCTTTTACGTATTTTTTGAGCTCCTTATCGATTTTCGAAACATCTTTAATCGTATCGCAAGCATACATCACCGTTGAGTGATCTTTTCCACCCATTTCTTCTCCAATTTTGGTGAAGGTTGCGTTGGTTAACTCTTTTGCAAAATACATCGCCAACTGTCTTGGTAAAGCGATTTCTCTTTTACGTGTTTTCGATAAAAGCTGCTCTCTTTCGATCCCAAAATATTCACAAACAACATCCTGAATATAAGGAATGTTGATAACTTTTTTCTGGTTCGCTGCGATCTTACTGATGGTTTCTTTTAGCAGTTCCAGTGATAAATCTGACTTATATATGGTCGAATAGGCAATCACTGAATTAATAACCCCGATCAATTCCCGAACATTAGTTTTTACTTCCGACGCCAGGTAATCCAACATATCTTCCGTTAAAACAATTCCGTCGCGGCTTAATTTATCAACGATAATTCTTCTTCTGGTATCGAAATCCGGAGATTTAATTTCCGCAGAAAGTCCCCATTTAAATCGGGAAACAATTCGTTCCTGAATATCTAAAATATCAACCGGTGCTTTATCAGAAGTTAAAATGATCTGCTTTCCGTTCTGGTGCAAATAATCGAAAATATGGAAGAAACTGTCCTGCGTAGATTTTTTACCGGATAAAAACTGAATATCATCAATAATTAAAACATCTACCATTTGATAAAAATTCGCAAATTCTGTTTGTTTATGAGCTTTCGCCGCTGAAACAAACTGCTGAATAAATTTCTCGGAAGATAAATATAGAACCACTTTATCCGGATAAGAATTTTTAACTTCTAAACCGATGGCGTGACCTAAATGCGTTTTACCAACTCCATAACCTCCATGTAAAAACAAAGGGTTAAAAGCAGTTGCACCCGGTCTTTTCGCGATAGATTTCGCTACAGTGGAAGCAAATTTATTGCTTTCCCCTTCTACATAATTGTCAAAAGAAAAATCGGCTTTCAAATTAGAATCGATATTCACTTTCTTCATTCCCGGAACCACAAAAGGATTGATTAAATTCTGAGAAAATGAAGGTGGCAAAGTTTCCTGAACTTTCGGTGTTGCAATAGTTTTACCTTTAAAGTTCACCGTAATTGGCTGTTCCTGTCCGCTAGGTCTGTTTTCCATTACGGAATACCAAAGTTTGACGCCTTTTCCAATGTTTTTCTTGAGTGCTGCAGAAAGTAGAGACAAATAATTATCCTCAATGTATTCCTTATAAAAATCACTTGGGACCAAAAGGGTAAGATTGTTACTTATTAAGGAAACCGGCTGCACATTATCGAACAGCAAATCGAAAGAATTTTCTAATTTTTTCAAGTCGGTATTATCTTCAGCGGCGTTAAGGTTATCCCTCATAAACTGAAGACATTTTTCCCAAATAAGTGTTAAATTTTCGTTCATTTTCTTTCAGCAATTAGTCCTGCAATATTTGATTTTGGCGGGAAGACAAAGATGGAATTTTAAAATTTCTAAAAAAAATTTTTGTCCTATTGATTATTTAAAAATATATTTGTATGACCAAATTAGAACTTAAAATGATACACACAACCAACTCAATTAGAGTACGTTACGCCGAAACCGACCCTATGAAATACGTCTATTATGGCAATTACGCCACGTATTTTGAAGTAGCTCGAGTAGAACTTTTTCGCACCCTTGGAATATCGTATGATGAGATTGAAAATCAGGGAATTTGGCTCCCTGTTTCGGAGTACAGCATTAAGTATTTGAAGCCTGCTTTGTATGATGAAATTCTTGAAATTCATACCTTCATTAAAAAAATTCCGGGAGTTCGCGTAGAATTTGAGTATGAAATTTATAACAGTTCCAAACAGAAAATAACCGAAGCTAAAACGACGCTCTTCTTTTTGGATGCTAAAACCAATAAGATTGTAAAATGTCCGGACTTTTTAATGAAAATTATCAAAAAAAACTGGCAAGAATAGAATTAAACTTCTGTTCCGGGTTTAATTTCATAGGGCTCTTTATTTTTTTCGAAAATCCGGGTCAGTTCATTTCCTTCAACCGTGATTTTATTTCCGGTTTTACGGATCCAGTTTCCTTCCCGAAGTCCAACGACCTTGGTGTCATTCTGAGTTAAAAATTCTTTGATCCGCGTTTCTCTGGTTTCGCCGTTGTGTTTTAATTCCGGATCTGGATCCAGATAATGTGGATTGATGTCGAACGGAACCAATCCCATCGTTTCAAAACTTTCAGGATAAACGATCGGCATATCATTCGTAGTTTTCATATTGAGGCCGCCAATATTCGATCCGGCGCTGCTTCCTAAATAAGGTTTTCCCTTTTCTACATTCTCCTTTAAAAGTTGCATCAGATTTTCTTCGTGCAAAGTTTTTACCAAAACAAAAGTATTTCCGCCACCCGTAAAAAATCCTTTCGCGGAATTAACTGCTTCAATTTTATTTTCGAATTCATGCAGTCCTTTTACTTTAATCTGGAGTTCAGAAAAAAAGTCGCGCGCTCTGGCGGTGTAATCTTCGTGGGAAATTCCGCCTGGTCGTGCTAAAGGAATAAAAATAATTTCATCGGTTCCTTTAAAAAGTTCAGCTATTTCTTTTTTGATATATTCTAAATATTTTCCGCCGTAAAGCGTAGAAGTTGAAGCCAGGAGTACGTTCATAATTAATAGTATTTGTTAAAAATCAAAGTTATTACTATTAATATGGAGAAGCAAAATCCTTCGCCAATTATATCAGATTGCGCAGAAACTAAATATGTTTTATCTATAATTATTATATTCGTAAAATATTACATGATTTTTATCAATTTCACACCAATTAATTAAATATTAACTTTTATGACACTAATATGATTTATCTTTGCAGTGAAATTAACAACAAAAAACAACAAGATGAATTATACAGTAGTAGGATTATTTCCAAGCAAAGAATTTACGAAAGAAATTTCTGCAGATTTAGAAAGATCAGGAATCAGAAACGAAGATTATATTATTTACAATACAGACCTCAGCAACGCCAGAGAAGAAAAAAGAAATTTCTGGAAAAAGATATTAGGTTTGAACACTCCGATAATGCAAACAGGCGTTGAAAGATTGATCACCAGCGTTGCTTGTAGAAATGATGAAGAGTTGCAGACCATTAAAAAATCTTTTGAAAAAAATAATGTCGTAAAAATCTATGAGTTTCCAAATATGACTTTGGAGCAGGCAAAAAATTTAGATTACGTGAAGAAAGTGGTTGCGTTACGGGCAAAATCGCAGATCTACGCGATGCCACAAATCTCTCTTTCACGCAGTGCAATGCACGCAGGAATTAATGCGGAGGTGGTTGGTTAAAACATCACAGCTTTTCAGAATCATAAAATCTGTACTTTTTGTATGGATTTTTTTTGCTTTAATCGCACCAATAATTTCTCGATTTAAGGTATTATCTTTACTATCTTCCAAAAAAGTTGCTATAAAAATCAGATCTTCTTTTCCGCAATTTTCCTACTGACTATCGATCTTTTATTTTCGCAGCAGAAGATCTACTGCAATCGCATCAATATTGATCACGGTTAAACGCCCTTCAAAAATTTCTCTTCTCAAGGGAAACAATGGCCCACAGCAAATCCTGTGATTATTAATTTTCAAACCAACTTTTCCTTTTTTCTAAGAATCAGGAAGGTTACTCAGATCGCTCGAAATTTTTAAAGCAGAATAATTAAAGACCAAAATTGGCGTTTATTAGCAAACATTAACTATTTTTATACGATGAAAAATCTCCTTTTAATACTGACGCTTTTTTCAACGTTCTGTTTCGCACAGGAAATCTCTTTAAAAGAGAAAAGTGGGATTTATCCTTTATATATTGTTGATGGAGTTATTTCCAACGAGACTCAAATGAAGCTCATTCATTCCACGGAAATCACTTCGGTAAGCATTTATAAATCCGATAATTTACCGGAAAACTTAGGCGATTTTACCAATTTTTCTACAGAAGGCATTATTGATATTTCTCTGAAGACAAAGATCGAAAACAATGAAACTGTTTCTTTATCAAGCCTCAACATTCATCATAGATTAGACGAAATAAATCCAGTGTACATTAACGCGATCTTACTGAAAGACACGAAAGTAAAAATTGTAAAGGACGCCATTATCGATACGGAGATCATTGAAAACAACGGTCAGAAATTTTTGAATATCTGGACGATTTCTCAGGACGAAAGAAATGGAATTACAAAACGAACGGGCGGCATTAAGCGCAACCAAAAAGACCTGAAATGAAAATCGCTTTCCTTGGTCCACACGCAAGTTTCACGCAGTTGGCGTGCTCCCAAATTTTTCCTGATCACGATATTATTCCACACTCCAGCATTTTAGACTGCTTTAATGCCGTAGACATTGGCGAAGTTGAAAAAGCTGTTGTTCCCCTCGAAAATTCAATCGAAGGAACGGTTTCCATGACTTTGGATTATCTCTACGACTTCAAAAATATCTTTATAGAAACCGAAGTGGTAATGCCGATTGCACATCAGTTAATGGTTCACCCGAACAACGAATATTTCGACAAGATCATTTCGCACCCTCAAGCTTTGGCGCAAACTTTCCATTTTAGAAACGATCATTTTAAAAACATTGAAACACAGGATTTCAGCTCCACTTCTGCTTCTGCGAAATTAGTTGCAGAAAATCCTCAGGAGAAATGGGCAGCGATCGCTAATTCTTATGCTGCGAAATTATACGGTTTAAAAATCATGAATGCCAACATTCAGGATTTTGAGCAGAATCACACCAAGTTTATTGTCATCTCCAAAAAGAAAGATATTTTGAAACTGGATTTTCCGAAAACTTCGGAGAAAACTTCTTTGATCATTACGCTTCCGGAAGATCATGCAGGCGGGCTGCATCAGGTTTTATCGGTTTTTGCCTGGCGAAAAATGAACCTCTCAAAAATTGAAAGCCGTACTCTAAAAACTGGCTTAGGCAATTACTTTTTCTTTATTAATGTCGCCAATGAATGGCATCCGGTTTTGTCGGAAAATGCGCTGGAAGAATTGAAATCTTTTGGTGCACATGTAAAATTTCTGGGTCATTACGACGAATACGTATTAGAAAGCTAACAATTTCTTTAAATTTAAAAAAAAATTGAATGACCTTTATTTTTATCCTCTTTTTAATCGGAGTTTTTTTTACATTTGTCTATTTCAACAACAAATTAAGAAATCTTGAAAAGGAGATTTTTGATTTAAAAAAGAAAATTCAAAGTCTGGAAATAGCGGGAGAAAAATCTGTTCAATCCAACGTTCCTTTTCTGGAAAAAGGTCAGAAAACATTTGTTCTTCAAAAAACACAAACTCCAACTTCTAAAGAAGAAATACAAACTGAAAGTTTTCCTGAAACTGAAAACTGGATTAATGGCGTTTTTGATTTCATAAAGAACAATATTCTTACGATCATTGGGATTTTAACTTTGGTACTTGGCATCGGATATTTTATAAAATACGCCATCGATAAAAACTGGATCGGAGAAACCATGCGTTTCCTCATCGGAATTTTCGTCGGATTAGGAATCTTGAGCCTTGGATATTTCCTCAAAAAAAATAATAAAATATTTTCAGCGATCCTCAGTGGTGGCGGTTTAGCAGTGCTTTATTTAAGTGTTACGATCTCGTTTCAGGAATATCATTTATTTTCGCAAAACATCGCTTTCACCTTTTTGTTAGTCATCACCATTCTCGCCGTTGCGATCTCTTATTTTTATGACAGCGAAGTCCTGATCATTTTTGCTTTGATCGGTGGTTTTGCGTCGCCATTAATGATCAGCACAGGACATTCTAATTACCTTTTTCTCTTCTCTTACCTTTCTCTTTTAAATTTAGGAATGCTTGCGATCGCCTATCTCAAAAACTGGAAAAGTATTGGCTGGGTCACATTTTTCGCCACTTATCTGTACGTAGGTTTTTGGATGATGGATAAAATTGAAATCCGTTCCATTTATTTCTTCGTCCTCTTTTATCTCATTTTTTATGCTTTTGCGCTTCGGAATTATTTCAAACGATCCAGTTTAGACTCTCAAGATCTTCTTTTGTTAGTGCTGATCAATTTCATCAGCATTATTGGAATAACCTATATTTTCATCCGTTTACAGCTGCAGCCACTGGCTTTATTCCCGCTTTTATTTTCGGGAATAAACATTCTACTTTGGCTTTTCGAAAAAAGAAAAAACAGGAATAATCTTTATCATCCAATTTTTGTGGGTCTTTCTTTAAGTTTGATTACGGCTGCAATTGCGCTTCAATTTAAAATGCATTTGATCACGACTATTTGGGCGGTAGAAAGTGTGTTGATTTTATTTTTATGGAAGAAAACTAAACAAAAAATTTTTCAAAAGTCTTTTAATGTTCTGATTATTTTGGTTCTTGTTGCAGAAGTTTTCACCTGGTCCAGATATGCAGACTCAGAAAATTTAAATCCAATTCTGAATCCTGTTTTTCTGACGGGGATTTTGGTAAGCATTTGTTTAACCTTCAATTACTTTCAACTTAAAAAAATTGAAGAACCTAAAAAAACTTTATTTCTTGAAGCCGATTATTTTAAATTCCTGGTTTTGGGCAATATTTTTCTTGTGGGTTTATTCGAAATTTTAAATCAACTGCAAAATAACGCTCTGTCTTTTATTTCTGTAACTTCAGTTCTGTACGCCTTATATTTCATCTTTATTTTACTGCTGCTGAATCGGTTTTTACTGAAAATAAATGAAGAAAAGGTTTTGATCTATATTTCGCTCGTATTATCGTTACTCATGATTTTAATTCCAGATTTTGCGGAAGTTTTATCGAATAAAGAAATTTCTTACAGCTATTATTTGCTCTATTTAATTCCCCTAATTTTTGCGGTTTACCGGTTGATTAAAAACAGATCATTTGAAAGTAAAAGTGATTTCTGGTTCGTTGCATTAACACTTGTTTTTATTATTAGTATTGAATTTTCGCACCTCTATCAATGGATTAATCTGGATAAAATTCAGAGCATATCTGAAATTCAAAGATATTTCACCATCTTCTTCTTACCGATTATCTGGACGATCATGGCGGTCTTTTATCTATTTTTAGGCTTAAAGAAAAACCTGCCGGAACTTACTAAAATTGGTTTCTTCCTTATTCTCTTAATGGCGCTCAAATTATATACGTACGATGTCTGGAAAATGGATAATATTTCCAGAATTATTGCCTTTATTATTCTAGGATTAATTTTGCTCACAAGTTCATTTACCTTCCAAAAAATAAAGGGAATTATTAAAAATTTGAAATAGAAAATATCGAGAAAGTGTAGAAATCTTCGTTGAAAGAATAAATCTATTTTATTTAATTCTTAGTGAATTTGAAACTTTTTCCGCTGATTTTAATAATATAAATTCCTTTCGTGAAACTGGAAACATCAATTGATTTTGATGGAATATATTTCCCGGATTTAATTAATTTTCCATCTACTGAAAATACCTGGTAACTTTCTGTTCTAGATATTCCTTTGAAGTTCAATTCATTTTTTACCGGATTTGGGAATAAAATCATTTCATCCTTCAATGCTGAACTGATCGCCAAAGCAGGATCAAAAGTTACGGTAGAATTCTTTTGAACGATCTCCAGTTCTCTATTAAACGAAACACCCGCAACCTGAAAGTTGACCAATTTTGAAAATGACTGATTGTTTGACGTATTTTCCAGAACTAAATCTGCGGTTTCTCCATTGGTTCCTGTAACTCTGATCGGCAAAGGCAATTCAAAAAAAATGACTGACGGATCGCTTTGTGTTTGAGACACCAGAAATTTAACATCCTGATTGTCAACTGGCTGATTCCATTTAATGTTGTATGTTGGATAACCTTCGCCATAAATCCAGTCATTAAAAAAGCCCGAAAGATCCTTTCCTGTTGAAGTGAGAATCTGAGTTTTAAAATCTTCTGTCGTTGCATACTGGTAAGCAAATGCCGGATTTGAAGTATAATCTTTCATCATCTGATAAAAAATCTCATCACCCAAAATCCACTTTATCATTCGCAAAACATAACCGCCTTTAATATAAGACAATCTTCCGCTGAAAACCGTCGGGATACTTCCCAAATCAATGTCGCTCACATAAATTTTTCCATTCGGCAGACTTGTGATCGTGTTGATCTGATTCGATAAATGGGCTAAAAACTCTTCGTGCGTCATCATATTTTTCTCGAAAATAAGCTGTTCCGCAAACGTCGCAAAACCTTCGTTCAGCCAGGCTTCATTCCAGGATCCACACGTAATTTTATCACCAAACCACTGGTGAGAAAGTTCGTGCGCAATCGTTGATCTGGCAAAAGAATTCATAGATGACATGGTTTGATGCTCCATCGCTGCTCCGTTCACAGCAAATTCCATGTGTCCATACTTTTCGCTGGAGAAAGGATAAGGTCCGAAATAAGTTTCAAAAACCGTCATGCATTGTTTTGTCCATTCTAAATTGGATTGTATCGTTGGATTCGCGCTCGTGTCTGGGTAAATGTAATTGACGTAAGGAAACGAGGTAGTTCCAATTACATCATTTGTTTTAATGAAATCACCGATTGACACCGCAATTAAATAAGCTGCTGTGGGATATTGCGTCCGCCAGAACGTGATTTTTTTATTTCCCGGAAGTAAATTCTCCGACATCAACAAGCCGTTCGCAGCAACGCTGTATTGATCAGGCGTTGTAATTTTTAGATCGAATTTTTCAATCTTATCGTTCATACTTTGCTTTGTGGGAAACCAGTTTTGGGCGCCGTAAGGTTCAGATAAAGTCGACAAAACAGGACTTCCGTTGTGGGTAGAAACATAGAAAGAAGTTCTGCCCGTATTATCGGGAACGCCGGAGTATCTCACGGTCAAAGAATTCAGCGTGTTCGCAGGCAAAGAAGCCGGAAAATCAATTTTTAATTCCTTGGTTGATAATTGCTGAAAATTTAAATTTATTCCGTGATAAAGCACTTCGGAGACAGGAATTTGGTCGGTAAAATCAAAATAAATTCCCGACATGATCTGATTCGATAAAAAATGAGAAGTCACCGAACCCGAAATCTGCAAAACCGCGGGATCTAATTTCACCTCCATTCTTTGGTATTTGAGATCGTAATTTAACGTGTTTGGATTCACATTATAATTGATCATTTTTTCGTAATTCCCCAATTCTCTTTCGACCAGATCTTTATTTTCTGAGTAGACTTGAGAAGTTACCGAAATGGAAAAAAAAATTGCAATTAAAAAGAAATAGAGCTTTTTCATGGTCTGAAATTTAAATTAAAGATAAAAAAAACACCTGACACTCAGTCAGATGTTTCATTGTTTTGATAATTCAGGGAACTAATATTTGCCTTTCCACTTTTTCTTCAACTCTTCGGCGATTTTATTTTCGGTCGTATTTTTTCCGGGTTCGTAAAATTTAGTGCCTTTTATTTCTTCCGGCAGAAACTCTAAGTCAACAAAATTACCTTCGTGGGAATGGGCATATCCATAATTTTTGCCATAATCCAGATCTTTCATCAATTTAGTTGGTGCATTTCTTAAATGTAACGGAACGGGAAGATTTCCCGTTTTTTTTACGAAAGACATCGCTTCATTGATTGCAGAATAAGTAGAATTGCTTTTCGGAGAAACTGCTAAATAAACCGCCGTCTCGCTCAAAATAATTCTGGCTTCCGGATTTCCAATGATGTTGACCGCCTGAAAACAATTATTCGCCATGATCAAAGCGTTCGGATTTGCCAGACCAATATCTTCGGAAGCTAAGATCAGCATTCGTCGTGCAATGAATTTAATATCTTCGCCACCGACCAACATTCTTGCCAGCCAGTAAACCGTACCGTTTGGATCAGAACCGCGCATCGATTTAATGAAAGCCGAAATAATGTCGTAATGCTGTTCTCCATTTTTATCGTAAAGCGCCATTGTCTCCTGCAAAACATCGAGCACATCTTGATTCGAGATCTCCTTTTTATCTGAATTTTTAAATTGGTTTAAAACATTTTCTACAGAATTAATAAGCTTTCGCGCATCTCCACCGGAATATTGAATAAAGGCCTCTTTATCTTTTATTTTGAAATTGGTCTGTTCGCCTTCATTGTATTTTTTTAAGGTAATGTCTGCCAGCTCTTCCAGTTTTTCGAAGGTCAGAGATTTTAAAACATAAACCTGACTTCTGGATAAAAGCGCGGAAACAACTTCAAAACTTGGATTTTCTGTGGTTGCACCAATAAGAACGATCCAGCCTTTTTCTACTGCATGAAGCAGAGAATCCTGTTGGGATTTATTGAAACGGTGAATCTCATCAATAAATAAAATGGGTGATTTTCCGGAAAAGAGATTTTGCTTTTTGGCTTCCTCAATAACTTCGCGGACATCTTTTACACCGCTTGAAACTGCGGACAATTTATAGAATTTTCGTCCTGATTTTTCGGATATAATTTCTGCTAACGTTGTTTTTCCGGTTCCGGGTGGACCCCAAAGAATGAGCGAATTAATAGCATCATTCTCTAACATTTTGCGAATGGTGCCGGTCTTTCCCGTTAAATGCTCTTGCCCAAGAACCTCATCTAAAGTTTTCGGACGCATTTTCTCGGCAAGCGGAGTGTTGGAATTCATTCTGCAAAATTGCGATTTTTTTCAGACTTGGTTGGAACTTTATGGGAAAGAAAACTGAGAATACGTTAAATTAAGTTTTGCCACGAATGCACGAATATTTTTATTTTTTGGTAATGTTTTACAGTAATTTCTATCTAAATAATTTCTTTTGATCTCTTTATTCAAAAGGAATACAGAATTTTAAATCCTATTTTATGGTTAAATTTACTGCGTGTTTTTTCGCACAGATGGCACAGATTTTCACAGATGGAATTTTTTTATGGTATTAAATAATTTGAATGATAGAAGTAGATTTGGAAACTTTTGTTTATGATTTGAGAACCGTTTTTTGGGAGAAGTATTTCTTCTTTTTTAAAAAATACTTTTTGTACTAAATCGTAATCTGCGTGAGGGCGGAGGCAATTGTTGGAGCTCTTTTTATTGGCGGCTGGAAATGCGTTGGCGGAAAAAAGCGACTTGCCGCAGACCGACCCCAGCTTTGGAGGGCGTTAAGAGTGCGTCGAGCACTGTTAACGCTGGTTTGGAAAGGGTCACGCCCAAATCTTGTGCTTTTAACAGATGATGCGCCAAATCTTTGGGAACGTTTTTGCCATTGACTTGTAAAACAAATGTATACAGAAATTATTTCCAGTTAGATAAAAAGGATTATTTTTGCACCGCACATGACGCAATATGTTCAACAAAATCATCACATTTCCTCTGGTTGTTCTGATAAAAATTTATCAGTGGTTTATTTCACCCTTACTTCCAAATAACTGCCGGTACGAACCAACCTGCTCCAGTTACATGGTAGAATCGCTTCGTGTTTATGGGCCAATTAAAGGATTATGGTTAGGCGCGAAAAGAATCGCAAGATGCCATCCGTGGGGAGGCGAAGGTTACGATCCGGTGCCAAAGAAAGAGGTAAAAAACTGATTTTGAATTTTATAAAATCCATGAAATATTGATTTTTGAACGTGTGACGTTAACTATTGAATTTTTGAAATAAATTATATGCTGACAATACTTTACTCGACCTGGGATCCATCTACAGGAATACATTTAGGCCCCGTTACGCTGCACTATTACAGCTTAATGTTTATTTTAGCCTTCGGATTGGGATACATGGTGATGACCAAAATTTACAAAATTGACAATGTAAACGTCAATTACGTGGAACCACTTTTTACCTGGACCTTGATCGGAACCATTTTGGGAGCTCGTTTAGGTCACGTTATTTTTTATCAGCCCGAACTTTTTAGAGAAGATTTCTGGTCTGTATTTTTGCCGATCCGCACGAAACCTACTTTAGAGTTTACCGGATTTTCTGGATTAGCGAGTCATGGGGCGACGATCGCATTAATTTTTACAACGCTTTATTATTCATTTAAGATCATTAAAAAAAATCCATTCTGGGTTTACGACAGAATTGGAATTCCCGTTGCTTTGGGCGGTGCATTTGTTAGAATTGGAAACTTTTTCAATTCCGAAATCATTGGAAAAGCTGCACCCGAAAACTCTCCATGGGCGGTTTTATTCCCACAACAAAGTTCTGAATATGGTCCGATCGTTCCACGATATCCCACGCAGCTTTTTGAAGCTACAGGCTATTTTTTACTTTTCGTTTTGCTTTGGATCCTGTACCGATATACCAAGAAAAAATATCAGCAAGGCTGGCTTTTTGGATTGTTTTTCATCATCCTTTGGGCAGTAAGATTCTTTGTAGAATATTTAAAAGAGCCACAAGGCGACGAGTTTATTCACTTTGCTGGTTTAAATACGGGTCAGATCCTTTCGATACCATTTATGATCGCTGGATTTGTAATCATGTTTACCTCGAAAAACAGAATGATCACGGAAGAAGAAAATTCGAAACCAGAATAACTTCATTCGCAAAATACATGCAATCCTTTCAATTTATTTGGAAGGATTTTTTATGCCAAAGATTTAAAAACATTTCCTATCTCTTCAATTAAATCGGTTGGAAGCATTGCTTCTTTAGAAAATTTTTGAGCCGCCAGATCACCGGCTTTTCCATGCAACCAAACTGCAAATAACGCTGCATTTTTAGATGAATAATTTTGCGCCAGAAGAGCGGTCACCATGCCTAATAAGGCATCACCGCTTCCACCTTTTGCCATACCCGAATTGCCCGTTACATTATAGAAAACTTGCCCTTCAGGCGTGACCACCTGCGTGTGATGATCTTTCAAAATGATAAAAATTCCGTACTCATTGGCTTTTTTTTGCGCTAAGTCTAACCGCAGAAATGAATCTTCTGTCTTTCCGAAAAGTCTTTCAAACTCTTTTGGATGTGGCGTAATGATGGATTTTTTTGGAATCAACTCTAAGTTTTCAGGATTTTTCGAAAGAATATTTAAGGCGTCTGCATCTAAAACTAAGGGTTTACTGTAACCTTCTAAAAATTTAAAAAGAGCTTTTTCCGTCTTCTCACCGTTGCCTAAACCCGGACCAATTCCAACGACATCTTTTTCTTCAATTTGGATCTTATCTATAAAATCATTTCCTCCAGGAATGAACATGGCTTCCGGGCATGTCGTCTGCAAAATATCGTAACCACATTTTGGAGCGTGCGTTATGGTGATCCCACTTCCGGATTTCAAAGCCGATTTGGTAGCCAGAACTACTGCCCCAATTTTTCCAAAACTTCCGGCGACAATAAGCGTTCTGCCAAACGTACCTTTGTTTGAAAACTCATTTCTGGGTTCGTAGATCTGACGAATAAGATCATCATCGATCACAAAATTGTCAGAAGGTTCATTTTCAATAAATACGGAACTTAAGCCGATATCTAAAATATGGACTTTCCCACAAAACTTTCCCGTTTCCGGATGGAGAAATGATCTCTTCCAAAACTGAAAACTTAAGGTTTCATCTGCTTTAAAAACGATGGTATCTTTCTCAATATTTCCATCAGCAAACAAACCGGAGGGAATATCGATGGCGATTTTCGGATAATTAAGCTGGTTGAGTTCCTTAATCAAAATGGCATATTTTCCGGTGATCTTTCTGTTTAATCCTGTTCCAAAAAGTGCATCAATAAGAACTGCATTATTTTTAAACTGAAAGTTTTCTACTTCTCCAAAATCAAAAAATTTAATTCCGGAAATATCTTTTGCTTTTTTAAAATTACTTTGTGCCTGCTCCGACATTTTTGTTTTTTCCACTTCAGAAAAGATATTAACCTCATAACCTTTCTCGTAAAGCAACCTCGCAATCGCAAAACCATCACCACCATTGTTGCCGCTGCCACAAAACAGATAGAATGTTTCCCTTTTTCTGAAATGGTTTTGTAGCCATTCTACACATGATTTTGCAGCACGCTCCATTAAATTAAGGGCGGAAACCGGCTCATTTGCAATCGTAAAATCATCAAGATTTCTAATTTGGTCTGCAGAAAAAATTTTCATTTGGAATTTATTTCGTTGTTTAAATTTAATGAAATTTATATTGAGGTTTGTCTCAAAATGGATATATCTTACCTCAAAAAACAATAAATTTCGAAAAAATTCTTACTTTTACTTATTAACATTAAATAAACACAATCATGGGATTAGTTCAGGAATTTAAAGCATTTGCATTCAAAGGTAATGTAATGGATCTTGCAGTAGCAGTAATCATTGGCGCTGCATTTGGTAAAATCGTTTCTTCTTTAGTCGCAGATGTAATTACCCCACTTTTACTAAATCCCGCATTAAAGGCAGCGGGTGCAGAAGACATTGCAAAACTCTCCTGGAACGGCGTCATGTACGGAAATTTCCTGTCTGCTGTTATTAGTTTTTTATGTGTTGCTATCGTTTTATTCCTGGTAATAAAGGCAGCGAACAAAATGAAGAAACCCGCACCGGCACCAGCGCCAGCCGGACCAACTCAGGAACAATTATTAATTGAGATCAGAGATTTACTAAAAAACAGATAACAAATTTTTCATACCTAACAGAAACCCGAAATTTGCTTTCGGGTTCTTTCATTTTAATTTTTTCAGCTTATTTCCGGGAGAACATAGAATAATCCCGCAGAAATAGTCAAAAAAAAGAACGCATCAAACGACGCGTTCTTTATATATTTTTGGAGTCAGACGTTTAGTAAACCTGCAAAATACTGCAGATCTGATCCGCTAAAGAAATTCCAATTCTGTCCTGCGCTTCTAAAGTGGAAGCTCCGGTGTGCGGCGTTAAAGAAATTTTCGGATGCGTTAAAATTTCTTTTGAAGGAGTTGGTTCGTTAATAAAAACATCTAAACCCGCAAAAGCCACTTTCCCTGAATTCAAAGCAGAAACTAAAGCTTGTTCATCGATCACTCCACCTCTGGAACAATTGACGATGGCAACACCGTCTTTCATCATTGCAAATTCTTTTTCACCGATCATGTATCCGTCTTTCTGCGCCGGGACGTGAAGCGTAATAAAATCTGCGATCTTCAAAACTTCCTCCACAGGTTCCGTTTCAATATCGACATTAATGAACTGGTTGTTGTAGAATTTTACCTTAATGCTTGCGCGACCAACGTTACTGTCGGCTGCGATTACGCGCATTCCTAAACCGAGGGAAATTCGCGCCACTTCCTGTCCGATTCTTCCCATACCGATGATACCAATAGTTTTACCGCGAAGTTCGATTCCTTTTTCGTAGGATTTTTTCAATTTTGCAAATTCAGAATCACCAACAACGGGCATTTTTCTGTTGGAATCAGGTAAAAATCGTGCTCCGGAAAACAAATGTGCAAATACCAATTCCGCTACCGACTCCGAAGATGCTGAAGGTGTATTAATAACATGAATATTTTTGGAACGCGCATAATCAACATCAATATTGTCCATTCCTACTCCACCTCTGCCGATAATTTCAATACTCGGACAAGCATCAATTAATTCCTTTCTTACCTGCGTCGCACTTCTTACGAGAATGGTTTTAATTTTATTTTCATTAATGTAATCGATTAAAAAGTCCTGTGGGACATTCTTTGTAATTACCTCAAAACCTTTTTCGGTCAAGGCATCAATTCCTGATTGGTCTAAACCGTCGTTTGCTAATACCTTCATATACTAATCTTTAAAAACTTCTATTGTTACTTGTTTCTCTATCATATCGGTAAATTTACCTTTGTACCTTGTCGCCTTCACCAAATGATTATCGATCCAGTGGTAGTTTCCGCCCCGCGGTTTTCCGCAAAGAACGCTGTGGTACTTAAAGCCGTGTTTATCGAGCCAGTCGATGGTGATCTGTTTTAGATTTTCGGTACGCGAAGTAAAAAAACAGATAATATGACCTTGGTCGTACCAACGGTTAATTGTTTCTAAAGCGTCGGGATAAGGCACACAGTCCACCATTCTCTCGGGTTCTTCATTCGGGACATCATCGGTAATCGTGCCATCGATATCAATCAAATAATTCTTGATATCTCCTTTTAGCATTGGACTTAAATGATCTTTATATTCTAATTCCATGATCAAAATTTTAAGGTGCGAAATTACGATTTTTCATTGATTTACAGCAGATTATCTTTCCGAACCCGATTTATTTGGGCAATCCCTCTCCAACGCAACGATCCAGCAGCTCGGGCCGGGCTCTCCGCTGCAATTCCTCACGCCACAACTTTGCCCATTCCTGTTCCGGGATTTCCGCTACGATCCCTATTGCGAAATTGATTTTCAAAATTAAATGAGTTTTAGAAAAGAAATTTTAATTCTTCTTTTTAAGAAAAACATAAATCTTTCACAAAAATTTTACCACCTAAGTTTTAAAACTTATTTTTGTGTGATATGGAAGAACAAGTAGTTTTAGTTTCCGAAAACGACGAGATCCTCGGTCTGATGGAAAAAATGCAGGCCCACGAAAATGGAATTCTGCATCGTGCTTTTTCGGTTTTTTTGTTTAATGAAAAAGGCGAAATGCTTTTGCAAAAACGTTCATCCAACAAATACCATTCTCCAAATCAGTGGACAAATGCAGTTTGTTCCCACCCAAGAAATAACGAAACTTATTTAGAAGGTGCAAAACGACGTATGAAAGAAGAATTGGGAATCGAAGCCGAGCTTAATCCAAAATTTCATTTTATTTATAAAGCAGATGTAGGACAAAATCTTTGGGAGCACGAGTTAGATCATGTTTTCACCGGAGATTTTAATGGCGACGTACAAATTAATCCAGAGGAAGTTTCGGAAGTTCGGTATATTTCTATGGAAGTGCTGGAAAAAGAAATGCTTGATCATCCGGAAAATTTTACGGAATGGTTTAAGATTATTTTGAAAGAATATAAGGAACATTTGTGATAGCAGCTGGGTGAAGGGTGTTTAATGATTGATGTAGATTGTCGATTAAAAATTCTTGAAAATCCAAATCAATGATTTTCTAGCCCCGATTGAAACGGCATCCTTTTTCTTAGAAGTGGAGGAAAAAGATATAGTGAAAAGCGGGTACAATCTTTGGGAAAGGCTAAAAATTTTGTTGCTCCTGAAAAAAAAAATAAATTAATAAAAATAAAAGATGAATAAGACGGCTTTGTACGATAAACACGTTTCTCTGGGCGCGAAAATGGTACCTTTTGCAGGTTTCGATATGCCTGTGCAATATTCCGGTGTTACGCTGGAACATATGGCAGTGCGTGAAAAAGTAGGTATTTTTGATGTTTCGCATATGGGTCAGTTTTTTGTAGAAGGTCCTTCTGCAAAGGATCTGCTGCAATATGTAGGAACCAATGATGTGAATTCGCTGGAAGATGGAAAAGCACAGTACACGTGTTTACCCAACGGAAATGGAGGAATCGTAGATGATCTGATCGTTTATAAAATGAATGATGAAAAATATTTCGTGGTGGTAAATGCTTCGAATATTGAAAAAGACTGGAATCACATTTCAAAATACAATGAGAAATTTGGAGCGAAATTAACGAACGCTTCGGATGAAATGTCGCTCATCGCAATTCAGGGCCCGAAAGCTGGCGAAACCTTACAAAAACTGACGGATATAAATCTCGCTGATGTTCCTTATTATCATTTTACTGAAGGTAAGATCGCAGGCGTTGACGATGTGATCATCTCAAATACCGGTTACACCGGAAGTGGCGGTTTCGAAATTTATTTTAAAAATGAAAGTGCCGTAAAAATCTGGGAAGCTTTAACTGAGGCGGGTTCTGAGTTTGGCCTGATTCCTTGTGGATTAGCCTCCAGAGATACTTTGCGTTTAGAAAAAGGATTCTGTTTATACGGAAATGATATCGATGATACAACTTCTCCGCTTGAAGCAGGTTTAGGCTGGATCACGAAATTTGATAAAGATTTTGTGGATAAAGAAAGATTCGCAAAACAAAAAGAAGAAGGAATTACCCGGAAACTGGTTGGTTTCGAAATGCAGGAAAGAGCCATCCCAAGACACGATTATCTGGTTGTAGATGCAGAAGGGAATGAAATCGGGAAAGTAACATCAGGAACAATGAGTCCTGTGAAAAATATTGGAATTGGTTTGGCCTATGTAGACAAATCGCATTTTAAAGTGGATTCGGATATTTTTATTCAGATCAGAAATAAAAATGTACCCGCGAAAGTAGTAAAGTTACCTTTCGTATAAACCAAGTTGGTAAAGAAAAGGATATAGCAGGTGAAATTTTAGCCTGCTTTTTTTGTGTGGCATTATTTTCGCAATCTTTTTTTGAACATTAAAAAAATCACATTATGTCTACTCTTAATAGAAGTATCGCAGGTTTAGCCGGCTCTCTGGCACTTACTGCAGCACACCAGATCTTTAAAAAATATATAAGCGGAGCACCAAATCTGGATCAGGTGGGTGAAAAAGCACTTAAAACTACTTTGGGCGCCGTTGATATGGATCTTCCACATGAAGACCAGGTTTATGCTGCCGCAATGGGAGGAAATATCTTATCGAATGCAGTTCTATTTGCCACTTTGTCAACCTCTACCACGACTTCGGAGATATTGGCTAAAACTTTGGGAACAGGATTATTAGGCGCTGCGGGAACAATTGGTTTAGCAGATCAAATGTTGGATCATAACAAAGCGACCAATACCGATCAAAAAAAATGGATGACAACCGGATATTATCTTTTTGGTGCCATTGTAAGCATTGGAGTTTATAACTGGCTGGAGAAAAGCAAGACAAAATAAAGCAGAAAGCGTTTCATCATTATTTGAAGGAACGCTTTTTTATTTGGGTAAATGTTGGAAACAGAAGTTGTTTCCAATTTTTGTTTTGCGTTTGCAGCGTGCTCCAGCTTGAGTATGGGCGAAACATTGATTTTGAGAATTAATTCCAGCAGTCTTTTTTGATTTTGAGACGATTCCGATCGTCGTCCGAAATGGAGGTTTGCATATTTTACAAGGCGTTAAACCACTCTTCACCGCTCTATCAACGGTAAGTGCAGAAGAAACATTTTTCACCATTCTACAACCTGACAAATGATACTTTTCGCCAGACGGTGTTTTGTAAACTGTTTGTGCTGATAAATTAAGTGACAGTAAAATAAAGAATAAAAATCGGATCATTTACTTTCGAAAAAGTGATGTAGATTCTCCAGATTCTTCTTTTCATTTCCTGCGAAAATTTCTTTATCAGTCAGAAAAACCGGTCTCTTCAGAAAGGAGTAATGTTCTAAGAGCAATTTCTTAAAATCTTTTTCTTCCAAAAATTTCACCTCAATATTTTGCGCTTTTATTTGTATCGATCTTCGACTGAAGAGTGCCTCATAGGATTGCGTTTTCCGGAACATTTCTTCCAATTCCTCTTCTGTTACGGGCTTACTCTTGATCTCCCGAAGTTCCCAGTCTGAAAGATCGAACTGATTTAAAATTTTGGTACAGGTTCCGCAGGTTTTAAGATAAAAGACTTTCTTCATTCTGTAAATTTAAAAAAATCGAGGGAATATTTTTTACGTTTCCGTTTAAAACCAAAGCATAAGTCAGATATAAGCGACAAAATTTTATTTATAAGACAAAGTTTCCACCCAAACCATTTCTAAATATTAACTTTGAGAAAATTTATTTTATGCAGACAAAAACGGTTTTTCAGTTCATATCCGAACCCAGCGATGTAAATTATGGCGGCAACGTACATGGCGGAAGTGTAATGAAATGGATCGATCAAGCCGGTTATGCCTGCGGAAGTTCCTGGAGTTCCAGTTACTGCGTCACCGTTTATGTTGGCGGCATCCGTTTTTATTCACCTATAAAAATTGGTCATATCGTAAAAGTAGAAGCCGAAGTTATTTACACCGGAAAAACGAGTATGCATATTGCCATCAACGTATTTTCGCGGAATATTAAAAGGAAAGATTTCGAAAAGAAAACACACTGCATTATTGTATTTGTGGCTGTAGATGATGAAGGAAATTCGCTTCAGGTTCCAAAATTCACCCCTTCTTCGGAACAGGAAAAACAGATGGAACAATATGCAATTAAATTGATGGATCTGCGGAAACAGATCGAAGACGAAATGAAGCCTTTTATGTAAGAAAACACCTGATCTCAATTTAAATCTAAATAATTATCAATGAAAAAAAGAATTTTATCTATTGCCACTTTGGCGCTCATGACTCAGCTTAATGCTCAAATTTTCAACAGCGGTTTCGAGAATAATAACGGAACTCCACTTTCAGCCTACAAAACGGTTAATGTTGATGGAAATATGGTAGCTGATTGGGCGCCAGTTCAGGATTTCAACACAGAAGCCTGGATTCAGTTTTATGACGGTTTTGATAACAAAATTGCATTCAGCACTTCTTCTTATGATCCGGCTGGAACGTCGAATGACTGGTTAATTACGCCATCTATCACTATTCCAGCGGATGGTAATCCAACACTCTACTGGAAAGCCAAATCTTATGATTTTGAATTTACAGATTCTTACGACATCAAAATCTCCGAAACAAATAATCAGATCGAAAGTTTTACCGCAACGGTTTTAAGCGTAGAAGGTGAACAGGCCTACGATTTTAATTCCAGAAGTCTAGATCTTTCGGCCTATAAAGGGAAAACGATTCATCTGGCGTTCGTTAGTAAGACAACAGATGGTTATTTTTTAGCTTTGGATGATTTGTATATGAGTAATTCGGCAAATTGTTTAATGCCGGATTTATCAGGCTTTAATGCAACGAATTTAAATAACAAGAATTTTACAGCAAACTGGTCAGAATCTCCAGGGATCAACACTTTTGATGTAGGACTCACGAATTTTGTAACGCCTGTTTCTTCCAAAGGAATTCAGACAGCGATGACGAAAAACTTCGACAATCTTCAACCGGGAACGCGCTATCAGTTCTTTTTGAAAAATGCTGATTGTGGTTCGGGTTGGGCTGGTCCAAAATCTGTTTTTACAGCGGCTGATCTTCCTTATTCCTATGATTTTGAATTTACGGCAGAAAACTATGGTGAATACGATTCAGATGGATGGACTTCCGGAACCTGGATCAATGGAAGCGGAACTTCTGCGCAAACCGGTGAAGGTTACGTTTTCAATAATACGAGCAAAACATTCCCGAAAAATGACTGGATCTTTTCTTATCTTATAAAAATGCTGGCGAATGAAACCGTAGAAATCAAGTATTTTGCACAAATGGGCTCTGAAACCGCTTCACCAGCAACCTTAAAAGTTAGCGTCGCAACTGCGCCGGAAAAAGAATCGATCACGGAGGAATTAAGTTCAAACCAGATCAGTGGAAATGTTTATTCCGAGTATACGTCCACTTTTACTGCAGCTGCAGAGGGCGTTTATTATTTCGGTTTTGGAAATGTGACCGCGCCCGTTGCGAATAACGCTGCGTTAAGACTGGATAATATTCGGTTTTTGAAAACAAATCTTGCTGTTTCGGATGCTATGAAAAATCAGATCCAATTTTATCCTAATCCAGTAAAAGATATTTTAAATATCAGTTCTTCTGAAAAAATTGAAAAAACAGAAATTTACAGCATCGACGGAAAATTGCTGAAAACAGTTTTAAACAATGATCGCATTGATTTTTCTCAAAATCCAAAAGGTCTTTATCTTATCAAGATCTATACAAAATCTGGAATTCAGACTCAGAAAATAATAAAATAATTTATACTTTCAAATCCTAAAGATCCGTTTCAAAATTTTTGAAACGGATCTTTTTTTGATTAAATACGCAAACTGTGTAATTTTTAATTCTTTTTAATCCAAGGATATCTTTTAATCAGTTTATAAATTTCAAACCACAATACGGACAGAATCGCGGCAGAAGTTGCGGTTAAAAGTTGTTCAATATTGAGAGCAGTCAACTTGAAAAAATTTGAAACCGGCACAACATACAGCATTACACCCAAAATAAGTATTGTTAAAGTAGTAATGATGACCAGAAGAATATTCTTATTTTTAAAACTTTCAAACATCGAATAGTAAAAAGATCGGTTCGCTAAACTGAGCAAAATATTAGCGAAAATCAAAGTCGTGAAAACCATTGTTCTTGTCAAAATTTCATCACCGCCACTTCGGTAAGTCAGTTGGTAAATAAACAAAACTCCCGCTGTAATTGCCAAACCTTGAATGATACTTATGAGCAGTTCCCGCCAGGTAAGAAAAGTTTCCGTAATCGGCCGTGGTTTTTGCAACATGGTATTTTTTTCCATCGGTTCATTTTCATAAACGATTGAACAGGTTGGACCCATCACCAATTCTAAAAAGATGACGTGAACCGGCGTGAAAATTTGCGGAAAAACCCAACCCAAAAACAGTGGTAACGAAACCGTCAAAATAATTGGAATATGTATGGAAATAATATATTGGACGGCTTTTTTGATGTTGGTATAAATTCTTCGTCCGGCTGCAATGGCGATCACGAGTTTTCCCAAATCGTCGTTGGTTAAAACAACTGAAGCAGCAGCTTTTGCGATTTCAGTTCCTTTCTCTCCCATTGCGACTCCGATGTGTGCAGCTTTTAAAGCAGGTCCATCGTTTACGCCATCTCCGATCATGGCTACTATTTCACCATTTTTTTTTAAAGATTCAATTACGCGTAATTTTGCTTCCGGAAACATTCTGGTAAAAAGAACTTTTTCATGAGCAATTTTCATCAATTCTACTTCGGAAAGATTTGCAATTTCGTCCCCATTAATCGGATCTGAAGCATTTGGAATTCCAGCCTGAATGGCGATGCTTTCTGTAGTTTGTGCATTATCACCGGTGATGACTTTAATTTTTATTCCGGCTTGCTCTATTTGTTTGAAAACATTTTGGATATCTTTTTTTGGCGGATCGTAGAAAACCACCAATCCTAAAAATTCAAAAGAAATTTCCTGCTGTTTCAAAGGGAAATTATCGCCTTTAAAATTCGATTTTCCCACGCCTAAAAGTCGGTATCCTTCTTTACCAAAAATCTCCATCTCTTTTCGAATCGCGGATTTTTGAATTTCTGAAACGTTGCAAACATTGATTATTGCTTCAGGCGCTCCTTTAGCAGCAACGATTCTTTCGCCTTCATTATTTTCAAAAAGATGTGTCATCATCGGTGGTTTTCCCTCTAATGGATATTCATGAAACATTTTATAATACGGCCGTAAATCCTCTTTTTGTGTTTCGGTGTAAACCTGATGGAGTGTTTTTTCCATAGGATCAAAAGGAACGGGTTCACTACTCCACATCGCATATTGTATGATTTCTGAGACCGATGTATCACTAAATTCTTTGTCATTGAAAACACGTTCTGTTTTAAAATCATAAACTGCTTTTAAATGCATCGAGTTTTCTGTGATCGTTCCTGTTTTATCGGTGCAGATCACGGTTGTGCTTCCAAGTGTTTCTACAATGCTGCTTTTTTTAATAATAATTCCTTTGCGCATAAGCTTCCAGGCTCCAAGTGCCATGAACGTGGTAAAAGCAACGGGAATTTCTTCTGGCAGAATCGACATTGCTAAGGTCAATCCATTCAATAATGAATCTACAATATTTCTGGTATGATAGTAATTTACGGCACAAACTGAAAGGAAAACTACAATCCCAACAATTGCCATGTATTTCAGGAAACGTTCGATCTGTATTTGAAGCGGCGATTTTTCCTCTTTATTATTGAGAATAGATTCCCCAATTTTTCCAAGCTTCGTTTCCTTTCCAATTTTTTGTACTTCGAAGACCGCCAAACCTGAAACGGTAGAAGTTCCGCTGTAAACCTGTTTATCTTCCGACTTACTGTCTTTAAAAACAGAAAAACTTTCGCCCGTAAGAGAAGATTCATTGACGGAAAAATCATTGCTGTGAACGATTACTCCATCGGCGTTGATCATTTTACCTTCCTCTGTAACACATAAATCACCAACTGCAATTTCACGCGTCGGAATCTCTAAAATTTGATTGTTCCTAATGACTTTACTCAAAGGCTCGTTGAGCTTTTCTAAAGCTTCCAGTGCTTTTTTACTTCGGTTATCCTGATAAAAGGAAATCCCCGACACTAAAACAATCGCCAGTAACATAAAAAGTGATTCGCCATAATTACCAACGACCAAATAGATGACCGCAATAATGATGAGTAGAATCAACATCGGTTCCCGGAAAATATCGAATAACAGTTTCAGCCAACTTGCTTTCTCCGTTTCCTTAAGTTGGTTATACCCAAATTTTTCACGGGAAGTTTGAAGTTCAGCGTCTGTAAGACCTTTTAAATAATCGGGAATATTTAAATTCATAAATTAAAATTTCTTAAAATAAAGATAGTGAAAATGAAATCCCTTATCTCATCTAAAGATCGTTTAATCGAAAGGATTGATAAATATTAGGTAAAAAACATCTCGAAGAATTAGAAACCGATTTTTAATCAAAAAAACTCCCTACATTTCTGAAAGGAGTTTGTTATCAATTATTTTCTAATCTTTATCTGGCAATATTCACAGATCTCGTTTCCCGAATTACGGTAACACGAACCTGTCCTGGATAGGTTAATTCATTCTGAATTTTTTCTGAAATATCATACGAAAGTTGCGCAGACTGATCGTCGGTAACTTTTCCGCTTTCTACCATAACACGAAGTTCTCGTCCCGCCTGGATCGCATAAGCACTGGAAACGCCGTCGAAACTTAAAGCTGCAGCTTCCAGATCTTTTAATCTTTGGATATAAGATTCTAAAACCTGTCTTCTTGCTCCCGGTCTCGCTCCAGAAATCGCATCGGCAACCTGAATGATCGGGGAAAGCAATCCTGTCATTTCCACTTCGTCGTGGTGAGCTCCAATTGCGTTAATAACTTCCGGACTTTCACCGTATTTCTCAGCCCACTGCATTCCTAAAAGTGCGTGTGGAAGTTCTGATTCCTGTTCCGGAACTTTTCCTATATCGTGTAATAAACCGGCTCTTTTCGCCAATTTAACGTTCAAACCTAATTCTGCAGCCATTGTGGCTGCGATGTTGGCAACTTCTCTGGAGTGTTGCAATAAATTCTGGCCATAAGAAGAACGAAATTTCATTCTACCTACGATTTTTACCAATTCCGGGTGAAGTCCGTGAACTCCTAAATCGATTACTGTTCTTTTACCAACTTCAATGATCTCTTCCTCGATCTGTTTTTTCGTTTTATCAACAACTTCTTCGATTCTCGCCGGGTGAATTCTACCATCGGTTACCAAACGGTGAAGAGAAAGTCTTGCGATTTCCCGTCTTACCGGATCGAAACATGAAAGCAAAATCGCTTCCGGCGTATCATCAACAATAATTTCTACGCCTGTAGCAGCTTCTAAAGCACGAATATTCCGGCCTTCTCTACCAATAATCCTACCTTTTACCTCATCAGATTCAATGTTGAACACAGACACGGAATTTTCGATCGCCTGTTCTGTACCAATTCGCTGAATGGTTTGGATCACGATTTTCTTGGCTTCCTGTTTTGCGTTTAAATGAGCTTCTTCCATGATGCTTTGAACGTGTGCCTGAGCTCTTGTTTTTGCTTCTGCTTTTAAGGCTTCAACCAATTCGTGTTTCGCATCTTCTGCAGAATATCCTGAAATTCTTTCGAGGATCTCAACTTTCTGAGCCACAACGGCGTCTAGTTCCTGTTGCTTTCTGTCTAAGATGTCGTGCTTTTTGCCGTACTCTGTAACCTGGCGGTCTAAGTCTTTTTCTAATTTGCCAGCTTTGCTAAGATCATCATTAAGTTTTTGCTCTTTATCTTTTACTCTTTTTTCAGAATCCTGCATTTTCTTTTCTCTGGACTGAATGTCTGCATCGTGCTGAGATTTCAGTTCCATAAATTTTTCTTTTGCCTGAAGGTGTTTGTCCTTCTTAATGGATTCGGCTTGTACAGTTGCTTTTTCTATAAGGTTTTCGGCATTTTTCTTCGCATCTTCTACGATGAATTTTGCTTTGGCGTTAAGACCGCTTTTGGAAAATAACATTCCAATTACTGCTCCTAAAACCAGGCAAACAATACCGATAATAATCGCTGTTGTTGTCATATATTTTTAGTTTTAATGTTCATAATTTTATATTTAGTGTGTTAGTTGAAGGTTCATTAAAGTAAAACCTACAAACTTTTTATACATTTATTTTGAAGGAAAATAGTCCTTCAAAACGTTGATTATTCGACAAAAAAAAGCCCACAATAATTCAAGATATAGAGTAAACTCCTTATCAACACGATTTGAACTGTTTTTTATTTTCTGTAATCCGAGCAAGTCGGCGCGCCATTAAATAAACATTCGTTCGGCAATTGTATAGCGTTGAGTTTACCTGTAATGTGTTAGAACTATTGTAGGCAGTTGTTTTCCGGAAAAGAAAAATCTACTTTTCCAGCTCCTCCAGCATCTGATTAATTTTCACTAATCTTTCGTTGGAAGCATTTATATTCTTTTCGTTGCTGAGTTGCGAAACTTCGGCGTTGGTCCCTAATTTTAAGGCACACATTGCTAAAGCATCCTGTTTATCTCTAACGTCAAAATTCTGTTCAAAATCTTTAATCATGGCTTCAATACTTTTACCGACTTTCCGAAGGGTTTCTTCTTCGGCGGCAGGTACATTCAGCGGATAATTTCTTCCGGCTATGTTGATGGTAATTCTTCTTACTTCCATTACAAACCGCTGTTTTGAAGTTCTGCAATACAGTGATCCACTTCTTTCATTAGCCTGTTGATATGATTTTTCATCAGCCGGTTATGATCTGGATTTCCTGACAGTGCGGAATAAAGCTTTATATTTTTTTGTTCTTCTGCTAAAACCTGATTGCTTTTTCTCCCCTCTTCATATTTCTTCTTCAATTCTTCGTGCTCCTGGGATAATTCTAAATACTGCTCGGTGAGATTCTGATAATTTTTGCTGATATTCAAAATCTTCTTCTCTAAAACCGAAAAATTATTATCTAAATCTTTGAGCATTTTCAGGCTTAATTAATTCTAACTATTTAGCAAAAATATAAAATTTAAATGTGAATTGATGGATTATTCAGGACTAATTTAGGAATATGTTGAAATAACAAAAAGAGAAGGCAATATTTACCTTCTCTTTTATAATATTTGTGATGGATTTTTTACTCGAATTTAAGAACGAACATAAATGCCCGGCTTTTTGCACTCGAAATAGCATCTGTCCAGTAAGGTGGCGTGCCTGGATTATCGCCCACCATTTCATCATTCATCATAAAGGTACCACGAAATCCCGGAGTCAATTTAAATCTGCTGAAATAAAATTGAATTCCAAGTTCTGCAGTCCAGGCAAAATTGCTGGATGTGGTGCGAAATAAACCTTGTGAATTATCATCTGGAGCATTGCTGTTCGCCTGTAGATTCATCATCCAGTTAACTCCTGCCGCAGCGTATGGGCGGGAATTATACCAACGGTCGCCATGAATTTCTATCAATAATGGAAGATCAACATAAGTAGATTTTACAGTTCTCAATTTATCAGCATCGGTAAGTAATCGCGGCGTAAATGGTGCATTTGCCGGAGTTCCACCTGCATACTGATCATTCGATTGCGTATCGAACATTACTTCGCGCTCAACAAACTGCAATCCCGGTTCGAATCTTAAATCGAAATTATCATTCAAACGAAGTTTCCCAATAAGTCCAGCACCAAAACTGTAAGAAGATTTTGTCTGAACCAAACTTTTCTGACCATCCATCCCAAACTTTGGATCTAAAACCAGTTTGTAATCGAAATTATTGGCTGCGAGATAAAAACCGTAACTGAATTTTTGATTATCGAAACCCTCCAAATTATCCATTCGGTCTTTTGTACGGAAGAGTTGCGCATTCACGATAGTTGCAAAACAAATTGCGGTAATGATGTTCGTTTTTAATAATGATTTCCACATACTATTTGGTTGCCTTATAAATCGTTGCAATGCCTAAACTTTGTTTTTTATATTCTACAGTTTTAAAACCTGTATTTAAAAGGATCTGTTTCATTTTCTCCCCAAAAGGGAAAGCGTTCACCGAATCCGGAAGATACGTATATGCTCTGCTGTCTTTGGAGATCAGTTTACCAATTCTGGGCAAAACATTTTTGAAATAAAACATGTAGAAAGGTCCTAAAAAACCTTCAACTTTAGAAAACTCCAGAATATAAACACTTTTATTTTCTTTAACTACTCTTTTTAATTCCGCTAAACCTTTCTCTAAATTTTCGAAATTACGAACTCCAAATGCAACGCAAACAGCATCAAATTTATTGCTTTCGTAGGGCAAATTTTCAGCGTCCCCCTTCTCCATCGTGATCTGGTCGTCTAAATTAAGTTTTTTAATTTTATCAATACCAACATTAAGCATAAGCTGAGAAAGATCTAAGCCAACTACTTTCGCTCCAAGTCCTTTATTCACAGCAATCGCAAGATCACCGGTTCCGGTCGCAACATCCAGTACAATTTTAGGCTCATCATCACTCATCCATTTTACCAAAGTATTTCTCCAGAGCACATCAATTTTCATAGAAAGTACGTGGTTCAGCAAATCGTATTTCGGCGCAATATTGTCGAACATTTCTTCGACTTCTTTCTTTTTACCGGCTTCTGTGTTATAAGGAGTAACTTGATTCAAGGTGCGTTATTTAAAATTTGTAATATTCTTTATAGTAATTCAAAAAATCCTGTTTCCGGAAAATCTTGCTTCGAGACTCTATTTTCTGAACGTTTTTTACCACTTTATCGTAGTCTTCGTCAATATTAAAATAGAAATCATCTGTATATAATTTATTGAAAAGTTTCGGCGTATTTACGTAATTCTTTCCATCGATCTCTGTAGCTTTCCGGGCTACGATAAGTGAGTCCTTATTCAGGCCGTAACCATAGAACTGCTCATTGATGTAATAATCCTGGTGCGCAATATTTAATAAACCTCTTACCTTATTCACCGTAAAAGCGGAATCGTAAAGCAATCTTTTCTGCCCGTCGAAAACTTTGATCTGATTCTTTCCTTTTTTGAGGTCAATTTTTACATTTTGGTTTGCCGCAATAATGCTTTCAGAACCGTTATTAATTTTGAAGTAGAAGGTATTGTCTGTCGGATTATCTACAAGAAATTCATTTTTTTTTGCTAAAAACAAAAAGTAAATTCCGAACGCAATAAAAACGGTAAGAAGAGAGATGACTAAACCTTTCGTGGAAGCGCTGATTTTCATAAAATTGTTTAAAAAAACTTTTGCAAATTTAATAATAATTTTGTTTTAAGCTGGTACAATTTTAATTCTTAACTTTGCCCTAAATTTTCAAGTTAAAATATGGCCAACACTATCATTATAGGTTCAGGAAGTTATCTTCCAACCAAAGTTATCGGGAGAGAACATTTCAAAGATGATGTTTTTTATACCGATGAAGGCGAAAAAATTGATAAGCCTAATGACGAGATCATTCAAAAGTTTGTAGAAATTACCGAAATTGAAAACCGCCGTTATCTTGAAGACGATGAATTTAATTCAGATCTTGGTTTCCGTGCGGCAACAGAGGCGATCGCCGATGCAAAAATCGATCAGGAGGACTTAGATTATATTATTTACGCAAGTAATTTTGGCGATGTGAACAAGGATGGAATGACGAATTTCATGCCTTCGATGTCTGCAAGAGTTAAGAATAAATTAGGAATCAAAAACAGAAGATGTGTTAATTACGACATGATCTTCGGTTGTCCGGGCTGGGTTGAAGCGATGATTTTGGCAGATACCCTCATCAAAGCTAAAAAAGGAAAACTTATTTTAGTGATAGGCTCAGAAACGCTAAGCAGAGTTGTTGATAAATTCGACCGTAACAAAATGATCTTTGCCGATGGCGCAGGAGCTGTTGTTGTAAAAGCGACAGACGACGAAACCGTAGGAATTATTGCGGATTCCACCATTTGTGATAACGGACTGGAATTAAATTATCTGGAAAACTCGCCTTCTCTAAAACCAGATGAAGATCGACGACCACTCTATATAAGAATGCACGGCAGAAAAATCTACGAATATGCATTGAAGCATGTTCCGGACGCCATTAAAGAAACCATCGACAAAGCGGGTTTAACCTTAGATGATATCGATAAAGTTCTTATTCATCAGGCGAATGCGAAAATGGATTACGCCATGATCTCCCGCCTTCACAAATTATACGGTAAAACCGATTACGATCACGATGTTGCGCCAATGACGATTCAGGATCTTGGTAATTCTTCTGTGGCAACGATCCCGACGATGTTTGATCTAATTTTGAAAGGAAAATTAAATGGCCATTCTTTTAAAGATAAAGGCAATATTGTCTTTGCTTCCGTTGGAGCAGGAATGAATATTAACGCGATCGTTTATAAATTTCCGTAATCAACGTATTTAAAAAATCGAAAAAGCACAAATCAAATTTTGTGCTTTTTTGTTGAAATCCAAATCATGCAGAAAACTTTTTTAATTCTTACGGGAATTCTGTTCATTCTCGAATTCTATGTTTACCAGGCGCTGAAAACCATTACCTCTAACAATTGGGTGCGGATCGCTTATTGGGTTATTACGATTGCCGGCTACACGTTATTTATTTACGAATTGCTCAATTTTAAAAGAACAGATCGTGATCATCATCGCGTTCAGATTGTAGCATCAATTCTTTTAATATTTCTTCTCCCTAAATTATTCGTTATATTTTTTCTTGTTTTGGAAGATATCGGAAGATTGTTCAATTATCTTTTTGGCATGTTCACACAACCTGAACCAACTTATCCCGGAAGAAGAAAATTCATCAGCTTATTAGGATGGGGAATTGCTGCGGTTTTTTCCACCTTAATTATTGATGGTATTATTTTCGGTAAATACCGACACCGCGTACGAAAAGTGAAACTTAAGATTGCCGGCTTACCCAACAGTTTCAAAGGTTATAAGATCATACAGATCTCGGATGTACACAGCGGAAGTTTTTTTCATCCCGAAAAATTACAGAAAGCCATTGATCTTATTAACGAACAAAATGCAGATCTCGTTTTGTTCACCGGCGATATGGTGAATAATTTCGCAAATGAATTTAAGCCATTCGTTCCTTTGTTCTCGACTATTAAATCAAAAGACGGAAAACTTTCAATCCTTGGTAACCACGATTACGGCGATTATGCAGAATGGAATTCGCCGGCGGAAAAAGCCCAGAACATTCCAAATTTGATCGCTTTACAAAAGGAGGCTGGTTTTGAAATGTTACGAAATGAGCATCGCATCATCGAAAAAAACGGCGAAAAACTTTATATTCTGGGCGTTGAAAACTGGGGCGAGAAACCTTTTCCGCAGTTCGGTGATTTGAATAAAGCATCGGCTGGAGTGCCACCCGAAGCAGCAAAAATATTAATGAGTCACGATCCAACGCATTTTGATGCCATCGTAAAAACTCATCCATCCAACGTTCAGCTCACGCTTTCCGGACATACCCACGGAATGCAGTTTGGCATCGATCTGAAGAATGTTCGCTGGTCTCCCGTTCAGTACCGTTATAAAAAATGGGCAGATCTATACGAAAGTCAGGGCAAGAGCCTCTATGTGAACCGTGGTTTCGGCGTTATTGGTTATCCCGGAAGAGTTGGTATTGAGCCCGAAATCACCCTTATTGAACTGAGTTAATTTTATTACGAAAAGTGATGACTTCCTATCAAAAAGCTACTGAAAAACATATTCCTTTGATCCGCGAACTTGCAGAAAAATCCTGGAATACAGCTTACTCAAAGATCCTTTCTCGCGAACAGATCGATTATATGTTGTCGGAGATGTACTCTACAGCTATTATTTCCGGTCAAATGCAAACTCCTGATTATGTCTTTTATTTAATTTTAAATGATGAACTTGCAGTTGGTTTTATAGGTTTTGAATACCATTACGAAGCACATACAACAAAACTCCACCGCGTTTATCTTTTGCCGGAAAGTATCGGCAAGAATCTGGGTAAAAAGGCAATAGAATTTTTAAAAGAAAAGGTATCAGAAAACTTAGATACGAGGATCATCTTAAATGTTAATAAAGATAATAATGCCAAAAAATTCTATGAATCTCAAGGGTTTAAAGTTTATGCTGAAGGCGTTTTTGATATCGGGAATGGATTCGTAATGGATGATTATTTAATGGAATTTGTTCTGTAAGCCTTCTAAATTTAGGGGTTCACTCCATAAAAAAATCTTTTGGTACGATTTTAGGTTACTTTAATTTATAACTAAAAAAATTAAATTATGACACGCACAAATCTACTTTCGAAAATTAAGTTTTTAACATTAGCATTAATGGCAAACCTCGCAATTGTTTTGGTAAAAGGCCAGGAAAAAGCTGCCGACCTTAAAGTCGATGTCGATGTAAATAAAGGTGGTGACGCAATGGGTGCAGGCTGGATGAGCAATCCTCTGGTTTGGGTTATTGGAGCTCTTGTTTTAATCGTTATTATCGCCCTTGTTGCAAGAGGTAGCGGGAATAAAGCTTAATTTTCTGCAAACACATATAAAAAACCTGGGAAAATTTCCCAGGTTTTTTTTGTCCTAAATCGAAAAGTGGTTTCTTACGTTCTAAAGAGCGAGTGCCTTCTGATAAGCATTTTCGATTCCTGCTAAATTTTTCCCACCCGCAGTGGCAAAACCAGGATTTCCGCCGCCGCCGCCCTGGATTTCTTTTGCCAGATCTTTTACGATATTTCCAGCGTGGTATTGGGCTTCCAGATCTGCAGAAACTCCTACCGTGATCATTGGTTTTTCGTCAGCATCAGAAATAATAACGATTACAGAATTGGGCGTTTCTTTTTTTAATTGAAAGACGATATCTTTTACACTTCCCGCGTCCATCGAAACTTTTTTGACCAACAATTTTTTACCGGACTCATCGATGAAATCATTTTTCCAGTTGGCAGTCTCACCTTTTGCTTTTTCTTTTTTAAAGGATTCTAGGTCAGATTTCAAAGCAATATTTTCATCCATCAGTTTCTGAACAGATTTTGCAAGATCTTTTGATTTTAATAAAGCTGAAATTTCTTTCATCTGACTTTCCAAATTATTGAAGTATGCAGAAGATTGATCGCCGGATATCGCTTCAATACGACGAATTCCTGCAGCGGTTGAACTTTCATTCTGAATTTTGAAGTGACCGATTTCTCCCGTAGATTTCACGTGCGTTCCGCCACACAACTCTTTCGAAGAACCAAATTGGATCATTCGGACTTTATCACCATATTTTTCTCCAAAAAGAGCCATCGCTCCTTTTTCAATTGCTTCAGTCATTGGAATATCTCTGAATTCCTGAAGTGCAATATTTTCTTTTATTTTTGAATTGACTTTATCTTCTACCAATTTCAGATCCTCCTCATTAATTTTAGAAAAATGAGAGAAATCAAAACGCAAATAGTCCGGACTTACAAATGATCCTTTTTGTTCAACATGCGTTCCTAAGACTTCACGCAAAGCTTCATGCAGCAAATGCGTAACTGAATGATTAGCCTGGGAATTTCTTCTTTCCGACTCGTTTACCTTTGCATAAAATACAGCACCTGCATCTTTCGGTAAGTCTTTAATCAAAGATACGATGAGATTATTTTCTTTTCTGGTTTCTAAAACCTCGATGATTTCCGTGCAATCTTTAATATCAGAAATGCTTGGTTTAGAAATATCAAAACCTTCCGCGTAACTTGGAATTAAAATTCCCTTATCACCGATTTGTCCACCGCCTTCCGGATAGAAAGGAGATTTTGAAAGAACGATCTGATAAAATTCGCCATCTTTATTTTCAACCTTTCGGTATCTTGTAATGTAGGTTTCAGTTTCGGTCTGGTCGTAACCCACGAAAGATTCTGCTTTTTCTTCGAGAACAACCCAGTCGTAAACTTTCTGGGCGGATGATTTTTTGGAACGCTGTTTTTGCTTTTCCATTTCTTCGTCAAAACCTTTTTCATCAACGGTCAACTGCTTTTCTTCAGCGATAATTCGAGATAAATCTGCGGGAAAACCGTAAGTATCGTACAATTCAAAAACCGCCGCTCCCGGAAGTGTTTTTTCGTTTTTGGAAATGGTTTCGTTAATGATCAAGTCGATTCTTTTCAAACCGTGTTCAATCGTTTTAAGGAAAGAAGTTTCTTCTTCTTTTATGACTTCTGTAACCAGTTTTTCTTGTTTAACCAATTCCGGAAAAAAGTCACCCATTTCATTTCTTAAAACCGCAACCAGTTCAAAAAGAAAAGGTTCTTTAATTCCTAAGAAACGGTAAGAATACGAAATTGCTCTTCTCAAAATTCTGCGGATCACATAACCTGCGCCTCCATTTGAAGGCAACTGTCCATCGGCAATTGCAAACGAAACGGCACGAATATGATCGACTAAAACACGGATTGCAATGTCTTTTTCGTCTTCTAAAATCCCCGTATATTTTTTCCCTGAAAGTTCTTCCACTTTAGCAATTAAAGGCGTAAAAACATCGGTATCATAATTGGACGTTTTACCTTGTAAAGCCATACACAAACGCTCGAAGCCCATTCCGGTATCAACATGACGCGCAGGTAATTTTTCTAAACTTCCGTCTGCTTTTCTGTTGAATTCCATGAAAACCAGATTCCAGACTTCAACGACTTGTGGATGGTCATTATTCACCAATTCTAAACCAGAAACTTTGGCTTTTTCTTCCGCAGTTCTAATATCGATATGAATTTCTGAGCAAGGTCCGCAAGGTCCGCTTTCGCCCATTTCCCAAAAATTATCTTTTTTATTTCCGTTGATAATTCGATCTTCAGAAATATGAGCTTTCCAGAAATTATAAGCATCAGTATCGCGATCTAAATTTTCGGAAGCATCGCCTTCAAAAATAGTAACGTACAAATTTTCTTTCGGAATTTTATAGACTTCTGTCAACAATTCCCACGCGTAATCAATGGCTTCTTTTTTAAAATAGTCACCAAAAGACCAGTTTCCCAACATTTCGAACATCGTGTGATGATAAGTATCACGACCAACATCATCCAGATCATTATGCTTCCCGGAAACTCTCAAACATTTTTGCGTATCTGCAATTCGCGGAGATCTCGGTTCTTTATAGCCTAAAAAATAATCCTTGAACTGCGTCATTCCGGAGTTGGAGAACATCAAAGTTGGATCATCTTTCAACACGATTGGTGCGGAAGGAACGATGAGATGTCCTTTTTCCTTAAAGAAATCTAAAAACTGCTGTCTTATTTGTTGTGATGTCATGGTTTCTGTTTGCTTTTATGAACCGCTTTTGGCTTATTTATAAGTTGGCAAATTTAATGATTTTGAAATGATTGTGAAATATTGATCAATACAATTCTCCAAAAAAATATTTAAAGTTTTAAAGGAGAAAAATATATCAATAACAAACCTTCGGCAGACCTTTATCGTATATCTCATAGTTGACTTAATCTTCTTACAAACCGAAATGACGGCGATAGAAAATTACTTACAAATAATTTTAAATTCTGCCTGATATTTGCAAGTAGGGAAATAACAAAAAATAAATTAATGAATAAAAATAACAAGAAAAAAATGAAAAGTATTTTAACACTCTTGGCGTTTATCTTTGGAGTTGGCATTTTTGCAGCAACCAGCTTTTCCTGCACCAAAGCTAAAGTACAGGTTACCGGAGAAAAAAAACAAAATGAAACTGAAATGGAAGGAAAAAATGTAAAAGAAATTTACTTTGCAGGCGGATGCTTTTGGGGAACCGAACATCTGTTTCAGCTCGTGAGAGGCGTTGTTGGTACTGAAGTTGGATACGCCAACGGAAAAATTAAAAACCCTAGTTACGAACAGGTGATCAGTCATACCACAGGTTTTACAGAAGCGGTAAAAGTAAGGTACGACGCTGATGAAGTTGATCTGCCTTTATTGATCAATCTTTTCTTTAAATCGATCGATCCAACAACGATCGACAGACAGGGAAATGATATGGGAGATAATTACCGAAGCGGAATTTATACTACCGATCCAGCTGCAGAAGCAGTAGTAAAAACGGAGGTAGCGAAATTGGCGAAAAATTACGATAAGCCAGTTGTTGTAGAAACGATTCCTTTGAAAAATTTCTACAAAGCTGAAGATTATCACCAGGATTACTTAGTGAAAAATCCAGGTGGCTATTGTCACATTCCACTTTCGGTTTTTGAGGAAGCTAAAAATGCAAATCCACTTCCGAAAGGGAAATCATAAAATGAAAGGTTGTCGAAAGGCAACCTTTTTTTATAGAAATTTTTTGATGTTGAGCATTGAAATATTTAAGAAAAATAGAAATCCCAAGATGATGTAGTATGTGTTTTCTGGTAGGTTTTGTAGAAATTTTTTTATCGTTTCAAAGGTCTTCGGGCTTTGCTTTTCGCCAGATATAAATGAGCCATGACTCATCAAAACAACATCATTGCGAAGATAGTCTGGTTCTATTTTCTTATTAGGATCTTTATAATTTACTAAAGCAAAAATATGACCGGTTTTATCTAAATCTAAACCATATATGTCATGATTGGCAATTGCCAGATCATTCAGAATTGCAACAAAATCATCATAAGAATTTTCATCATCAAGAATAAATTCAATTCCAGTATTTTTTTCGTTCCGTTCTTGCAGATTTCTTATTTCTGAAATATAAAATTTTGAATTTTCTTTTGCGGTATTAGCAACAACTTCTATTTTCTTATAATTCCAATCTCTATAGGCTTCTAAAGTAATTTGTTTATTTAATGGAATATTCGGATCGTACTTCGCAGGCAATCCCAAATCCATGACGTTCGGCAAAGGTTCTTGCAATTTTCGATTTCCATAATACCAAAAAACAAGCGGAATTAAAATTGCGCTTATCAATCCCGGAACATAATATTTTTTGGTGAGTCGGTTTTTCATTTGTAAGGTTAAATCTAAACAAAAAATCCGTCCCTTAAAAAGAGACGGATTCATATCATTTATAACACTTAAATAAATAAAAATTTATTTCTTTTCCAGGGCTTTTATCAAGATCTGAAGGTTTACTTCATCTTTAATAACGCCGTTTGCAAGAGGAAGTTGGAATTTAACGCCAAATTCTTCTCTCTTTACATCTTTCGGTTCTGTTGCAATACTCACTTCGCCATCTTTCACCGATACATTTGCATTAAACTGAACGGGTTTCGTAATTCCTTTCATGGTCAAATTACCATCGAGTAAGGTATTGTAGTCACCGGCAGTATTTGCAGAAACCTTTGTAATTTCATAAGAAGCGGTAGGGAATTTTTCAGTTTCGAAAAAATCACCACTTTTCAAATGTCCGTTTAACTTATTGAGTTGCTCTGCATCATCTTTTAAATCTACAGAAGTTAAAGTATTCATGTCTGCTACAAATTTTCCGCTTTCGAGCTTGCCGTCTTTTACCGTAACATCGCCGCTTTCAAACTGTATCGTACCGAAATGGCTGGTGTTATCTGATTTCACAACTTTAAAACCTTTCCATTCGATCCTGCTGTTAAGGGTATCGAGTTCATAAACATTACCTTCTTTCACCGTAGTGTTTTCGTTGCTTTCGCTGGTTAAGGGTTTGTCTTTGCCACAAGAAATTAAGAAAACTGATGCAATTACTGCAGTAAAAACTGACATTCTAAATACTTTTTTCATCAAAAAACTAATTTTTAAATTATGTTGCTAAAATAATAAAAATATTCCTATTACACCCAAAAATATTACTTTTGCATTATGCTTTTAGAAATTAACCATTTATTTTTTTCTCATTCTGCGGATAAAACGCTTTTTCGAAATTTTAACCTCAAGGTGGAGGAAGGAAAAATCATTGCTTTGGCAGGAGAAAGTGGTTGTGGAAAATCTACTTTACTGAATTTGATCTATGGTTTACTCGAATGGGAAAAAGGTGACATTATATTTGATGGAACTCCTATTTTAGGTCCGAAAAAAAATCTAGTTCCGGGTGAAAGTGAAATGAAACTCGTGGCTCAAAATTATGATCTAATGCCCTATTCCACCGTTGCTGATAATGTGGGGAAATTTATTTCTAATATTAATCTGGACGAGAAAAAAGCACGTGTCGAAGAACTTTTGACCGTTGTCGGATTAGAAGATTACGCTTTGATCTTACCCAAATATCTGAGTGGCGGCCAACAGCAACGCGTATCGATCGCCAGAGCGCTTTCAGTAATGCCGAAGTTGCTCCTACTCGATGAACCGTTCAGCAATATCGATTTTTCCCGGAAAATTGAACTTCGTGAAAGACTTTTTAAATACGTTCGGGAAAAAAACATTTCTCTGATCATCTCAACGCACGAAATTCAGGAAGTAATGCCCTGGCTGGATCAGATCATTGTTTTGCAGGAGGGAAGATTGATACAAAATGATAACGCGGAAGAAACGTACAACAATCCATACAATCAATATGTTGCGGAACTTTTCGGGGAAGTGAATGCTTTTTCGGATGAAGAAAGACTATCGCTGAATTTGTCGAAAAATCTTTGGTATCCACACGAAATAGAAATTGATGAAAACGGCAAAGAGGTGCAGCTTTTAGAAAGCCGTTTTGCCGGAAGTTACTACTGGAACAAAGTTTCCTTGAATGATAAAATCCTGATCTTGTACACGCCCGAGAAAATCGTTGCTCCTGTTAAAATTAATTTTTAGGATAAAGAAAAGTCAAGTCTCAAATCGGTAATTGCAAATTAAGCCTTGACTTTAATCCTATCTCTTTATTATTGAACAGATCGTTCTTTGCTTTGATATTTTAAATTAGGGAAATTTTTCATTTTTCTTAAATACAAATCTCACCAATTTTCTCACTAATAGCAATAATTTGAGTGGTATTATTTGTGAAATTCATTCGTGCCATTTGTTTTTAAACTATGCCTTTTTCACAAATTCAGATTTCAAAGCCATTGAGCCAAATCCATCAATTTTACAATCGATATTATGATCAGAATCGGGACGTAATCTGATATTTTTTACTTTCGTTCCAGATTTTAAAGGCTTTGGCGCTCCTTTTACGGGTAGATCTTTTATTAAAACTACGGTATCCCCATTTTGTAATTCGTGTCCGTGCGCATCTAAAATTTTGTCTTCGTCTGAAGTTTCTCCCGGTGTCCATTCGTTGAAACATTGGGAACAAACCATTTTACCATCCTGTTCGTAGGTAAATTCTGACTCACATTTCGGACAAACTATTGTATCGCTCATAATTTAATTTTTGTAAAGATATTATTAAAATTAGGAGAGTACAAGTTGCGATTTTATCATTTGGAGTAATGAAAAGGTCAGATAATGCGCGTTTAAATTTTCGAAAACACAAGGACCTCTGTTGATTTTATAAAAATATTTATCAAACAGAATCTGCGCCCTCTCGCCTATTGGGACGAGAGACCTCTTTTTTTGCATCGCAGTGGAGAAAAAAGTCTCGTCAATATTGAAGAGAGAAGCTGGAAAAAAGGCGCCCAAAAACCGCATAAAATTATTCGGTTTAAAAACCTTATTTTTGCAAAAATTTAATCCCGAAGATTCGAGGATAAATTGAACTTTTAAACTATCCGAAATGGAACTCATACACAGAAACTTACTCATAGGAATTCACGACGCTTTACAGGAAACATTTTTCGAAGAAAGAAAATACGCAGACAAAGTGATCGAAAGGCTCTTGAAAGGCCACAAACAATGGGGCAGCGAAGACCGAAAAGTGGTTGCGCAGATTTTTTACGACATTATTCGCTGGAAAAAACGACTCGAGTATTACATGGGCGAAGGCGTAAAACCGCACAATATTTATAAACTGATCCTGGCTTACTGTCTTTGGACGAAAACGCATTACAAAAAATTTGAAGAATTCGACGGTGTTAAAACCGCCGATATCATTAATAAATTAAAGAAGAATACCGTTCCTACAAAATCAGTCGAATATTCAATACCGGAATGGTTGGCTGAAACTTTGGAGAAAGAACTCGGACCAAGCTGGGAGAAAGAAATGATCGCACTGAACGAACAGGCACCGACCGTTTTGCGTGTAAATACTTTGAAAACGACTCCAAGAGAGTTGATCTCTGACTTGAAAGTGGAAGGAGTTGAAAGTTTTCAGATCAAGAATTATCCGGACGCCGTACAGTTGGAGATGAAGAAAAATGTCTTTATTACGACTGCGTTTAAAGATGGTTTGTTCGAAGTTCAGGATGCTTCTTCCCAGAAAATCGGTGAATTACTCGACGTGAAAGAAGGCATGAGAGTCGTTGATGTTTGCGCCGGAGCTGGTGGAAAAACTTTGCACCTCGCAGCCTTAATGAAAAATAAAGGTCAGATCATCGCCCTCGATATTTACGAATGGAAACTTGCGGAACTAAAACGCCGCGCAAAAAGAGCCGGAGCGCACAACATTGAAACGCGCATGATCGACGACAATAAAGTCATCAAAAGATTGCACGAAACTGCAGATCGTTTGCTCATCGATTCGCCGTGTTCAGGTTTGGGAGTTTTGAAAAGAAACCCGGATTCTAAATGGAAAATCGATCAGGATTTTATCGACCGTATCAAAAGAGAGCAGGAAAAAATTCTACAGGATTATTCGAAGATCTTAAAAAAAGGCGGCAAAATGATCTATGCGACATGTTCCATTTTACCGAGTGAAAACAACGAACAGGTAGAAATTTTCTTAAAGAACAACGAAAATTATTCTTTGATCAAAGAAGAAAAGATAATGCCGAGCGAAGGTTTCGACGGTTTTTACATGGCTTTGATCGAAAGAAAAGCATAAAATTTATTTTACAAATACAATAAGCCATTTCATTAATTGAAGTGGCTTTTTTTTAGGAGCAAAAAGATTTTCGCATTTTCCGAAAATCCCACCCGCTCTTCACTATACCTGTCTGCCGACAGGCAGGTCTTTTTTTCATCGTTCCTTCTCAAAAAAGGATGTCGTTGCGATCGTGGCTAAAATAAAAAGCGGTTTTTTTTCCAGAAATTTATAGAAAGATAACGTTCCTCCGGAACGCTTTTGTTTGTGTATTCTATCTTTTCTAGAGAGATGGCGTTCCTCCGAAACGCATTAATAATAATTTAATTTTTCCTCAAATTTTATCATCAATTTAAGACTTAAAGATTAGAAATGGAAAATAATTTCTGATTGATCTTTTCTGAATAATTTTTCGGATATTTATTTTAATATTGTTTCCTTAGAATCAAACTTTAAATCCTTTTCACATGGCAGAATTTGATCACGTAAAATCCATTTTCGGAATTATTCTTGGCTTAGGATTAACGCACCTCATCAAAGGTTCGGTTATTTTTATACAACATCCGGGAAGAAAAAAGTTTTATTTGATCCACTTTCTCTGGGTAATTTTTGTATTTCTTTTGATCGTGCATTTCTGGTGGTGGGAGATTAATTTACGGTTGATCACGCAATGGAATTTTGCGGAATATATTTTTCTCATCTTCTATATTTTACTCTTCTACCTGCTTTGCGCGGTTCTTTACCCCGACGATTTAAAAGATTACAGCACTTACGAGAATTATTTTTATTCCAGAAAAAACTGGTTCTTCGCTATTTTAGCACTTTGTTTTCTGGCAGATCTTGTGGACACGAGCTTGAAGGGAAAGGCTTACTATTTAAGCGCGCAACCGATTTATTACCTTAGAAATATTTCCCATATCGTTCTTTCTCTGCTCGCCATTAGGATTAACAGTAAAACTTTTCATCTCTATCTCGTTCTATTTTTTATTTTATTTGAGATCTTTTTTATCACCCAATTTTTCAGTGTTGAATAAAGAAATCATTTTCAATATAACGTGCGTTAATATTTTTAACACAGACTAGTAATTACTATAATAAACTCAGATGCAACACACATCAATTGCGTATCTAATTGGATTTGTAGTACAGTTATTGTTTAGGAACTCGCATGAATCGTAAAGAATTTATTCAAACCAGCAGTTTGGGAATTGCTGCCCTTTTCTTTCTAGGAACAGGCAGTTTTTTAGGAAAGTCTCCAACTTCTTTGGAACAAAAAGCTCCTAAACCTTTTGAAGTCATTGAGAAAGAGGTCGTGATCATCGGCTCCGGTTATGGAGGTTCAGTTGCAGCCTTACGATTGTGTGAAAAAAATATTCCCGTGACGCTTTTGGAAATGGGCTTGGACTGGGAAAAATCGGGAGAAAAATTTTCTACAATGATTCATCCGGGACATTCCGCAGCGTGGCTGAAAACAAAAACAATCGCCCCTTTCTTCAATCTTTTTAGTTTAGAAAGATTTACAGGCGCGCTTGATCGTTTAGATTTTGAACATATTAAAATTTGGCTCGGACGCGGAGTTGGCGGTGGTTCTCTCGTAAATGGTGGAATGGCTGTCACACCGAAGAAGGAATATTTCAAAGAGATTTTTCCGAATTTAGATATAGAAAAATTCTACTCGCATTACTTTCCTTTAGCCAATAAAGAACTGAAATCTAATGTTGCTTCAGAAGAATTTCTTGCAGATTGTGATTTCTATAAATTCAACCGAGTTGGCGAAGAAGAGGCGAAAAAAGCAGGTTTCGAAACCGTGCGCGTTCCAAATGTGTATGATTTCAAATACATGGAAAAGGAATATAAAGAAGAAGTTCCACGTTCCGCTTTGGCCGGAGAAGTGATTTACGGAAATAATTATGGCAAAAACTCTCTGGATAAAACCTATTTGAAGAAAGCCTCTGCCACTGGGAAATTAGAAATCCTGGAGCTTCATAAGGTAAATCATATCACGCAAAATCCTGATAAAACGTATTCTATCGATATTTCGGTCATTAATACAAAAGGGGAGGAAATTCAGCATAAGATCATCAACACTAAAAAATTAATCCTTTCTGCCGGAACCATGGGTTCTTTGGAATTATTACTAAAGTCAAAAGCAATGAACCAACTGCCAATGGACGAGAATATTGGTAAAGAATGGGGAAATAACGGAAACTTTATGACGGGCAGAAACTGGGTTAAAGCTTTTTCTGGCGGAACTGGATTTCAACAATCTACCATTCCAGTCGGCGGAATTGATCATTGGGACGATAAGGATAAACCCTTTTTTGTGGAGATCGCACCTTTACCAATGGGAATGAATGTGGCGACTTCTTTATATTTGATGGTGAATAAACTAAAAAAGTATGGTCACGTCGATTACGATTTGAATACTGAGAAATTAAATTTAAACTGGGATCAGTCGCATACTGCGCATATGAAAGACAATGCGAAATATTTCCTTCGAACCATGAATAAAGCCAATGGCGGTACTCGCGCTCACTTACTCTTTCACAATGGTTTTGGCGCCGATGTTTGTTATCATCCGCTGGGTGGAATTGTTTTGGGAAAAGCAACGGATAACTTTGGGAGATTAAATAGTCATGAAAATTTTTACGTCATCGATGGATCTTTAATTCCGGGAACAATTGGCGTTAATCCTTTTGTGACGATCACGGCGATTGCGGAATATTGTATGGAGGAAATTCTTGAAAAGGATTTTGCGTAAATTTTCAAAAAATTTTAGATATAAAAAAACACTTCCATTTCGGAAGTGTTTTTGTTTTCAGAACGTGAAGAAGTTTCTAATTCTTAATAAATTTAGAGTTCACTACTCCATTTTCCGTGTAAAGTTTGATGATATACATTCCCTTGTTTAATTGAGAAACGGAGATCTTTTTGTCATTCCCGTTTGCAGATTTCAACAATCTTCCAGTCATATCATAAATTTCTATTTTAGAAATTATTTGTTTCGTCTCAATATTCAATAGATCAGAAGTTGGATTTGGATAAAGCGTTGTAACAATGGTTTTATTTTCGCCTGTTGCCAACACAAAATTTTGGGTAATGATAATGGTTTTTGAACTAACTCCCGTTCCTGAAATTATTACACTTGCACTTCTGTTTAAGCCGGTGTTATTGGTATTTGCAGCCAGAATGATTTTAGCATCACCATTCCCATTAATAGAATTTTGGAAATTATTTTTTTCTGTTAAACTTAGGAATGATAGATTCAACCAAGCCTGATCGCTAATGGCATTCCAGTCTACATTGTTAAGTAGATCGAAGGAAAAAGTATTTGCATTGTCTGCATTGTTTTCCATTGCAATATTATTCAGCGCTAAATAATCTTTCGAAGGCGTCAAATAATTGGAATCCAGATTACCAAAAGTTGCAACATAGAAACTGGTTCCGCGGTTATAATTAATGGGATAATTTAAAAATTGGTTTTCCACCGTAAATCCACTTACATTTACTTTGTCATTGCTCATTACATCTACATTAATCGTACTGTAAGGTGTAGTATCAACCGCTTTGAAATATTTTAAATTCCCGGAAGTATCAATTTTCGTAAGAATTTTATTCCCAGAAACTGCATTGAAAGAATATTCCATACCGTCAAATGACACTTTGTCTTTGGAATACCAATACATATACATGTTTTTATTTTCGTCCAGATTGATATTGGTATAACTTCCGGAAGTGCTGAAGCTAACATGCAAAGGTTTTTGCCAAATTACTGAACCAGCCGTAGAAACTTTTGCTACAAAAGGCATAAAAGTGACATTTGGGTAAACTCTTGGAACAGTAATTAAATCGAGACCCATAAAATCACCGGTCTTATTGGCGTAATAATTTCCCATCATCACAAAATCAGTTCCATCAAAAACGACATCATTTGGCCAGGAATAACTGTAGTTAGGTGCATTTGCGTAGAAATTTTTGCCCCAAATAACATTTCCGCTATTGTCGAATTTCAGCATGATGTGATCGGTATGATCGGTATTGGTTGGAACCGTGATTCCGTCGAAAACATAGTTTTCACCTGATGGATTTGAAGGTTCAGAAAATAGATATAAATTATTTTGCGCATCAAAAACTGGTATCAATGAATAAGCGTCAAAAAGTGCATATCCTTTACCGTAGATAAAATTACCATTGCTGTCTAACTTTACAATATTAGTAGTTCCAGTTAGTTCTTGAGTATCTACAAAAAATCCTCCGAAAATCGAAATAAAATAAACATTGCCATTTGCGTCGGTTTTGATATTGGCGCGAAGCTTATCATTTCCTTTAAACTGTTTGCTCCACAAATAATTCCCGTTCTTGTCTATTTTAATAAGCACTTTTTCGTTGATATAATAACTTCCTACAAAATTAATTACACTTCCTGCTGCATCTGTAAAGGTGGAAGAGGGAGAAGAAATGGTAGCCAAGAATAAAAAATTGTCGTCCTTATCTACATGAATGTAAGCTCCAGAAACGGTTAGTTCATCTGAGCCTAAATCCCCCCGAAAACTCGCAACCCAATTCGGTAACCCATCAATTCCAAGTCGCGTAATATATCGTGCTTTTGATCCAACGACACCATTAAACTGGGTCCCAAAAAAATTGCCTTTTCCTTCTGCTAAAGCGGTAACAAAAAGTTCATTGGGCGAAGATTTTAGATGTTGAGCAAATTGTTTGGAAAAACTTCCACCTATAGCACTTGTTTTTTGCTTGGACCACTGTACGTTTCCAGTATTAATATTTTTTACGTTAGTAGTAAAAATTCTAACATTATCCGCAGTCTGCGAAAATTTCGTGGTATTTGCACTCATTTTAAAACCATAATACAAGGGTTGAAGCGCTCCGGAATAATCTCCATTATTATCAAAATCTAATAAAAGACTATGATTCGTCAAACCCGTATTTGGCGTTAAAGTGGTGACAGAGGAATTTGCATTGGTATAATTACTGATTCCTGAATATCGATCTTTAATAAAAAGCAGCAATTGATGTCCGCTGGAATTTTTAATTATTTTAGCTGAAACAATATCTGCTCTTAATACGCCTTGAAAATCCGCATCAAAAGCGCTCGACGTCCTGAAATAATCTGCCGTATTAAAATTGGAGTCGATTTTTGCGGTAAAATAATAAAGTCGAGTGGATACAAAAGACGAATTTGGATTATAAGTATAAGTAACAACGTTGTTTTCAGTTTGAAGATCAACTGAGTTATTGCTAAATCCCGCTAGTAAAATTTTTCCCTCACTATTCACTGCGATATCACTAATAACTGATCCCAATCCAATTCCCAGGGTTTTATTGGATTTTGTAAAAATTGCTTCCGTATCACCTTTCAATATAAAACCAGATTTTGCAGGGATAGATTCTGATCCTATTTGAACAGCAAGAGTATTTGTAGCGCCGGATAAATACAGATCTGAATTGCTCAATGCAACACTCTGTAATTCGCAGCCATAGGATCTTTCGAAAACTAGATCTCCATTTGCGGCATTAAGTTTTGCCAATTTATTATTGAATATTATAAAAGTATCAGTTCCATCACTAACAGTCTTCGTTTTGGTGATTGAATTATAGCCATTTTCAAAATACTGGATCCAGATTGCATTTCCATTATTATCAATTTTCATTAGGAGCGCATCATTCACATTCACGCTTGTAATCGTGCGATTTCCCACGGAAACACTTCCTTTGAACTGGGCGAAAACATAAACATTTTCCGCTGCATCAGTTGAAACCGATCGTGGAGTGATGATTCCTTTAACACCTGCATTATAAGTTTTGAACCAAACATTAGAACCATCTGAAACGTTTGATTTCACAATATACAAATCGTCTAATCCAATAGTTGTCGCACTTAAACCATCAAATCCCACTTCAGATGAATTAGTGGTACCAATGTGATACACAAAATTTTGAGTCATCTCCACTAAAGACAAGACGCTTCCTTTGGTCGTATTTGCCTGAAGCAATCTCGTATTTAAGGGTGCGGTTTGAGAAAATGTTAAAGATGAGAATAAAAATAAACTGAGAATTAGTAAATGTTTTTTCATAAATAAATTTTTGTAAATATAATCTTTTAAATGATTTAAAAACTCACCCTTTTTCACAAAAAAAACACTTCCTTTTTACAGAAGTGTTTTTGATTTTAGAAAGTGAAGCAATTTTTAATTCTTAATAAATTTAGAGTTCACTACTCCATTTTCAGTTTGAATTTTTATAAGGTAATTTCCTTTCGGTAATTTACTGACTGAAACTTTATCATTGTTCATTTTTGAGGTTTGAACTAATTTCCCGCTCATGTCATAAATCTCCACTTTAGAAATTTTCTGTTCAGATTTTATATTTAAGAAATCGGAAGTCGGATTTGGATAAAGTGTGATGACGGAAAGTGCATTACTGTTCGTTCCTAAAGTGGTAGTTTGAGAAACAATTACTGTTTTGGCTGGAACTCCTTCACCAGAAATAACCACATTTGAACTTCTCGAAACTCCACTTGTGTTTTGATCTGCAGTTAAAGTGATTTTTGCATCACCATTTCCAGTAATTGTATTTTGTGGTGATTTGGATATCAAACTTATAAAGGAAAGATTTAACCAGGATTGATCGCTTGTTGCGGTCCAGTTTACATTATTGATGAGATCAAAAGATATTTCGTTTTGAGTCGAAAGAGGATTATTTGAAATGGTGACCGCATTTAATTCTAAATAATCTTTTTTCGGAGTCATGTATTTTTTGTCTAAAGTTCCGAAGGTTGTTATATAGACATTAGATCCATTGGAGTTCTGAATTGGATAATTTAAAATATTATTTTCAGAAGTTGTAGCAACAATGTTAAAAGTATCTTCCTTTATTACATCAATCATTGGAGATATGGGGTTCGATCTTTTATCAACTTTTACGGTATACAATAAATTTCCAGCGGTGTCAAACTTCTGCGCAATTTTATCACCTTTTATGGCATCATAAGAATATTCTATTCCTCTGTATTTTGATTTGTCTCTCGCGTAAGAATAGAGGTAAATATTCTTCTGAGCATCTAACTCAATATTCGTGTAAGAAGTTGCCGCTTTATTCGTTTGAATTAAATCTTGCCATATAATATTTCCACCAATATCAATTTTTGCCATGAAAGGAAGATTAGAAATGAGTAGTGGAAATTCTCTTGGAATTATCGCTAAATCTAAACCTAAATAACTGGGTGAATTTGCACCACTTGCTAAAGTTCCCATAATGATAAAATTTGTTCCATCAAATTTCACATCATTTGGGAAAACGTAAGAGTTAAGATTTGCAGGAGCATTTGCATAGAAATTTTTGCCCATAATCACATTTCCTGTATCGTTAAATTTTAACATTAAAAAATCTAACCCTTGTGCCACATTTGTTGGTATAGTAACACCGTCTAAGAGATAATCACCGGTGGGATAAGCGGGTTCACTGAAGATATACAAATTGTTGGCTGAATCAAAAACAGGAATTAGTGAAAAAACATCTAAAGTATCATAAGATTTACCATAAATGAGTGAGCCAGTTGATGAATTTAACTTCATTACAAAAGTCTGCCCATCAAAATTAAAGCCGTCAACTACAAAATTACTTCCGAAATTTGAACCCACTATATAAACATCACCCAAATTATCTGTAGCAACTGCTGCCAAACTTTCATTAACATCGAAAAGGTCTCTCATAATTTTAGACCAAAGATATTTTCCATTTTTATCAATTTTTATCAGAATTTTAGAAGATGAGTATTGATTTTGAGGAAAATTGGTTACCGTTCCTACTGCGTCTGTGAATGAAGAATTTAAACCTTTGGTATTTGCTAAAAAATATAAATTATCGTTTTGATCTACGCATGCGAATTGATTACCATTACCTAATTCTTGTGCTCCAGATTCACCCTCAAATTTTGCGAGCCATTTTGGTTGTCCGTCAACACTTAATCTCGCAATTAATCTTGTTCTTTGATTATCTAAATTATTAACCGCTGTTCCGTAAAAATTAGCTTTTCCTTCTACTACTGCCGTAAATAATAAATCACCTGGTTCCGATGTTAGGTGCTTCCCAAAAATTTTATCAATGGATCCACCTACTGAACTTACTTTCTCTTTTGTCCATAACAGATTTTCAGAGGAAATTGTATAAACTTTTGTGTTAAATACGCGAAAATTCGGCGTTACAACAGTGTAAAAATCTGCGGAAGAACTTGCAGGAAAATTTTTAATTATTGGTTGAATTTCTCCAGTATAATTTCCATCAATATCAGCAGAAACTAAAAATGAAATGCCTGTAAAGCGTCCATCATAAGTAATTGTAGATCCATTTGCATTTGTAAAAGTGCCAGAAAATCGATAAGAATCTCCAGTAGATAAAATCAGTCGGTATTTCGAACTATTACCATAGGGAACTATTTTTGAGTCAAATTCATTGGAAAAAGCACTCAAATTTACGGTACCACTCACTACTCCTGAACTTCGAAAATGTTTAATGTTCAATAAATTATCTGCAACTTTTGCCACATAATAATAGAGTTTTGTACTGACAAAATTATTATCTGCAGCAAAGGTATAGGGAATAATTCCAGAGCTTGTTTTCAAACTCATTCTATTTCTGTTATAACCAGAAATTAGTAAATCTCCATCACTTGCAAAAGCAATATCCGCAACATTTGAAAGATCACCTGCATTTTTGGTTTGAATAGAAGAAGAAAAAACCGCATCTTTATTACCTTTAATTACAAAACCCTGATTTGGACCATCTATAATTTCAGAATTAAAAGCAGTCGATGCATTAATTGAAAAACCAGCAACATAAATCTCAGAATTTTTTAACAAAATTGATCTGAAATCAATTCCGGTATAAACGTTGTCATAAATTGTACTTCCATCTGTGTTGTTAATGCGCATCAAATTTGTCGCATTATACGTCATGAAAACGTCGGTGTCATCGGTTGCGATTTTCGCTCCAGAATGTAGATTAAGGTTTGAGGTCGCAGAAAGTTGCAAAGGTTTTACCCAAACTGCAGTTCCAGAAGCATTTAATTTTAGAAGAAAACCATTCACTGTTTGAGATGAAGTTGCAACTGTAGAACCTGCGGAAATACTTCCCGAAAACGTTCCATAAACAAACAGATTATTGCCAGAATCAATGTAGACGCTTCGTGGAGAAATTAAACCTTTTACACCCGCGTTAAAAGTTTTGAACCAAACATTTCCGCCTGTTGCAGCATTTGATTTTAAAATATAAAGATCATCCAAACCAACTTGAGAAAAACTCAAACCATCAAACCCAATTTCAGCATTTGCAGTCCCGATATGGTAAACATTCTGCGGAGTGGATTCTACGATTTTTAAATCGCTGCCTTTTGAAGTATTTATTTGAAATAATCGTGTATTGGCTGGCGCAGTTTGAGAAAATGAATAAGTCGAGAATGTTAACAATAAAAGAAAGAGTATATTTTTTTTCATAAAATAATTTTTGTAAATATATTGTTTTATAGCTTATGGAGCTTATTATTTACGAATAATAAGAAAAACCCTATTTTCTCCGATTATATACCTAATAAATTATTTTAACCAAACGCTCCTTAATTTCCTTTTGAACTTAAATTTTTCCTAAATTAAAATTAATGTTAGTAAATTATTCACTTATTTAAATTTATTCTTTCATTTTATAAACTTTTGTAATATGTTTGCTGTAGAATTTTAATCAAAAGTTACCAAACTCAAAAATATAAGAATTATGTGCGGAATTGTATGCCTCTTCGATGCGAAACAAAAAACAGAGGTTTTAAGACCTCAAGTTCTCGAAATGTCTAAAAAAATCCGTCACCGCGGTCCGGACTGGAGCGGGATCTTTCAGAATGAAAAAGTAATTTTTTCTCATGAAAGATTGGCGATCGTTGATCCAACTTCGGGAAAACAGCCGCTTTTCACAAAAGATAAAAAAGTGGTTTTAGCCGTGAACGGGGAGATTTACAACCATCAGGAATTAAGGAAAGAATTTCCGAATTATGAATTTCAAACACAGTCAGATTGCGAAGTTATTTTAGCTTTATACCAACGCGATGGCAAAGATTTTCTCGAAAAACTAAACGGCATTTTCGCCTTCGCTCTTTATGATATTGAAAACGATATTTATTTGGTTGGGCGCGATCATATGGGCATTTGTCCGCTTTACCAGGGTTGGGATAAAAACGGAAATTATTATGTCGCCTCCGAACTGAAAGCTTTGGAAGGCGTTTGTAAAACCATCGAAAACTTTCTACCCGGACATTTTTTATACAGCAAAGACGGTTACGAAATGCAGCAGTGGTACAAAAGAGACTGGATCGATTACGACAACGTGAAAGACAATAAAACAGATATTCCAGCCCTTAGAAAAGCTTTAGAGGACGCAGTTCACCGACAGCTAATGAGCGACGTTCCTTACGGCGTTCTGCTTTCCGGCGGTTTAGATTCTTCGATCATTGCGGCGGTAACCGCAAAATATTCCAGAAACAGAATTGAAAGTGGCGACACGCAGGAAGCCTGGTATCCACGATTGCACAGTTTTGCAGTTGGTCTGGAAGGCAGTCCGGATTTAATTGCAGCACAAAAAGCCGCAGAACATATCGGTTCTATTCATCACGAAGTTCATTTTACAGTTCAGGAAGGTTTAGATGCAGTTCGCGATGTGATATATCACCTGGAGACTTATGATGTTACGACCATTCGGGCTTCGACGCCGATGTATTTACTGGCAAGAGTGATCAAATCGATGGGAATAAAAATGGTGCTTTCCGGTGAAGGCAGCGACGAGCTTTTTGGCGGTTATCTCTATTTCCATAAAGCGCCAAATGCGAAAGAGTTTCACGAAGAAACCGTAAGAAAATTATCCAAACTTCATCTTTATGACTGTTTGCGAGCCAACAAATCGTTGATGAGCTGGGGAATTGAAGGCCGGGTTCCGTTTTTGGATAAAGAATTTATGGATGTGGCGATGAACATTAACCCGAAAGATAAAATGGTCAGCAAAGCAGAAGGTAAAATGGAAAAATGGGTTTTGCGAAAAGCCTTTGAAGATCTGTTACCTGAAAGTATTGCGTGGCGACAAAAAGAACAGTTTTCTGATGGCGTTGGATATTCCTGGATCGATTCTTTAAAAGAAGTTGCGGAAAAAGAAGTGACCAACGAAATGATGACCAACTCGAAATTCCGTTTCCCGTTGAACACCCCTCAAAATAAAGAAGAATACAGATACCGAACCATTTTCGAAGAGCATTTCCCCAGCGAAACGGCGGCGGCCACGGTTCCTTCTGTCCCTTCCGTCGCATGTTCAACACCGATTGCGTTGGAATGGGATGAAGCCTTTAAAAATGCAAACGATCCAAGCGGAAGAGCCGTAAAATCGGTTCACGAGGATTCTTATTTGTAGTGTAGAGCCAGGAAAAAAGTAAAAAGAGCCAAATTACGGGCAGTTGACCACTCTCCAAACCTTGAAGTATTTCGCGCTAACAATTCAGAAAATGGATCAATTATTTTCAATAGGAACGGGCTTTAGCCCGTTTTTTTTATGTAAGAAATAAATGGCTTTAGCCAAAATTGATAGATAAAAATTAAAATAGAAATCAACCTTTTTAATCAAAAAAAAGTTTTTATTTATCTGTTGATCGGTTTCATCCGAAACTCATTAATGGAAATAAGATGTCAGGTATAATTCTTTAAGTAAAATTCTGAGTTAATCGCCCCAACTATAAAATCATAGGTACAAAATTCCAGGAATTTGCTAAAAGATTTCATCGATGACCTTTTTTGATAAAGAGTAATCCGTTGGCAATGCCTTTGATATGATAAACCTTAGATTTGCCGAATGCCATTTTCCGATAACGCGACCAAGAAATATCTGCCTTTAATTCTGGCAACTTCCATTTTCATGCAAATGCTGGATTCTACGATTCTAAACACTTCTTTGCCTTCCATCGCAAGGGATTTACAGGAGTCACCCTTGAATATGCAGAATGCAATTATCAGTTACGTTTTAACTTTAGCGCTTTTTATGCCCGTGAGCGGTTTTCTCGCGGATAAATTCGGCACGAAAAAGATCTTCATGCTATCCTTAGTGGTTTTTATGTTGGGTTCTTTGTTCTGTGCACTCTCTCAGGATCTTACGCAGTTGGTGATTTCACGTGTTATTCAAGGTTTGGGCGGAAGTTTAATGACACCGGTTGGTCGCCTGGCTTTAATTAAAACTTATGAGAAAAATGAGTTGATGAAAGCCATGAATTATGCTATTATTCCGGCCTTGATCGGACCAGTTCTGGGACCTTTGGTTGGTGGATATATGGTAGATTATCTTTCCTGGCACTGGATCTTTCTCATCAACATTCCTATTGGACTCCTGGGACTTTTACTCAGTTTAAAATATATGCCGGATTACCGGTCAGAAAAAATCACTTTCGATCTGAAGGGTTTTTTAATCTTCGCATCCGCTTCTCTCCTGCTATCAATTTCTCTGGAAATGTTTGGAAATTCGCAGCACACCACTTTAATTTTGCTCATTTTCATCCTGGGATTTTTGATGATCTATTACTATTACGTTCACGCCAAAAAAACGCCCAATCCAATTTTTCCCTTGAATTTATTTCAGGTGAGAACTTTTCGCGTCGGAATTTTAGGAAACCTGGCGACGCGATTGGGAATTAGTTCGATACCTCTGTTATTACCTTTGATGATACAGATCGCGTACGGAGAAAGTGCAGTTGTTTCCGGATGGATCGTAGCACCAATGGCTTTAACGGCAATGCTCGGGAAATCTTCAGTCATTAAGATCCTGGATTATTTCGGCTACCGAAAAACTTTAATGACCAACACTTTCATCATTGGAATTTTAATTGCGTGCCTCGGAATTCCGGGAATTAACACCTCGATCTACTGGTTTATCCCGATCATTTCGGTCTTAGGTTTTTTCAATTCCATTCAGTTTACGTCTATGAATACGATCGCGATCGCTGATTTAAGAATCTCACACACGAGCAGCGGAAATTCTTTACTTGCCGTGAATCAACAACTGGCCGTCGGTTTTGGTATTGCGTTCGGATTGATCGCGCTAAAATTATTCGAAAACAACACCATATTAACAGGCGGAAATACGCATCTCGCCTTTCGCTACACTTTTTATATTGTTGGATTGTTAACGGTGATATCGGGATTTGTGTTCAGAAGACTGCATTCTTCAGACGGTGAAAACATGAAATCTCAAGCTTAATCGCACTTGCAATTTAGTACGTCGTAAGGTCTCCAGAAAATTTAAATGTCGACTTTTCCTAAAATAACTCCGCATCCATTTCTGGCAAATATTATTCAATAAGAAAAAAGAGAGCTAAAATTCAGAATTAAATCAGATCCTAAATGAAGCAGTCAATTTTTTGGCCGCTTTTTCTATTTACAAGATTTTAAAATTTAACAATTCTCAATCGAAAATAATTTTTAGTTTGAAATAGATGACCGTTTTAGACAAAAGCAATGATATTGGTAACTTTTAATTCCTAACTTTAATAATCTAAATAATATATTAAAATGGACGAAAAGAAAAAACTGACGCGACAAACAGGAGCACCCGTTCCTGATAATCAGAATTCACAAACCGCCGGACCACGAGGACCTTTGTTAATGCAAGATTTTTGGTTTCTGGAAAAAATGGCAAACTTCGACAGAGAAGTCATTCCGGAACGCAGAATGCACGCCAAAGGTTCCGGTGCTTTTGGAACTTTTACCGTTACGCACGATATTTCTCAATATTCAAAGGCTCATATTTTTAGCGAAATTGGTAAACAGACAGAAATGTTTGCGCGATTTTCTACCGTGGCAGGCGAAAGAGGTGCCGCCGATGCCGAAAGAGATATTCGGGGATTTGCTTTAAAGTTTTATACCGACGAAGGAATCTGGGATATGGTTGGTAATAATACGCCCGTTTTCTTTTTCCGCGATCCTATGAAATTTCCGGATTTAAATCACGCCGTTAAACGGGATCCAAAAACCAATATGCGAAGTGCAAATAACAACTGGGATTTCTGGACTTTACTTCCGGAATCTCTGCACCAGGTGACCATTATAATGAGCGATCGCGGATTGCCAAATGGTTATCGACACATGCACGGTTTTGGGAGTCATACCTACAGTTTTATTAATCATGATAATGTTCGGCATTGGGTGAAATTTCATTTCAGAACACAGCAGGGAATTGAAAATTTAACCGATGAAGAAGCTTTCAAATTAGTTGGAATGGACCGTGAATCTGCGCAAAGAGATCTATTTGGAAATATTGAAGAAGGCAACTTTCCGAAATGGAAAATGTTTGTCCAGATCATGAGCGAAGAAGAAGCAAAAACCTACCGTTTTCATCCGTTTGATCTAACAAAAGTCTGGTCTAAAAAAGATTTCCCGCTAATTGAAGTAGGTGAATTTGAACTGAATAAAAATGCAGAAAATTATTTCGCAGATGTTGAACAGGCTGCCTTTAATCCAACGAATATCGTTCCCGGAATTGGGTTCTCCCCCGATAAAATGTTACAGGGAAGATTATTTTCTTACGGCGATGCGCAACGGTACAGGTTGGGTGTAAATCATTATCAAATTCCGGTAAACAAACCGAGATGTCCTTATAACGCTTACCATCGCGACGGTCAAATGCGTGTTGATGGAAATTACGGCGCGACCAAACATTACGAACCCAACAGTTATGGCGAATGGCAGGAACAGCCTTCTGCAAAAGAACCGCCCCTGGAATTATCGGGCGACGCTTACGCTTATAATTTCCGGGACGATGATGATGATTATTTCACGCAGCCAGGCGATCTCTTCCGGATCATTAAAGCAGATGGAAAAGCGGAAGTACTGTTTAAAAACACCGCAGGACAAGTTGGTGGTGCAGAAAAATTTATCCAGATCCGCCATATCAGAAATTGCTACCAAGCCGATCCGGAATACGGACAGGGAGTTGCAAATGCTCTGGGATTAAGTATGGATGAAGTTAATAATTTCGATATGACACCTTACGATCAATGGGCTCCAAAAAAATCTGTATAATTTTTAATAAATTTTTAATAAATTTAAAAAGTGGAATTGTTTTAATTAACATTCCACTTTTTTTATTATTCAAAAGAAAAAGCATTTTCACCATTGTTTTTTTCGATGTTCTGTTTTGACTATTTGCAACATCATTTTCCGCAGAAATTCCCGATTTTTGCGCCTTTAATTATTCAGGAACAAGTTTTAAGTTAAAGATGCTAAAAGAAAAAAATAAGTTTATTGCAACCTTACTTGCGTTTGCAGTGATCCCAATGTCGGGTTTAGCAACCGATATTTATTTACCATCCATGCCAAGTATGGCGATCGATCTTCAGCAGCCGGAAACGAAAATTCAACTCACCCTTACTTTATTTTTGATCAGTTACGGAATCACTCAGTTTTTTGCGGGAAGTATCGTAGATTCTTACGGAAGATATCGGGTAACTCTGGTTTCTTTGGGATTATTTATGGTGAGTTTTTTAGTCACTGCCTTAACCAAAGACATTATGGTGATCTATGCGATGCGTATTTTACAAGGAATATTATCCGGTTTTGCAGTCGTCTCTAAACGTGCATTCTTCGTTGATGTTTATGACGGTGAAAAACGAAAACATTATTTGAGCGTCATGACGATCGTCTGGTCGGTCGGTCCCATTATCGCCCCTTTTCTCGGCGGTTACTTGCAGAAACTTTTTGGATGGCAGTCGAATTTTTATGTTTTAGCAGCGTACAGTTTTCTGTTATTAATTTCGGAACTCCTGTTTTCCGGTGAAACGCTGAAAGTTAAAAAACCTTTTCTTCTGGATTTTGTATTGAAAGAATATGACATGATGTTCCGAGCCAAAGATTTTTTCTATGGGATGTTGATGTGCGGCGTAAGTTACGCGATGGTGATTTTCTTTAATCTTTGCGGCGCATTTATCATTGAACATCAAATGGGTTATTCCGAAGTTGTCGCCGGTTACGTTTCTTTAATTCTTGGTTTAGCCTGGATGTCGGGAGGATTTTTAGGAAAATTTTTAATAGATAAAGACTTTCTTCCTAAAATTAGATTTGCGAATTACATTCAGTTATTTCTAATTCTACTCATGATATTTTGCTCTTTCTTTCTGAATAATATTTACAGTTTAGTTGCGTTTGCGTTTGTAATTCATGTGACTGCCGGCTTTATTTTTAATAATTATTTCGCTTTTTGTCTCGGCAGATTCCCAAATTCTGCGGGAGTTGCTGGCGGTCTCACAGGCGGAGTTTCCTATATTATCACCTCTGCAGTAAGTTATGGGATTGTTGCGCTCCTTCGACCAACCATGCAGTTGGGTGTTGCGGAAGGATATTTAATTCTGGGAATTTTGGGATTATTTATTCTAAGTATGACAAAATTCAGAAAAGCGCATCTTTAATTTTGAAGATTTTAATTATCTTTATTTTTTAAATATAGATGACTAAAGGAAGATTAGAAGCTTTTAGTGATGGCGTTCTCGCAATCATTATTACGATCATGGTTCTTGAATTAAGAATTCCGGAAGGGGAAACTTTTCAGGATCAAAAACCTTTGATCTTCAAATTCCTTTCCTACATTTTTAGTTTTATATATGTGGGAATTTACTGGAACAACCATCATCATCTTTTTCAGGCGATGAAAAAGGTGAACGGTAAAATCCTCTGGGCCAATCTTCATCTGCTTTTCTGGCTTTCTATCTTACCATTTAAAACCTTCTGGATGGAAGAAAATCATTTCACAAAAAATCCGGTCGCCTTATATGGATTTATCCTTTTAATGTGCGCTCTGGCTTTTAACATCTTACAGAAATTCTGTCTTGATCTGGAAGGAAAAGATTCTGTAATTGCCATTGCACTTACCTCGACGATCAAAGAAAAACTTTCGGCAGTGATTTATATTTACGGAATTTTACTTTCTTTTGTGTACCCAATTCATAGCCGTGGTACTATATTACACTGCGGCACTATTATGGATTATCCCCGATGTTAGAATCGAAAAAAATTTACAGTAACATAATAATTATCAAAAAAATAAAGAGATGACTGAAGTAAAACAAAACGACGATACTTTCGAATTGTATGAAGACGGGCAAAAAGCCGGATTCTTGGAATACATTAAAAAAGAAGATATCATAGAAATCATTCACACCGAAGTGGATGAAAAATTTGGCGGAAAAGGTTTAGGACGAGAACTCGTGCGCGCTGCCGTAGATTATGCGAGAAAAAATGACCTAAAAATCGTGTCTTCTTGTCCGTACGCCAAGAAAATGATCATTAAAACTCCCGAATTTAAAGATATTCTGGCAGAGTAAATTTTTGGTTATAACATTGAACACTGTCACTCTGAGCCTGTCGAAGAGTTTTGCATTAACACAGTTTAATATTGTAAAAGACTTCGACAGGCTCAGTCTGACAAATGGGTGATTAACAAATATTGATAGCACTGTCAATCTGAGCTCGTTGAAGAGTTCTGGATTAACACAGTTTAATATTATGAAAGACTTCGATAGGCTCAGTCTGACAAATGACTAATCAATAAATATTGTAAACTCTGTCACTCTGAGCCTGTTGAAGAGTTTTGCATTAACGCAGTTCAATAATATAAAAGACTTTGACAAGCAAAGTCTGACAACTTCTCATTAAACCAACTTTTAAGACTTTTCGGTGAAAAACTGAAAGGTCTTTTATTAATCCGGATTTGTGGAGAAAATCTAATCTGCGTCCCAACTTGAACGGATCCCGATGTTAAATCGGGAGGGAGTGGAAGGTGGAAAAAGGCGCCCAAATAAAACCAAAAACTCATCTTCTTCATAACTTTAAAAGAGGCGCAAATACTGACAAAAAAAACTATATTTGTGAAAATTTTAAAACAATTTCTATGAATCCGATCGTGTTGCTGTTGATCATTGTTGCCTATTTTGCCCTTTTACTTTGGGTCGCCTACCGAACAGGAAAAGGCAGTAATAACGAAAGTTTTTTTATCGGTAACCGAAAAAGCAACTGGATGCTTGTGGCGTTTGGAATGATCGGAACTTCGCTTTCGGGCGTGACTTTTGTGTCGGTTCCGGGAGCTGTTGGCGCAGATAAATTCCACTATTTGCAGATCACTATTGGATATCTGATCGGATATATCGTTATCGCTTATGTGCTGCTACCACTCTATTACCGATTAAAACTGACCTCGATTTACGGTTATCTGCAGGTGCGGATGGGACAGCTTTCCTATAAATCCGGTGCCTGGATCTTTATCGTTTCCCGATTAGTTGGTGCAACGGCGAGACTTTATCTGGTTGTCAACATTTTACAACTCGCCATTCTGGACAGTTTAGGCGTTCCGTTTATTGTAACTACCCTAATAATACTGGGAATGATCATTCTTTACACCTACGAAGGCGGCGTAAAAACCATTGTTTGGACGGATACTTTGCAAACAACGTGTATGCTTTTGGGACTGATCATTTGCTCGGTTTACATGATGAATCATCTTGGTTTAAATTTTACGGAAAGTATTTCGCAAATGAATAAACTGGGTTATACCGAAGTTTTTAATACTGATGTCGACAGCAAAGCTTTCTTTTTCAAGCAGATCCTGGCGGGAGCTTTTATAACAATCACCATGACGGGAATTGACCAGGAAATGATGCAGAAATCATTGTCGGTAACAAGGTTGAAAGATTCCCAGAAAAACATGGTCGTACTCGGCTTTATTTTAGTGGTCGTGATCTCTCTTTTCCTTTTCATGGGCGGACTTTTGCACCTTTACGGAAACACAGAACACGTGGTTAGTTCCGGCGATCAACTGTTCCCGGATATTGCTTTGAATCACATGCCGCCGTTTATTTCGATCATCTTTATTATCGCTTTGATCTCAGCGCTTTTCCCCAGTGCAGATGGCGCGATGACGGCTTTAACTTCGTCTTTGTGTATTGATATTTTTGGACTGCGAGAAAGACCAATTTCCGAGAAGGAGCAGGAGAAATTCAGAAAAAGAGTGCACCTCATCGTTGCGTTCGCTTTTTTAATTATGGTCGTTATTTTTAAACTCATCAACGATAATTCGATGATCGGTTTAATCCTGAAAATGGCTGGATTTACTTACGGACCTTTGCTTGGACTATTTGCATTCGGAATTTTCACGAAGTTTAAAGTCATTGATAAATGGGTTCCTTACGTTTGTATTGCGGCACCGATCATTTCTTACTTTATTGATAAATACCAGGAAACTGTTTTCGGAGATTTCAAAATTGGACTGGAGTTGTTGATCATTAATGGATTGATCACGTTTTTTGGATTGTGGTTGATTCGGAAGAAAAATTAAAAATAAAATGACTTTAGAGTTAACCTTGTCAAGGTTTTTTAAAAAAAAATCAGTAAAAATGAATCATGGACATTAGATTAACATCCATAGAAGCAGATTGTTTTTACCACATTTACAATCGTGGGACTACTGGTGAAATTATTTTTAAAACTGAGCGAAACTACTTGTTTTTTTCTCAATAAAATAAAAGAAAAACTTTTAAATGTTTGTGATATTTACGCTTACTGCTTGATGCCAAATCATTTTCATTTGTTAATTAAAATTAAATCCGATACTGACTTACAAAACCTTGTCAAGGTTCTGAACCTTGACAAGGTTGAAGGCCTACATTCTCCACAACATATATTTTCAAAACAATTTTCAAGAATTTTCAATTCTTACTCGCAAGCATTTAACAAAGAAAACAATAAACATGGTGCTTTAATTGAATCACCCTTCAAAAGAAAATTAATCACTTCTGAGGATTATCTAAGACAATGCATTATTTACATCCATCAAAATCCCATTTCTGAAGATTTTGAAAATTTCGACTATTCTTCTTATAAAATAATTTTAAGCAACAGGAATACTTCTTTAAAAAGAAATGAAGTGATTGAATTATTTGAGGGTAAAGAAAATTTCGTATTCTGCCATAAAAAAGAAACGGATTACCAGTTTTGAAAAGTACAATAAAACTTTGCGTATATCCCGATTTAACCTTGTCAAGGTTTAAAACCATGACAAGGTTCTGAGAAAACAAAAATCCGGGCTAAAAACCCGGATTTTTTTAGTTCATTAAAATCCTCAAAAATCATATCTTAGCAAGGAAACTAAAACCAAACCCAGACTATGAAAAATATTACGATTCTTCTCCTGTTTCTTTTTTCCACCATCATCTCCGCCCAAAATTTCGAACTCTCCACCCTCAGAATTGGAGAATATAAGATCTTTATGAAGAAGGACGATGCCGAAAAATTATCGAAAAGCAAATTCCAAAAAACGGACAATTATGAACAGCGGAATCAGGTTAATTATTTTGGGGAGAAAATCGACATTACGGTTTATGAAGGTTATGCCGGGGAAAACCAGGAAAATACTGAAACCATTCAGGTCTTAAGCACAAAAAGTAAAAAATTCCGAACCAAAAGCGGAATGGGCGTTGGTAGCTCCAGAACCGAATTGATAGAAGCCTACAAAGATTACCCGAATTTTTCTGTAAGTCAAGACTGGGACGATAATGGCAAATCGAAAACAACAAGTTATTTTCGGTTAAGTGATCTGGATGCCCAAACCGAACTCTCCTTTAAATTGGTCAACAATATCGTGGTAGAAGTAATGATTTATTTAAATGAAGGATGTTAAAAAATAAAATTTAAACGATGAAAAAAATATTTCAATTCCTTTTTATCCTGTTATTTTCAATAGGAATTTCTGCACAGAAAAAAACGAAGAAAAAACAAAAATATGAAATAACTCAGGAAGCGGCAGTCGTAGATTCTGCTTACGCAACAGAAGTTGGCTATCCGTCGGAAAATGATGATCCCGATGTAGATACGTTAAATGTGAAAGCCGGAAAAGCTCATGTATTTTTAATAAAAGCAGATCAGTGGAACTCCCAAAGTTTTGGCGATGATCAGGAAGAAAAAGAATTGTTGAAGAATTTTCCAAAAAATACTTTTGAAATCACTAATATTAATAAGTACACTTATATTCATTTTGGAAACGGACAATTTCTAGACGCAAGTGAAAACGGAAATTCTTACGAAGCCATTGCTTTTTGGAGCGGCAACAAGATCGACAAAATTAAAACTCAGGAAGGAATTATAAAAGCCACAGAATTTGTTGCGCAACAACTGGGCGTAAAAAAGCAATCGTCATATATCATTAATGATAAATTATACAGAAAGGAAGTTTCTGCTTTGCAGTCTAAAAATAATTTTACCCCAAAATCAAAGGAAGTAATGGATTTTTATTTGCGAATGTTATCACTTCCCATCATTTCTTTTCTTGGTGATAAAGAACTGTTCTTAAATCAAAATCAAGACAAAGTAAAAACAATAAAAACCTATTTTATTGAAAAAAATGGCAAACGCAGAATTTATGAATCGATTGATCTGAACGAAAAAAACCAGCCAATTTCTGTAATCCATTATGGCAGCGAAGGAAATGAAAAATCAAGAATGAGGTTTGAGTATGAGAACAATATTTTAAAACAAATTAAATCTCAAGAAGAGACTGTTACGGCCATTAATTATGATGATCGTGAACTTATATTGAGTAAAAATATTGGAGAAGGCGACGAAACTAAAGTATATCACCTTGAAAATGGCAAGATGTTGCAAAAAAATTATACCATTATGCAAGATGAAAATTATGCGCAAATGAATTCATATTCTGAAGAAACAATGAAAAACAATTGCGTGAATTATACGATTAACAATGAATTGTGGACCACCGTATGCAGCACAAAAACAGATGAATTCCCTTTCACTTCCAATTACACTTCCTACCAGGATGGAAAAATTTTGCAGACGATGAACAATAAAATCACGAAAAAATCGCCCATTTTATATGAACAATTTTCAAGTGAAGATTCTGATGGAAATATAAACAAAGAGCTAAATCCAAGTGGAACCTATCATTTCAACGAAAAAAACCTACTCACTTCTTTTGATTTTATTAAAAATAAAAATTTAAAAAGAATTGAAATAGACTACACTTTTTATCCTTAAAAAAAAGTTCAGTCAATTTTAAAAACAAAAATCCGGCGCAAAAACCCGGATTTTTTCATTTCCCAGACCCATCAAAAATTTGTAAATTCGCCTGCAAATAAATCTAAATAATGAGTAAATCGATTGAAGAGCTGAAATCTCTTACAACACAGATCAGAAGAGACATTTTGCGAATGGTCAACGCTGTAAATTCCGGACATCCAGGCGGAAGTTTGGGCTGTACCGAATACTTTACCGCACTTTATGGGAAAGTATTAAACTACAAATTACCCTTCAGTATGGCTGGGAAAAACGAAGATCTTTTCTTCCTTTCCAACGGTCACATTTCCCCCGTGTTCTACTCTACTTTGGCGAGATTCGACTTTTTTCCCGTTTCAGAACTGGCAACTTTCCGTAAATTAAATTCCCGTTTGCAGGGTCACCCGACGACGCATGAGGGACTTCCGGGAATTCGGGTCGCTTCCGGATCTTTGGGTCAGGGTCTGTCGGTTGCTATTGGCGCCGCTTTAGGAAAAAAATTAGATGGCGATACCAGTTTAATTTACACTTTACAGGGCGATGGCGAACTGCAGGAAGGTCAAAACTGGGAAGCTTTTATGTACGCCGCTGCAAAAAAAGTCGATAACCTTATTGCGACTATTGATTATAACGGCCGCCAGATCGATGGCGACACCGATGATGTTTTAAATTTAGGCGATCTGCATGCAAAAATGGAAGCCTTTGGGTGGAAGGTTTTAGAAGAAAAGAACGGTAACGATTTAGAAGCCGTTATTGGAATTCTGGAACGTGCAAAAGCAGAAACCGGTCAGGGAAAACCAGTCGTGATCATTTTGCATACAGAAATGGGATTTGGGGTAGATTATATGACGGGAACGCACGCTTGGCACGGTAAAGCACCGAATGCAGAACAGCTGGACACGGCTTTCAAACAACTGTATTTAGAAGCTCCGGGTGATTACTAAACTCAATTGGGCAGACATTTCCGGCCTCCGTTCCCGCTTTTTTAATTGCTGGCTTCGACAAGCTCAGCCACCAATTAAAAAGAGCTCCACTCAGGCCGGGCTGCAGATTATTTTATAATTAGAAAACTCGTTATTAAAAAGTAATTACCGTGATTCGCAATAAATAAAATTCTTTGCGAACCTTGCTAAGTGAAACGCCTTTGCGAACGCAATTAAAAGCATATTTATAAAAGAACTTTGTCTCGTCAGTAGACGAGATTAAACCTTTTAGTAATTTAAATACGGAACAACAATCAAAATTCGGAGAAAATCGAAAAATCAGAACATCAAAACATCAAAAAAAATCATGAAATATACATACACAGAACAAAAAGATACAAGAAGCGGATTCGGTGCTGGATTAGCAGAATTGGCAGATACCAATCCCAATGTCGTAGCACTTTGTGCAGACCTTATCGGATCTTTGAAAATGGAGAAATTCATCGAAAAAGCACCGGAACGTTTTTTCCAGATTGGGATTGCAGAAGCCAATATGATGGGCATCGCAGCCGGTTTAACCATCAACGGAAAAATTCCTTTTACTGGAACTTTCGCCAACTTCTCTACTTCCAGAGTTTATGACCAGATTCGTCAGTCAATCGCTTACTCCAATAAAAATGTAAAAATTTGTGCATCTCACGCAGGCTTAACTTTGGGTGAAGATGGCGCAACACACCAGGTTTTAGAAGACATCGGAATGATGAAAATGCTTCCGGGAATGACCGTAATCAACACTTGTGATTATAACCAAACCAAAGCAGCAACATTGGCCATCGCAGATTTCGAAGGTCCGGTTTATTTAAGATTCGGAAGACCAGTTGTCCCAGTTTTCATACCAGAAGATATGCCGTTCGAAATCGGAAAAGGAATTATGCTTCAGGAAGGAACTGACGTCACCATCGTAGCAACCGGACATTTAGTTTGGGAATCTTTATTGGCAGCAGACGCTTTAGAGAAAGAAGGAATTTCTTGTGAAGTCATCAACATTCACACGATCAAACCTTTAGACGAAGAGATCATCTTAAAATCGGTAGAAAAAACAGGAAGAATCGTAACTGCCGAAGAACACAATTATATCGGAGGTCTAGGAGAATCCGTTGCCGGAATGTTGTCCAGAAAAAGACCAACAATCCAGGAATTCGTAGCCGTAAATGACACTTTCGGAGAATCTGCAACCCCAGTAGAATTAATGAAAAAATACGGAATTGATTCTGATGCTGTTCAAGCGGCGGTGAAGAGAATTATGAAGAGATAATTTTAAATAGACGAAGAGATTAAAGATCGCTTCGCTTTTAGAAAATAGATAAATCCACTGATTATTTCAGTGGATTTTTTCTGCATAAAAATTAAAGTAAATTTTCTGCGATGAATAGAAAATCAACGACTGCAAAATCAACAACCTACAATTATATTAAGTATTTTAGCTTTAACATTATTTCTTCCGACAAATAGTTTTATAAAAACGCACAATGAAATTAACAATTATCTATTCATTAAAAATCGTCGACGGAAAAAAATTTGAATCTATTGATTGCTGGACCGAATTGACTAAACTTATAAATGAATTTGAAGGAAGTTATGGGTCAAAGCTATTCAAGGTAGATGACAAATTATTCGTCGCTATGGCGCAGTGGCGAAATTAAGATATTTTTAACAAATTTGGAAATATATTACCTGAAACAGCAACAAGTTTAAGAAGTAAAATGCGCCACTGTTGCTCAGATATAAAACAAGAATTTGAATTGAAAACTGTTATAATTGATTTGCTTAAAGATGAGCAACATGAAAATTTCAAAATGTAGAAAGTAACAACTCATCTTAAGATAAAGTTGATATGAATCATTTTAATCGTCCAACGGAAAATAGAGCGTATTTTAAGGATAAGTTTTCAACTTAGCAATGGAAAAAAGCACCAATATCATTAACTCGATCATTTTAAAAAAGATTAGAAATTATAACTGATCAATTTTTAATTTTAATGTTAATCGATTATTAAAAAACTAACAACACTCAATATGAAATATTTTTTCACCATAATAACAATTGGTTTTATTTTAATTTCTTGTAAGGAACCTAAAACAGAAGCTAAATTTAAGGTCGATTCGAAGAGCTTGGAAAATACAGCCGAGCCAATCGAGAAAGATTTGCTGTCTGTTTATGAATTATTTTCTAAAAATAAAGAAGAGGTTCAATCGAAACTAAAATCTTCTTCTCCTGAAAAAGCGAATGAATTGTATAATACCTATTACAAGGAAAACAACCTTTTGCTAAGTAAAATCATAGAAAAGGAAATTACAGTTTTAGATCGATTTTACAGTGACAATCCGTCAGACAAAAAAGTCATCAAAACATTAGGAGATCATTTAAACAAATATGAATTAAAATTTATAGAGTTAGGAGAGGGATCCGTTGAGATAGAAACAAAATCTGATTTTTACATCAAAATTTTTGGTCCCTACGTTACAAGTGATTACAAGGATTATCTATCTTTAATTAGTAAGGAAAACGAAACAACCTATCAAGCTGATGCTGGTCTCATCATCACCTTTAAAGAATTAGGTGACCGCATTATTTATTGGGAGAATTTCATCAATAAATATCCTAAATCCAGCCTGCTACCTCAAGTACGAGAAGACCTAAAGACTTATCGATCAGATTACCTGCTTGGCTTAGACAATACACCAACCCGGGAAAGAACAGAAAATTTAGCGAATGCATTTATATACCCTGAAAATATCGATGAATTTGACCGTTTCCAAAAGAAATACCCGAATAGTCGAACCAATAAACTGATCAAAATATTTAGAGAAAATTATAAAAGTGAAAATGTTTATAATATCCTAAAAGCTGAATTAGATAAATAAAGGCTTTAAATATTTAAGAAAAGAATTTAATCATCTTAAAAAAAACATCTTATTAGAATTTTGTTTATAAAGAGATCATTCATTAGAGAGTTTGTAATCGTAAATGATATCTTCCGAGAATCTGCCACCCCAGCAGAATTAATGAAAAAATACGGAATTGATTCTGACGATGTGATTGCAGCAGTGAAGATAATTATGAAAAGATAGTTTTTTTGAAATATATTTTTAAAACACGTCGAAAGGCGTGTTTTTTTTCGCTTTATCACAAGAATTATATTGCCAAAACATAGAAAATCCATAAATGCCTTTTGAGAAATATTTGCTATTTTAGCTTTTGCAATATTTATAAATCATTTAGCCATAACATTAATAATTATCAAAATTTAAACATAAGATGAAACTTGAAAAAATTTTAGACAAATTGGGATCATTGGAGAAAAACTCTTTTATTAAAATAATTGATAATAAAATTACAAAGAACCCTAAAAACGCTAAAGAAATTGAAAAAATTCTAAGCAATTCTGATAAAGGGCTTAAGAATGCTGACAATATTAATGTTGTAAATATTTTTAATTTAATAGCAGAAGAATTTAAAGAACATGTTCTTTGCGAATTTAACGAAGCTAATTCTCAGCTAGATATATTAATCGATATAATAATTCGCGATGGCAATTGCATAATGAAGCAAGATTGGTTTTCCCGATTATATGAAAATGAGATTAAGAAATTGAAAAGCAAAATCAAAGAACTAGAAATTCATTTAGAATGCGAAAAGTCCGAAATTTCTGAACACAGAAAAAGAGACTACAGAATTTATAAAACCTGTCTTCATACTGCTTTTCATAATGACGTTTCAAATAATAGAGAAACTAAAGTAAACTCTGATGAACTCTCAATCATTTTAACTTTAGCAAAACAGCTTGATCTTTCTCAAGAAGAAATTAAATTCATCAACTACTCGGTTCTACCTATAAGGAAAATTGAAATTCAGGAAGTGGTAAATCATCTCAAAAATATGGGAATTCTATTTTTCTCCAAAAAAGATAATTGTATATACGTTGCAGATGAGATAGTTCGACTACTGCGAGATATTAGAGAAAAAGAAGTAGCAGAGAAATTCTATAGAAGAACTCTTAAACTTTTTAAAGAACCTATCATTAATCAAATTGCGAAAAACCATAATATTGATCGAAAAATGTCAATATCTGAAAAAATTGAGAAGATTATAAATGACGGAGTTTCGCTAAGTTCAATACTTAAAAATGAGATTTACAAAGACGGTATTTCTCTTACTGAAAAAAAGAAATTTTTAACTGAAGTTGTTGAAAAAGGTTTAGGGATAGAAAACTTAAAAGGAAATACTTTAGAAGATAAAATTGGTAGTTTAGTCGAATATTTTAACGCTATCGAAAAAGATGATAAAGTTGGAATATCACATGATGGATATGACAAAATGTTAACTGAGTTAAACATTTCATTGCCAAAATTAAATAAGGAGATTAAAGAGCAATTTGAACTTCAAGATGAATACGTTCTAAACGCAGCATTTTTGCTTGACTATAACATTAAGCCAAGAGATATTTTAGATTTAATTTCGAAAACAGATCTTACGCATTTTATAAAAGACAACGGAGTAAAGCAACGTGGTGATGATATCTTAAACATTCTAGAACACTACAAAGATGTTGAAAATCTTTACATGGAAAACTATGCAAACGTTGGATATCGCAACTTAAATCTTTTAAAAGAAAACGGAATTCAAATTAAAGAAAGTGAATTAGGATTAAAGTTTGAGGAGTTAACGCGGATAATTTTTACAGGTCTAGGATTTAATGTTGATGAAAAATTAAAAAATGAGTTGAACACTCAGAAAGATATGATTGATGTCCTACTAAATTTGGGCAATAATGAAATTATAATAATCGAATGCAAAACTATTAAAGAGAAAGGATATAACAAATTCAGTTCTGTTTCTAGACAATTAAAATCTTATCAAAATCTAGCTTTGAAAAATAATCTTCGTATCGTAAAAATTCTGCTTGTTGCTCCAGAATTTAGTGACGATTTTGTTTATGATTGCGAAATGGATACTGAAATGAATCTGTCTCTAATTACATCCTCGACATTAGTTCAAATTTTTGAATCATTTAAAGCTTCAAAATACACTGTATTTCCTCATGTTCTTTTTAGAGATATTTTGATTAATGAAGAACGAGTAAGTAAAGCATTGAGTAAGTAAATCTTAACTCCTGCACGATTTGACCGAACCGGAAATCACCACTGGTGAGGGAAAATGATCGCTCCAAAATTATTTAAATGAAAAAAATGGCATTACTTTTTTTAATTCTAGGAATTGCAAGTTTAGCAGTTTCCTTTTATTTCTATTCCAAAAAACAGAAAATTGAACTCACACCTGAAGAAATCAATAAGAAAAAAGGCGATGATTTTGAAGAATATATGATTCAACTTTTAGGAAAACAGAATGATATAAAGTTTGTGGGAAAGGTTTCTGATTATCATAAAAACGGGATCTCAGCTTTAGAAAATTTGGAACCCGATTTAAAGTTCAAATATAAAAGTGCTCCATTTGCAGTAGAATGTAAATGGCGACAATCTTTTGGAAACGACTACGTTTTCTGGGCGAAAGAACGACAGATTAGAAATTACAACTATTATGAAAAAACTAAAAAAGAGAAAGTATATATCGCAATTGGAGTTGGTGGAGAACCGAGTAAACCAGAGCATTTGTATTTAATTCCGCTCGCCAAACTTAGATACGAAACTTTCAAAGAAGATTATATCGCCAATTTTGAAATCAAAGAAGAAACGGAAATATTGGAATTCCTGAAGCAGCAATCGAAGTTTAAATAATTAATCGTGCATTCGATTCTAAAGTTGACGGCTATTAAAAAAATCTTTTAATATTTTGTATTTTTAAATCACGCAAAATGCGACCACTAATCATCCTATCACTTTTAACAATTTCCTGTATGTCAAATTCAAATCAAAATCCAGCTGACCAAACGACGGATAAAACTTCAGCAAAATCCGAAAAAAACAGCCAGATGATCTATGATTTCACGAAACAGGGTAAAGGTAAATGGCGCATACAAAATGATGTCGTCATGGGTGGCAGATCTGAAAGTCAACTAAAAATGACTGACGAAAATGAGGCACTTTTTACCGGCCGCGTTTCACTGGAAAACAATGGTGGTTTCTGCTCGATTCATCAAACTTCCGAAAATGAGCCTTTTATCATTAATGAAGAATCGAAAAATTTTATATTAAATCTAAAGGGAGACGGCAAAGATTACAATTTTAGGATAAGAACTCCGAAAGGCAGACATTCTTATGCTTCTACCTTTTCAACGAACAACAATGGAGATTGGGAAACCATCACAATACCATTTAAATCCATGCAGGCAACTTACAGAGGCGAAGTTGTGAACGTCCCGAATTATAATGGAGAAAACGTAGTCGAAATGCAGTTATTGATCGGTAATAAAAAAGAAGAAAACTTTGAAATATTCGTTCAATCAATTGCGGTTAACTAATTTTTAAACGGCTTTTCAAGACATTCAAAATAAAAACAAAGCAATCCACTGATCATCTCAGTGGATTTTTTATAAGTCAAAAAACTGATGAATGCTTTTTGCACAAAATGTGTGACAAAAAACGTCTTTAGGGTATTTTTTTTAATGTCGAATTTAAAATCTCATTTTAATCCACAAATGATTATACTTTTCAAAATACAACGGTCTATTGATCCAATGTATTCTATTATCTTAGCGTAATCAATTGAAGAACGAGATCTTTCCTCCGGAGATTATAAATAATAAGTACAATGCCCATCAACGAAAATTCCAATATAGATAACCCAAATGATCGCACCCCTTCAGAAAAAACGCCGTTTGAACGCAGTCGTTTTGGTGGCAGCATAAAGTCGCCTAAAGTTAAAAGTGAGGTTCCTGTATCAAAAAGTGATTTGGGCAAAGGCGCTCAAAAACTATGGCAGAATAAAACCACCCAAATTAACTGGAGTGTTTTAATAATATCATCTGCGGTAATTGCGGCGTTTTCATTTTGGGCAATTGCGATGCCTGATCAAGCGAGATCAACAATGAAATTAGCCGTTAACTGGATCGCCACCAATTTAGGCTGGTACTACGTTTTGACGATGGCGCTTGTCATTTTCTTTGTCGTTTGGGTGGCAGTATCAAAAGCAGGAAATTTGCGTTTGGGACCTGATGATTCGCGGCCACAATATGGACTGGCTACCTGGACCGCAATGCTTTTTGCAGCAGGAGTCGGAATTGATCTGTTGTTTTTCTCGGTGACAGGACCTGTCGTACAGTATTTAACGCCACCCTCGGGTGAGTCAGAATCTGCCGCTGCTTTACAGGATGCGGTCGTTTGGACCATGTTTCACTATGGGATAGCCGGTTGGGCGGTCTATGCACTACTCGGGATGGCAATGGGATATTTTGCTTATCGATGGAATTTGCCTTTGTCGATCCGGGCAGCGCTCTATCCGCTTTTCGGGAAACGTGTAAAAGGTCCGTTAGGTCACGCCATCAGCACCATTGCATTGATAGGAACTGTTTTTGGTGTCGCAACCACCATGGGAATTGGCGTGGTGCTGCTTAACGTTGGTTTCGCAAAACTGTTTGGCTTTAGCGAAGGTCTAACGTTACAAATTGCATTGGTTATTGGCGCCGTGATTTTAACTATTGCTGCAACAACATCAGGCGTAGATCGTGGGATCCGCTGGATTTCTGAATTGAATCTGTGGAGCGCCGTGGCCATGATGGCATTTATTCTGATTTCAGGTCATACGGCATTTTTGCTTAACGCTCTGGTAGAAAACATTGGTCAATTTTTGGCGACGCTGCCTTCAAGAATGTTTAAAACTTTTGCATACGTGCCGGACAGCAGTGACTGGATGGGAAGTTGGACTCTTTTCTTTTGGGCCTTTTGGCTCGCATGGGGACCTTTTGTAGGTGTATTTTTGGCTCGGATTTCCCGGGGTCGAACGTTGCGCGAATTTGTAGTTGCGGCGATTACGGTGCCGGTGCTTTGTGACTTTATTATCGTATCCTTTTTTGGCAACTCTGCACTTTATGAAGTATTACAAGGCAACACGGCATTTGCCCAACTGGCCATCGAAAGTCCGGAACACGGGTGGTATGCACTTTTAGAAATGTTTCCTGCACCAATGTTCCTGATTGCTCTTGCCACGTTTTCAGGATTGTTGTTTTACATTACCAGTGCCAACTCAGGTGCAATGGTCATGTCTAATTTTTCATCATCGATTCCTGATCCAAGTGAGGATGGACCTAAATGGTTACGAATATTTTGGGCTGTACTAACCGCGGTGCTGACCATTTCTATGCTTCTGGCGGGCGGCGTTATTACCATGGAATATGCTACGTTAATCTTTGCGCTTCCGGTAACTGTTATTGCCTATCTGATCATGTTTTCTTTTTACAAAGCGCTAAGTATAGAGCGTGCAGAACAGGAAGGAAAAGTGCTTCGCGATCCAACGATTACTCCAAGTGGTGGTCATATTCCCGAGCGTTCCTGGAAACAGCGACTTGGACAGATGCTTACTTTTGCCTCAAAAAAAGAAGGAGTACAGTATTTAGAGCGCGTGATTCGCCCTGCTCTTGACGACGTAGCAGCGGAATTTAGGGGTAAAGGTTATGATGCCGAGCGTCAGAATGCCGACCACGACGAAACAATCTCAACCATTGATCCTACTCGTCCTTCGGGACCTTTACTTAGAGTATCGACGGACGGTGTTCATGATTTTTATTATCAGGTGGCTATGGTGGCGACACCAGCACCGACCTTTAGCGGGAAAATGGCGTCAGATACCGATGTTTATTATCGTCTTGAAGTCACTACCCAAACCGGATCAGGTGGCTATGATTTAATGGGATTGAGCCGTCAGCAGGTGATTGATGATGTACTGGAACAATATGAAGCGTATGTTATCTATATAACCGCGGCACAAGAGGAAGACGAATAAAGCCGTTTAACCTTCTCAAGGTTTGAAGAATGAAGCGTTTATTTTAAGAAATTATCTTTCCATTTATAATTTAAAATTTTACTGCACCTCCGAGAGAATTGGCAAAAATTGGGCAGAAGCGAAAAGTGGATTCGGCAAAGAATGACAGGTCAGGATACACAAAACAAACTCACTGATTATTGGAAAGAAAATGAAGTTTCAAAATCTGATGAAACGGAGCGACGCGGAATTCTTGAGCACCATTAAAAAATTTAAAATCGGCGAAAAATTTGCTTTTTTAACGAACATCATTCATCGGGAATGGACAGGTTTGACTATGAAAAACCACAGAGACCTGAAAGGATTGTAGAAAGACAAAATATTTTTTCTTCGATAATACTAAAACCTACAAACTCCCCTGTTCATCAACTAAATCTGCATCCACTTGCTTTTTTTTAAAAACGTTTTGCGTGCAGTTGGTATTGAATAAGAGTCCAAAAATCTCTATCTTTATTACTTCAAAAAAACACAAATCCCTATGGATAATATCAAATTATTTGAAGAAAAAGAAGTTCGTTCTCACTGGACTGAAGAAAATGAAAGGTGGTATTTCTCCATTATTGACGTAGTAGCAATTCTTACGGAAAGTACAAATCCAAAGGTTTATTGGCGGGTTATGAAAAAGCGTCTTTTTGCAGAAGGAAATGAAACCGTTACAAATTGTAACACTTTGAAAATGGCGGCTGCAGATGGAAAAATGCGGATGACAGATTGTGCAAATGCTCAAAATTTACCTCATTAAATAATTCTACTTCTTATCATAATATTTGTCATTCTGAACGCAGCAAGGCGAAGTGAAGAATCTCGGCTATAACTTGAGATTCTTCCTGCGTCAGAATGACAGTGGTGCTTTATAAAAAAAAATATTTTGAAAAACGACCAAACTTTTGTCATTGGCTCCGCCGAATTTGCGAGTTTTGATGAAAGAAGAAGTTCTAAAATTTTATTGATAAAAGATTCTTCATATCGCTTAACTATTTTAAGAATGACGAAACTGAAATTATTTTATGAAAATTATAGTTAAATATTTGTAAAATATTTACAGTAAAAAATCTTCATTAATCGATTGTACTACAACAAAAAATTATTTCCTCAAAACAAAAAAAAGCCAAACTGCAAAATCCAGTCTGGCTATTTTTTTAATAATGTAAAAACCTACAATCTCCCCTGCTCCTCGCCCAAATCCGCATCCTTCACTTCTTTCTTTTTTGCACTGCCAAAAGTATATGTCGCAGAAAGTGTGAATTTTCTAGTTTCCCAACGGTTCGTCCAATTGGTTGTGACATTACCTTGCTGCGTGTTTTGTCGCCACTGGCTTTGTTTCAACACATTTTGCGCGCTTAAACTCACTCTTAATTTTTTATCAAGAAAATCTTTTCTCACACTGAAAGACATATCGTAAGAAGGTTTAAAAGTGGTATTACCATAATTTCCGCTTTGGCTGTAAAAACTATTCCAGGTGGCATTCCAGTTTTTTCCAAAGTTAAAAGTTTGATTAACACCTGCGTAATAAGAGATGCCGCTGTCGTTGAATTTGTAACCTTCCAGATTTGATTTTGCCTGACCGTAAGAAACTTCGCTATTTAACTGAATTTCCCAGAATTTTTTCACTTTACAATTGGTATTGAAGGAAAGACCGATGCTTTTGGAACTTCCAATATTATCAAAGTATAAAGTGGTTATTTTATTGTCCGGATTATAATTAATGATCTGATACATCTCGTCGGTTGAAAAATTCGCAAACAATGAAAGAGATGTTTTTTGTTTGTTGATCCAAACCATCTCGAAAGCATTGGTAAATTGGGGCGTCAGATCCGGATTTCCTACGGAAACATTATAGGTATCAATATATTCGTAGTAAGGATTCAGATACAAATAACGAGGTCTTTGAATTCGACGGCTGTAAGATAATTTATACTGGTTGTTTTTAAAATTACCATTCACGCTGAAAGAAGGAAACAAGGATAAATAATGATCTTTATTGGTGGAATTGGAGGTTAATGACGTCGCATTATAATTAATATATTCCGCCCGTAAACCTGCCTGCAGATCAAACTTTCCGGTTTTAAAATTGGCCGTTCCATAGCCGGAAAAAATCGATTCTTTGTAAATTAACCGGTTGCTTCTATTCGTATTTAAAATAAAATCTCCGGCTAAATTGCGCTCTCTCAAATCAATGTCATAATCATTATTCACGTAACTGTATTTTGCGCCGGTTTCTAAATTGAGGGCGGAATTTACCTTGTGTTCTACATCTATTTTAGCGCTTAAAATATTATAATTGGTTGGATTATTATATTTTACAACTTCAGCATTTTTGTACATCTCATTGGTATTCGAATTAAAATAGGAATTAGAGGTGAGGCGGTCGCTTGTATTTTCATACTTCGCAAAATTAATTTGGGCATCGATTTTCGTCGTTAAACTATCGGTGGCAAAATTGTAAAATAAGTTGCCGATCAAGGTTTTATTAAAAATGGCATCGTTTGTTTTTAAGATCGTGTAGCGCTTATAAACGCTGTTGTCGTACTCATTTGTTCGACCATTGGTCAATTCGCGGCTGTTGTAAATATTGTAATTAATGGAAGCTCCAACGCTGGCGTTTTTATTCAATTGATGTCCGACCCCAAAATTTCCGGAATAACTGTTGGATATTGGCAACCAATCGTTTTTTTGTTCTAACAATAAAGTATTCGTCGGATTGACGATGGTTTGATTGATCATTCTGTGATTCGCGCCTTCTGTATAACCCTGACTCAGGCCGAATTTAAAATTCCATTTTTCCGTATTGTTGTACAAATTTATACTGTTGTAATTTTTAATGAATTCCGCATAGCCAACCGATGTTTTTACGTTTCCGGTTAAACCCGTTGCGGCAGATTTTTTGAGAACGATGTTAAAAATTCCAGCACTTCCCGAAGCATCGTATTTTGCGGAAGGATTTGCAATAATTTCAACCGATTTAATATTGCCACCATCCAAAGTTTTTAAATATTGTTTGAGTTCTTCGCCACTTAAAAGTGCAGGTTTTCCGTCAATCATGATCTGGACATTTCCATTGCCTCTAAAAACTACATTTTCATCTTTATCCAAACGAACACCCGGTAATTTTGTTAAGGTTTCCAAAGCATCATTGCCATTGCCAAAACCTGCTTTATCGACATCAAATATCATTTTATCCCCTTTTAAGGTCAGTACTTTATTGGCTTTCATAACCACCACTTCCTCTATTTCAGAAACATTTTCCTCTAAAGAAAAATTTTGAATTTGATTACCACTACTCTTCTTTAAAATCTTGGATTGTAAAACCTTATATCCTTCTACATTAATTTTAATATAAAATTCAGATTCTTTTATGTCCAGTTGATATTGTCCATTTGCATCTGTGTTTGTGCTTTGTTGAAAACTATGGTCTGCAGCATTAAAAATAGAAACTTTCGCAGATGCTAATTTCTGATTGGTTTTTTCGAATGTAACCATTCCGCTGATTTGAATGCTTTGCCCAAAGTAGAAGAAACTTTGTAGTAATAAGAAAAGTGCGATTGTTGTTTTCATGTGTTATTATTTGATGACGCAAATGTATTCCAGGCAACCTCCACAATTAATTAAATTACACCAACCCGAAATAACACGAGATGAAACCTTAAAATAGCACGCTTTTGTACTTTTCGATATTAAAAACCTATTTCATGTAGCGTTTTTGCCAGTTCATCAAAAAATATAATTTGCAAGTAAAAATATTGGGTAATTTTATCACATGGAAATAGTTAAAAAACAGCGTTACTTTCATTTGGCCGTCATCCTTCTAGTCGTTTTAATGGATTTTTTTCTGGATTTTCACAGCGGCGGAAAGGAAGGGTTTTTAGAAAATTTTCAGTTGCCAATAAATTTTACACGGATCATCATGTATATCGCAACATTTTCTGTGTACTTTCTAAACTTTTATGTGGTTCTTCCTTACACTTTAAAAAAGAAAAATTATTTCATATTTTTTTTAGGCATCATCCTTTTGATGGTCATTTTTGGACAGATTCGCTATTTGCTTGAAGAGGTTATTTTATACCATTTTACTGGTCTTCACAATTATTGGGAAGAATCCAGAAAATTCGTTTATTACACTGTTGACAATTCCTATTTTGCAATTAAGGGTATTTTATACAGTACTTTGTTATATATTTTTTACGAATCAGCCGCCAATCAAAAAAGGGTTTTTCAATTGGAACTGGATTATAAAAAAGCAGAACTCAATTTTTTAAAATCCCAGTTAGAACCACATTTTTTATTTAATACGCTGAATGTTTTTTATACCGATTTAATTGATACGCAACCCAACACCGCGAAAGATATTCACCGGCTTTCTGAACTTTTAAGATATGTGACCTATGAAGCGGAACACGAAATGATGCCTTTAAAAAAAGAAATAAAATTTATCGAAGATTACATTTATCTGCACCGAAAAAGATTTGAAGACACGATGTTTTTAGATTATAAAGTGGAAGGAAACGTTGATATACAAGTTGTTCCCTCTTTAGTTTTTATCCATTTTGTGGAAAATATTTTTAAACACGGGATCATTACTGACAATGAAAATCCGGCAAAACTTTCTATTAAGGTTACTGATAAAGAAGTGATTGTAACCACCGAAAACTTAATTTCTAAATCCGAAAAATACAACCATAATGGCATAGGGAAAGAGAATTTAAAACGACGTTTGTCTGCGATTTATCAGAACAATTTTGTTTTTCAATCGGAAGAAAAAGAGGGTAAATTTACCACACTATTAAAATTGCCATTGATCAACAAATTATGAAAATATTAAAATGTATAATTGTAGATGATGAACCGCCTGCAATTCGATTACTCGAAAAATATGTGGCCAAGATTCCATTTCTCCAATTAGAAGCAACGACCACAAGTTCTATTCAGGCTTTATCCATCATTGAGCAATCCAATATCGACCTCGTTTTTCTGGATATTCAAATGCCTGAATTAACGGGTTTGCAATTATCAAAAATCATCAAAGGGAAAACGGAAATTATTTTCACAACGGCTTATTCTCAATTTGCTTTGGATAGTTACGATGTTAATGCGGTCGATTATTTGCTCAAACCCTTCGAATTTGAAAGGTTCTATGAAGCGGTAAAAAAAGTTGAAAATACGTATGTCAATCAGAACCAGATTTCAGAACTACCAAAAAATACGTCGGAATATCTTTTCGTTAAAACCGATGGTAAAAATAATTTTGAAAAAGTATATGAGAAAGACATCCTATATATCGAAGCACTAAAAAATTACGTCGCCATTCATTTAACTGAAAAGCAGATCATCACCAATAATACGCTTAAAAATATTGAGGATCTACTGCCAAAATCAGAATTTATCAAGACCCATAAATCTTTTATCGTTTCCCTTCGGCACATAACGAAAACAGATTCTTTATGCGTTTACATCAATGATAAAAACATTCCCATCGGCGATACTTATAAAAAAGAATTGTTTGAAATGATCCAAAATAAAAAATTGTGAAATTCCATGGTGCGAATTTATAATCCGTGAATTGCAATCCTATAAAAAAGAAACTATTGCTAATGGGGAATTCCAAAGGAACAAATCAATAATTTTGAAAATATTAAAAAACATTAAAGCTCGCTATTTTGGGGCAGTAATTTCAACAATAACAGATTGAGAATTTCTATTGCAAACATGTATTAAAAAAACACCATTATAGAATAATTAGTATGTAATTTTACCAAATGAGAAAACTAATTCTCAAAAAAATAAAATTCAAAATGGACAACGAAACTAAAAAAGACATCGTAGCAATCGCATCATCAGATTGTAAAACACTTGCAGCAGCAGTAACAGCGGCAGGTTTAGTAGAAACTTTACAAGGCGACGGACCTTTCACTGTTTTCGCACCAACTGATGCTGCTTTTGCAGACATTCAATCAAGTGTGGACACTTTACTAAAACCAGAAAATAAGGAAGAGCTTACAAAAGTTTTGACTTACCATGTGGTTGCGGGAAAAGCTCACGCTGCTGATTTATCAGACGGGCAAGAATTAACAACCGTACAGGGAGGAAAGCTAAAGGTAAGCATCCAAGATGGCAAAGTAAAAATCGGTGGCGCAACTGTTACAGCTGCTGACATTGAAGCATCAAACGGAGTGATCCACGTGATCGACACCGTATTGTTATCTTAAGATCAAGTTAATTTAAACTTTTAAACAAAGCCTCCTGTGATTGGGAGGCTTTGTTTTTTGTGATTTGATTGACGCAGGATATATATTCATTATAGAATTATTTTTTAAGAGATGGTATTTCAAAACATGAATTAGATTTAAGCGGTTGTATAAATAATACCGAAAAATTATAGCCATTAAATAGATAAAAATTTATTTCCAATACCAAAATTTTATAAATTGCAGTTGTATTTCTTCCCACTAAAACCGATTCTATGGATCTTGGCATTCCTTTCAACTACAGTATCTGGATTTTTATCGCTTCCGTTGTTTTGCTTTGGCTCTTTAGCAACAAATTATCTAAAGTCGTCAATTTTATTGATGACCAATTTAAGCTGGGAAGTTCCTTTGGCGGCACTATCATTTTATCGGTCGTCACCAATCTTCCGGAAATTGCGATTACCATTAGTGCCTCAATAAAAGGCAATATCGATCTTGCTGTCGGAAATATTCTGGGCGGCATCGTGATTCAGTCTTTACTTTTGGTCCTTTTTGATTTTGCTTCCCGAAAAGAAAAAAAACCTCTGAGTACTTTGGTAAGTAATAAAGCCAGCCTAATTCAGGGTTTATTTCTGATCATTATCTTGGTAACGGTGATCCTCGGAAAAGAACTTACTCCTTCAAGTCTGATATTTAGAACGACTCCGCCGGAATTGCTGATTGCTTTTTCATGGATCACCAGTATTATTATTCTTAAAAAAGTGCAGTCTAAAAAAGAACCGGCTGTTAGCGGATCTTCCAAAAGCGGTCAGACTAAAATGTCTCCAAAATCTGCCATTATCTGGTTAATTGGTATTTCCCTAATAATTCTGGTTTTTGGAGTTTTACTGGAAGATACAAGCAGTACTATCGCAGAACATTTTAATATTAACGGTTTAATCTTTGGCGCAACCGTATTGGCATTTGTTACCTCTTTACCGGAGATTTCAAGCGGATTGGCTTTCGTGAAAGACAAAACGTATCAACCAATAATCAGTGATATATTTGGAGGCAATGCTTTTCTTCCGGTTTTATTTTTGGCTGCAACGCTGATCACCAATAAACCGATCCTGCCGCAAGCAAAAAATGTAGATGTTTATTTAACCGTTGTTGCGATTATTATCACCGCCATCTACTTGATCGGCATGGTTATTAAACAACCAGGTCGAAAGAAAGGAATGGGTATCGATTCCTGGATTGTTTTAGGCTTTTATATTCTTTCAATTCTCGGGATGGTGTTCGCCATAAAAATTTAAGATAGCGGCTTTTTGGTGTAAGCTAAATGGCTATTTTGACTGATAGTTAAAGCAATAAATGAGATTTGTGCTTATCGAAGGATTTCTTTCGTATTTTTATATATTAAGAAAATGCTAAAACGCACGAAGAAGCTTTCCTACCAAATACAAAAATGAAAAAAATCTATAAACTTTTACTTCGTGGGATTGCAGCAATTAGCCTTTTCATTTTGGCGATTGTACTCTTTGTCACCATTTCTTCCTATTTCAGCAGGAGACAAATCGAGAAAGAATTATCTGCAACCATTAAAAAATGTGATTCTACCCACATAATAACCGAGCAGCCCGAAATTTCCTTTTCAGGATTTAAAGAAAATGAAATCAATAGCTTAAAATTTGAAATTAAGAGAGGTAAAGAGATCTTTTCAGACACCGTTATTAAAAACAAATTCACTTACGTCTCAGAAGACAGATCCTTCAAAAAAACTCGGATTCCGTTTTCTGAATTTTTGAAAACAGATACCATTATTGTGACAACCCACAATAACCTTAAATTTTATATATCAAACTTTCATCACACAGCCGGTTTACATTATGGAATGTTCGGTCCCGTCGGTATTTCAGACTGCACTTTAGATGAAGATTTCGATATCAATGGTGGTCATGGAAATTCGATTTCAAAAAATATTGCATTAATTGAACCTGAAAAAAACAAGCGAATCAAAATAATTAACGCAACCGATAAAGAAATAGAAGTCATCTCAAATAATTCAAAAATATCCCTGAAAATGGCAGAAGAAATATTTTACAATAACCGAAAGAATAAGCACTTGCTTTCTCAAATTTTTTGCGGCATTCATATGGAGAAAACAGGAAATTACTATGTCTTTGAGGAAGAAAGAGAAGACAAAAACAGAGCAACCGACATTATAACAATTGATGCTGAAAACGGAAATTACAAGAGATATTCCGATTATCCTTATCGATAAAAGACAATCCATGATCTTGGCTGAGAGTTAAGTTTTCTTTCATTAAGTGAAGTCCTGAATTTTTATTAGACTTTATTAATTATACTTAGGCTTCGATTTAATCAGGTGACAAAAAACGACTTCCAGAAAAATTATCGTCCCGGATTTAAATAATAATTCCATATTGAAATCCTCTTTAATTATTATTTTCACTAATTTACTCGTTGGAAATTGAATTTTATTTGAAGAAGATAATCCACTCAAAAAAAACACAAACTCCCAACCGTTTTGCAATACGAAAGTTCAACCCAACTTATAAAATAGAGTAACAATTACAGATGAAAGAAATAAACCTGAAAAACCTGCTGATTTTACTTTTGATAATGAATTTTTTTGCTTGCTCAAACGCACAAACGGTTCACAAGATTTTTTATGAAAATGGAAACATAAAGGAACTGGGCCAGGTTGACAATACCAAAAATCCTACAGGCGAATGGAAATATTACTATGAAAGTGGAAAGTTGTTGCGCACCGGAAAATATGACACCGGAAAAAAAACCGGGGAATGGAAAGATTACCTCGAAGATGGCACCTTGTTGACAACCGCCAACTTTGAGAACGGAAACTCAACAGGTGAATGGAAAAACAACCATTTTAACGGACAACTTTATCGAATAGGAAATTACGAAAAAAACAAGCAGACAGGAGAATGGAAAACCTATCACGTTAACGGAAAAGTGGAAAGTATTGGCTCCTATAAAGATGGAGAACAGGCAGGAGAATGGAAATATTATAACGAACAGGGCCAACTGACAAAAACGGAAATATTTTAAGAGCTCAAGTCTCTCAAATCGTCTTTATGCTCCAAGTGCGACGATCAGATAAGTGAGAATTATAATATGATAAAGGCAGACAGCATAAGTAATTTTAGATGAATAAAAACATACGATTCAAAAAAAATAAATCATGACAGATAAACTAAAAATTCTTAAAATAATTCATCTGGCAATTTGTGCAGGAGTTATTTTAGCCTACATTTTCGCAGGCCAAATTACAATGGAACAATTAAAAGGTCAGGAAATTGAATCCAGTGATCTAATTTATTTGGTGATTCCGATCGGCGCTTTTCTGCTAAGCAATTTTCTGTTTAAAAGTCAGTTGAAGCAAATTGATTCGGATCTAAAATTAGAAGAAAAATTTAATTTGTATCAAACGGCCTCAATAATTCGGTGGGCTATTTTAGAAAGTGCCGCCTTTTTAATTTTATTTATAAAGCCCGATCTGGTGATCTTTGGAATACTGTTAATAGCATACATTTTCCTTTTAAGACCAAGTGAAGATAAAGTTCTAAGTGATCTTCAAGCAAATACAAGATAATTCTGCAGCGAACTTTCAATAACTAATTCCTCACCGCCGCAAGTTTAAACTACACTCGAAAAATGTAAGCAGAAGATGATAATCTTACTCTAATCTTTGAAATGTAATTTTGACGAATTAAATTGGGGCTTCTTTTTATTTTAAAATCATTAAATTTATAATTCCCACTTTCCTATAAATTCCTTCAAATGTCATTGTCTGAAAAACCCACCATCTACACCATCGGTCATTCTACCAGAACGATCGAGGAATTTCTTGAATTGCTCTTTTCATTTGACATTAAAACTCTGGCGGACATTCGAAGATTACCCGGTTCAAGAAAATTCCCACAGTTCGATCAGGATCAGCTTAAGAAATCTTTAGAAGAAAGCGGAATTCAATATGTGTACATCGAAGATCTTGGCGGAAGAAGGAAATTGTCTCCTTCATCAAAAAATACGGTCTGGAGAAATAAATCTTTCCAGGCTTACGCCGATTATATGGAAACCGCACCTTTTGCAAATGGAGTGGAAGAACTGGAAAAACTCGCTCTGGAAAAACCAACGGCAATGATGTGTTCGGAAGCAGTTTGGTGGCGTTGTCACCGTTCTATGGTGTCAGATTATTTGAAGGCAAAACGTTGGGAAGTGCTTCATATTATGGCTTTAGGAAAAGCGACGGAACATCCGTACACTGCTCCGGCGAGAGTTGTAGGTGACCAGGTTTTCTATTCAGTAGAAAATCCTGAATAATATTATAAAGGCTCTCAAAAAGAAAAATTTAAAAAAATTAGATCATGGAAAAAAAATTTAAAATCGGTGATAAAGTAAGCTGGAATTCGGAAGCAGGAAAAGTTTCCGGAACCATCATCAAAGTTCATACGAAAGATTTTGATTATAAAGGCTACACGCATCACGCCAAAGAAGATGATCCACAATATGAGATCAAAAGCAGCAAAACCGATCACATCGCCGCGCACAAAGGTTCGGCTCTTACTATAGAAAAATAAGATTTAAATACGTTAAACCACAAAGAGACAAAAGATCAAATACACCAAATCAAAGTTTGCAAAATGCGGACAGAATAATGCATTACTTTTTCCATTCTTTTGAATCTTCTTTTTTTACAGTTGCCTTTTGTCACTTTTGCGGTAAAAAAACTTCTTCAAAAATCCTTAAATTCTAATTCATGTTCGATTACCGCCTGAAAGTTTTTCATACCGTAGCAACTCGTCTCAGCTTTACCAAAGCTGCAAACGAACTGAGTATTTCTCAGCCGGCAGTGACGAAACACATTAAAGAGATCGAAAATCAACTCAACACGAAATTGTTTCACCGAAACGGAACCACGATTCAAATCACTGAAAGCGGAAAGATTTTATTGATCTACGCAGAAAAGATCCGAAACCTATACCGCGATCTGGAATTTGATATTTCCCAACTCAACAAACAGGAAAAAGGAAAGCTGAAGATCGGCGCGAGTACGACAATCGCGCAGTATATTTTGCCTGAAATTCTGGCGAAGTTTAATTCTTATTACAAAGACATCAGTATTGAATTGGTGACGCATAATTCCGAAGATATCTCGGCTCTACTTAAGAAAGGGAAGATCGATCTGGGAATTGTAGAAGGGGAATCGCAGTCTTCTTATTTCGACTATCAGATTTTTAAACCAGATGAGATTGTCTTGGTTTCTAAGGCAGATCATAATTTGGTCCACAAAAACTTCAAGCTTAAAGACGTGTATGAAATTGATCTTGTTTTTCGGGAACAAGGATCCGGCACGCAGGAATTTATTCAAAATCAATTAAAGAAAAACGGCATCGATTTAAAATTATTGAATGTGGTAATGAATTTAGGAAGCAGCGAAAGTATCAAAAATTATTTGCTGCATTCCGACGCAATGGCTTTTCTCTCCCTCAATACTGTTTTGCAGGAACTGAGGAATAATCAACTCAGTGTGATCGATATTAAAAATTTCAGCATCGAAAGAAATTTTCATTTCATAACTTTAAAAGGCGAACACTCAGACCTCATCAATCTTTTTCTGAAATTCATTAATTATAACTAATGGTTATACGCTACAACAAATTGTGATTGGTTTATGAATGACAAATAACCGAAATTTGTACCACCAAATAAATCATCCAAATGCAAACTACCGTTTCAAAAGATCTTCTCCGAAAAATCCTATTCTTTCTGCTGGTCATTTTCTGTATTTCCCCTTTCGCGTCCTCGCCCGTTGCTCTGGCTTTAGGGATCGCTTTTACTATTATTATTGGTAATCCTTACGAACAGGATCTCCATAAATACATTCATCTTTTGTTGCAGATCTCCATTGTCGGTTTAGGATTCGGACTAAAACTCGATGAAGCTTTAAAAGCCGGAAAAGAAGGCGTTACTTTAACAATTCTAAGCATCACCACCGTAATGACCATTGGATATTTCCTCGGTAAATTTTTAAAACTCGAAAGACCTTTATCTTACTTGATTTCTGTGGGAACAGCAATTTGTGGTGGCAGTGCAATTGCAGCCGTGTCGCCCATTATTAAACCAACTACGAAACAAATGTCTTTGGCTTTGGCGATTATTTTCACGCTTAATTCTGTAGCACTTTTTGTTTATCCACCGCTCGGACATTTATTTCATATGACGCAGGAACAGTTCGGTTTGTGGTGTGCCATCGGAATTCACGATACGAGTTCTGTGGTTGGCGCGGCCAATAAATATGGCGACGTGGCTCTGAAAGTGGCAACGACTGTGAAACTTTCCCGGGCTTTATGGATCATTCCAATGTCGCTTTTAACAATGGTATTTTTTAAAACTAAAGGCGCAAAGGTCAAAATCCCCTGGTTTATCGGATATTTTATTATTGCGATTATCTTGAATACTTACTTTCCTATTTTCGACGGTTTCAGCAAATTAGCAACTACAGGCGCAAAATCCGGATTAAATTTAACGCTCTTTTTCATTGGTTCTACGATTTCTATTCAGACTTTGAAAACCATCAGTTGGAAGCCATTGTTTCTGGCAATCGTACTTTGGGTCGTAGTAAGTGTCGGAAGTTTGCTTATGATCTTAAAATAGAAGAAGCTTCTCCACCCCTTTTCTTTAAATGATAAATAATGAATTCCCTAAAATTCTCTTGATTTATTAAAGTTTCTTTAAATTTGCAAAACAGACATCTTCAGCCGAAATATTTTCAATACATGAAAAAATATACCTCTGAAGAAAATGATATCTGACACTTATTATTTAAAGAACTCCCTTGGAAAGAACTAAAATCGTTACCCAACATTACTTTCGCCTCGTCGTTGCCTCGATGTTGGTAGGATTAGGAAGTGCTTTGCTGGCTTTCATCCTCAAACATCTTACAGAATTTTTCGAGCATTATCTGTTCAGTTTAATTTCTGGGAAATATTCGGCGCTCTTTATTATTTTACCGACCATTGGGATTACCGCCATCTTTTTCTTGAGAAAAACTCTTTTTGAAAACAGAAAAAATAAAGGAATTACAGAAATTTATAAAACTTTGGATCAGCGAAAAGATCATTTGCCACTTTTCAAAATCCCCTCTCACTTTTTCAACGGCTTTCTCACCGTTATTTTTGGAGGTTCAACGGGTGTTGAAGTTTCCACGGTTGTTGCGACCGCCACGATTGGAAATTATGCTTACGAAAAGGAATTTTCTGCACGAATGTACAAACGCGAATTGATTTGTGCTGGTGTTGTAGCCGGCGTCGCTATTCTATTTACAAGTCCGCTCGCCGGATTTTTATTTGCTTTGGAAGTGATCGCGCGAAAAATGCGGAAGTCGCTGGTAATTGCCTGCACCGCTTCTGCTTTGGTAAGTTGGGGATTTATTGAACTGTTCGATTCGGAAACAATTTTAACGCATCCGGTAAAAGAATGGACGTACGCAGCGATTCCGTTTTTTGTGGTGCTGAGCATTTTGGGCGGCGTTCTTTCTGTTTATTTTACGCTTCTTGTAACAAGAATGAAAAAGATCTTCGGTAATATTTCTAACAATTTTATCCGGGTGAATTTAGGAGCGATCGCGGTGGGAACAATGATCTTTTTCTTCCCGACTTTATATGGCGACAGCTACCACGGTTTACGGGAAATATTGCAGGAACCTTTAAATGCACCAACAATTACCCTTTTGCTTCTTGTCATATTAGCAGTGCTGAAACCTTTGGCAGCTTCTTTAACTCTAGGAGCCGGTGGCGACGGTGGCGTTTTCGCACCAAGTATTGTAGCCGGAGCTTTTTTAGGATTAATGGTAGCTTTTGTAGGAAATAATTATTTAGGAATGCAATTAATTCCTATTAATTTTGCACTTATCGGTGCGGCTGCAACTTTGTCGGCTTCGCTCTATGCCCCGTTTACATCGGTGGTTTTGATCTGTAATCTGCTTCCGGACGGTTATGTTTTGTTTGTTCCGATTTTGATCTGCTGTTTCATTTCTTACGGGATTTCAAAACTTATTTTGCCATACAATGTTTACACGTATGATTTCTATCTGAATTCGAAAACTTCTTCTGTAGAATAACAGTGAAATGGTGCTGGAATTTTTTTTATGCCTTTGATTGACAACACTACCCGATTTTAGCGAACTTCCGTACGACGTTTCCTGAAAAGTTCTTTGTGAATTTTGTGGTTACGTAAAATAGAAATCCACCTCAAACAGATGAGATGGACTTCAGTAAAAAAACAGAAAATTCAGTCTAAAATGTTTTTTCTAGTTCAATTGCTTTTGGAAAAAGGATGTTATTTTCCAAATGAATGTGCTTATGCAGATCATTTTCGAAATCCTCTAACATTTTATAGGTTACCTGATACGTTCCACACGCATCTTCCGGAAACTGATAATTATTGGTCAATTCTGCAATCTTCACAAAACGGTCACCTTCAACCGTATGTTCATGTTTCATCATGGCAACAGGATTTTCAACACTTCCGAATTGAGGTTTTTCAACCGCTTCTCCTTTCTGTTTTGCTGCAACCATTTTTTTGATGAAAGGGAAAAGGATCAACTCTTCTTTTTTCATGTGTGCTCCAAGATCTTTTGCACTTTCTAAGAAAAGATCATTAATTTCGAATAATTCCGGATGTCTGTCTCCGTGAACCTTGCACAGTTTATTTAAATATTGAATGATCACTGCAGATTTTTCTTCTACATAATGATGATGCGTTTTCTCTACATAATCTGCCAACAGATCCAGTGGCCAGGAATTAAAATCGATTTCGCCCGACTTTTCTTTCGACATTTCTTCCAGATCTTTATAAACATCTGCAACGTTGAATTTTTTATTTTCGCAAGCTTCTTCGATGGTTCGGTTTCCTTTGCAGCAAAAATCGATTTTATACTTTCTAAATACTTCGGCTGCTTTAAAATCCTGTGCAACCATTTCACCTATTGTTCTTTCTTTCGTTAACATGTCTTGTGTGATTTGTAATTATACTACAAATGTAAACCTATTTTTTAATTCGGACAAATTTATCCGATATAAATTCAGAAAAAAAACAAAAGAGATTTTTCGGTAAAAATTTAGAATTTTAAAAAGAATTATTTAAGCCAGGCCAAACCGTTTTCCGTTTTCAGGGCAAGGTCGTAAAAGGAATATTTCTGCGTCATGTAAATCAGATTTTCCCGAACTTTTTTAAAGTCCTCGTGAACCGGACAGGGATTTACTTCGGAACATTTATGCAGACCTAAACCACAATCGGTAAAAATGTTGTCACCATCCATAATGCGAACAAGATCGTAAATCTTTGTTTGCTTCTGCTTTTCTAGGTCGAAGATAAAACCGCCCTGTTTCCCGCGAATGGATTCCAAAACATGTTCCCGACATAACTGCTGCAGAATTTTTGCCGTGAAAGCTTCCGGAGCGTTGACCGATCTTGCGACTTCTTTCACATTCGCACGTTTTTGCTGATGGCTTTGCTGAGCAATATAGATCGTAGCTTTTATGGCATATTCGCAGGCTTTTGAAAACATTTTTGTCTTTATTTAAAAAATTTCCATTTTGGGATAAATGCCAGTAAACCTATCGATATGAACAGAAAAAGATTCGTAACATCGGTATATAAAAAAGTAGAAAGGTAATAGTTATGCAACATATAATGCGCTAAAACCGCTGCCGGAAAAATATAAACTCCAATCTTTCGATAAAAGAAAATAAGCACGATTCCTGCGATCATCAAGAAGTCAACACCTGCGATCAGGAAAAAATAGTTGGTTGGAATATTCAATTCTACCCGCTGCAGAAATTCATCAGTATCAATACCGATTCCCATTAAGCTGAAAAGCAATAAGGTTGCGAGCGATAAGATAAATCCCATATCTTTTTTTGGATCTTCATCCGAGAAATCTTCCTTCATAGTGGTAAAATTATAAAAACTTTTGAAAATGAATTCAAAAGTTTTTATGTTTATTGAAAATCAGTTCGATTTAGATAGAAACTGCGTCGATCAATCTGTTTTTGTCAGAAATATATTCTTCCATAGAGATCATGCTTTCTGTTCTCATTACATCCTGAATATCGTCGATCTGATAAATAATTCTTTTTGCGTCTTCGGTATTTTTCGCTCTTATTTTACAAAAGATATTGTACTTTCCGGAGATCACACTTGCTTCGATTACATTTGGAATTGTAGTCAGCTCTTTCAAAACTTCCTGCGTTCTGTTAGATTTAGTTAAAAGAATTCCGATGAAAGCGGTAAAGTGATAATCTAACTTCCCATAATCGATGCTTAAAGAAGAACCTAAAATAATTCCGGCATCTTCCATTTTTTTCACTCTTACGTGAATAGTACCTGCAGAAACATCCATCTGTTTAGCGATTTCTGTGAAGGGCATTCTTGTATTCTCTACTAAAAAATCGAGGATTTTTTTATCTATTTCGTCTAATTGATAGTTCATTTTCTATTTATAAATTTGATAATATTACGTGTATATTTTTGCAAATTTACAAAAAAATATTAAAACGAAAAAATTTACTGAAATATTAACAATATTTAACTTAATTGTTATGTTTTACCTCAAAATCCTTATTTTATCGTATCATTTTTAACAGAATCTCTTTTCATTTCGGGTTTAGTATTCAGTTTCTTTTTGCTTTTTTTATTTCTTTTGAAGATTGTGCTGAAGCTTTTACTATAAACTACTCCTACTCCATAACTTTGATTTGCACCTGCGTTTCCGGTTGCGGTTCCCAGTCCAATATTGCTTGGTTTAGAATAAGCACGCAGCAAACGCGTTCCATCGTTCTTTTTGGACCAGTCATACTCAACAATTCCTTCGCCCGAAAGATAATCAGAATTGGTATTCTCGGATTTTGAAATCGGTATTCCTAAACCTGTTTTCACTTTTACCCGCGGCGAAAGCGCAAAACTCACGCTGGCATTGGCACGGTCGCCACTGTTGGAGGCGGTGTCGCCATTCAGATAATTTAGATCGACCTGAAATTCATTACTTATGGTATTTAACACGGAACCGAGCTGTTTGAAAAGCAAGTTGTATCCGGAACTTTCTGCAATATTTCCTAAATTAATATCGAAGGCAGAATTACCGACATTAAAGCTGTTCATCACCAAAACGGATCCGAACTGAATCACCTTCTCATCTTCGTTACTCATTTTTTCAGCTAACGTTTCTCTTAAATTACTCGAAACATCCTGTGCGGAAACGCCCAGTTCAATTTTCGGATTATTTAATGTTTGGGTAATTTTTGTAGAGAGCAAAACATTTACAGGTTGCAGGCTTCCCATATTCAGGTATTGTCCGGCGTTGGTTACAGTTCTTAAATAAGTGGCATCAATATCCAGCTGCGGCGAAATAGGATCGCCATCCCAACGGATACTGCTTCCTCTGGAGATCTGGAACGTTCTGTTCAAAATCGCTTTCGACACAAAAGTTCCGTTATCAACAGAGTAATCTCCGTTCATCGAAACTGAACCTGTTCGGCTCATTAAAAAACGAAGTTTATCCGAATTTCCACGAACCGTTATATCTCCAATATCATCACCAACCAAAACATTTACAGTTGTTCCTTTATCAACCGAGATCGTAAAATCAACATTAATGTTTGCGCTCGATCTTTTCTTGTCTTCAATACTCACAATTCCAGCTTCATCTTTTTTCAAAAAACGCAGCATCTTAAATTCTTCGACATTAGAAGTTGAATTAGAATTGAAAGTGAAAACACTGTTATTCAAAGCTTTCATTTCCGGCGTGGCAATATTTAAAGCGGAAACGGGTCCGTCAACATAAAGCGTTCCTGTGCCATAAACCCTTCCCCAAAATAAATCAAGATCTTTCTGAGTCGTATTCAGCAACATTAAATTATCGGCTCTTAACACTAAATTGACCCCCATAGAAGCTAAGGTTTCAAACTGGATCGCTCCGGAAATTGAGCCTTTGGAATTTGTTCTGCCATCTTTCACCCCAATATCATTTAAAATCGCTAAACCTTTGGAAAGTGAAACCACCGTATCATCTAAAGCGTAATCAACTCCCGTAAAATTGAGTTTAAGTCCAAAGTCTTTTAAGGCGATATCGCCACTGTAATCAACATCGCTCAGTTTACCGGAGATCTTCAATTCACCGGAAGCTTTCCCGCGAACATTTCCGAAGACGCCTTTCACAAATTCTTGGGAAAAAGCCAGATCAAACTCGTTCATCTCGGCAACGAGATCAAGCGTTGGCGAAGACGTGTTGTTATTGATGGTTCCGGATAAATAAAGATCATTATTACCTAGAATTCCGGTAGAAACTACTTTTGCTTCAACATCGAAAACATTGGGAACGGCACTTTTCTTTGCAGAAATCATGACATTTCCCATGTCCTTACCATTCATTAAAATATCGGTAATATTCAGATCAATCAAAGGTTCCAGATTATTCTGATCCATTTTTATATTGAAAGTTCCGTTCGCAGTTCCCTGAAGATCCATGCTGTTCACACCTTTTGTTAAGGCAAAAACTTTCGCTATATCCAGATTTTTGACTTCCCCGTCCGCGGAAAAATCTTTCGCCGATTTAAAGACCGCATCTTTCAAAAATAATTCACTCGCATCTGAATAAACCCGCAGATTCTGAATTAAAAAATCAGCAGTTTTCTTTCTGTAGGTTATTGAATGATTGAGTGTCGGATCTGTATCAACACTCCAGGCAACATCGTTAATTTTTACGGTAGTCGGTTCAAATCTAAAGACGTAATCTCCTGCAGTATTCGCAGTTTGATTTAGATTAATTGCGTATTCCTTCAGCGTTTGTTTCACTTCATCTTCCGGTGTGCCGTGTTTGAAGTTAGCCGCAATATGCAGAATAGAGTTGTTTTCGTTTCTGCCGCTCAGCGTGATGTCTTTCAGAATATTTTGATTGTATTCTACCCGATTGATTTTCGCAAAAATTTGCTCATCAAGATTTGCGGTATTTATTCGCACCATTAAACTGTCGACCATGGCGCTGTCGCGGGAAACCTTGTCTCTTTCCGTTATTTTATAAGCCGGATTTGCTCTGGCGAGTGCATTATCAGCATCTGTGATTTCTTCTTTTTTGGTCATGATGTATTTCAGGGAACGTGCATCAATATTCAAAATAAGATTATTAGCATTTCCTTCGTAAGAACCGTTCACAGAAGCGCCGGTTGGGATCTGAAGATTCGGTTCGAAATAATTAACGAGTCCCTGTTCCACTTTAAAATCCATAGTGAAATTTTGTCCACGGTATAATTTTCTGGGCGGCGGACCAACCAGAATTTTTTCCACCCCATTTTGAACCATTGCCGCTAAATCTTCCAGATTAAATTTACCGGAGATCTGGCCATTTACGGCGCCCGGAGCATCAACAGAAACAACGCGGTTGCCATTTTCGAAATAGGCTTTTACTTTAGCATTTGGAATAAGGAATTTGTTGGTGGCGTTGGCAAAAGTTACATTTTTCAGGTCGGCATCTAAATTAAGGTCGTTCAGATTTGTCATAGAAATTTTTCCATCTACCAAACCTGTTACGATCTGGTTTCCTTTTCCACCCGTAAAGTAATTCAGATTTAAATATTGCACATCCGCCACAATATCGGCAGCTAATCTGCTGGTTCTAAAGTCGATGAACCCGTTGATATTTGCTTTTGCCTCTTCATCGTTCACATTCACAATTCCTTTATAAGTTTTGTGATCCAGAAAACCATCAAGAAAAATATTGTTAATCTCTTTATTTAAGATCTCTACTTTCGAAATACGCGACCGCGTTTTTAATCGCATCGTATTCACATCAAAACTTTCACCTTCTAAATTAAACATTCCGGATATTAATCCGACCTGTTTATTTTTAGTGATCACAGATGTATTTAGATCATTCACCTCAGCAAAGCCACGGTATTTTGGTAGATTTGAACTGTAATCTGTCAGGTAAAAATTGGTGATCTTCGCCTGTCCGATGCCGGTAATTAAGTTTGCTTTGGGAACAAAGATCTGTTTTGGAGTCACCCGAACTGCGCCGTTATATTTAAGTCTTCCAAAATCATCCGCAAAATTTTTCATTTTTGAGGAGATGAAAGTCGGCATCATTTCTTTTAGATCAACATAAGTAAAATCGGTCGACAAACTGTTGGTCTCAATTTGAAAGTTTCCTTTCAGAATATTAGAAACCTTCATGGTTTGCGTTCTTATATTTACATTTGGATTACGGACTAAAAAGTTATCCAGATAAAATTTATTTAAAGGCCCCGTCATCGTTCCCGAGATATTGATGGGCTTGTAATTATCCCAGTTCGTCACAAAATAGCTAATGTCGTAACCGCTGATCTGGCTTCCGGGTTTCAATTTCATTTCCCACCGAACTTTATCAGCAAAATCTGCCCAGGAACCATTTCTCAAATTAAATTTAACATCGCCCTGAAGTAAAGAGCGATCTGTATTTATGGTTAGATCTTTCAGCGATAGAAATTGTTTTGTAAGCGCCAAATCTGCAGAAAAAGTATCAACCACGTGTTTTTTACCCCATCTTTCCGTGGTAAATCTCATGTTGTTGATCTGCGCAAAAACATCAGAACCATTCACTCTTAATTCCGGTACAACTAAATTTACGTTGTTTGCCGTGAGCCATTTTCCTGCTTCCCCTTCAGAATTCTGATTGATGATCGATATTTTGGAATTGGAAATAAATACTCTTGATTTTAATTGGAAAGCTTCTTTTTTTACTGTTGGCGAAGGCGTATTAAAAAGATCAACAAAACGGATGAAATTAGAAATACTGTCGCCTTTGTAGGTGATCACTTTCAGATCAAGCTTCTTTAAAGATAAAGACTGAAACTGTAAATTCCGGGAATTGCTGATAATTGAAAACCAGTCGGAGTCGGCATACAATTCGTCAGCCTTCAGAAACGGAAATTTTTTATAATCCTGAACGGTCACTTTATGAATATGAATATCACCGAAGTAACTCACATCAACACTTTCGAAAGACATTTGGGATTTTAAGTCTTTATTCAGTTTCTCGATCACCTTTTGAGCTGCCCAGTTTTTGGTTGCCGGAAGGCTGATTACAACAATCACTGAAGCGAATATAAAAAGCGCTAACCAAAAAATGACCAAAAGTAATTTTGCCCACCATTTGTAGCTGGTAACATCATGCACCGCCTGTTCGCCAAATTCTTTTGCCGTTTGCCCGGGATGATGCAGCGCGTCGGAGGCGAGTTGACCGGCTTCTTTTACCGTTTCCTGCACCTTGTCGCTCACATTTTCCGCCGTATTTTGAATCTGGTCACCTAAGTTTTCTGCGACAGATTTTTTATTTTCGTTATCGTTATTATTCTCTAAATTTGCCATTGTTATGAGCGAATCAATAATTTTAGGGATAGAATCGTCCTGCGACGACACTTCTGCAGCAATCATTCAAGGAAACAAAATCCTGTCTAACATCGCAGCCAATCAGGAAATACACAACGAATATGGTGGTGTTGTTCCCGAATTAGCTTCACGTGCTCATCAACAAAACATTATTCCTGTGGTGCAAAAAGCCATGAGCAAAGCAAATATACAACAAAAAGATATTTCTGCCATTGGATTTACGCGCGGTCCCGGACTTTTGGGTTCGTTACTGGTGGGAACTTCTTTTGCAAAATCATTGTCGATGAGCTTAAAGGTTCCTTTAATAGAGGTCAATCACCTGCAGGCGCATATTTTAGCACACTTTATCGACGATGCAAATCCGGCACCTCCAAAGTTTCCCTTTTTATGTTTAACGGTTTCCGGCGGACATACCATGATCGTGGTAGTAAAAGATTATTTTGACATGGAAATTATTGGAAAAACCATCGACGATGCAGCTGGAGAAGCTTTCGACAAAATTGGAAAAATTTTCGAGCTGGATTATCCGGCGGGACCCATTGTAGACCGTTTGTCAAAAACCGGAAATAAGGACGCGTTCCAGTTCAATAAACCACGTATCGATAATTATAACTATTCTTTCAGCGGGATTAAAACGTCGGTGCTTTATTTTATTCAGAAGGAAGTTCAAAAAAATCCAGACTTCATTAAAGAAAATTTGGAGGATCTGTGTGCTTCCGTTCAAAGAACACTTGTTGAAATTTTGATGAATAAACTCGAAAAAGCAGCGAAGGAATTAAACATTTTGGATGTAGCGATCGCAGGCGGCGTTTCTGCAAATTCCGGTTTGAGAGAAGCAATGCAAAAAAATTCAGAAAAATTAGGCTGGAATATTTATATTCCGAAATTTGAATATACGACCGATAATGCCGCGATGATCGCAATGGTAGCGAAATTGAAATTTGACCGTGGCGAATTTGCGGACCTTTCAGTTTCTGCAACATCGAGATATGATATTGAGGAAAATTTTAAGAAAGACGATCAGATTATAGATTAATAGATTATAAAATTTCAGATGAAAATATTATTAGAAGAAAAAGTCCTGGTAACCCACTCCAAAAAAAGTTCAAGATATTACTGGATCTTAGAAACGGTGACCGGAAAAACTGAAGCATCCACGGAAGAAGCAGATTTCTTGAATGAAAGTTCCGAAATCGGATATCTTCAGGATATTAAAGAGGAGTTCCTGGAAAAAATAAATACTGAAAACGTTTTTAGTTTTGCTTTCACCCCGAAAGAAGGAGATTATTTATCACTTAAAAATAATTTGAGAAAAACTGAATATTTGAATTTGATCTTTATTAATGATAAATGGATCGAAGAAGTTTATCCCTGCAGTTACAGAGAATGTGATACCGATATTTATACGACCATCAAAACCGGTGTGGCATTTTTAAGTGAGAATAATTATCTGAAACCTTGATATAAAATAATATTCAATTAAAAATAGAACAAGCTTTAAATGAAATTATTTTACGGAGAAATCACCGGTGATCAAGTTCATATCGACAGCGAAGAACAAACGCATATTGTAAAAGTTTTGCGGATGAGATCTGGCGAAGAAATTTTTATCACCGATGGCAAAGGAAATCTGGCGAAAGGAAATCTGGTTTTTGAAGGCAAGAAAGTTTCTCTGGATGTTCTGGAAATTAAAGAAAACCTTCCGAATTTTCCGACGCAACTTCATATTGCAATCGCGCCGACAAAAAATATTGACCGTATTGAATTTTTTGTGGAAAAAGCCACAGAAATGGGAATTTCAGAAATTACTTTAATTCAGACCGAACAAACGGAAAGAAAAAATGTAAACATCGAAAAGATCAGAAAACAATCGGTTTCCGCTTCGAAACAAAGTCTGCGCTTTCATTTCCCCATCATAAATGACTTAACAAAGTTTACAGATTTTATTAAAGATATTGATCCGAAAACAACATTTGTAGCGCACTGCAATGAAAATTCAGAACGAATCGAATTAAAAGATATTCAATCTCAAGAAAATGTCACTTTTTTAATTGGTCCTGAAGGTGATTTTTCTGATAAGGAAATTCAGCTTTTAGCAGAAAAAGGAGTGAAAGCTGTTTCGCTCGGAAGCCAGAGATTAAGAACAGAAACTGCGGGAGTTTTTGTGGCAGCCTGGAATTACGGGTTGATGATGTGACGATTTGAAAATGTGCTAATTTGAAAATTAAACTTATTGCAAATTTCGCTCATTACTTATTGAAATTTTCATTTAGATATTTCGCTAAAATCTGGTCGCCACTTTGTAATGAATTTACCGCCCAGCGAACTTTCATTTGCCAGAGTTTTTCTTCCGATAATTTGTAATCGATATTTGATTTCAGGAGTTTTTGTTTGAGTTCATAAACACAAATTGCGGCGGCAACAGATACATTAAAACTTCTCGTAAATCCATACATCGGAATGGCTAAGGTTTCATCGGCGAAATCTAAAATCTCCTCGGTCACTCCTTCGGCTTCGGTACCGAAAATTAAAGCTACAGGCTCTGTGATCTGATAATCCGGTAACCGCGTTGCATTTTTTTCGGGCGAAACTGCTACAATTTTATAACCGCGGTTTTTAATTTCATTAATAGAATCAAGACTGTGTGGAAGTCTTTCCAATTCTACCCAGGTTTCTGCACCTTTTGTAACGCGCAAGTTTGGATTGAATTCGTTCTGGCTTTCCATAGCCACGATTTTATGAAGTCCGCACGCTTCTACAGACCTAACAATGGCAGCTGCATTTCGGAACTGAAATACATCTTCGATGACAGGTAAAACATAATCTGAACTTTCAAGCGCAAAATGATTGATTTTTTGAAGGCGCTCCTCGGTGAGAAATTGCTGCAGATACTCGAAGGCTTGTCGGTTTTTCATGGCGATAAAATTAAGGATTATTTTGGAGTTTGATGGTGATGAATTGGGGAGAAAAGGTTGCGAGCGAAGCGAGCGTGAACAAGTTTAATCGGATTTTTTTTTGGAAGCGCTGTTCGTAGCTTGGAGCTCTAACAGCGCTCGTGGATCGGCGGTGTCCCGCGATAGGGATCGCAGTGGAAATCCCGGAATTAGCGGTGGCAAAATTGTGCGGTTCATTGATAAGCGGCTGCATGAGGAATTGGAACGAAGAGCCCGGTTTTTTAGATTTTGGGTGGTAGATTCTGGTGCGGGAAAATCTAAAAAAATCGCCCAAATCTGCATTTTTGTTATTCTTTGAAATACCGTATTTTTGAAGCTATGAAAAGAAAAGTGCTCCTGATTTATACGGGTGGAACGATCGGCATGGAAAAAGATTACGAAACGGGCAGTTTGCAGGCTTTTGATTTCGGCAATATTTTTAAAAAAATTCCGGAAATGAAAATGATCGAATGCGAAGTTACGGTTCATCCCTTTGAAAAGCCTTTGGATTCATCGGATATGGGTCCAACGGAGTGGAAAATCATCGCGAATTATATTGGTAAAAATTACGATAAATATGATGGATTTTTAATTTTGCATGGAACGGACACGATGTCTTACACCGCTTCGGCACTCAGTTTTATGTTGAAAAACCTGACCAAACCCGTAATTTTAACGGGCTCACAATTGCCCATCGGTGATTTGCGGACAGATGCGAAGGAAAATTTACTTACGAGTTTATATTACGCCAGTTTGTACGAAAATGATGAGGCGGTGATTCAGGAAGTTGCGGTTTATTTTGAATATAAATTGCTGCGTGGAAACCGAACTTTGAAATATTCTGCGGAGTTTTTTGACGCTTATCAAACTCCTAACTACCCAGTTTTAGGTCAATCTGGAGTTCATTTGAATGTGAAGAAAGATTATTTATGGCGGAACAGAACTTCTGAGCCGTTTCACGTGGACAATCACATTTCGCAGGATGTTTTATTCTGGCGGATTTTCCCGGGAATGCATTTGAATCATTTTTCTGAAATTCCGAAAGTTAAAGTTTTGGTGCTGCAGGTTTTTGGTTCCGGAACAATTTTCAACACAGAGAAAACGCAGAAAACCTTACAAACGTTGCGCGATCAGGGAACTGAAATCGTGGTGATCTCGCAATGTGTTTCGGGAGGAATCAGTTTTGGAAAGTACACAAATTCTAATATCTTTACAAAAATCGGTGCGATCAGCGGACACGACATAACGTCGGAAAGTGCGATAACAAAAGCGATGCACCTTTTAGATAATCCTAATTACGAAGGAAGTTTCGCAGAAAATTTTGCTAAAAATCTTTGTGGTGAAGTTTCGGAATAATTGTAATCTTGAACATCTTCAAAACACGAAGCGTTTTTAATTTTGAAAAATTCACGAATCGGTTTTTAGAATTCAAATAATTACGCTATTTTTGCAGTCTTCAATTAGAGAGGTGTCCGAGTGGTTGAAGGAGCTAGCCTGGAAAGCTAGTGTACGGGCAACTGTACCGTGGGTTCGAATCCCATCCTCTCTACAATTTCAATTGATTATCAAACACTTATGGTAATTACAGCCAAAAATACAGCCAAAACTTATTTAGTTTTGGCTGTTTGTATTGTATGAGATCACATGACATTAAAAATATATTATTTACCCACATTCTTTTAAACAATAGTTTTAAAATATATAATCTATCAATATGAGCAATTTTAAAAAAACTCTAAACCATCGACTATACGTAACAAAATCCTGAATAATTCATTTAGAGTATTTTAGTTTAAATTTGTGTTTTTTTTGTACTAATATTTTTATTTTCAAATTAAACCGTACAATTTCTTAACTTCTTGAAAGGTTAGAAGAACTTCATCGAAGTAATCGCCTAACAACTTAAATTCAGCTCTAATTAAACCTTCATACATGTTTATAAGCTCGATTGGCATTTGATTAAAGCTGCTTGAAATAATATCGAAAGAATATCGATTTTTATTCTCAATAGTAATCGAGCTAAACAAATAGACTTCTTTCAAAAATTTACTACATGTATAAATTATTTCCGGATTTGAGTTCAAAGAAAACTGTAAGTTATCGACGGCTTTAGAATAACAATTATCTTTTCCCGCAAGGAAATCAACAAATTCACTTTTTAAAACACCAAAATTTATATCAATGCCTGTATAGTTCCATTTTAAAAGTTGCCTATAAAATGTTTCGTCGCACTTTTCCGAGTAATATGTTTTAAGATATTTCTCTGGATTTAAAATATTGGTGTATATATTAATCCTATGGTTATTAATAAATATAAATGAATCACTACTAATCAATCTAAAATCTTGCCTTGAGGACATATACATTAAATCAACAAGCATTTTACTAAAATTTGAATCAAAATGATTCTCGTTTTCTCTTAATTTCGGATATAGCTCAAGTTTTTCAATTACTTTATCCACAATACAATTATTAGTGACCCATAATAGCACTTTCTCCAAATATTCAATTCTTATTTCATTTATATTCTCGGGATATATAAATTTTTCCACTCGATCAAGAGTAATATTAACAGAAAGCGTTGAAACTGGAGAAACTTTTAGTTCCTGGATTCTACTCTCAAGTTCTGATTTAATCTGAAATGAAATTTTAAATTTATGAATAAACTTAAATTCGAAATTTGTTTCTAAATTGTAAAATAATATTAATGTACTAAAATCTAATCCGTAATCTTCAACAAAATCATTATTAGTTACTGAACTCGGAATAGTAGTATATTTAGTTCCTACATTTAAAGTGAGATGATTGTAGGCGTCTATAAAATCATCCTTAAAAACCGCTTTAGTAATTTCAATAAAACCTTTGCCTGAATTATAATAATCGTTCAGAGATACATCTATATAGCTTTTTTGTTCAGTTCCTTGTATTCCAAATTGATTTTTTAAAAAACTTTCTAAATCCTCAATGTTTTCAGGTAGTTTCATAGATTCAAAACCAAGTTCATTTATTGGATTATGGGCCTCCTCAGTTATTTCTCTAAACAATTTCATTGCGTCATTGAAAATTTCTAAAATTTCAATGTTTTTCGTATTTCCTGACATCTTTGCGACTTCAATAAACTTATCTCCGATTTTCTTTCCTAAAAATCTCCCTTGTAACCCATCATTTTTTTCTATTTTTATCTTATCTATTACTTCGTCTACCTTATAAACAACCCAATTTCCAAATTTTACTTCTTCATATTTTTCAAGATACTCTGTGAACATTGTAGAGTTTGTAAAGTACGATCTACGTGCATTAATATTACTTTTATTTTCCGCCAAATTAAATAAAATTAAGAACGCCTTTAGTGTATCAATTTTATTTCTTAATAGAAGTATTGCAATATTTACTCCTAAAATTTCATTTTCAAAATTGGTTTTTAAAATTTCTGAAAACTCATTTATTTGCTCATAATTCCCCAATTTATCCAACGTTAACAAAACAAAAAATTGATATTGTTCATTTTCGGGAAAAAATGTATAAAGTAATTTATCAATTATTATAAGATTTTCCAGATCATTAATATCCATAAAAAGATTATGCTCTACCAACAACAACTGTTCATCTACATAATCACTATTCTTTCTCCAAAACTCCAATAGTTTTAGTAATTCTTTATATCGTCTTTCGATATCATTTTTATCATATAATTGTTCTATTAAAAAATGAATATATAGTCGCAACTCTTCTGATATTTTGGTTTTATCAACAAATTTTTCTAAACAATTTATTGCTTCTTTTCTTAATCCTATACTTTCAAAATTTCTTGCAATAAGAGTTTTACAACCAATCAAACTGAAACTGTTTATACTAATTTTTCTTAATTGATTTTTTACATCTTCTCCTTTATCATCCAAAAAATTGACTTTTAATGTAACATCAACAAGTTCCCTAAGTTCAGGAAAGGCGTAATTTTTTTTAAGCATTTCCTCATTCTCTCGATTAAACAAATCCAAATCAGCATATTTTTTTTGAATATTGAAAAAAGTGTAAAAAATATTAAGAACGGTCTTTTCATCAATTGAGTCTTTAAAATTCAAATATTGTAAAAACATTTCCTCTACATCATCATATTTTTCTAAAGCATCTAATACAACGGCTTTAAAAATAAAATATTCAACAATTTCTTCTCCCCCTTTTGTTAAATATTCATTTAAGACTTTTAATGTATCTTCAAATTTTTTATTGTGATTGAGAACCTGACATAAGCATACCGTCAAAGACCAATGCATTTCTTTTAAATTATTATAATTTTCAAATAATGCTAAATAATCTTCTTTATCATTCTTTATCAAATATTTTAGGTAGTGGTAATAAAACTTATAGGGTATTATACAGTCGGAAAGTTCTGTCTTGTCTAATGTCAAAACATATTTTTCTAGTAATTCAAGTGCCTTTTGCATACTTGAATTATTTTCAACTATTAATTTTTCTCCTGAAATGTACCGTAAGGGAAACTCAGAAAAAAATTTGTTTATTAGCAAATCAATATTAATAATCCATTTGAGTTTATTTGCAAATGTTAATTCTTTAAACTCATCCAAACTGACCTTATACTCAATATTATATTTTTTTAAATCATCAAAAGAATTATATTCATCCATACGGATAATTCTAAATACTAAAGAATTAGTAAAATCAGAACTATCTCTTAAATTTTTAGGAACTAATTTTAGAGTTGTAAGCAAATCTTCCGACAAAATACATTTTACATACCATGCTGCAACGTTAAATTCATCACTCTTTAAAATTTCTGCTGCTAATGAATTTGCTTTTTCATTTTCTTGTAAATTTAAGTATTCAATACAAGCCCTATCTCTGAAAGTATTATCATTCTTATTGATGTTGTACGCTTTGATAAAATCTTTTGCGGAATCTTCTTTTTTAAAGTTTTCAACTTCTGATTTACACAAACCCCTTAAATACAAGATTTTGCCAGATAAAATTTCTTTTTGAGCAATTTCTTTATCCTTTATTCGATATTCGATATCTTGTAAAAGATCTAGGGCTGTTTTAGGTTTAAATTCATTGAGTAAATTTGAAATATATGTTAGTTGGTCTTTGTACTCATTCAATAAAATATCTAATCCGCTGATAAAATTTTGGATTACAGTATTGCCATTGCCAATAATAGCATTTTCTCCTGCATTAATGGGAGCAGTAACAATATTATTACTCATAACTATTAATTTATCACATTTCCATCACCTACTATAGTACTACTACCAGAAGTGATATCTCCTACTACAACATTTTTACTATTTGATATCGTATTTTGTATATTCGGAAGTTTCTCAATTAACTCTTCAAAATATTTCTTATTTTCTTCATCATCTTCAATACTATTCTCAATTATACCTTTTACTATTTCCTGTTTTCCATTGTTTTCGGGCTCTTCTTGAAGTTCCTTTAATGCTTTTTTAGGTTTTCCATCTTTATAAAAGAGACTTTTTATCCAATTTATTGAATCTTCCGAAATTTTTTCTCCACCAGTTTCAAATGCTTTTTCAAGTCCTTTCTCTCCTAATCTCAGCAACAATCCAGTTACCAATGCTGTAGTAATTATCATAATTTATTATTTAGAGCATAAATTTAACTAGTTTATTTTATAATATATAAAAAATTCAATTAATAAGTTTGGATTTTTATATTTTGAATTGATTTTTATCAAATCACAACAAATGTTAGTCACCAGTTCCTCATTTTTCTTAGTTAATTGCTCCACCACATCAACTTCATAAAAGTTTCTGTTAAATTAGGATTCAGTGGTTTTCAATTTTAAGATTCTGATGTAGGTGCCTATACATATTCCGGAAATGACTTAAATGATATAGTTTTTTTGATAACTATGTCCCCTTTTCAAATCTTTTCTATATTTGCTTTTTTTCTCCGAAGAAGTAGAAAATTGAGATCTTGCTTTTATTCGCCTCACAAAGTCCGTGAGACGTGAAATTTTAAAATAGTGCTTATAGAATATCTTTCGCAGGCTTTAAACTCATTATACCAAAACAAGAACTTGAAATATTTAATAGAACAAGCCAGAAATAATGGTAGAGAAACAAGTCGCCTACCTAAGAGAAATTATTAAACTTTATTAAAAGGAAAATCACTGTCGAATTAGCGGAACTTTTCAGTCTGCATAAGGAGACGTTATACAGCGTTTTGAAAATTAGTTAAATAGTATTACAACCCAAAAAATAAATCTTGCATTACTTTTTTACAAAAAATATGAATAAATCTTGGAGTTCTAAAATTACTTTCAAATCTCTAAACGAAACTTTATCATTCTTATTAGAGTCCGAAAATCAAAAATTGATTGAAGATTTTGTATTTGGTCTTTATGAACTCTTCGGAGATATTTCTTCAAAAAAGATTAATGGCTTACAAAAATATGATAGTGATAATAAAATTGGTATTAAAAAATTTATTGCACTTTTTAAGGATAGATTTCCACCAAGTATAAACCAAGTGACAGCATATTTCAGTCGTTTAAAGGAAGATGAATACTTTTTTTTTCTTCCGAATTTTGAATTAACCATTCAAGAATCAAATAAATTAAACAATTATTTGATTTCACTTCAAGGAGACGAAACGTTTGATCAACTTAATAAAGAATTCGAAAATACATTTGGAGCTACCCTTGACAATTATCGATTAAGAGCGTTTGGTGGCGAAAGAATATTTATTGGAGATAAACAAAATCGAAAATGTAGATTTTGCGGTAAATTAAATGGAGAAACAACGTTCAAAAGCAAAGCCCATGCAATATCCGAAGGCTTAGGAAATAAAAAAGTTTTTCTTTATGATGAGTGTGACCGCTGCAACGATAAATTTAGCGTTGAAATTGAACCAGATATCATTAATTTTTATTCAATATTCAGAACGTTTTATGACATTAAAGGCAAAGGAGGAAGTAAAAAAATAAAAGGTAAAAATTTTGAGATCGTAAAAAATGATGATTTAGAAATAAAATTTCAAAGTATAGATAGCAGACCGGATGTTGAAGAATATCCAGATGATTATAATATTAAGTTAGAGTTACAAGATAAAATTAACTCACAGGATATTTATCGATGCCTTGTGAAGTTTTGCTTGAGTGTTATTGATACAGAGGAAATTCAAAAATTCGAAAAAACAATAGAATGGGTTAATAAGAAACTAACATCTAAAATTTTACCCAAAATTGGTGAACTAATTTCCTACCATCATTTTACAACCGAACCTAAATTATTTCTTTATATCAGAAAAAACGATAATAAAAAAATTCCATACATGGTCGGTGAATTTCATCTAACTTGCAAATTAATAACATTTATAGTTCCATTTTGTCAAGAGGATGAAAATAATTTTGTTGACAAAAAAAGTTATGCACACTTTTGGGACGAATTCAATCATTATTCAAAAGTCAAAGGATGGGTCTTCAATGACTTTTCGTTTGATAAAGAAAGAGATTTTACTTTCCACTTAAATATGAATAAAGAAGAAAAAAAAAAAATTTATAGTTCAAGTTTAAAATTAAAGATGTCTTAAATTAGAATTATCATAAAAAAAATAAAAATGGCAGTAATATTAAATAGACAAATTACAGAATCGGAAAAAGCACAGATTATTGAAAGATTTGGCAGAAAGTGTTATGCAACTGGACATGATATTTTAGAAACTGATGAAATTCATTTTGATCATATAAAAGCATTCGTAAATGATGGCGCTTCTGAAATTGACAATATTGCTCCAATGTGTCAGCAACATAATTTGCAAAAAGGACGTTTGCCACTTGAGGATTTTAGAATAAAAATTAGATTAGAAGAGTTTTTTAATAAAGGGCAAGCATTAACGCTAAAGCACGAATTAGAATTTTTTAAAAATGAAAATATCATTACAAGTTTCGGAGAGACTGTTTATCATAAAATCTCTGATGATTCAATCGAACTTGAATTTTCAAATAAAAAAGAAAATTTCAGATTATACACTTGTCCCACAACAAAATGGAAGTATTTTTATGCTACATTGCCAGTAAATGTAATAAATAGTGATGATGACGAAGATGGGAAAATTGGATTGCAACCAAGATATTTAATTAAAGAAAAGGTATTTGATTTATATAGACATTTTCAAAGAAATACGGTCTTAAATCCTTCAATTGCGAGATTATATCAGAACAAAATATTAATTTTTGATGGTCAACATAAAATAGCTTCGCTACTATGGAATGAAAGAAAAAATTTTGAACTTAAAATCTACATTGATCCAGATCCGAAAAGTTTAAATCAAACTAATATTTCTGCTCACGATAAATTTGCACAGACAAGATTTTTTTCATCAGTTATGGTTGCAAAGCTTGGCAGTCAATTTGGGAAAGAATTTGAAGAATATAAAAATGTAGAAGATGGTGAAAAGAAAACTGAGGCAGGTTTTGTTAAATTTATTAGATTAGGAGAGCAACTGACAAACGCAGAAGTAAATAAACGATTTACGAGTTTTATTTATGATTCAATATTAGATGAAACAACAAATAAAATAGTTCGGTTAGTTTCAAAGGGCAATAGAAGTTCTGCGGACTATCCATTAACATTAGATATGTTGACAAAATCAATTTTTACAAATTTTCTTTATAGAAGTCCTACTGATGATGATCTAACAAGTGAAAATTATAAACGAGATAAGGAAATTTCTAATGCAATTAGTCTTTGTAATATTATTGATGAAGAGATATTGCATAAGTGGGATGCTTCTAAAACAGATAACGATTTGATACAAAATAAACTTAACAGAATGTTTAGAAGTAAATCAATAATGGCATGGTCGGAATTATTACGTGATGCAGTTGCTGCAAAACTTGAAATTATAGATCAAGATGAAAAAGCACAGATTTTTTACAGAGAAATTTCAGATGATAGTTTTGAAAAAATAAGAAGAATTGTTAGAAGAATTGTTAGAAGAATTGTTAGTTGGAATGTTTGGGAAACGCCTACTAATTCTGACATTGATAGAATTTTATCTGATAATAAAAGTCAAGTGAAAAATTTCTTTAAAGAAAAAGGATTAACTACTGGATATTTACTCGGAGCAATTGAATAAAAATACAATAAATTTAATCGTTAGAATTGTCACATTATGGGAATAAAAGAAGAAAGAGAACTGCATGCCTATGCAATGAATTATGAACATTTTTTATCAAGAGCTTTTAAATTTGATGGAAGAATAAGTCGCGCTCATAAGCAAGAATTTCTAAATTTGACAAATGCTGAATTTGGAAAGAAATCATCTTTTTTGCCAAATTTTGAACAGCAATTAGAAGAAGTCAAAGACCGCTTAAAACGGGCAATAGAAATCTACATTTCCAAATCCAATGACGAACCTCAAATTATAGATTTAACGGCCTTAAACACTGGAATATCAAAAATAACTTCTTACAATGATATTCCTAAAATTGTGGAGGAGGGTCTTGATGTGACAAAAAATTTTATATAACTTTTAAAAAAAATCTATTCGAATTTCACAAATTCATCAACATCAATAACATTTTCTTCTCCGAACCATGTTTTAATCTTAACTAATGCATTACTATCAATTTTTGATAACATTAAAACAACCAAATTATCTTTAGCACGAGAACACTCAACATAAAATAAATTGCGTGTTCGTAATGCTCTTTCAGGTTTTTCATCAGAACTGCTGAAAAAATTATTGAAATTATATTCTGCCTTCCATTCAGTATCATCAATTACTGTCAAGACGTTTCTATATTCATCCCCTTTTGTACCATGTTTAGTTGAAAACACTGTTTCATTCTGAATATGTTTCCAAAAGTTTAAAATTTCACTATAGGGTAGATTTAAAAAAGATTCATAAAAAAATTTATCCTTTTCGATTTTATCTTTTATGTCTGGATCTACTCCTTCTAAATCTTTATAGATGCGCTCAATAAAATCTTGATAATTCCTCGAATATAAAATTCCCTTTTGCAAAACAATTTCTAATACTTTTCTAATTGTTTTATCATGTCTATAATTTGATAAATCATCTAAAATATCTGATACTTCTTTCTTTTTTGAGTGTTGAAACTCATTTAAAATAGTTCCATTTTTTTTAATAAACCTGATTGCTTTATTATGATTATTATTCAACCAATAAAGCATAAGATGTTCTAAACCAACCTCTCTTTCTTGAGAGTTCTTTTTATCAATATATCCAGTAAAAAATTTGATTAAAAAATGATTTCTATCCAAAAGACGTTCTTTGGTCGATTGACCATATCGTTTACTAAATATTTTGTATAGGTTTGAAAAACCAGCTCTTTCTGCAATTCTACTATTAGCTAGCACTAAAATCTTATCTATACTATTGTTTCCAAAGTCCCATCCATCACTATTTAGCTTTTCAATAACCTTATCGTAATAATTATTTTTTATACTTTTCAATGAGTCTTCAAATTCTTTAACCTTTTGATTTTTCTCTTTCTCCGGATGATTTTTCCAATAGACAAAATTTACTGAACCCTCTAAATCTCTTTTAGACTCTTGCTTAATATTTGTACGGAAGTTATTTAATAAATTAACTACAGTTTTTGAGGATCTGTAATTTTCTTCTTTTTTTATTAATGTGAGTTTATTATTTTCCCCTTCATAGTAATCTTTAAGACTTCCTATTCCGGTATTATAAATTTTTTGATGAGAATCACCATAAAAACCGAGTAATATTGCGGTTTGATGTCGAAGCAATAAATAATCTATTAGTGCTTCAACAGTTTCTACCGAAGTATCTTGATATTCATCAATAAAAATATACGGATATTTTTGTGCTATAATAGATGTTAGTAGAGGATATTCTTTAAAAAGCATTTTTGATAAGTCAATTACGTCATCATGATGTAGCTCTCCTCTTTCAAAATCTCGAAACGAAGAATCATTATAAAAAATAGATTGTATGTTTCCGATTCTTTCAATCAAATTTTGAATATACTTTGAAGCATTACCTTTGATTATATCGTTCGACAATCTCAACTCATTTAGTTTGCAAATCTCAATCTTCAATTGTTTTTGAAACTGTTTAATTGATTGCCACAAAAATTCGTGGATTGTAAAAACATTAACTAAATCATTATATTCAATTCTTTTAATGATTTCATTTTTAGCCACATTGGTGTAAGTAATACAAATGATTTTTTGTTTATTAGATTGTAAAACATCTCCCGTCGTTTCTATTAAATATTTTAAGGTTTGAATTAATGCATAGGTTTTTCCAGATCCTGCTCCCGCTTCAACTACGAAGCTTGATTTAGCTTCAATACATTCCTTAATTTCTTCAAATGCCCCCATATTAATTAGCTTCTATGGTTTCTAAATGTTCATTTGTTTCTAACCATTCTAAACCTTCCTTAATATATTTGGGAACATTCCAGGTCTTTCTTTCCAAATACTCATTTGATTCATCAAAGGTCAATAAATCAAAGGTAAAGTCAGTTTTTTGTTTGGAATTTGGCGATAGCGCATACGGTTCTTCTAATAAATCTCTATTTCTCAATAATATAAACTTTTCCTTAACAGTTAAATTTTCGTTAGAGTGTGTGAAAAAAATTTTATTACAATTTATTATTGCTTCTTCTAAACTTCTTGCTGTGTAGGTATGGCTATCTTCAGTGACTTGATATGCTACTCTAATTATACCTGAATCTATTTTCGATTCAGTAGTTGCTAATAATAATTCTGAAATTAATTCTTTTTCCGGCAACCAAGATATTAATGTTTGGTTAGACGTTTTAGAATTTAAAGTGTCTACTTTACAAGCTTTTCTACTGTTTTCCGGATCTATAGAATCTATGTCCGTTACTATAAGAACTTTTGTATTTAGAAATTTAAAAAACTCTTTAAATTTATGAGTATATGCTCCACCAACTTCAATAATAGAGACATATTCATTTTCGAGTTTCGTTGCAACTTTTCTAATAAATAATGGCATTAGTATTTTTTCTGTTATCCCTTCAACCATAATAACTTTATCCGCAAAAAACAAATCGCATTTATGCAAGTTTAAGTATTGTTTTAAAAATCTAAAAGTATCTGTATCCTTTTCTTTATGCTTAAAATCATTAAAATCTTTGACCTCAATAATTGTCTTACCATCTTGTTTACATCTGTTGAAATATCGAATTCTCTCAAAGCTGCGCTTGACATTTAAACCTGCCTCTGCTACCATATGGGAAGAATGAGTACTAATTATTAGTTGTACTTGAATGCCATCATCCTTTAATGCTTTTTCAATTGTATCTCGTATTTGCTCCACAAAAACTTGTTGCATTTGAGGATGTAGATGGGCTTCGGGTTCTTCTATTAAAATCGTAAGAATTTCAATACTATTATTTGCTTTGTTCTTTTTAAAATTCTCAATAAATGCTACTATTTTTAAAACTAGAAATATGAGATTGCTATAACCTAGTCCATTATAATTTTCAGGTAATTCAATACCCCCGCTTTTATAATAATATTTAACATTATTTCTAATAATAGATTCAGGATCAAATTTAGACTTCAATATAATTTCTGGTATATTGATGTCTTTATCTATACCAAAAGATTTTAATTTTTCAAGAATTTTTTTGAGAACTTTCTCATACTTTACATCCAAATCAGTAGAAACTTCTTTTAATGTATTTTTCAAATTTTCAACATCTTCATTATTATCAGAATTAATGTTTTGGTAATAATCAGAAAATCCAAGTGCTAAAGATCTATTCTTATCCATTTTTGTATCATCCAATTTTCTTGATGCTTGGATTGTCTCAAAATTTATTATTGATTGAATTTTTGCTAAAACATTGTCATCTATTAAATTATCTCCACCAAAAACATGGAGTGTGTAAAAGGAAGATATATTCTCATTTAACCAATCTATTAATTCAACTTCATTTACGGTTCTATTATCAAAAGACTTAAATAAATTGATTGTGTCTTTGGGTTCGAATTTGAAAAGAATTGAAACATCTGATTTTGCATCATCTAAATCAGAAATAAACTCACTTATATTAATTAAAGAATCTTTCACTTTGTCGTACTCAATTTCAATTCTTAAAATTATTCTAGGAATTTCATCAATTATTGTCAATTCAAGTTCATTCTTTTTATCTTCCTCTAAATCTTCTAATAATTTATAATTTTCATGACACAATTTAAAAACATCATGACTATTAAATGCAAAATCATGGAATGAAATCCTATTTTTAGAATCAAAAAATAAATTTATAACCTCAAATAATGATGTCTTTCCGGTATTATTTTTTCCTACTATTAATGTAATATCATCTTCAACATTAATCGTGATATTATCTAACAATCTAAAATTTGTTACAGAAAGTTGTTTAATTTTCATAGTACATATAGTTTTAATTCCTATTCAATCTCCTTCTCGATAATTTCTTCCAAATCTTATCAGCAATTTCAACATCCTTTCTCGAAAAATTATATTTTTCAATCAAAATCTTTTCATTAGTGATTTTTAGAATTTCATCAATACTTTTATTAGATCTGATCATTTCATCAATCATTTCCACCAATTCTTCATTGGAATCGTGATAAGGAAGCATAATATTTTCTACTTCACTTGGCATTAATTCTAAAACTCCACCCCCGTGACTTCTTCCGGAGATTTCCGCAAATGCAAATGATAATGAATTATAATAACTGGCAACAAATGCTTTTAAATTAACATCTTTCTTAATATTTACCCGATGCATTGTATCGGTTGTATAGGCTTCAGCTTCGTTTATAATTAATTTTGGGTACAAATGGTTTCTTCTAATAAATAATGCATCAGATAGTTTCTGTGAGGGCACTATCTGCCATTCTTCTCTAATACTACATTTGTAACCTTTGTTGATCTCTTGTTCCTCTCCAAACTCTATATATTCTCTTGCGCCAAAAGAACCATTTAAATCTTTCATTTTTGGGAATGTGAGCAAGTGGGTTCTTGCATCACTATCTCTATTTTTTTTCCAATCTTTTTCAGTGAAAATTAAACTAGGAACTTGCACACTTCTTCCTACAAGAGGTTTTGCATATTTTTCTAAATCGTAAAATTGAATTGTGGATAAAGGAACTGTAAAAAATGGATTTGCTCCGGTTGTAATTCCAACTTCAACATTAGCATATTTTCCTAATTTCGGGACTGTATTATTTTTTTGAAGTTTTTCTAAAAAATCAATTTCAATCTGATCAAGAAAATAGAATGTCCATTTATTCGATTTAAAGTCAATTTTCTTCTGTGGACTATCCAATTTTAAAATGTCAATATCCTTCAGATCCTCTGCATCTTTAACTTCAAGATGATCAATTTTATGTAGGTTTGTTCCATCCTTTTCACATAAAAGTAAAACTACTTCCTGCTGAATTTCAGGAAAAACTAATTTCTCAAAAGAGATAATGTTTATTTTATTATAAAAATGAGACAAGAATTCTCTCAACTGTTGTGCATAAGAAACCTGCAGAACTTCAGCCGGTAGTACAAATGCTATTTTTCCTTCTTCCTTCAATAATTGACTGGATCCAACAACAAAAGAAACCCAGGCGTTTGTTAATTTTGAGTATTTTAGATTTGATTTTGAAAATATCTCTGCAGCAAGTTCCTGTTGTTCTTTACTGAAATATTGGTATCTAATATATGGAGGATTTCCTATTATCAAATCATATTTAGCATCCGTATTAAGACAGAATCTGTGAAAATCATCATTGATATAATTAGAATTTTCCAATTCTATTGCTTCTACTTTTACAAATTCATCATCATCAAATTCTACTGCGGTAATCGAGTTATATGCAATTTCATTATTTTTAATTATCTGTAAAAATACCCCATCTCCACAACTTGGTTCAAGTATATCCAGTGCTTGGTTACCATTGGTTGCCCACTTCAGCATAAACTGTGCAATGGGTTCCGGTGTATAAAATCCACCTCTTAATTTATCTTTTGTTGCTTCATTAATCAGTTGCATAAATCTCACTTATTTGTGGAATAAGATTTTCATCTTCTCCAAGGTTAAACAACTCTTTTAATAAATCTTCTAATTCTATTTTCTTTTCTATAAATTCTCTTTCTAAAGGTACTAGTGCTCTGTTATCGGTTCGGTTTTCATCAATTCTGCTTTGTAAATTGATAAGAATTTGTTGTGTTTCAGAAATTCTGTTGTGAAGATTTGTATCAACTTCATTTGCAAAATCAATTTTCCTAATTGGCAGTCTTTTTAAAACTTTTGTTCCTCTAGCAATATAACCACCTCTAAATATTTCTCCGTAAATCGAAGCAAACCATTCTCCATATTTAGAATTTAGAAGTGCCTGAATGTAGTATATAGAATATGGAAAATCATCTGGTAAAGTAATCATACAATATCCTGCAGTTCCTCCAGAAGAAATAAAAGTTCGCTGATTATCTATCGCATATTTATCTCCCTGGGACAAAACTCCAACAACTATTTTTTCAGGAACATCACATTTTTCCAAACTTTGATGTCTTCCGAATCGATACCATTCGTTATCAGTTTCAGGAGCGGGTTTTATATCTCTTAATTGTAATGTGCTTTTGTAGTGACTTAAAAATCTAAATGTTTCCGGATAAGAAGTTTCCAATGTAGTTAGATCTACAAAAGATATTCTCCCTTGTTGGTTTCTATAAGGATAGATTACAAATGAATTTGGTTGGAGGGTTCGGTAGGTATTTAAATTATTATTTCCAGTACTCGTTTGAAAATAAGGCCTTGTCAATTCCTTTTCTACTTTCCATTCCATTTCATGTAAAGTGAAATAGTAAAAATCATCATCTTCATTGGAAATATTATGAATGTAGATTCTATTATCACTTGTTTGTATTCCATTGTAAATATTTTTACTGCCAACCAAATTTCCTAATTCTTCACTTTGATTTTTTATTAAATTAAATGCTGGATTCAACTCATGCGGAAGCAATTCCCAAGTTTCGCCATTTAGACTTGAAATATTGATTTGACTGTAATCAATCTCATAATTTTTAGCTTTCCAATTGTTGAGATTTTTAACTTCATGATATTGTAAAAATTCATGTTCTGAATTTTTAAGTATCAAAATACAGGTGTAAGTGCTTTTATCCTGAAACACTTGGTTTGCTCCAAATGAAACCACTTTTTCAACAAGTTTTTCTTCTGAAAGTAATTGTCTTAAATTCTTTCCTGCACCTAATTTTGAGAATTTACTCGGTATTATAAGTCCTAAATAACCACTTGGATTTAATAAGTGGATGGCTCTCTCAACGAATAAAAAATATTTATCAAATTGTTTGTAGGCTGTAGTATAATGTGCTTTGTATAAGGGTAATTCTAAAGGCGTAAATTTTTTGATGTGTTCCGTTGCAAGATAAGGTGGATTGCCTACTATTACATCATATTTAACAGTTCCAAAATCATAAGGATTGATCAGGTCTCTATTTGCTGCAGTGGTTTGACCTGGCGATATAAGACTGTTCCCAAAATGAATGTTATGGTTCAGTGATGGAAGAGCCGGAATAGGGATACTTTCTCTGTCTTCGTTTTCTAATAATTTAAGAAGTAGTCCAAATTTACAAGCTTCAACTGCATTAAAATCTTTATCAATTCCAAAAATACATTGCCTTAAAATTTGATTTTTAACTTTAAATTTGAGTTTATAATTGTTGATCCCTACCTGAATTACTTTATCCAGATTGTTTAAAACATAATAATCTTTTAAAATATCCTGAAGCAATTGAAATATTTCTAATAAGAACGCGCCTGAACCACAAGCAATGTCTGAAAATTTTGAGTTGAGTATTTCTTCGTCTGTCTTTCCCTCACAATATTTTTGCACGGTTTCTGCCAGAATATCTCGAACAATAAATGTGGGTGTGGTTACAATATCCCTATCTTCAACTTCAGGTTTTTTTCGTAAAACTATAGTCCCATCTTCAATTTTTAATTGTTCTCCAAGAAATATTTCATAGATGTGTCCTAGAATATCAGAAGAAAGCACCGAAAAGGAATAAGAGCTTTCAGGAAAATAGAGTTGCTTAATGATATCCCAAAAAGCATTACTCTCATTAGATATTATTTCTTCATTTAATGGTTGACTAAATAATCCTGCATTAAACTTTATATCCGCATTCCTAAAAACCTGTATCAGTGCGGAAAAATCTCTATTCTCTGCTAAATTTAATAATGTTTTATATAATTCAATATTTCTGTCTTCACATACCCTTAAAAACACGATACTGTTGATGTAACTCTGTACAATATCATTCAATTGTGATTCTTCAAGATCCGGATTATTAGAGTAAATTTCAGTCCCTAATAAAACTCTCCATTCATTAATTTGAGCTAGAAATAAATCATCAATGTTATATGTTTGAATTTGTCTTTCAATAGTTTCCCATTCAACATCAAAATGTCCGGAGTAAACTTCTTCCCTTCCAATCAAAGATTTAATTTCCTCGAATTTTTCCTGAAATTCTGTATAGTGATAGAGTTTTAACCTCCTTTTTTGAGCCTGATCAGTTTCTTCTACTATTTGCGAACAGTCATAAATTGCTAAATATTCAAAATTGGTAAGCACCGAAATTTTTAATTTGGCCGTAAAGCCATATCTCCTTACTTGCTTTGCTGCTTCTGCATCTGTTTCTATTTTCACAAATGGTTTCTTTGCTTCTACAAAAAATTTTCTTTCAGCAAATAGTCTAAAAGTATAATCTGGTTTTTTAGTATTTTCACTAACCTCTCCCCTCAAACCTTCTTCTACAAGAACTTCTCTTTCATTAGTTGGTCTACCCTGCTCATTGGTAATGTCCCATCCAAGAAGTTTGAATAAAGGATCAAGAAAATCGGTGCGAAGTTGCGCCTCATTATAACTAGAACTGATAAATCGTTCTCTTTCAGCACTAAATCTATTAACTAAATCTACTATTTCCATTAATCAAACTTTAATTTACTTTGTTCGTAATTTTTACTTTTAAAGTATTTGATTTTTTCCTCTGCTACTTTTAAAATTTCAGAACAGTTATTTTCATAGATAATAGATTCTACAACTGTATCACTCAATAAACTTAAAGTAAGATCATGGTTTGATATTTTGAGAATTTCTGCAAAAGCCGGAATCAATTCTTTATTTGCCGAACGCTCCCCACGTTCAATTTTACTTAATGTAGAAGCATCGATGTCTATAAAAGCAGCCACCTTTCTTAAAGGGAGTCCTTCTTTTTCTCGTAATTCTCTAATTAATTCCCCAAATGATTGTTTCATTTTAAATAATTTTTTCTTGAAAATAGTTTCAGGACTTATTTTGTCCAAATATAGGGATTTAAATTTATCAAAATCATTTATCATTTGTTCAAGACTTAATTCCTACCCGTCAATCTTTTATAAATTGCCGTCTACCTTATTAAAATTTGTTATAATCTGGAAAAATCGCCTATTCATGTAGTCATAATATTTACATACTTTGATTAACTTCTCTTATACCAGTTAGTGCTTTTTACTTTGTAGCCAATTTTCATATTTCTCAATTAATTTTTTCTCCTTCAGATAACTATTCATTCTGTATGCTTCTGATGAATAAAATTTTAATTTTCTTTCTGCATCTTTTTTCTCGTACTGTTGATCAATGCCATAAGAAAGTAAACCTGTGCATAAAAACAAAAGAACAGTCAAAGCACCATAAAAATACAATTGATATTTCTCTTTTTCTTTAGCAACAATTTTCATCGTGAAAATCTGTTTTTCAAAAATATTTAATAATTCACTTCTGTGCTCCTTAAACATTTTTGCGTTTTCTTGAACTACTGTACCCAGTGGTTCATATTCAACTTTAAGAGAAGAATTTTTAATTTCTTCCAACTTTTTATTAACTGTAGTAATTATTTTCTCATTCAAATCAAACTTTTCAATTGCTATATCAAGTTTCTCATTGAAGAGTTCCATCAAATCTTGTGATTTTAATTTCTGTGTCATTTTATCTTCTTTTAAATGTTTTTTTACGTTTTCTTTTTAATTCATCTTCGGTGTGATCAACAATATTTGGACTAAATGTAAAAATATTGTTTGTAGGAAAATTGTTATTTCTTTTTTCTGCAATAATTGATTCTTCTTGAACTTTTTGAATGCTAAATTGATTTGATTCCTGCATTACATTACTTAAATCAAAATTTTTATCCTGAAAAAATAATCCAGAATCTAAAAGGTTTTTTAGTCCCATATTTCGGTGGACTTCGCTCGCTTTCATTTCAGTTTGACTTTCCATATCTCGAATCCTAAAACCCTGCAATTTTCCTTGCCTATTGATAGTTGGTATGAATTTTACACCATGTTTCATCATTTCAGATAAATATTTCTCCATTGTTTTTGGTTTCGTTGCGATTACATTCAAATGCTTTTGATAGATTTCCTTTCTTAAATTTTTAAAACCAAATTGAATTTGTTCTGCTTCTTTTATTTTATCAATTTTTATTTGTTTTGCTGATATCAATCCGTTTTTTTCTGCAAACCTGTGTGCAGCCCACTGTGCTAATTTTCCGATATGATTATCTTTCAATAATTTCCCATTTTCATCTACTCTGTTAAACAGTATGTGAATATGGCGATGCCGTTTTTCTGTGTGCAAAAAAGCAATGAACTGCGAATTTCCCGGATCAATTTCTAATTCTTCCAGGAATTCTTTTGTTAAATTTTCTAGTTGTTTTAAAGTCAATTTTTCGCCATCTTCTACGTGCGGAGAAAGAACCATTGATATGAGTTTATTTGTCGCTTTTTGATTTAAATTTTGGATAATTTGCATCTCTCTCATAAGTTCAACTGGAGTCTCTCCACAAAGATTATTTCTCAATAATTCTATTCCTTTTTCATCATCAACTACATAATTGAAAAGTGAAAAACCACCAACGCATGATTTTGCTTTGCCTATCATTTTATTTAAATTTATCCAGATGTTTACTAATCAGTCTTGAAGTTTCTAGTGTGTGGGTTTTCACACCAGTAACATCACCAAGTTTAAATAAATTCGAAATCCTGCGGAAATTATCGGCATATTTTGAAAGGTTTTTATAGCATTCAATTTCATCATCTGTGAGTTTGTTTTTGAGTTCTAAATCCAAAGAAAGTCTCCGCATAAATTCTGAAATTGACAGACCTGTTTTTGAGATTTTGTTTTTAATAATTTGGTGTTCAAGCGGTGAAACCCTGAACCGAAATTCCTTATTTTTCATATTTGATTTGTTTACTTTTTATTCTAAAATTGTGAAGCAATTTTTCCTTTTTTGACCATCGGGAGAAAAAGCGGGATGCTGATAAGATGCAAAGTCGGAACGATTTGTAGCGCAATTAGCACATCTCGATATAAAAACCGTTTTTATTAATTTTTGTATAGTTTTTTCATGAAGAAATCTGCAATATCAATCCCGTCCTTTTTTTGTTGGTCCGTTGTCTCCTTTTCAAGCAAATCAGAAACGTAAATATCAAATCCATTTGCATTAAAACCTTCTGCTTTTCTCTTCCATTCTTGGTAGGTAGTTGAACCATTTTTTTGAATTTCACAGTCTGGGTATGCGATGATTTTTCTCTGTTTAATTGCTTCTAATTTTTTCAATTTAAACTCGCCTTTTGCACCACAAGACAACCATAAAAAATATGGAAATATCACACTCATTATACAAGCGGTTTTTTCTGATTCTACTAACGCGATTATGCTTTTTTTGTTATCAATTGTCAATTGTAACCCAAACAAACATTGTGATAAATTGTAATCTAAAATTTCTTTTTTCATTATTAAAAATTTATGAATCCATGTAATATTTTTTGTTCTTTTTCCGGTTTCAAAATATTGGATTACTTTTCCCGCTCTCACTTTTTTATCATCATCAATTTGCCAGAAAATTGTTCCATTATTAAATTCTGGAAGTGTTCCAATTTTGTAGTTTTTTTGAACCGAATTTGCTGTTGAACTTCCAAATAAAAATCTTAAATATTTCACGAAATTATTATCATAATTCATTGATAATTCTACCAAATCATTTTTATGAAACGAAGGTGAGATTTCATAAAATAGATTATCCATAACTCCTAAATTTTGAAAATTTTGAAATCCATCTTTCGAAGGATGGTAAAATAAACCACACTTAGATTCTCTATCACATCTTCCGTAATTCTCCATGAGTTCTCCTGTTTCAGAATCAATGAAAATTACCAATGTAAACTGACCGCAATTGGGACATTTATATTTCTTAGAACTTGGGTCTAAATTATACCGGTATCTTTTCATACTTGCACTTTTTACATTTTTTGCACTATCCTTTATTCATAGGTGATTGAAGTTTGTTTTTCATTGCACTTTCGTTGCATTTTTTGCACTTTTAAAAAGATGTATTTTGTACTTTTTACACTTTATTGCATTTTAGACCACTATTAAGTGTTTAATATTCAGTGTTTTAAAACCCAAAGTGCAATAATGCAGATAATGCAGTAGTAAATTGATAACCTGTTTTAAAAAACTTGTTTTTCGTAAATCCCATGAGCGATTTTTTTAAAGAGTTTTTCATCTTTTAAAAAGTTTTTAAAGCTTCTAATTTTCATTAGATCTTCTTTAGAAATTATTTCAATTCCTTCTCCTGTTTTGAATTGTTGAGGAAGTTTGTCAAACACATTTTTTTGTATTTCTGTCAATGAATCATAGTAAGTATTGTTAATAATTTCAAAAACACGGACTGCATTTTCAAAAAAATAATCTCTAAATTTAATTGCAGATTTTAGGGTTTTTAAAGAGATCAACTGAAGTTTCTCATCATTACAAACCGCATGAATCACTTCGATTAGAATTGAAAATCTCAAAACATATTGTTGGAGTTTCACGGAAACGCCTCTCTGGTATTCAAAATCAAAATCGTTTTTTTGGCAGTTTTGCCATTTGTATAAATAATCCTTTGCTTCAGGATGAAATTCCAGTATCACTTCTGAATTCTCGGCCAGGTTATAAATTTTATTGATAAATTCTGAATACCATTTAATATATTTCTCATCTAAATCGAGGTCGTTCCATTTATTGTCGACGTATTTATGCGGCAACACAAAAAGAAGACGATCGATAAATCCATTTTTCATTTTATTTGACTGAAAAACACTCGATAAAATCGCTTCCTGCATGGTTCCGATAATATCTACTTTTGTATTATCAACTCTCATTTCCTCGCCTGAAATCCTATTTTTTATAATGGGCTTTCCACTCCAAGCGGACAAATAGGATTCTTCCTCACTTCCTTTCCGATATTGATTGAAAGAATTAAAGAAGCCTGCAATTTCATCGGTATATAAACCAATTCCTCGCGGATTAAAATAATGGGCTTTTACAAATGCTTCTGGTGTAAAATCATTAAGCAATAATTGACGAAGAAAAGGAACTGTAGTTTTAGATTTTTCTTCTACTGGCAGTTGTTCAAATTCTTTCTTTTTATGGAGATATTGTTCAAAATTCTCCTTATCCAATTTCACTAAAGGATTAAGACAAAATGAAACCGAATGGCTTTTTACATCGCCCGTTCTGCCGACAAGAACCAAGTATAAATTTGATTTTTCCAGCCAACTATTTTTTACTTTCAGTTGGATTCGATTGCCGATCGAAACTGAAACAGCATAAAGAATTGAAGCCGATGTATAATCTGGAGAAAAGTTTAAGGTACTTTCTAATTCTCTTATTAGATTTTGCATTATCGGCGGGAATATACCTCCCGGAAATATAGTTTTTCCTGAAACAAGTTTGAAATCTTCTTTTAATCCGTTGAGAATATGAAAATTTTCAGTATTATTGTTTGAGTCGAAAAATGATGCGCCTTTGTGATTTTCGTCGGGTAACCGGGCGTTTTCCATTTGCGCCATCTTACATATTGTTTTTAATTAGACTTAAAGCCAATTCAACATCAACCATGATAGAACGTCCCTCCTGAATTATAGCTTCATCAATAATTCCTCTTTTTTTTATACGATTTGCTTTTGCAATGCTGCAATTGAGAAGATTTGCAATTCCACGAATTCCGTAAACATACTTTTTACTTAAGGGGTTTTCAGAAATAGAAACAATTTGCTGATCTTCCGTACTTCTACACTGTTCATTTAATGTCAAAAATTCTTGACCTGTCATTTGCCAGATTGGCTTTTCTAAAAGATTTTCGATTTTCATTTTGAATTTTATTTAAAGTTTAATAATTAATATGCCCGTTCTTAACATTGCAAATAGACATAAAATTCGAAATGGAGAAAAATGGAAATAAAAAAATATCAATAATTTAATACTGATATTCAATGCTTTATAAAATAAAAAATAAAAATAAAATGCAAAAAAATGTAATAGGACTTTATGAGGTCATTTGCATCTATTTTATTAGAGAATAATAAATTTCAAGACTCTCTGCGACTATTTTAACTCTTGAGACTTTCAAAATAATTGCTTATTTTTAAATCAATTTCTTCATGATCTTTAGTTTTTAGGTGATCTTGGTTAACAGTCTTTATTTTATCAAAATTTTGGATTTGAAAATATTCTACAATCGTCTTCTCCCATATTTCTTTTTTATTGTCAACAATAAATGCTTTCAATTTGTTTATTGAATAAGCAATATATTTATCCTTACTCGGGTTTTTTTCGAGACTAAGCACCTTATTTAATGTAATCTGATTATAAAATTCTGGCAGTGAAACAGTTTTCAACAGACTCATTTTAATTAAAATCGAATAGGCTAATTCTATGGAATCCTCATCCTTAAATATAATTTGTGAAAAAGTATTTGAGTTGGAAAGTCGCAGTATCCATTTTTCTATAATGTCCATTTTTTCTAGAAATGGACTGAAACTGAAATAAAGACTATTAGAATTATTTTCAAAAAACTCATCTCTTTCTTTTTGAACAATCTCAAGTTTTTGCTTCTGAAAATTGTATTCACTATTAGCAATTTCGAAATCCCTGGTTAAATTTTTCATCTCAACAGATTCTTCGGAATATTTCATACTCCACGATTCTAATTGACTTTGCAGCAAACTATCTTCATTTCTGTACGACTCAAGTCGTTTGCTTTCAACCTCAATTTTGTAATCATAAGGAAGCAGTAATTGTTCAAAGAAGACACTTACAGAAAACTCTTGTATTAAACTTTGACTATCGTTAAATTTCTTCTTAATCTCTGATATTAGTTCTTTATATTCACTTAAAAGAAGTGGAATATTTTCGCTTCGCAGCAAATCTTCATAAACTAGAGCATCATCTATTTTACAGAAAAATATGATCTTGTCTAATAAACCCTTACTAATATCACTTGTATTTCGAACTGCATTAAAACTAGTTGCTATTCTTTGTAGGAAGGCTAAATGTTCACTTGTTTTCATTTCCTAAAAATTTAATTTTTTCATCTCAATCGCTTTTGTTGAATCTGCAACTTCGATATATGGTTTCATCGATTTGTAATCTGAATGTCCTGTCCATTTCATAATTATTTGTAAACCGATTCCTTTCGCAATGCATAAACATACGAAAGAACGCCTTCCAACATGACTACTTAAAAGTTCATACTTGGGTTTAGTTTCATCGTGTCTTTCATTACCTATGAAATATGTTTCGGTAATAGATTCATTTATTTTTGCTAACTCTCCAAGCTCCTTCAAATATTCGTTCATATTCTGGTTAGAAATAACCGGAAGCGCTTTATCATTTTGGAAAGGAATATCTTTATATTTATCAATAATATCTTGAGATGTTTTATTAAGTTCAATTACAAGGCTATCGTTTGTTTTTAGAGTTGTAACATCAAATCTGCCGTCTTTAATGTCTGATTTTTTCAATTTGTAAGCATCGGAATGGCGCAAACCAGAATAGCAAAGGAAAAGAAGAACATCGCGAACGCGGTCTAGATATAATTTAGTTTCCGGTATCTCAAAGTTTTTTATTTGCAAAATTTCAGATTCCGTTAAAAAAATGAGTTTCTTTTTTGCGATTTTAAGTTTTGGTTGAAAATCTTCAAATGATTTAATTTCTGTATATCCCTTTTTTACAGCATATCTTAAGAACCACTTAATATTTTCAATGTATTTTTTGGTAGTTGTATTTCGAAGTTTTAATGTTTTGCTAAAAAAAGTTAGAACATTGCTTAATCCTTCCAAAGTTAAATCCTCAAATCTAAGTTTTGGATTAAACGCTTCCAAATGAGTTTTTAGAGTTTTTAACTTTGCATAAGTATCAGTTGTCCAATTATTAATTTTTCCATTATAGGAAGTGAATTCGTCAAACACTTTATAAAATGATATTTCTTCTTTAGGTTCAACTTTTATTAATTCAACCTTTAACTTTTTTATTTTTTTTACTTCTACACCATCATTTTTTATCTTTTCATAAGCATCCTTAACCTCTTCAATAGTTGGTATCTGATTTTTGATTTGACATTCGTAAAAGAACGACTGAATTGCAGATTTATACTTGTCAATTTTAATGTTTATTTCTTCAGCAGTTTGTTCACTGGAATTTGTTCGACCAGAAATGACTTCCTTTTTTTCGGCATCCCAGTCAGAAATATTTATTCTGAAACCGCTATAAAAATTTATTCTATTAGATAAAAAGGTTAGACGAATAAATATTGGTGCGTTATCATTAACAACTACACCTTTCTTTTTTCTTCTTTCAATATCAACTGTTATTTTTCTTTTAATGTTAATCATAAAAAATATTTACAGCCAAATCTACAGCCATTTTTTATGATATGCAATGATATTTAAGAAATATCTTAAAATACAAAAACTCGTACAACCTCTATTAATAAAGGAAAATGATAGTTTAGTAAATTTAGAAATATAATAGATGAGAATCCCATCCTCTCTACAAACAAGTCTAACAATGACTTAACCTAATCAGGAACTAATGTTCCTGATTTTTTAGTAATATACTCCTGCTATATCAAGTTCAAATTTCTCAATTTGGTAACATATGCCAACGTCATTATTTGGGATCACGCATAAAAATTGGGGACTAAGCAAAAATTTGGGTTAATCTGAAGAGGAAGGTTTATCACTGCCTGAATTTAATAGTTTCAATTTTTCAATATCTATTTTTAAAATCAATTTACTACTGTTAATTTTATTACCATAAAAGATCTCGGGTTCTAAAAAATTAAATATTACGTAATTATCTTTTTGATCTAACTCTAAAAATTTATTTAGTGGTGTATCAACTACAGATGAGAATTCAACAAATCCAAGATTAACAAATTTATTATCAATTTTCATAAAAACACTGTAACCCCAAATTCCTCCTTCATCACCGTTTGCAATGAAAAGAACTCCAATATTTTCATTTTTGTAATAAAAGGGTTCGTGCGTCCATGAATCTTTCTGAGTAGTGCCAATTTTTTTTCCTTCACTGTATATTTCATAACTAAATCCTTCACCTTTAACACTTGTCAAATGAAATCGAATGAGCTTACCATCGATGTCATAGTCAGATTCGAATAGCTTGCCATCAATTTTAAAGTTATTCCTTGTCTCACTAATTTTTGTGAAAACCAGTGGCGATTGTATTGCTTTTACTGTTTTAGGTAAATTCTCACTAATGTAATTTTCTTTCTTAATCCCCTCCTTAGCGTCTTTGAACCAAAACTCATAAAAATAATCTGCGTTCTTATCAACTGCGGTAATTATTATTTCTTTTGACTCGTCATTGTCAATATTTATTTCTTCTTGACTGTCTATTATCAGATCATCAGGAATTTTATATTCTTTTTTATTGATTTTTTTTTCTAATGATAAATCATTTGGATTACCTCTTATTTTTGGGGTTTCTTTGCAAGAATTAAAAAATGTTACTAGTATTATTATAAAATAAAATGCCTGTTTGATCATAGTATGCCTGTTTGTGTATTTTTATCTGGTTTTGTATTCACATTACGTCCTAGTTCAGCAATTCGTGTAATGGGTCAAATGGAGGTTTCGTCATTTTATTTTTCTGACTTCAAAATGCAGATGGTCCATTTTTGCCGCTTGACCTTTTGAATTTCCTGTCTGACCAGTTTTACCTATCGGATCACCAGCTTTTACAGTTCCTGTTTTATACTCTGAAAGATGACAATACATTAAGAAGTACTTTTCTCCTTTATAATTACCTTCTAAAAAAGTCCTGTGCCCATAACCACCTTTATCCTCCAAATAAGTTATCTCACCATCAATACCAGCGTAAACTTGGGTACCAACGGGAGCATATAAACCTAGCCCATCATCCTTTCCACCTGTTCTACCATGAAAATCACTTTTATGTGGTGAAAGTTACGTATCAGTATACTAACGTATTATAGACATAAAATAACTCTGCTCTATTCATTTTTGGAATTGCTGCAGCTTTAGGTGTAATCATCAATCCTCCACCTTCTGGCTCAAATAGATACGCTTCATTGGCTTAGAATTGGTCCCTGAAAATACAGCACCATTTGAGGATGTTTTTTTTTGACTAGTTGGTGTTTTCTGGGGTGGTTTCGGTTTATGATCAGGATTCACCACATCAACATTTATCTGACTCGCTTTTTTGATCTTGCCGCCATAACTCGCCGTAACATAATATTCATGATTGGCTCACTCGGTTTGGTCTCCAATTTATAATATTAATTTGCGTAGTATGTCATTATTCTATGTCCTCTGAAGATTTTGCAAAATTTAATGGGAACTGATTTTTTCCAACATTTGCTTTTTTATAGTTTTTTACGAGATTACTTGTAAGCCAAAATTGATCATTCTTTTTAAAAACTTTGCCAATTAAATTAGAGGTTTTCTTGTCATATAAAACCAGCGTGTCATTCGCCGAATCAATATTCAATTTATTGCTAAAAGATTTTGTACCGCTAAAACCAAATTCTGAATTATCTTGTTGGATATTTACATAATAATTACCCAATGAATCTATATTATCATACGGTCGGTAATAGTAAATTCCTTTCCATTTTTTTTCGATGCCAGAGTTTTTCAGTTCATTATCTTTAAAAAGTGAAATCCATTTACCTCCTTTTTTTAAAGCAATATCCTCTGCACTGTTATTGTTTTCATCTTTAATTTGAATACCTGCTCCTTTCTCTAATAATAATTTTGTTAATTCAAAATTGTTATTTTCTAAAGCCATAAACAATGGTGTAATTTTATAATCACTATCTGCTAAGATAATTCCGTTAATTTTAGCACCTTTTTCAATTAATATTTTAGCTATTTCATAGTAATTTAATTTACATGCAAAAGATAAAGGTGTTAATCCATCATCGGTGTAGATTTGATTTACTTTGGCTTTTTTTAGAAGTAAATACTCAACAATTGATAGTCGATTATTCTCAATGCTTACATACAATGCGTCATAGTTATATATATCATCTTTTTTTGCATAATTTATATTAGCTCCTTTTTCTATTAGTTCTTGAACACCATTAAGATTATTTTCTTTACAGTCAATCCCCAGTTGAGTATATTCAAAATGATTTATTTTTTTTATAAAAGCATTAATCTTTAATGAATCATTTTTTGTATTTATTGGGCTAATAAAATTTGACTTACTCTTTTTACAACTAATCTCAAGACAAGTAATAATAATAAGTAAAAAAAACAGAAAAGTATTTCTCATAGTTTTAGTTTTTAATCTCAACATGAATAGCATTTACTCCCTTAATCATCCGGATCAAAATTAATATCAAATAATTGCTTTGAAGCCAGCAAAAATTCAAGCCAGGAATCCGGACTTTCAGTATTTCGCACGTCACCAGCATTTTCAGAAATATTATTTTCACATACAATTCTAATGCGATTTTTTCAGAGGATCTGTTTTCTATTCTTACAAAAACATCTTTGCAATTTTTAAGAGTCTAAAGGGTACTTGAGTGACCCAGATCCTGAAAATATTATTCAAGAGTTAAATTTTTGGCAATATGATCAGCAGCCGAAGCAGGTAATTATTTTGAGTTGCATTGAGATTAGAATTCATTTCAGCTTTATTGATAGATTTTTGACAACTTAAAACAAGAAGAATGAGAAGAAAGATTGATTTTGACATTTGTGATGCAAAGTGATGTCATACCCTCAGATTAATTGTTACACCTCCGTATAACAGCATTCTTCCCTTTCCCAAAAGGATTATCTTCAAACATTCTCTTTTTAGTTTTATCATTGTACAAACCAAACCAATTGATGGATATCTTATTTTCATCAATGATATCAACTTTTGCAATAATATTTCCTTTAGAAAAAGTAGTGAGCGTTTTTATATCAATTCCATCACCTGTAATACTTGTACCAATATAAATAATTGTCTGATTTTCTGGCAAATATTCAATCATCATTTTTGCAAGAAAACTCTTATTTTGATTATATATTTCTATTGTTCCTTCATTGAATTTGTTAAATTTGCTTCCAATTAATAAAAGATAGCTGTCTTTTTTATTTGTACATTTAGATTTAAAAGTACCGTAAACCTCAATTTTTGTTATGTCGGTATTAGATGATTTTATATCAGGAATTTTCACATGTTTTTCCTCTAATTGAGAATTTTTCTTATTTCCGACAATATTTATATTAAAGAATTTAGGGAAACTAATTTTAAAAAAATCGCTACTGACATAAGGAGGCAATTTATGGCTCTCTATATTTTTTAAAAAATTCCATTTTTTATTTTCCTGATCATAATAATATATTTTAGCTATAGTTTTATCTTTTAGAAATACACTTTCTGTTGTACAGCCATTATTTGACTGTAAATATTCCTTGTCTATTTGATATGAAAATATATTGTATTGATCATTGTTTCCGGTTAATAATTTTGCAATAATTGAATTTTCAGTTTCTGAATCATCATATTCATATTTATTTTCTTTAAAATATTTATTTTTCCAAAAAGCAACTAAAGAATCGTTTTTTGGGATAAAATGTATACTGAAATATCCTTCTTTTTCACAATTTAAAAAACTATTAAACGGGTGTTCCGATCGTGTTGATTCATCAACTGACATTTGATATCCATTGAAATACTTTTTATTAAAAAAATCAGTTGATTGAACTATTTTTTCAGTTATTTGTTTGTTTACACTTATTTTCTGCGCGTCATTTTTGCAAGAAATAAGTGATAATAGCATAGTTAGAAATACTATAAATTTACTAAATCGAATTCCCATCTTTGTTAAATTTTGTTTTCATGTAATTTTCAGCTTTTACTCGATAAGAGCCCAAATCGAGGAAGTTATTGTAACCTCCTCCTCGTTTTGCCGCCTCTATATGACAATGCCAATATTTTTTATTTATTCCGCTACCACTTTTTCCATTTGGAAACTCGCTGCTTGAAGCATTACCTGTAGAGCCAGATTGTGCGACTTTTTGTCAATGCTTAACTTTATCTCCTTTTTTAACATATATCTTGTTTAAATGACAATATAAAATAAACACGGTTTGTCCTTCTTTATCTTTAGATTTAGGTTCACCCTGCATTGTTTTTTGCATCAATGCTTTTGTAAGCGTAAATTCAGCAATAGCAAAACCGTGTGAATTCACTTCCCCCGGTTTAGAATCTACAAATAAATTCTTACTATCATGTCCGGAACCTTTTACATCATCTTCCCAAAGTGTGAAAATAACATCCTTACGAAACATGCCGACACAATATGCTTTGTCTCGCAGTTTTTCCATAAAATTAAAAGTTGTACCTTTTGTAACATCTACATATAATAATTCTACTTTCGTGATCTTTGGTATTTTACTTGAAGCTGGAATGACTAAAATTTCACCCACAGATTTCGCTTCAAATTCTTTGCTGAACAATTTAGGGGTGGCTTTAGAAACTTCCAATTTAAATTCTTCGTCAATTACTTTTTCTCCAAATTTAAAGTGAACTTTCTGTCACATTTTTGGAGGTTTGTTGGTGATATTTATCCAATTGCCTCCTTTTTTCTTCTAGATATTCCAAACATACGTTGCATTAGAAGTATTGAATACATCTAAACCATCATTAAACTACTAGATTTCGTCTTTTCCTACGACTGGGTTTTGTGTTCCGGTAATCATGATCTACTATTTTTCAAATCCAATTTAAACATAATATTCGTAATAATCTTCATTAAATTCCTCCTGAAACTCCTCATAATCCATCATCAGATTATAAATCTTTTGTTCCTTTGAATCTACTTTTTTCAAATTACTTTTCCCAGCCTCACTCTGCTGCCCATGTTTCATAATGGTAATCTTCCCACCAACTGCACACAAAAATTCAGACACTTCTGTCATACAACCGTGTCCCATCACTTTTACTTTTTCATAAGGTTTCTGCCATTTTCCGACCGGTGCATAAGAACAGGGTAGGTATCCTCCAGAAGAAGGTTTCAATTTACATTGTCCAAAGGGCATTGCAGATGGATCGAGAGTGAGGTCATCTTCAGTTACGGCCAGATAATCTGCTTCTCCTTCGGCATCATTCCAATAATGTTTTTTGTGACTCGTGAATTTAAATTTTGGGAATTTAAAGCCCTGATCGCATTTGCACATTCCTTTTTTAGTGAGTTTTTTTATCGAATTTCAATGAACGTCTGCTTCTAAAAAAGCATGCTATTGCATGCTTTTTTACTTACCTAAATATATTTGAAATATTATTACGTGATTTAATAAAATTATATTTTTTTATTAAAATTATTTAATGATGTATTTTGCAATAAAAGCAGAATAATTGAAATCCTTTAAAGTTATTGAACCGTAGTTATTTTTTTCTAAAATAACAATATTTTCGGTTGATTCGCCAATTTTACTATTATTAACAATTACTTTATCGAGAACAAAATAATTCTCTTTATTGCTTCTAAATTTAAAATCTATTTTGTAAATATCTTCATTTGATTTGTAGGATGAACTAAACAATAAATTGCCTTTTTCAACTTTATAATCATAAAAAGACTCTGCGCCGTTTCCACATTCTTCACAAGGTATAGCATTGTCGCTTGCAAATAATAATGAAAGATTATTGTTCGCTTTTTCAATTGAAATGAGAGTTTTTAGGTTATCGTCTTTATTTAATATTAAAATATAATATTGCAATCCGTTATCATTAAAATCAAATTCATTTTTATAAAGAATATTTGAAGGATTGAATTTGTTATTGGTTAAAAAATCTTCTAAATTACCGTTATCATTTTCCTTGTTTCTTGGATAATAGTTAGAAAATTCTTTTTCAATATCAATAGGAAAAATATTTTTTATTTGAGATTCTCCACTTTTATATAATAATAAAGTCCAAGGTTTGTATTTTGAAACACTAATAACTTTTTCACCGATTTTTAAGATTTTCTGATTAGTGATATTGATTGTATCAATACCTTGTTTAACGATATAATTGCCAGCTTCTGCGGTATAAAAATTGGCATCATCTGCAATTGTAAAAAAATCATCTTTATTTTTATATGAATTTTTTAAACTGTCAATATATGCTGAAGTCGGAGTTATAAAAATAACGAGATTTTTATTTTCAATTCTTACAGTGTCTGTTTTTATTTTATCGCTTGATAAGTTTTTACTGGAAGATTGGTTTTCTTTTTTACAAGCTAAAAATAGAGAACAACAGATAATAAATACGAAGACGTTTTTCATGATTACTATTTTTGTTTAATTTGAGTATGGTAGCAATTGTTTTCTATTAAAATTTCATCCAGTTCAGTACGTTTTTTCATTTCACTCAAAAATTTATTTTTATCCTTTAAATTTCCGTATGCAATATCAAACGTATTTAGGATTTCAGGATTAGCTAAATGCTTGGAAACGTTCGACGGACCCAACTCATTGATTTTTTGTTCCATTAACTTTATTACGGATTCTCTGGATTTAGATCTGTTATTTTCGTAAACATCGATAACCCGTTGACCAGGTGCTTTATAAGTACTCCTTTGTTCTTTCAGATTCGATTTGCAATTATCATACATGATTCGTGCCTGATCATATGGTGTCCTTGCTGTACTTGTTATCGCTATATAATAATTACCTGATGCTTCACCAACTTCTCTCAGAACATTTTTAGTTTTTTCGGACAAAGCACTTTCTTTCGCTGTTTTACCAACAAAATCTAATACAACTTTACTATTCGATTTTTTAATATCAACCTTATCTTTTTTACATTCTGTTACCTTAAAGGCCTCAATGGCATTTTCAAAATATTTTTTTGTGTGGGGATTATCCTTATCATAACTGTTTATAAAAAATCTAACGTTCGGAACGGTTTCTTTTGTTTTCGATATATCTGCAACATTGTAAATTGACTTTCCTTCCCAAAATGCAATAGAAGATAAAACAGCATATTTTATTTCTGCTACTTTATCATAATTTTCTTCTAAATCAACATATTCTTCTGGAAAAACCTTTTTGAGAAAAACACTTGCATCATTATAGTTGGTTCTTCCCGTTAATTGTATCAAACCCTTACCTCGATAATTCCAACCGTCACCCCCACCTTTATTTCCATTCTTTTTGCCATATACAAAATTTAGCAGTTGCTTTTGAGGTCTTTCAGCTGCAACTTTTGATAGTTTACCGCTACCTACCAATTCTTTATATCGTGCTGGCCAAATGTTCTTAATATTATTCTCCGAATAATAGGGCGGAGTATTTCCCTCGGTCAGCTTTTTTTCTAAAAGAGATGTTTCTGTAGCAATCTCAGATAAATAGTGCGCTTTTCGCAAACAAGTGTTTATATGTAATTCTTGCTTAGTTCCTTTTCTTAAACTGATGAATTTATTTAATAATAAAACAATGTTTTTTCTATAGTTCTGATCTTCTTTATCTCCTAAAACTTTGTTAACTTCATCAATCGTTATTTCTTTCGTACAATTTGGACAATTTCCTTCTTCTTTTTTATCATCTTTTCCTTGCGCTTTAGCCGGACTAACACCTTCATTTGTTGGTGGTGGATTAGGCCCAACGCCTTTTACCGGTAGCGGTTCTTGCTTAGGTACAGGTGAAGATGATGGATTTCCCGCAGGAATTGGTGCTTTAACTGGTGCATTCTCATCTTTTACATTTTGCTGAGGAGAGTATTTAGTTTTGGCTCCCTTTCCTTTCACCAATAAATAATATTCGTGCTCACTTCCTTCAACATCCAAAATACCTTTGTCAGCTTTAAGCTTCCACATGATATCAAGTGGCATTTTGAATTCGACTCTTCCATTAGTATTGGTAACTTTAAATAATTTCTCACTATCCCAAACATTAGTATTTTCTGATTCGTCGTGTCCAGTATCACTGTAGGTATCTCTTTCCCATAAACTTACCTTCAGCGTTTCACCAAACATATTGCTGGTGTTAATTCTTACCTGTACCGTTTGACCGTATTTAGGAGTTTCTTTTAACACATTCCAGTTGGAATCAAAAAAACCGATCGATTCAATTTTAGATTCCCCCCCAACTGGCGTTATTATAATTCCAGGAGGAGCTTTCATTTCTGGCGAATGAATGTAGGCCTCTATGAGAAGTTTTTTTCCAAACCACTTTTGAGGGAATGAATAGGGTACTCGTTTTCCGGTTTTCAGTAAACCGCGTAACTCTCTCCAGCTTCCAGAAGATTGCTGTACATAAAGTTTCCATTTTATATCATTATAACTTTTTAATGCAGCTGTACCAGGATAATAAGTTGCTACTTCATAGAAATTTTCCTCGCCAACTTTAGGGAGTTTGTTTCCTTTTACTGATGAAATTCCTTTTGCCATTTTTATATATTAAGAATATTCATTATCTTCCTCAATCTCCTCCCCAAATTCTTCATAATCAACTACAGGATTATAAATTTCTTGTTCCTTTGAATCTGCTTTTTTCACATTACTCTTTCCCGCCTCACTCTGCTGCCCATGTTTCATAATAGTGATCTTTCCACCAACCGCACACATTAGCTCAGATATTTCCGTGAGGCAACTGTGTCCCATCACTTTTACTTTCTCATAAGGTTTTTGCCATTTTCCGACGGGTGCATAAGAACAGGGTAGATATCCTCCAGAAGAAGGTTTCAATTTACATTGTCCAAAGGACATTGCAGGTGGATCGAGAGTGAGGTCATCTTCAGTTACGGCCAGATAATCTGCTTCTCCTTCGGAATCATTCCAATAATGTTTTTTGTGACTCGTGACTTTAAATTTTGGGAATTTAAAGCCTTGGTCGCATTTGCACATTCCTTTTTGAATCACAAAATATTTGCCGTCGTGCTCGCTGGATTTACTTTCGGTTTCCACCGCCTTGTCCTCCTCATTTTTATCTTCTTCTTTTTCAGGACCTTTCTCATCTTCGGGATTTTGTGCAGCATTCGGCTCCTCTGAATCTAAATCTGAACCTAGATCTTCACCCCCATCAAATCCATACATGAAATCTTCATTTTCATTTTCACCATCTGATAAGCCATTGGAAGGATCAGTAAAATCTCCTTCAAAATCCGGAGAAAATTCAGCGTTTCCTGATTTTTGTGATGGAGTTTTTAAACTCGGTAATTTTCCACCTTTATCTAATTCACCCATCTTTTTAGATTTTTGATAATTTTATTTTCTGCTTTCTGTAAATTTCATCCTCAAGCAAAAGTGCAATACCACCTTCGGCTGTTATTAATTGCTTGGTCTTTTTATGAGTTGTATATTTCAGTTCTACTAATCCAGTTAATTGCTCTTCAGCTTCTTCACCTGATCGCTTCCCTCGAAGCATTTCTTGCAAACTGACATTTTCTGAAATTTCACCGCGCAAGTCACTCTGAATTTCCTCCGAATTGATATGGTCGAACGTCACATTAAATATGCAATTAAGCGGAAAAGAGTTCTTGACTAAAAAAAATTCTTCTTTCCAGGCCGATTCTCTGTAAAACCAGTTCATCGAAGGAAACAAAACCTGATACAATAATGTCGACTGAATTTGTTTTTCAAAATATGATTCATTGCTAATGCTTGCCGCGAATTTGTCCATATATTTCGTTGCAATTTCGCCGATAAAAAAATCTTCGAGGTCCTTCCTCTTCTCTTCAAAGATTTTCTGAATGTTTTTAAATTCATGAATTCCCGAAATTTTTCCATCCAAATTAATTTTCAAATGAAGCGGAGAAATACTTTCCATACACGCCATAGAGAGTTCGCTCATTTTATCATCTGGTTTAGAACCCGCTTTCTTAAAATCAAAGCATCGTACGGAAGCGATCAAACTTTTACCGGAGTTTTTTTGATCTTCTTGAAGCTTTATATCTAAAGAGTAATCAATTTCAACTTTATTTTCAAAATCACTCTCATAAGATTCTGAAACTTGATAACGCTGAGCAAAAAAATCGGGAGATACAATTTTGGGTGGAACGGCGTTTCTATTTTCCTGGTGGATCTGCTCCTCACTCTTAAATACTTTAGGTATAACAATCTTTTGTATTCCTGTTAATCCATTGAATAACAGCAAGCCAACTTTTTGGCAGTTTGCATTGTGGAAATTTCGTAAATCTTCAGATGTCATTCCGATTCCTTCCGCAATCGAAAAAAGCGTATCATTTCTCTGAACTTCGTATATTAAAAGATTTTCGACCATGAATCAATAGTTAAATTTAAGTTTCCGAAAGCGAATTTTTTGTAAATCCTGTACACTTACTCTTTGAGTAAAGTTAAAAAATTAAATGATGTTTTTGTGTATTACATTTTATTTAGAATTTTATTGAAAAATAATTATAGAACTTTACTTATTGATGATAATATGAAACTACGGAAATAAAATAATTACTGATATTGCATTACTCTTTATGAAAAAAGCCCTGGACTATTTAATTCAGGGCTTTTTAAAATAAATGATTCGGTCTTAATTACATTCCCGGCCAAACACCTTCGTAAGCACCGCCACCATAGTTGATCTTCTCAGCGCTGATAACAAATGAGATAAGCATACTGTTGCTGTCGATCGCATCGAAATCTACTTCATGTTGAATCACGTAACCGTTTTCCCAGTTCAATTTGATCAAAGTTCCTTCTTCGTGAGATTTGTTGAAAGTTACTTCGCCAACGGTTGGTTTGTATTTTCCGTTCAATAAAGATTCGATGATGTCGGACTTGTCAGTCGCTTCGATCGTTACTTTAATGATCGCGTTGCTCGGATCAGAAGCTACTCGTCCTGAAACATCGGTAGATCTCGCTACGCTGTAGTTCAGTTTTAATACTTTGGATTCCTCGCCGTTGTTGAATTTTAAGACTGCTCTTGAATTGTTTGCTGCCATGATTTCTAAAATTTATTTGTTAATATTTTGTTTGATGATTTTGAAATTCTTTCGTTTCTATAATTCAAAGATAAAACCGTTTTTCTTTTAAAAACCATCTTTTTCAAAAAGTTGAAAAATTGTAGTAGTTCTACTACAAGTCGTTTTGAGGGAATTTTATAGATATTTTGCGTTGTAACTCTTTCTATGAGGGATATTCTCTGTAGTCAGTTTCTTATAAGCCTCCAGAATTTTCGGTTTTAGAGCATTATTATTTGCGAAAACTTCAAATATTGTAGTAGTTTTACTACAACTTCGGTACTCTTTTTAAAGTAAATTTGTGTAGTTATCTG
>NZ_JBWBQW010000007.1:0-220050 GCF_056279225.1 Chryseobacterium sp. UYP7
ACAATTCAAGAGCAGTCTTAAAATTCAACAACGGCGAGGAATCCAAAGTATTAAAACTGAACTACAGCGTAGCGAGATCTACCGATGTTTCAGGAAGAGTAGCTTCTGATCCGAGCAACGCGATCATTAAAGTAACCATTGAAGCGACTGAAAAATCAGACATCATCGAATCTTTATTGAACGGAAAATACAAACCAACCGTTGGCGAAGTAACTTTCAATAAATCCCACGAAGAAGGAACTTTGATCAAACTGAACTGGGAAAACGGTTACGTAATTCAGCATGAAGTGGATTTTGATGCGATCGACAGCAACAGTATGCTCATCTCATTTGTTATCAGCGCTGAGAAGATCAACTATGGTGGCGGTGCTTACGAAGGTGTTTGGCCGGGAATGTAATTAAGACAGAATCAATTATTTTAAAAAGCCCTGAATATCAATCGATATTCAGGGCTTTTAATTTAAGAATTTGGAAAAAAACCGAAGAACAGTCACTAATTTTGTGCTGTTATTATTTAAACAATTAATTTCACACAGCTAAATACAGCTTATACACACCATAAAACGATTTTCGATTAGGGTGCTGAACAGGAATAAAAAATATTCACGAGAGTAAAGACAGCTTTACTCATTATATTTTTCAAGGACGAGATTCGGTATAAAATTTATATTTAAAAAATGTTGGGGCAATTTAAAACTGTACTTCTTTGTACAGTTAGACTCTCGTAAACAATCATCTCTACTGACTTTTAAATTTTATTTGGGCGTAATCCAATAACTAATTCCTATTTATTACACTCCATCACAAAAATAAATCGGGTCTCCCCTCTATTAGAAGTAAACGATAAGATCGCATCATGCGCCTTTGCAATTTGGTCCGCAATATAAAGCCCTAAACCTAGACCATTATTACTTGGACGGTCGCTCTCCCTTTTGAAAGGCGTAAATAGAATAGCCTGCAGCGATTCTGGGATAGGTTCTCCCTTATTGGCTACAGAAATTTTAAGTTTGTTGGATGTATTGCTTGCCGCAAAATAAACAGGAGATTGTGGATTACCGTGAGTCAATGCGTTTGCCAGAAGATTTGATACGAGTTGTGCAATGCGGTCAGCATCGCACAGGATTGGGTCTTTCAGAGAAAGATCGACAGCAATCTCCCGGTTTGGAAATAAGAATTTGAGTTCTTCCACCACGTGCTCAAGAACGGGTTTCAGATCAACCTCCCGAGGTGAGATCACGATTCCTTCTCCCAGACGCGTGCGTGCAAAATCCATTACATTCCCGATCAGCTCATTCATTCGGTAGCTGCTTCGCTTTAAAATTCCCACCAGATTTTTCTGCTGATCATCTTTAATGGAACGCTCCAAAAGACCGACGGTCATACTGATCGCACCAAGTGGATTCCGCAGGTCATGTCCCAAAACGGCAATTAGTTGCTCTCTTAAGATCACATTTTTTCGTTCGTCTTCCAATTCCTTTTCCGCCATGCTTTTTCCATGCTGCAAATTCTGCTCATATTGAATCCGGTCCGAAGCTTCTGTTAGCGTATAATAAATTAATTTTAATCCGTCTTCTCTTGGAGTTGATTCTTTCGCATTGATCAAAATCTTGCGTTTTTTACCCGCTACACCAATTAATTCGACAAGGATCTCCTCAAAGTAGCCCTGCATTTTTAGTAGGGGAGAAAGATGGGTTTCAAAGTAAATCTTACTACCAATGGAGAGAAGATCGGAAAACTTCTTTCCTTTTATTTCCTCAGATGAAAATCCTAACCAATCAGACACGCTTTTATTGTTGCGAATAATTTTATTCTTCTCATCAGTGATCAGGAAACCGGAGAATGATTCTTCAAAAAACTGATTGGCTTCCTGCTGTTGAATATCAATATTTTGATCTGGATTCGGGATCATGAGAGAAATGCTTTCATGGCTGCAATCGTTTCCTCGGGTGCACTGAGATTGGGGCAATGTCCGGTTGCTTCCATGAGCACCAGTTGACTGTTCTTAATTTTTTCATGCATATAAATGCCCACTTCTTCGGGTGCGATCACATCCTCCGAACACTGTAAAATCAGGGTAGGAATATTAACTTGAGGAAGAAGGTCTCTTTTGTCAGAATAGAAGGTGGTTCGTGCGAACTCTTTCGCAATATCGGGATTGCTACGGCAAAAACTAGTCGATAATTCTTCCGCAAGTTCTCCGCGTTCCGGGTTTGCCATGATTACCGAAGCCATCGTCATCGACCAGCCCAAATGATTATTATCCAGGGAATCCATTAACTCAGTGATCTGTTCCCGCGTAAATCCCCCCACATAATCACCATCGTTAATATAAGAAGGCGATGGACTAGCCATAATTAACGATTTAAAAAGATCTGGTGATTGTAAGGAGGCGATCATTCCCATAATGGAACTTACCGAATGGCCTACAAAAATGACGTCTGTCAACTTCAATTCTTCACAAATATTGACAATATCCGCGGCATATCCTTCCAGTTCTGAATATTTTTCCGACGAATAAGCCGACAGATCAGAATTTCCGGCGCCGACATGATCGAATAAAATAATTTTATAATCTTCCTCGAAAGCCGGGGTTACAAAACGCCACATGTTTTGATCACAGCCAAATCCATGCGCAAACAGCATCACTTGCGTTCCCTTTCCTTTGATGGTTACATTATTTCGTTGAATCACATTCATAATAGGTAATTGCTTCAGAAAATTAAATTTTAAAGACTGCAATATAATTAATTAATGGATAATAAATGATTTTTTTCCATGATCGCAATTAGAGAAGATTGCTCATAAAATTGAGCTAGATAAACTGCGTTTTGCAGAAGAAGTTCTTATATGGTATTGAATTACTGATCAATGATTTTTCAGAATTGTATTTTGAGAATTGGCTTGCTAAATTGTACTTCGGTGCTTGAACTGGAATTGAAGTCTGAAAACTTTCTTAAGCACACTATTAACAAACTTATAAATCAGTAAGTAAAATGATCATTGCAAATCAAAGTCGTAATGATGACATACGAAAATTGCTGTAATACGTCTTTCAATTTGAGTAAGCGGTGAATTGGAATTCTCACCAAACTGTCGGCGCATTGCTTAACAGATGCTTTGGGAAATTCGGGGAAGGTTTATAGAAAATTTCTGAAACATTAAATTTACTGGAATATATTTTCTAAGTTTTTATCAGAAGAAAATTTCTTTTTTAACTTCTAATTTATTTTATAATAGTTAAAAATGATTATTCTATTGAATATTCACTAAAAACAGTCATTTAAATAATTTATTTCGCATAAAAGACTACTAATTTTGCAATTATTTATTATATTTACAATTAGGTATCCCGGAAAATTTCTTGCTTACAGAAAATCCTAATAGGTAAGAATATATTAATTCAAGTTTATGATTCAAGATCAATTTCTAAAAATTATAAAAAACTCGTTTTCATTTTTTACTTGTTTCTCGTTTACTTTATTTGCTATTTATTTACAATTGTCACTTTCTTCCTGTGCAAAAAAAGAAGTACAGCCAGTTAAAATTTCTCCGGTTGAAAAAGTTGAAATTATTGATCAAGATAAAGTAAAACCAGACGAAAACCCTCCAGCTTCTTACGTAGAGGATCTCATAAAAACTTCCGAATATATTCTATTGGTAAATGTGACAGATGTTGATTCTGTTTTTCAAGCCGAGAAAGTTAATCATGCAGTCGTACTAAAATCCTTCAAAGGGAATTTAAAAAAACGTGTAAAAATATCCTACTTTTTGATGAGCGACATGCCTTACATTAAAAATCCGAATGACACTCTTTTAATTTTTCTTGATAAAAATAAAGAACCTTCCTTAGGACTTGCCGGCGAAAAAATATATTTTGGTGCGTCGGAAAATTCAAGTTTTAAGTATACGAAATTTATTGATTCTATACTAAACAAAAAATAAAAACATAGTGAACACTGCAAACAAAATCCTTTTAATTACTTCAACAGTTATTTTAACTATTACCACATCCTGTCAACCTACCGAGAAGAAAATCTCCGTTAAAAAAGAGGTTGCTGGGGAAAAACTATCTTATCCTCAATCCACAACTTTTGATAATACATATCTACAGTCAAATTTCTGGCGATTGTCTTACGATACTGCTGGTTCTGAATTAGCCTACAAAATTGTTTTGCCAAAAACGATGAAACCGACGAATTTAGATCCAACTCCCTTAAATGACTTGGGTCTAACATTAATCGGTCAATATCAGATGATCGACGAAAATATACCATATATGGAAATTGAGGTGGCGTATGAAAAAGCCTCTGATGAATATCCATCAATAAAAAATTGGTATGAAAGTAAATTGAAAAAATTAAAAGCTACGGCGATAGAATCTTCTCCAGTTAAAATAAAGGATGAAGAGGGATATGATATTCTTTTTACAAGAACTTTGCAAAGCGGAGAGCAGTACATAAGCAGATCCAGTATGTTAAAAAGTGGAGACAATTACGTAGTGGTAACGGTAATGTCTTCTAAGGCAGAGTATGAAAAAAACGCGGAAACTATTTATCATATTTTAACGAATTGGGAAATGCAGTAAAGTCTTCTAAAACATTTTATCAGACTTCTATTTATGTAGGTTTTTAAATCATTTATGTAATGGGCTAATTATCATTAAGAGAAAGTGCAAACTAAAAAAATCGGAGCAATTCCTCCAAATCTTAAATTTGATCGGTTATTTTTAGAATCATCTTCAAAAATTTTTTAGTTAATGATTAGTCAAACTAAATTAAATCGGATGAAATTGTTTTACTACTAAATTTTACAATTATTTTATGCACTATAAAGTCTATCTTATTTGCGCTTTTTTATTTCCACTTGGAGTGTTTTTCTTTATCGGTTCTCAGGTTTATGAAATTCAAAAAAATCTAGTTGAAATTTCCGGAACCATTTCGGTTTCTAAAAAAATCAGTCGAGGAGCACGCAGCGATACGAAGTACTACCAGAAAATGGACGATTACAAAGCTGCTTTTGTTAATGATTTTTTTGGATTAGGCAGAACAATAATCCCAAACAAATTAGCAAAAATATATCAGGATCCAGAAGTGGGCGAAATCCCTATTGTATACTGGTCAAATCCACGCCTGAAAGAAGCGGCTCAAAGAAGAGGTAGTCTCTTCATTTTTAAACACGATCTCCCAAATCTAAAAAAAGATACAGAATTAAATTATTTTTATGTTCGCTTAAACGGTGAAAAATTCTCCTTTTATACTTTTTACAATGGAATTCTGCAATATGTTATTAATGAGCAGATCGGGGCAGTTTTACTATTTTTACTAATTTTCATCAATCTCGGCCTTTTCATTTCCGCAGCACCTGGTTATGAGAAACCAGAAGATAAATGGGTGTTTAAATGGTGCCTGAGAATTACGGCTTTTTATGTTTTAATATTTCTTTATTAGATCTAATTTCAAAAATAATCAATTTATGCAAGATACAAATCCCGTCCTTCGTATTCGTCTCCCAATGTCTCAGGTAAAAGTATTGCTTGTCTGTTTCGGAGTTCTTTTAACCTATTTGATTATGGTTATCTTAAGCTTTGTTTTTCAGGAGGAAATCGATAATTTAATTGGTATTAATCCGGCCAAGGTTAATATTGCTAACTTGATGGTGGTAATATTCATTCCTTTCGGAATTTTCGCGTGGTGGTTATTCAAAAAGGGGAGTCGATATGGTCGGTTAACTTTAAAAAAAGATGCTCTTCTAATAAATTCCATTCCCGACCAAAAATTAATAAAACGTTATGATGCGAAAGATATAAAATTCGTGAAATTACAGCAGAACTCTTTCCATATCACCTTTAACGATGGGTATCGCTTTAATGTTCTTAATATTGGAATGGGTGATGGATTTATAGAGGAGATGGTTAATTTTATGCCGGTTTTCAAAATATTTTTGGAAGAAAATAAGATTGAAATAAAAGTGGGGAAAATATTATAGAAGATTTTAAAAGTAAAGAATATCTTAAAAAAATGTTTAGAAAACAGTCAAGAGAAGTAATCATTGGTTGGAAAAAAGAAATGAATTATAAAATAAATTTGACGAACGACTCTTTACCAAAAGAATTTAACCACTTTGAAATTGAAATTACTTAGGATTATTGCGATGAATTGTTTAAAATTTATGCGAAAAATCAAACAGGAATTCAGATGGTGAAAATTTTTCTACTCGAATATATTTCAACGGTGCTGTGAAATTTTTAACGAGTTTATAAACGCTGAAGTATTCAGCATATCATCTCTAAGTTTTTAGTAGGAAATAATCACCAAATTAATTTACAAGAAACCTCCAAAATTTAATGTTCTGGAGGTTTTTTTTAAGAAAATTTTTCTATTTGTTAGTTACTTTTATCGTGTGAATCGCTGCTGATAAACATTTCATTTCGTTCTTCAGACACGATATCTAAAAATCGATCGTAATGTTTCAGAACATCAGAGATCAATTCATTTTTGGTGAAATACTGAACATCGTAACTTTCCCGCGTATCTCCAAAATAAGCTTTTGGATAAAAGGCACCTTTTTCCTGAACTTCGGGTAAATTATCTTCATCCACCATAAAACCAGATACCTTTTTCGAAGTTGTTTCCACTCCATAAACGAAATTATTGATCATGTCATATTTGATCTCTATTTCAATTTTTGTGGGATTGGAATGGTTATTAATATTTGCTGAAATTCCATTCTCTGCAAATTCTGCCTGAAGTTCCGTAAAGGCTTCTTTCACGACAGTGTCGATAAAATGATCGATCGATTTCCGGTCTTTGGTTGCCACGATCTGTTTCAGTCGGTCTTTCCACAATCTTCCAGACCAGGGAACAGTTGCTTTCGAAAATGTACGGTCGTAATAAGCCTGGTCAATAGTCAGCGCTTTAATTAAACTAACAATAAACAGGATCAAAATTATAGAAAATGGCAAAGCGGTGATGAGGGTCATGCTTTGAAGGGCTTTTAAACCCCCAGCATTCAGCAGCAGTAAAGACAATCCTCCAAGTAAGGTTCCCCACAAAATGGTTTGCCATTTCGGAGATTTCACTGCATTTTTTGTGGCGATATTATTCATCACAAAAATGCCAGAATCCGCTGATGTCACAAAAAAGATAATCACAATAAGAATGGTCATGAAACTCGCTATGGTAGAGAAAGGCAAGTACTCTAAAAACCGAAACATCAACGCATCCGGATCTCCCGCAACTGCACTGAGAGCGCCATTGCCTACATTCTCATCAAACCATATCGCACTGTTTCCAAAAACTGTCATCCAGATAAAATTGAATAAAGATGGAATCAGCAACACTGCGACAATAAACTCTCTGATCGTTCTGCCTTTCGATATTTTTGCAATAAAAAGTCCAACATAAGGTGACCAGGAGATCCACCAGGCCCAGTATAGGATCGTCCAGTCATAAAACCAGGGCAACTGTTCTTTGTTGTACACGTGAGTACCGAAAGTCAGATTAAAAAAGTTGTTGATGTAATTACCCAAACCTTCAGTAAAACTACCAATAAGAAATACGGTAGGACCTAATATAAGAACGAACAAAAGCAGTGCAACAACCATCGTTACATTAATATTGCTTAATATTTTGATTCCTTTATCAACACCTGTGAGTGCGGAAATTACCGCCAGTGAAACTAAAACTCCGACAATCAGGATTTGATAAAAAAAGCTTGTGTCAGGAACAATATTTAAAAATTGTAATCCTGAATTAATTTGAACGACCCCAAAACCTAACGTCGTGGTAATACCAAAAAAGGTACTACAAAGTGCAAAAACATCGATCGCGTTTCCCCACTTTCCGTCTGTTTTGTTTTTTAATAATGGATAAAAGCAACTTCTAAGTGATAACGGCAGTTTAAGACGATAAGTGAAGTAGGAGAGGGACAAACCTACGAGTCCGTAAATGGCCCACGCATGAATTCCCCAGTGAAAAAAAGTATAGAGCTGCGCGTTTTTTTCTTTATTTACGTATTCCTGCAAGCCAAAAACTTCGGAAGTATAATGTTGCATCGGCTCGGCGACCCCAAAATACATCAATCCAATTCCCATTCCCGCAGAAAATAACATGGCGACCCAGGAAAAAAACGAGTGTTCCGGTCTGCTGTCGTTATCTCCCAGCCGAATATTTCCGTATTTGCTGAATAAAAGATAGAACAGGAAGATGACAAATATCGTTACAGACCAAACATAAACCCAGTTCAGGTTTACAAAAATGAAATTTTTAATGACGTTTAATATCGAATCGGTCATATCCGGATAGAGTACAGAAACGACAGAAACTAGTAATATAAAAATGATACTCGGCAAAAATATCCCTTTATTAAGCGTAGATTTAAACATAGGAAATGGTTTTTTTTTGTTTGAAATTGAGACTGGAAACCAGACTTATATTTCAAGTTTGTGAAAAGGATTTACTATTTATGATAATTATTTTAAATCTGAAACACCTTTGACATTAATAAAAGAAGCAGCGAAGTAATCTACAAATTTATCCCAATAAATTGCTAAAATAATGTGGTAACTTAAATTTTTTATTTTGAAGCTTTGTTTGATCTTCAATTGCGTAAATTAAAAGTGATCACCTGAATTATTAAAAGCAGCAGCATGTATATTCGCTTTTAGAAAAAATCGACAAAGGTTTGCTGTTTTAAAAGAAGAACTGATTACCAACATCTCAAAAAAAAATTTCTTTCAAGAAAGACTAGCGTACATTTTGCTTGAAAAAAAAAGAAAATCCGTTTTGATATTTTTTAGAAAATCACATGATAACAATTCAAAATAGGTTATTAATTCCAAATTAAAAACCACAAATTTATTTACCTTTAATCAAAATGGAAAATAATGCAATAATTTCAGTTTTAAATAAGCTTCAGCTTGAAGAGGGAAACTCCGTTGAAAAATCCAGTAAGGAGCAGTTCGAAATTTTGGTCAACTTTATTGATGATCTTATTCGAAATGATTTCAACCGTCTGCTCAGTATTCTTTATCGCGTCGATATTTCCGAAGATAAACTAAAAAAAAAGCTGGCAGAAAATAAAGATAGTAAGGCACGGTCCGCAGAAATGATCGCTCAACTTTTTATAGCGAGGGAAGAAGAGAAAATTTTATCCCGTGCAAAATACCGACAGGATTAAAGATTTGCGAGAACTGGTTTTAACATCACCATCAATTTCTCTTTAATTCTATTGAAAACCGATAAATCGCGTATTGATCGTTTAGAATTTAACAAGGTAAAAATTCTTCATCATGAAAATTGTTTTAGTATTAACCACAGTCGTAATCGTACTATTGATTATTAGTCAAATTTATTTTATCATGGCAAAAACTGAAACGCAACCTTATAAAGTCATCAAAAAAGAAAAAGATTTTGAGATTCGATTATATCCTGCCGCTACAATGGCAACCGTCTCTATGGATGCAAAATCCTACAAAGAATTATCTTCCACCGGATTTAAAAAATTAGCCTCTTTTATATTTGGCGGCAACGAGTCGAATAAGAGTATTGCCATGACTTCGCCGGTTCATATGGATATTAATAATGCCGAATCATCTATGAGTTTCGTGATGCCATCAGAATATTCCAGAGATAATTTGCCCAAACCGAACAATTCCGAAGTATATATTGAAACTACCGCGGAAGAGTACGTTGCAGCGATTGAATTCAGTGGCTTTGCGAATGACGAGCAGATTAAAAAATACGCAGCCCAACTGGAAAATGAACTAAAGCAAAATGGCATCGAATATTTCGGCAACTTTCGCTTTCTAGGTTATAATGCTCCTTATCAACTCGTAGATCGGAAGAATGAAATTATTGTCAGCGTGCGTTGGGAATAATATTTTCGGAAAAACTACAATTTTAATACTGCATCATTTGATCTCAAGAAAAATTTCATTTCCAATTATCAATTTTACCGAGAATTTATAATAAAGTGTAATCAGTAATTGGATGACATTATCTGAAAAATTTAATAGATTATTACTTTTCTTTAAATTGATAGTTATCGATCACTATCAAATTGCCTTGGTCAAATTATTGTTGGTCAAACCAGAAGAATAAATATCAATCTCACAAAAAATTAAAAATGGAATATAGAAAATTAGGGAACAGCGACTTAGAATTATCGGCCATCACTTTCGGAGCTTGGGCTGCCGGCGGCTGGATGTGGGGAAGTACCGACAGAAATGATGCGATTGAAGCCATAAAAACTTCCTACGATTTAGGCGTCACTTCTATAGACACAGCGCCAGTTTACGGTCAGGGAACCAGTGAAGAAATTGTGGGTGAAGCAATTAAAGGAATATCCAGAGATAAAGTACAGGTTTTGACTAAGTTTGGGATGCGTTGGGATTTAAATAAAGGAAGTCTTGCAATGCATTCAAAAGATAACGACGGAAAGAAAATCGACATTTATAAATATGCCGGAAAAGATAGCGTGATCTACGAATGTGAGCAAAGTTTAAAAAGATTGGAAACCGATTATATTGATCTGTACCAAATTCACTGGCCAGATGTTACTACGCCGATTGATGAAACTTTCGAAGCAGTTTCCAGATTAATTGAACAGGGAAAAGTCCGGTTTGCAGGAGTTTGTAATTATAGCGCAGAACAAATGGCAGAAACTGGAGAAACGATTGATCTGGTTTCGAACCAAATTCCCTTCAGTATGGTAACTAGAGAGATTGAAAAAGAAACAGTTCCATACTGCATCAAAAATAACAAGTCGATCTTGGCCTACAGTCCTATGGAAAGAGGTTTGTTAACTGGGAAAATTCATCCAGGATATGAATTTGAAGAAGGCGATCACCGCGCAGGTTTACCTCATTTTCAACCAGATTTTGTTAAAAAAACCAATGAACTTCTACATAAAATAAAACCCATCGCTGATGAACACAACGCAAGTTTAAGTCAACTCGTTTTAAGATGGACGATCGAGCGGGAAGGAATTACAATCGCATTAGCAGGTGCAAGAAATGCAAAACAGGCGACACAAAATGCAAAAGCTATCAATATTAAATTGAGTACAGAAGAGTTGAAAACAATTGACGATTACGTTAATAACTTCTAATAAAATCACCTCAAAACAGAAATAATTCTAACAGATCAATCTGGAAGAATTATTTTTGAGATCACTGTAAAATAGGATTTTAGCCGATAGTTAAATACATAAAAAAAGCTTCGAAAGAAGCTTTTTTTTTTAATAATCTATCTGACTACTTTAATGTCCATCGCAGAAAGTCCTTTTGCAGACTTTTCTATTTCAAAGGATACTTTATTGCCTTTCTTAATCATTTCTTCGCAATTATTGCTGTGGAAGAAAATATTTTCTTTTGATTTTTCCTCGGTAATAAAACCATAACCTTTTTCACTGAAAAAAGTAACAATCCCCGTTTTTACAACTTCTTCGGCTTCTCTTGGAGCGGCGCCCAGCTGAATACTATCCAGATCAATAACAGGTTTATCGCTTTTGTCTGGTTTTGTACTTGTAAACTGACCGTTGTGGTCAACATACATGATCATGTCATCCAGGCTTTTCCCTTTGTCATTGCTGTCTTTGCGCTCTTCACGACGCATCGCCTTTTCTTTTTGCTTTTGAAGTTTTTTCTTAAAATTTTCTTTTTTGGAGAAAGAATCCGCCATATATTTTGTTTGTTTTTAAATTATTTGATAAGGTACAAAATTATTCAATTCAATGCAATAAAAGAAGAGAATTTTGATTTTATTTTAGCCTAAATAAATGATAATCCTTTAATAGAAAAATATGAAGTATTCAAAGAAGTTCAGTTTTTAACATCAACTATTACATTATATATATTATTTTCGAGCTATTTTCTTAGAATTAAAAACGCTTTAACGATAATTTCTTAATTTTCTACACAAGAAGTCCAATTGATCTTGAATGCTCTTTTGCTTCATTCGTGTGCTTATACTGAAAAGTATAAATTGATTTGTGCCGCAACGATTCCAGGATCTGTTTTGTAAGATGCTCTTTCTTACTATTTATATTTCTGATGTAAATTGCGAAAATTTGATCAGGATATTTATCAGCGATCTGCTTGTAAATGTCCGGATCACTTTGCGAATTATCACCCAATAATACGAACTGCTGTTTCGGAAAAACTTGCAGAACTCTTTCAATTCTATTGAATTTTCCCTGGTGTTTCGTATTTCCAACTTTTAGTAATTGATGTAATTTTTTGATTTCATTCAGGAGAAAAGCCCCTTTTGGCAATTGATTAAATTTGAAAAATTCATTCAGGTAATCATACAGATTCCACTCACTGCTCGAAACATAAAAGAAAGGGTTCGGAATATTTGCTTCTGTATGAGCGGCACTTAATAGTTGATAGTAATTCACCACATCTGCAAAAGTTTTTCGACTCCGCGGATTTTTAGTCAGCATGGACCACAATTTTTTTCCTGTAGTTCCTGAATGGGAAATTAGCACGGTATCATCAATATCCGATATAAAACCATATTGTGTGCTGTGCGGGACGAATATTTTTCCTTCGCCACTTGCTGTAATTTTCTCTTCAGTATTCACCAGATCCACTTTTAAATCGTGCCATCCTGCCATCACTTCGTTCTTCGACTGCCATTCAAATTTATAAAAACCATCAGTTTCTGTCGTCGTGTAGAATGATTGATCTTGCCATTGAAGTTTAACCCGCGCTTCCGGAAGTGGCGTAATAAAAAAAAGCTTGATCAGGTTAAAGAAATTGACTATCGCATTGTTCGTATAATGACTTTGAGGAGAAAATTTCCCTTTCAAAACATGTCCATAAACGACCAGATTCTTAGTATGTCCGTATCCGTGATACACTTTAACAACCGCTTTCGGGTCTTTTATATTTTGGATCATAAATTTTTTGAAATTAAACTTCGTGAGTAATAATGCTTCAATATAATAATTAAAGTAAACATTCTTATCTTGGTGCATCAAAACTCAGTTTACAAATATACAATACCTATGGAATTGAAGGAACGTGATAAAATACTTTTTATAATAAATCCTGGCTCCGGTAATCACTCCATCAACTGGTCCGCCGAAATAAAAAATTTCTTTGCGCCTCTAAATTATTTGATCGAATTGTATTTTTTGGAACGGGAATGCAATATTCACCAGATCAAAGATAAGGTTGCACTGTTTAATCCCGATAGAGTAGTTGCGGTTGGCGGTGATGGCACCGTTGGTCTTGTGGCGCAATGTGTATTAAAGAAAAATATTCCATTTGGAATTTTACCCGCTGGTTCCGCAAACGGTATGGCCAAAGAGCTAAAGATCAGTGAATTTCCTGCCAATGCATTGCAAACAATTATTTCTGGCAACGTATTGACAATTCATGCAACGGTGGTTAATGAAAATTTGTGCATCCATTTGAGTGATATTGGCGTTAATGCAAAAATGATCAAACAGTTTCAGAAGGAAAACATTCGTGGTTTCTGGGGTTATTTTCTAGCCAATATTAATGTAGCCTGGAATACGTTATTTGTAAGTCCGAGATTTAAAGTTCAGTTGAATATCGACGGTAAAACGATCGAAAGAAATGCTGTAACCATCATTATAGCGAATGCGACAACTTACGGAAGTGGCGCGGTTATAAATCCAGTGGGCAGTTTAGAAGACGAATTGTTTGAAGTCATTATCATCAGAAAAATCTCTGTAATAGAAGTATTTAAAATGTTGATCAGCCACGATCCTTTCAATCCCCAAAAGACGGAAGTTTTTAGCACAAAATCGCTCCAAATTAAAACTTTAAGAAAAATTCATTTTCAGGTTGATGGCGAATATCTCGGAAAGGTTGATGAAATTGAGGCGCATTTAATTCCCGCTGCGTTGCAAATAATTGTACCCAAATAATGACAGACGAGTTTAAGAATATTTTACGATATTAATTAATTATTCGACTTTTTTACACCAGACTTTTCAATTTTACTATATGTAATTTAGTGTCAGAATTTTCTTCCTTACATCCCAATCTCTTCTAAAAATGAAAATATTTTATTTATTATTTTATCTTTTCGAAGAGATAAAGTTTGCCGCCAGAGAATGCATAATTCTGCATTAAATTACCTTCTAAAACCATCGTTTTACTGGTAACATCAATAATGGAAATATAGTTACTGGAATTGTATTTCAGATAATTTTCTTTATTTTTAGTCTGAGGATTTTTTCCGAAATCAAATTTATATTTGATCCAGTCTTCCTCTGCGTTCTGGCAATGTACAGGTTGAAATTTTCTTCTGTTTGATTTAAATTCGATGACCTCAAAGCCTTCAGCACATTCGCTTTTAAAGTTATTTTCTGGATTGCTGTCCTGTGCAAATTGCTCATAAGTCCCGTTGTAAACGCCCACGACTTTCCACGTGCCATCCAAACGGTCTTCATCAATTTTCCCTTCTGCTTTTTTCACCGCCCAGCTTACTCCTTTTACCGTTCCTTTAACTACAGAATAACCCAGTTTAGCGGTTGTTGTAACTATTTTTGCCGCTGTAGAAACGATGCAGGAAGTCAGTATAAAACTCATCAAGACAAAAAGGGCAATTTTAAAAATTTTCATAATTTGGATATTAATTTGAACTGCAATTTACGCTAAATTTCAGTGAGGAAAGAAGTTATGAATTCTAAATACCACAGAGAAATTAGAGAAAAAATTTTCTTCATATTATTTTGTTATAACGATTACCTGATTAACGCGTCAACCATTAAAAATAAATTTTATTTAAATCTCTAAAAAGGTCATTCTGTTCACGCAAAATTCTTATTCACTTTGATTTATCGTAGCCGATCGTAAAACGTAATTCTTCAAAATAAATAGTATTAAAATTTCATAAAAGCAAAAATTTAGTATGTTTTTGGACTAAAATTTGATATTAATTTTCAAGCTTTTTTACGATAGTATTGAGAAAAATCAAAAGTAAAATTGAACGATAACATTATTAATTAAACTTTAAAATTATGGGACAGGCACAATCACCACAGCAAGATTTAAGCGGCAAAGAAGCCGTAGAAACGATTAAAAAATTAACCGAAAAAGCCGGAGTTTGCTTTTTCGTAACGAACATTGGTAAAAATTCACACAGCATTCCAATGTCTCTACAGGAAGTTGACGAGAATGGAACTTTATGGTTCATCAGTTCTTCGGAAAGTACGCACAACCACAACTTAATGCAGGATTCAAGCGTTCAGCTTTATTTTCTGAACAATGGTTCTTACGAATATGTATTCCTGCAAGGTAAGGGAGAAATCTCTAAAGACAAAGCCTTGATCGACAAATATTACAGTCACTTCGCAGATGCCTGGTTCGATGGGAAAGACGATCCAAGAGTAACAGTCATCGGGGTAAAGCCAGATGATGGCTACTATTACGAAACCAAAGACAACAAAGTTTTCGCCATGGCAAAGATGGTTTTCGCAGCCGTAACCGGAGCTAAAACCGAAGATGGTGGAGTAGAAGGTGGACTAAAAGTTTAACAACAGGTATTTTAACTTTGCTACAAAAAAGAGCAACGATCGATCTGTTTTGATATAAATTAGAACTATTTTTGATCGTTGCTTTTTAACATAATATATGAATTTCGAAAGAATAAAAGAGAAATTAGAAATACTAGCAGATGCTGCGAAGTACGACGTTTCCTGCTCCTCGAGTGGTGGAAATCGTAAGAATAAAAATGGCGGTTTAGGCAATAGTCACGCTTCCGGAATCTGCCATTCCTACACGGAAGATGGCCGATGCGTTTCGCTTCTAAAAGTATTATTGACCAATCATTGCATTTATGACTGCGCTTATTGCGTATCGCGAAAATCAAATGATATTAAACGTGCCGCTTTTACAGTGGAGGAAGTCGTAGATCTAACCATCAACTTTTACCGCAGAAATTATATCGAAGGTCTTTTTCTTAGTTCCGGCATTTTTACAGACGCTGATACGACGATGGAACGTTTGGTCCGGGTTGCAAAAAAATTACGCACGGAACATAAGTTCAATGGTTACATTCATTTAAAATCGATTCCCGGTGCGAGTGATGAAATAATGAAAGAAGCAGGTTTATACGCCGACAGACTTTCTATTAATATTGAAATTCCAACCGAAAAAGGGTTGAAACTTTTAGCTCCCGAAAAATCGCACGATCAGATGATCAAGCCAATGGGTTTTATTAAAAATGAACTCATTCTTTATAAAGAGGAAAAAAAGATTTTTAAAAAAGTTCCAAAATTTGCGCCCGCCGGACAATCTACGCAGATGATCGTCGGCGCGACAGATGAAACCGATTTAAAGATCATTAAAGTTGCGGATCATTTTTACCAGAATTTTAATCTCAAAAGAGTTTACTATTCCGGTTACGTTCCGATGTTGGAAGACGCGCGATTGCCTTCCATCCATTCTCAGGTTCCTATGTTGCGCGAAAACCGGTTATATCAGGCAGATTGGCTGATGCGTTTTTATGGTTTTAAAGCCGATGAAATTGTAGAACGATCGAATCCTTTTCTTGATCTTGAAGTTGATCCAAAACTCGCCTGGGCTTTAAGAAATCGGGAAAGATTTCCGGTGAATATCAATACGGCGACCAAAGAAATGATCTTAAGAATTCCGGGAGTTGGCACAAAATCTACCCATAAAATTTTGATGGCAAGACGATTTCAAAATTTAAATTTGGACCATTTGAAGAAAATGGGTGTTGCAGTGAATCGTGCGAAATATTTCGTAGAATTCGAAACGCATAATATTTTTACAAGATATATTGATGATCAAAATTTCCGCAAAATCATTTTGACTGGAATGAAATCTAAATTTCAAAATCCATTTTCCGAACAACTCAGTTTATTTTGATGACGACCTTAATTTATGACGGTAGTTTTGATGGCTTACTGACTTCAATATTTGAAGTTTTTGAGTATAAATATGAGGCAGTTGAAATTATCAGTGAACAAAATTATCATCAGGAAAATATCTTTGCAGAACTTCATCAAGTCATTACCAATATAGAAAAGTCCGAAAGGGTTTTAACAAAGATCAAAGCGAATCTTGGCAGCGAGGGAATTTCAAGATTGCTCATGGTTTATTTCTCGGAGAAAGTAGAATTGGAGAAATTAATTTTAAGCGCTGTCCGCCATTCGGTAAAAAATCCTGATAAGAATATTTTACAGGATTTTGGAAACGATGATATTCTGGATATTGCAAAGATTTGTAAATCTGTAGGTCGGGAAATTCATCGCATGAATGCTTTCGTTCGTTTTGAGAAATTGCAGGATGATGTTTATTTTTCTAAAGTTGAGCCTGATTTTAATGTTCTTCCGCTCATTTTAAAACATTTCAAATATCGGTATCAGGATCAAAAATGGATGATCTTTGATCTGAAAAGGAATTACGGAATCTTTTATGATCTAAAAGAGGTTGATTTTTTTTATCCGGAAGAATCTCAAACTAAAGATCTCAGAAAGACGGAGAATCTCCTTCACGAAGAGGAAGTACGGTATCAAAAATTATGGCAGCGGTATTTTTTCAAAACCAATATTCCGGAACGGAAAAATTTAAAACTGCATCATAAATCGCTGCCAAAGAGATACTGGAAATATTTAACTGAAAAATATTGATGTAGAAAGTTATCCTGCATTTTCTAAATTATTTCTTATCGATCCCGCTAAATTTCAGCTGACTGGTATGGAAATGGTTGCAACCATTAAGCAAAATATTAACTAGCACTTATTAATTATTTTAAATTCTGACTTTAAAATTTATCTATTTTGAAACTCGTAAAATTTACCAACAAAGGCATTTATTGTATTCCCGGAAAATTCTATCTGGATCCTTGGCGACCCGTAGATCTGGCCATAATTTCTCACGGACATGGTGATCATGCGAAGTGGGGAATGAAGAAATATTTGTGTCATCATTTTACAAAACCAATTTTGAAGATCAGGATTGGCGCAGATATCGAGGTTCAAAGCTTAGGATATAATGAACCCATAATGATCAACGGTGTAAAAGTAAGCTTTCATCCCGCCGGTCATATTGTGGGGTCCTGTCAGATCCGCATGGAATATAAAGGATATGTTACCGTTTTTTCCGGCGACTATAAAGTTCAGGACGATGGGATTTCTACCCCTTTTGAAGTGGTGAAATGCAATGAATTTATTACTGAAAGTACTTTTGGACTACCTATCTATAATTGGTTAACGCCACAGCAATATTCCGATCAAATGAAAACCTGGGTTGAAAGCAATCGCGAACAGGGAAAAACTTCGGTTTTTATTGGATATTCCTTGGGAAAAGCACAGCGGATTATGAAGTCCGTCGAAGGAATGGGAAAAATATTTGTGCACAGTTCCATCGGCCGGTTAAATGAAGCCATCGAAAGTGTGGGTGTTGAATTACCGGATTATGAAACGGTTTTATTTAATGAGGATTTAAAAATGGTAAAAAATGAGATCGTTATTGTTCCGCCGGCTTTATTAGACAGCAATATGATCCGAAAAATCCCAAATCGTGCCACTGGATTATGTTCCGGCTGGATGCAGGTTCGCGGGTCCCGAAGATGGCGTTCTGCCGATGCAGGTTTCGCAATTTCCGACCACGCAGACTGGAATGGTTTGCTTGAAACGGTTAAAGCAACTGGTGCCGAACAGGTTCACGTCACGCATGGTCAAATCGCTGTTTTTTCTAAATATTTGAATGAGATCGGCATCAAATCTGATGAAGTTACCACCAAATTTGGAGACGAGGAAGAATCCTCCGAAGAGGAAAAAGTTATGGAAAACATAACACAAGATGACCTGGAAAGTAAAAATTAATAAACGCAATAATTAGAAACTCGAATCTCGAAACCCGAAACCCGCAATTCCAATGAAACATTTCGCCGAGCTCATATTATCTTTAGAAAGCAGTAATAAAACGACCGCTAAGGTTGATGCGATGGTTCACTATCTGAATACTGCAGATGAAAAAGATAAGCTTTGGTTCCTCGCGCTTTTCACCGGTAAACGACCGAAACGTCCTATCAACAGCAATTTTTTAAAGATGTGGGCCCTCGAAATTATTCAGCTTCCGGAATGGCTTTTTTTAGAAAGTTACAGTTCCGTCGGTGATCTGGGCGAAACATTATCACTCATTTTACCAGCGCCAGAAAATCTGATCGATAAGTCTTTAACGCAGTGGATCACAGAATTGATTGATTTAAAAGATAAGTCAGAAGAAGAAAAAAAAGCCTACGTTCTCGAAAGCTGGAACGGTTTGGATTATACCGAGCGTTTTATCTTTAATAAATTAATTGGTGGAAGTTTTCGTGTTGGAGTGTCGAAAAAATTATTGATCAACGCGCTTTCAAAATACTCCGGGATCGAAACCAGCCAGCTCATGCACAGCATTATGGGAAAATGGACGGTTGATGATGTTGATTTTGAAGATCTTATTCAGGGAACCAACATTAATCCCGATAATTCCAAACCATATCCTTTTTGCCTCGCTTATCCTTTAGAAAAAACGCCCGAAGATCTGGGCGATCATGAAGAGTGGCAGGTTGAATATAAATGGGATGGAATCCGCGGCCAGTTTATCAAAAGAAATGACGAAGTTTTTATCTGGTCACGTGGTGAAGAGTTGGTGAATGCGCAGTTTCCGGAATTGGTTGAAGCTTTCCAGAAAGTAGATGGAAATTTTGTTTTAGATGGCGAAATCTTAGCCGTAAAAGAAGGAGAAGTTCTCAATTTTAATGAACTGCAAAAACGACTGAATCGTAAAACCATTTCCGCAAAAATGATGAAAGATATTCCAATAAATACTTTCGTTTATGATATTTTAGAACTCGAAGGTGAAGATCTGCGGGAAAAACCTTTGGTCGAAAGACGTTTACTTTTGGAAGAGATCATTGAAAATTCCGACGTCGATAATATAAAGATCTCCGAAATAATCATTGCAAAATCCTGGGAAGAATTGGCGGAAGTTCGGGAGAAATCCAGGGAAAATAACTCCGAAGGTTTAATGTTGAAACAGAAAAATTCCCATTATCATTCCGGCAGAAAGAAAGGCGACTGGTGGAAATGGAAAGTCGATGCTTTAACCATTGATGCTGTTTTAATTTACGCCCAAAAGGGAAGTGGTCGAAGAAGTGGATTTTATACCGATTATACTTTTGCCGTAAAAAAAGAAGATCAACTGGTTACGATCGCAAAAGCCTATTCGGGCTTGACTGACAAAGAAATTATGGAAGTCAGTCGGTTTGTAACGAAAAATTCGCTGGAAAAATTTGGTCCTGTTCGAACGGTAAAAGCAGAACTGGTTTTTGAGATCGCCTTTGAAGGAATTGGATTTAGCAACCGTCATAAAAGTGGAGTAGCCTTACGTTTTCCGAGAATTTTGAGATGGAGAAGAGATAAAACCGTAAAAGATATTGATGATATTGAAGAAGTGAAAAAATTAATATCATAAAATAGAAGATTTAAAATTTGAATTAAATTTAGCTAAGTGAAAATCCTTCGTGTTCTTACTAATTTAATAAAAAAGAAAAACTTCGCGTCTTTGCGTGAAAAAAAGCATTATAATAAATAATTCAATAAAAATAATTTGGAAAATTTCCAGGAAACAGAAGGTTTAAAGATCATTAAAAATTGGATGGCGGAAAAAGATTTTGCGCCATTTAATTTTCAGCTGGAAACCTGGGAAAAATATTACAGAAATTATAGCGGAATGGTTGTCGCGCCCACAGGTTTTGGAAAGACCTATTCTGTTTTTTTAGCCGTTATCGTGGATTTTCTAAACTTTCCGGAGAAATACGGGGATGGATTAAAATTGCTTTGGATCACACCGCTTCGTGCCTTGGCAAAAGATATTGCAAAAGCAATGAAAGAAGCCATCGACGAAATTGGTCTCGACTGGACGGTTGGCGTTCGAAATGGCGACACTCCCGTTTCCGAACGCGCTTCTCAAACCAAAAAAATGCCCGACATTCTTCTCGTGACTCCTGAAAGCATGCATTTGCTTTTAGCTCAAAAAAATAATCAAAGATTTTTTAAAAATTTAAAATGTGTCGCGGTAGATGAGTGGCACGAACTGCTCGGCGGGAAACGCGGCGTCCTTACAGAACTGGCCTTATCCCGCTTGTCTTCCTACCAAAAGAAAATTCGTATCTGGGGAATTACCGCCACCATCGGAAATTTAGACGAAGCTTTGGAAGTTTTAATTCCTTCCAACATTAAAAAAACAAAGGTAGTAGCGAAGGAAAAAAAGAAGATCGATATTATTGCCGTTCTTCCCGATGAAGTCGAGATTCTTCCCTGGGCGGGGCATTTAGGAAATAAACTGGCCAATAAAGTAATTCCCATTATTTTAGAAAGCAAGACCACTTTAGTCTTTACAAATACCAGAAGTCAGGCAGAAATGTGGTACCAGATTCTGTTGCAGCAACATCCAGATTTTGCGGGACAGATCGCCATTCACCACAGTTCTATTGATAAGGATCTGCGGATCTGGATCGAAGAAAATTTAAGTTCCGGTTATTTAAAAGCGGTCGTTTCAACCTCTTCTCTGGATTTAGGGGTGGATTTTAAACCTGTTGATACCGTTATTCAGATCGGTTCTGCAAAAGGCGTAGCGCGATTTTTACAACGCGCCGGAAGAAGTGGACATTCTCCTTTCGAAACTTCCAAAATATATTTCGTTCCTACGCATTCTTTAGAACTCATTGAAGTTGCAGCCCTAAAAGAAGCAGTCAAACAAAAAGTGATCGAACCGCGCGTTCCAATGGTTATGACTTTTGACGTTTTGGTACAATATCTGATTTCGCTTGCAGTTGGAGAAGGTTTCAAAGCAGAAGAAACTTACAATCAAGTTAAAAATACTTTCGCTTTCCAGGAAATGACGCCCGAAGAATGGACTTCGATTTTGCAGTTCATTACCGTTGGAGGTGGCGCTTTTAAAAATTATGAAGAGTTTCATAAAGTTGTTATTGGAGAGGGAATTTATAAAGTAACGAGTCGTAGAATTGCAATGCTTCACCGCATGAATATTGGCGTGATCGTAAGCGATGCAATGCTGAAAGTAAAAGTTTTAGGTGGCGGATATGTTGGAATGATCGAGGAATATTTTATCACCCGAATGAAAAAAGAAGATAAATTTATTCTCGCCGGACGAGTTTTAGAAGTGGCGCATATTAAAGAGATGACGGTTTACGTCCGCAATTCAAAAGGAAAAGCCATGGTTCCGAGCTATTTGGGCGGTAGATTACCATTGAGCTCTTACCTGGGACAATTTCTTCGCATGAAACTCTCCGAGTCTCTGGATGCTAAATCCTCCGAAAAAGAATTGAAATTTTTACATCCGCTTCTGGCAAGTCAGGAAGGGATCTCCCACATTCCGAAAGAGGATGAATTTTTAGTAGAAGTTATTAAAACCCGAGATGGTTATCATCTTTTTATGTATCCTTTTGAAGGCCGATTGATCCATGAAGTCATGTCTGCATTAATTGCGTTCCGGATTTCTAAGATCACACCGATCTCTTTTTCGATGGCGATGAATGATTATGGTTTTGAACTTTTGAGTTCTCAGGAAATTCCCTTGAATGAAGATAATTTGAAGCAGATCCTTTCGCGAGAAAATTTAATTCAGGACGTTTTAAGCAGCATTAATGCAACAGAAATGGCAAGACGTAAGTTTCGGGATATTGCGGTGATTTCCGGATTGGTCATTCAAACTTATCCGGGACAACAGAAAAATAATAAAAGTTTGCAGTCTTCTGCAGGATTAATTTTTAATGTTTTAGAGGATTATGATTCTCAGAATATATTACTGAAACAGGCTTACACGGAGGTTTTTAATCAACAGATCGACGAAGCCAGACTCGTGGATGCATTTGACAGGATAGAAAAGTCGAAAATAATTCTGAAATTTGCGAACTCTTTTACACCATTAAGTTTCCCCATCAAAGTGGACAGTTTGCGCCAGTCTTTAAGCAGTGAAGATTTGGGTGAAAGAATTAAAAGAATGCAGGCGGAAGCGATGAAAAAAGGCAAAACTGTCGTGCAGATCGCCCGTGGAAAGTAAGATCGTGCTATGCGGTCATAAAAAATTTTAAAATATAAATGCTCAAAACTTTAGATAAGGAAATTCAAAACTTCAACTTAACATTTACAAATCAGCGTGCTTTGTTTTGGGAAGCGGAAAAAATCTTAATCGTTAGCGATCTGCACGTCGGTAAATCGGCGCACTTTCGCAAACACGGAATAGCAATCTCTTCCGAGGTTTTATTACACGATTTAGAAAAACTGGAATATCTGATCCATCATTTTCAGCCTGAAAAAATTATTGTTGTAGGAGATCTCTTTCACGCAGGTTACAATTCCGACTTAGAGCTGTTCAAGGAATGGCGCTTTCGGTTTCCGCAGGAATTTATTTTGATAAGAGGCAATCACGATAAAATGAAATGTGAGATCTACGATGATCTGGGGATTGAATGTATTGATGATTTTCTCGAGATTGGTCCCTTCACTTTTATTCATCACCCAGAAATTATAGCGGAAAACAAGTTTTATATTTCTGGTCATATTCATCCTGGATTTGTGCTTCAGGGCAAGAATGAACGTTTAAAATTACCGTGTTTTGCGTTTTCTCCAAGGCAGATCGTTCTCCCTGCTTTTAGTAGATTTACAGGTTTAGACACCAAAACTTTAAAGAAAGATTTTAAAAATATTGTTTTCACGGGAGGCACTATTTTTGAAGTCTAGATGTCACAAAAAATAGATAATGAAAAATTTAAAAAAGATAGCAATCCCAATTTCACTGGGAATTATTGGAGCTGTTTTCCTAAGTTCCTGTGCAGTCGGAATCCCGAAAGGAGCAACCGCAGTTCAAAACTTTAATTCTGATAAATATTTAGGGAAATGGTATGAAATTGCGCGTTTCGATTTCCGCTTTGAGAAAAACATGAATAACACAACGGCTGAATATTCCAATAAATCCAACGGAAATATTGAAGTGAAAAACCGCGGCTACGATTACGTTAAAAACAAATGGAAAGAATCGGTAGGTGAAGCAAAATTCGTAAATGAACCAACCGAAGCCAGATTAAAAGTTTCGTTCTTTAAACCAATTTGGGCAGGGTACAATGTGATCGATATCGATGAAGATTACAAATATGCTTTGGTCGCAGGAAATAACTTAGATTATCTCTGGATCCTTTCCCGCGAAAAAACAATCCCGGAAAGTTACAAACAAAGATTTCTGCAAAAAGCAAGATCTTTAGGTTATAAAACAGAAGATCTTATTTGGGTCGAGCAGGATTAAGTTGCTCCAAAATTTAGATTACACTCAAAAAATACCCAGTGAAAATTTCGTTGGGTATTTTTTATCTTGAGTTCGACCGGAATATATTTTCTTTAAAATTCAAAAATAAATCCAAAATAAGGAAGCGGCGTGTTATTATCATTTTCTCCCTTATCCAGTAAATAATATTGCTGATCCTGCGGAGCTGAAGGGTTTGCCACAATTCCATTGCCCTGTTCATCGCGCTGAAGGTTTACAACTGGCAAACCACTTGCACTTTTTGATCCGTATATATTAATGATATCTAAATATGCGGTAAACTGCCATTTTTTGAAGATCCATTTTTTTTCTGCCCGAAGATCTAATTGATGAGCCACATTTCCCCGCAAAGTATTCAGCTTCGAAAAATCCTGTATTGGTCCATTCGCAATATTCCAGATGTTAACAAGAGAACTACGGTTTAAGTCGTAAGGCGTTTCCGGTAAACCTGATTGAAGTCTAAATCTGGCGCCTAAATTCCAGTTTCTTTTAAAATATTTCCCGGTACTTAACGATACGATATGTCGGGAATCCCAGCTGGACGGAAGTAGATCACCTGCAGCATTGCTGAATTTGGAGTATCCAAAAGTGTAGGCTACAATACCGTAATAATTATTGACTGTTCTTTTCTGGGCTAAAAATTCTACGCCATATGTTTCACCAAAGCCTCTGGAGTCAACAGGTTCGCTCCCAACAACGCCGAAATCAGCCCCAATGTTGGCCAGTGAAATTTGGTTACGCAGAGAAAATGGATAGTTTTTATATTTCTTGTAATATCCTTCCATCGTAAAACGCAGATTATTCGCTCCGTTATATTCTAAACCACCAACGATCTGGGAATTACTCACATATTTTAATGTGCTTTTATTCAGTAAAACATCATTCAACTGATAACCTAAAGACGTGTAGGCCGGAAGTTGATAATAAATTCCCGTATTAAAATTGAACGCCCATCGTTCCGCAAATTTATAACTCAAAGAGAGTCTGGGAGAAAATTGATTCAAAGGATTATTCGTTAGATCGGAATAATTGCTGCCATCGATCCGTGCTCCAACTGATATATTCAAAACATTGTTAAAGAAATTCTTGGAAGACTGAACATAAAATCCATATTGCATTAAGTTAATTTGAGAAGAAACAACATCGAAATTAACCTCATTTTGATTGACTTGTTTGATGGTAGAATTGTTGGAATATTTTGCAAAATTAATATTGCTTCCTGCACTTAAACGATAATCCGAGATCTGAAAATTTCGGTCAATTCTGAATTTATTTTCAGCTTCGGTAGAATTGTAATCGTAAAGTAAATTTTCCGGAGTTTCCTGATTTCTGTAGTATTTGGTGGCTTGATTATCGAGCATATTTCTGCTGTAGGTAAAAAGCCAGTTGCCATTTTCGACCAAGTGTCGGTAACCTGTTCCAAACGTATAATTCCACTGCGGGGAAACAGGCAGTCGGTCGATCAGGGTTTGGTTAGAAAGGGTTTTCTTCGCATCTGCGTTAAATTTAAAATCATCCAGCGCGCCTAAACCGATAAAATAGAGTTCGTCTCCGGTCTTGAATTTTTTAGCAACTTTGAAGGTGGCATCGTAATAACTCGGCAAAAAAGGCAATCCAATGGCTTTGAACAGCAGCTGCAGATTTGATTTCCGAACAGAAAATAAACCGCTCCAGGATTGATCTTTAGACAGAGGACCATCTGCCATAATTTGCATATCATCTAAACCCAAAATGGCTTTGTATCCAATTTTATCTTTTCGGGCTTCTTTCAGATTAAATTCAAAAAGAGAAGATAAGATCCCGTTTCGCCGAGCCGGAAAAGCACCGCTATAAAAATCGACATCTTTAATAAAGTCTACCGTAATAATTCCTCGCGGCCCACCGGAAGCGCCTTGCGTTTGAAAATGGTTGATAATCGGAACTTCAATACCATCGATGTAAAATTTGTTTTCAGCCGAACTTCCACCCCGAATAAACAGATCGTTTCGAAAGGTTGCTGTACTTCCAACTCCGGGAAAACTGAGGATCGCACGGGAAACATCACGGTTGGTTCCTGCATTTTTCTGAATTTCTTCACTCGTAATATTTCGTAAAGACAAAGGGCTTTCTGCTGTTGTTTTGTACGCTTTTTTCGTAATGACCACTTCCTGAATATCTTTCACTTCAGATTTCTTTAAACCAATTGTGAAGGTCAGATTTTGATTTGGTAAAATATTGATATCGTTTAAATAACCGGTTTCATAACCTTCTGCAGAAATTTCGAAAGTATATGTTCCGGACGGAATCTCGGATAATTGAACGGATCCAATACCCAAATTACTGATCTCTGAGTTTTGAATTTTAGCAGTTGCTTCCAAAGGTTTCTTGAATTCATCAGCAACAGAAATATTAACAGATCCAACCTGCGATTTTAAAAAAAAAGAAAAGAGGAGTAGAAATAGAAAATAAAAGTTTTTCATGAAAATTTGGTTAAAGGAAACGAACAATCTTAATTGTCTTAAATTAAAATTTATTAATAAATTCTATACATTTATTATCGAAGTGTTTGCAAAGCTATTACATAATTATAAAAGCTGAAAGTATCATCTATAAAATAAGCTTAAAATTAGACATAAATCTTTAGGGCTAAAAAAGGAATACACCCCTATGAAAAGGTGTATTCCCAACACTAAAAACACTAAATTACTGTAGTAAAACCTTATCCAACCCGTGGATAATTCTCTTTGAACATTACATCTATTGCCGTAATGTTCGAAATTTTGTTATTGGCATCCATTAGCTTTCTTTGCACGACGAATCTAATTTTTGAGTTCCGCTTTGCCGTAGCTTGCATTAAAAATCAGGAAAACCAAAAATATGATCAAACGCCTCTTCAAAACTGGTCAAATTCAAATCACCAGAAATAAATTATTAAATTAAAACAGAATAACCTACTACCTTATTATCCCGGTTTAACTTTTCCAAAGACTTATTTTTAATCACCGTCAAAAGTAGTAAGAAATAATTCTAATATGGTTTATTTGGTATAGATTATTACTATTATACTAATCGATAAGCGTTTTAAAAATAAAATATTCATCGGTTAGGATAAATATTTTACTATTTTTTGATGATAAAAGTTTAAGAAAGTAATTGTTAAGTGCGCGGTTTCTCGTTTTCCAAAATCTTTATCACAACAGTTTCTTCTTTGGTAAGACCCGTTTTACCGTCGTTCACTTCAATTTCATCGAGTTCGTCTAAGTATTTTTTAATGGAGTTGTTTTCGTATAGATTAATTACTAAAGGATGCACGTAATATTTTCTACATACGGTTCCTGTATTTCCAAGGTGAGACGCGACCATGTCGAGCGCTTCTTTTACTTTAGATTTATACTCTCTGTCGCTTTCGGCATTTCCGATTTCTTTAAAGGCGATCAAAGCATTAACGGTTCCAGACCAGGTCCTGAAATCTTTGGCAGTAAAGTCGTCGCCGCTGATTTCTTTGATGTATTCGTTAACCATTCCAGATTCGATCGCGTGTCTTTTGCCATCGTGGTCGTAATATTGAAAAAGTTCTTTCCCCGGAATGTCTTTACAGTTCTTTACCGCTTTTGCCAGTTTCGTGTTTTTCAGATCAATGTCGTGATAAATCCCTTTCTTTCCTTTAAAGGAGAAGTGCATTTTCTCACCTGTAATATTAACATGTTTGTCTTTTAGAGTCGTTAAGCCAAAAGATCCGTACAATTTTTCGTAAACGTTATTTCCAATTCGAATGTTGGTTCTTTCCATTAAACTTACGACCACTGCAAGAACTTTTCGCTTATCTAAATCTTTAATGGCAAGATCCTTTTCGAGTTGAAGCCGGATTTTAGGCAAGACATAACCGAATTGCAGCATTCGGTAGAATTTAGTATGATTTCGGAGGGCATTCCAAAGCGTGTGATAGCGGTATTGCTTCCGTTTTTTCGCATCTAATCCGGTTGCCTGAAGATGTCCGTTTTCCAGGGAACAAATCCAAACACTTTCCCAGGCTGGGGGAATAGCTAATTTGTTGATGCGTTCAATTTGTTCTTTATCTTTGATTTTCTCATCTCCTATATAGTAGGCGAATTTTTTACCTGACTTTTTCCGAATGATCCCATCATATTCCTGATCGGTCGTGTAGATTAGTTTTACCGCTTTTGCAGATTTTACCGGATCCTTCATGATCTTAACGATTTTTGACGGAGTTAAAGAAGCGATCAGATCTGTTTCAGGATTTTTCATCTCAGTAAAAATTAGAGGTAATTATAAAAAAATAATAGATGGTAAAAAATTGGAGTAGGGAATTGGTGCAAATGTAATTTATGCTCTATTTCAATGTAGAAATGCTGGATTAGGCTTGAAAACAAAAGAAAGAAAAGAATCTTATTTTTAAAATCACTTTTCTTTCTTATCGTTCAGATTCTACAAATGTGCAGAAAACTAATTTACTGATTAATTACTTTTCCCGCGGGTAAATAACCAAACAACTAAAGCAATAACGGCTGCAACAAGGATGAATCCCCACCACATTCCGGCTTTAAATATGGTTCCTATCGCTTCGCAACTTGTTAAAGAAAGAAATGCAAATACGGCTAGACTTAATAAGGTGAACTTTTTCATAATAGTTATTTTTAAAGGTTTATATAATGTTATTTTTTAATTTATAAGCGATTATTATCTGGTCTCCAGGTTTTTATAGATTTTTTAATTTCATCTCCGGAAATATTTTCAGTAAGGGCCTTTTCTAAGAGAATTTTAAACTCATCATCATAAGCGAATCGCAGTCCGGCGATCTGATCGAAAGTCAGTTTTTCAACAACGTCATCGGATCGTTTACCGAAAATTTCAAAATACCGGTGCTGAAATTCCAAACGCACAATTCTATTTTGATTACCCAACGCATAATGTTGTCGAACCATAAAAGCCAGATAAAGAAGAAGAAAAATAACTACAGAAAATAAGATCCAGGTTAGTTGATTATTTTCATCCCGAAAAATTTTGACAATTCCAACGCCTAACAAAATAGCTAAAAGCGGTAAATAGATAAAGTGATGCGGTGCGTAGAACTTTTTATGATTGCTGTAATTTTGAGTTTTCATGTCTTTTCCTTATCAAAAACTCAACCAAATTACCCAATCAATGCACAAAAAAGATATTTTTTAAATAAATATTTTTCTTAGTTGGGCAGTAAAAGTTCAATGGATTTCAGCATGTCGATTCCTTTGCCAAGAACCGGTTTAAAGAGGTCACCTTTTTTCTTGATCCTTTCCAAAGCATTTTCGATATTGAAATCGGTAGGTTTTAAACCACTTTTTAATTCATCCCATTCAACAGGCATTGAAACTGGTGCGCCATTTTTGGGTCTCATGCTGTAAACGCTTGCCAGGGTTTGTCCGCGGCGGTTTTGTAAATAATCAAGATAGATCTTATTTTTGTCGCGTTTTTGAAGCGCTCTTTCCAGCGTTGTAATTTCCGGAAGTTCTTTTTGCACCATCTGCATTAAGATATGCCCGAAATTTTTAACCTGTTCGAACGTATATTTCGCCCCCATCGGAATATAAATATGAATACCCGTGCTTCCGGAAGTTTTGCAGTAACCCTCAATTTTCCCCTTATCCATAATTGTTTTGGCGACCTTTGCGGTTTCTATAACATCTTCAAAAGTGTTTTTCTCTGAGGGATCCAGATCCAAAACCAAGTAATCAGGAGAATCTAAAGATTGCACACGGCTTGTCCAAACATTAAATTCGATGCACCCCAGATTATTCATATAAGCCATTGTTGCCTTATTATTACACAAAATATAATTGATGAATTTATCGCTGGATTCGGAAAAAACTTTCTCCGTTTCGATCCAGGAAGGAATTTCTTCAGAAGCATCTTTCTGATAAAAACTCATCCCATCGATCCCATTTGGAAAGCGGTTCATCGACTGCGGACGGTCTTTAATGTGCGGTAAAATATATTTTGAAATGCTCTGATAAAAATCGATCATGTCTCCCTTAGTAACCTGATCTTTCGGGAAATAAATTTTATTTTGATTCGTAAGTTTTACTTCCTTATTATCAATCTTCTTAAGTTTTTCAGCATCTCTTTTCACAACTGATTTTTTTGGCGGGGAATTTTCTTCAATATCCTCCGTCTCCTTCTTCTTGAAATTTAAGTCCTCCGGATTGAGGTCTTCCCGCAATCTTAGAAAAACAGGATGACGGAAAATATGTTCTTCCGTTAGTTCTGTAAATTTAATTTCTGCAATAAGCTCCGGTTTTAGCCACGTTGCTTTATCGTTGGTTTTCGGTGTTTCGTTAAATACGGGTTTGGACGTTATTAGCGCTTCCATTTTCTCATAAAGTTCTACTAAAGTTTTATCACTGAAACCCGTTCCGGTATGTCCGCAAAAGATAATTTCCTCACCATCATAACGTCCTAAAATCAAAGATCCAAATTTTTTACGGCTTCCTTTTGGCGCTGTAAATCCGCAGATCAGCACTTCTTCTGTCTGCTGACTTTTAACTTTCAACCAGTCGTCGGTTCTGGAATCTTCATGATAAGTGCTGTCAATCTTTTTGGCGATCATTCCTTCCAGTTCCATATTTTCGATAAGGCGAAAAAAATCTTCTCCTTTCTCTAAGATATGGTCGTGATATTTTACAAATTCGGTTTCTTTCAAAGCATCTTTCAACAATTCTTTCCGTTGCAGAAAACTGAGGCCTTCCGTAGAATGGCCATTCAACCAGAGCAAATCAAAGACCTGGTAAACAACCGTAAGGTTTGGATTGTCGCCAATTCTCTGCAACCACTGAAAATTGGGCTTTCCTTTATCATCATAAGCCACAAGTTCACCATCGATGACCATTTCATGTTCCTGAAATTTGAGAGAATTCGCAACTTTTTTAAATTTTTCTAAATAGGAGAGTCCGTTGCGGGAATAAAGTTGAACGCCGTTCCGCAGATCAGCAACTGCACGATAACCATCCCATTTAATTTCGAACGCCCAGTCTACACTGCTAAAAGGTTTCGGCGCGATCGTCGCCAGCATTGGCGTAATAAATTTGGTGAGCTTTTTTTCTCCCGAAAGGGCAGGAGTATAATTTTTATAGGACTTTATATTGTCGGAAGATTTACTTTTTTTTTTGCCTTTCTTTTCGTCCAGGTATTCTGTAACCTTTGAGTCGGACGCTGTATTTTCTTCGGCATCGTAATGATCCGTTGCAAATTGATCTCGGTGCTTAATGAGCAACCAGGGATTGCCGTCGGTCGCATTTTTAATTTTAACGAGGGCAAATTCACCTTTTAACTTTTTGCCGTGAAGAATAAATTTTAAGGAGCCGGTTTGAAGCTCTTGTTGCATCGTCACATCGTCGGTTTTGTTCTTCACTTTTACCAAAGGTTCGTAGGTTCCTTCATCCCAGATTTCCACTTCGCCGGCGCCATAATTTCCTTTGGGAATGGAACCTTCAAAAGATCGGTACGCAAAAGGGTGATCCTCCACCATCATGGCTAAACGCTTATCGTCAGGATTTAAAGAAGGTCCTTTTGGAATTGCCCAACTTTTTAGAACGCCATCCATTTCTAACCGAAAATCATAATGAAGCCGACTTGCAGCATGCCGTTGAATGACGAATTTTAATTTTCCGCCACCGCTTTCGTTTTTTCCTTTCGGTTCGGCAGTCTGCTCAAAGTCCCGTTTTTTATTGTATTCCTCAAGTGGCATTTTCGTCTATTTATAATGAAAAAGAATGATTTCTAAATTTAAAGTTTATGTTTTTATCTTATCCAGCTTTTGCTTTTCCGCTTTCTAAACTCGCTTTCAACTGTGCCATTAGATCGGTCGCTTTTGCAGAAACTTCTTCCTTGGTCGCGACTTTTTTCTTTTTTCCTTTCGCTTTGGCCTTAATAATCTTCATTAAATCATCGTTGTAAGTATTAACGTATTTTGAAGGATCAAATTTTGTAGCCAGTTGTTTAATAAGTGATTCTGCCATCGCCATTTCTTCCTCTTTTGGCTTTTTTGAAGACGGAAGTTTCAACTCATCAAATTCACGGATCTCTTCCGGATATCTCATTCTGTTGACCATCAAAACTTTCCCTTCATACGGACGAACCAGACATAAAATCTCTTTTTCCCGCAGGATAAAAGTTCCAATTCCAGCCATTTTCGTTTTGATAAGGGATTTTAATAAAAGTTTATAGGCTTCCTCTCCATTTTTCTGAGGCTCGAGAAAATAGGAGGTTTCAAAATAAGCACGGTCGATTTCATTAATGTCAACAAACTGTTTGATGTTGAGAATTTTGGATTTCTCGGGACTAACTTCTCCGAAATCCTCCGCGGTAAGTACGATGTATCGGTCTTCTAATTTGTAACCTTTTACAATATTCGCCCATTTTACTTCTTTACCGGTTTTCGCATTTACTCTTTTGAAGTTGATATTTTCGAGATCATCTTTGTCGAGCATATCCAGATCGATATTGCTTTCTTCCGTCGCGGAGTATAATTTAATGGGAATATTTACCAAACCGAAACCTATTGCACCGTTCCAAATCGCTCTCATAATTTTCTGATTTATTTTCGAATTTACATCAAATATGCTTCCAAAAAAAGGAAGGTTTTAATAATCTTTTTAACTTTGGTTAAATTTTGAAACAATGAAAATTGCAACTTATAACGTAAATGGTGTGAATGGCAGATTGCCTGTTTTATTAAGATGGCTGAAAGAATCACAACCCGATATCGTTTGTCTGCAGGAATTGAAAGCGCCTCAAGAGAAATTTCCGGAAGCCGAAATCCTGGAAGCCGGCTATCATTCTGTATGGCTCGGACAAAAAAGCTGGAATGGCGTTGCCGTTTTATCAAAAATCGAAAAACCGGTGATTTCGCGGACCGATCTTCCGGGAGAAGACGAAGTTGAAGCAAGTCGTTATCTGGAAGTCAAAATTAAAGATCTGATTATCGCCTGCATTTATTTACCCAACGGAAATCCAACTCCAGGTCCAAAATTCGATTACAAGATGCGGTGGTTTCAAAGGTTAGATGCACATGCAGAAATGCTCATCACATCGGGAAAAAAAGTTTTGCTTATTGGTGATTTTAATGTGATACCCACAGAAAACGATACCTACAAACCGGAGAAATTTAAGAATGATGCTCTCTTTTTGCCTGAAGTTCGGGAAGCATTCCACAATCTGATCGGTCAGGGTTGGACAGATGCGATCCGACATTTATACCCGACGGAAACTATTTACACCTTTTTTGATTATTTCCGAAAAGCGTACGAAAGAAATGCAGGTTTAAGAATTGATCATTTTTTGCTCTCGCCGGAAGTTTTGCCACAACTCAAAAATGCAGAGGTTGATAAAGAAGTCCGCGGTTGGGAAAAATCCAGCGATCATTGTCCGGTTTGGATCGAGCTTGAAGATTGATAGTAATGAACTTTCTTATTTTTCCTGATCGGAATTTTCTACATCAATTTTAAAAGGAGAAATTATATTTGATTGATAGTGAGGTTCAAATTTTGAAAAATCATAAAAAAGAGGGAGCTAACAAATAGAATTTTGGCAAATTATTTAATTTGCTAATAATTGGCAAAAATCTTGCATAGCGTGTGCTATGCTTGCCAAAAACTTTATTTTTTTACTATATTTCTCTCTTTTTACAGTTAATGCACAATCCAAAGCAGATGATATTTTGGGAAACTGGATGTCTTCTGACAATCTTGTTGCCGTTAAAATATTCAAAACAAATAGTCAATATCGCGCAAATGTGATTTGGTTTGATGTTCATCAAGGCAACGGAAAGCCGATTAACACTCGCGTAGACAGTAATAATCCCGACCCGAACCTTCGGACCCGAAAAATTATCGGAATGGAAATTTTAGAAGGACTTCAATATAATTCTCAGCATCAAACATGGGAGAATGGCAAAATTTACGATGCAACAAGCGGCAGACACTGGGATTCGTCCGTAAGTTTAACCAACGAAGGAATTATGAAAGTAAGAGGTTACTGGAAATTTAAGTGGATCGGGAAAAGCATGTCTTTCAGAAAAATAAAATAAACTTAAAATTATAAACTATGAATTTTTTACTCAGACTTTTGGTCACCGCAGTGGTGGCGTACGCACTGGCGTACATTTTACCCGGAATCCATTTTCAGGGTTTTGGCGCGGCAATTATTTTCGCGATCGTTTTAGGAATTCTTAACCTGATCGTAACCCCTGTTTTAAAGATCTTGGGATTACCTCTAACGATCATTACTTTAGGACTTTTTTCCCTCGTGATCAATGCTTTGGTGATTTTAATGGCTGATTACTTTATCGACAGTATGAACGTTGATGGTTTTTTATGGGCCTTTATTTTCAGTATTGCTCTTTCCCTAGTTACGTCTTTACTAAGTGGAATATTCACTTCCAAAGATTAACAGACTTTTCTTATAAACATATTTCAAAACCAGCGTTAGAATTTCTAAGGTTGGTTTTTTTATTAAAGACCTCTTATTTTATTTCCTTAATTTTGACTATTAAAATCATCAAAATGAACAGAGTTTTCAGCTTACTATTATTGGTGGCAATCCCTTTATCCACCTGTGCTCAGGATTTATACATTCCACGAAACATCAAAAAATCTTACGAAAGTCAAACACGTTCGATGGAAGGTAAACCGGGTAAGAATTATTGGCAGAACGGTGGAAATTATACTATCGCGTTTACTGTAGATCCAACCTCAAAAACGGTTTCTGGCACGGAAACGATAAACTACTCCAACAATTCGCCAGACACTTTGAAAACTGCAGTCATTCGCTTTGTAAATAATGTTCACAAACCAACTTCGCCTCGCGGAAGTAAAGCATCTGAAGATTTTTTAAGCACGGGGTTGAAAATAAAATCCCTTTCCATTAATGGAGAAAATTACAAGATCAACAGTGATAGCTGGGAAACTCTTTACCAACTTAAATTAACAAAAGCTTTTCTGCCAAAATCTAAAAACCAAATCAATATCGTTTGGGAATATCCGTTATCAAAGGAAAGTGGGAGAGAAGGACAAATCGATGAGCATACTTTTTTCTGTGCTTACGCTTATCCCAGAATTTCGGTTTACGATGATTATAATGGTTGGGACAAATTACCGCACAACGGCAGAAATGAATTTTATAACGACTTCAATAATTACGATGTTTCCGTTGCAGTTCCAAAAAATTTCATCGTTTATGCAACTGGAGTTTTACAAAATGCACAGAAAGTTTTGCAACCAGACATCTACAATAAGTTTAACAAATCTCTGACGAGTGATGAAATTATTCATGTTGCTACTAAAGAAGAGATTCAAAATCAAAAAGTAACGCTTCAAAATGCCGTGAATACCTGGAAATTCAAAGCTTCAAATATTACTGATTTTACTTTTGGTGTAAGTTCCTCTTATATTTGGGATGCCTCGAGCGTTCAGTTAAAGACGAAGAAAGTGAGTATTCAGGCGACTTATAATGCAGGGACCGCAGATTTTGAAAAATATGTAGAATGGCAGAAATACTGCATCAAATGGTTTTCCGAGAACTGGCCTGGAATTGAATATCCTTTTCCAACGATGACGGCTTTCCAGGGATTTGCTGATATGGAATATCCAATGATGGTCAACGATACGGCGATTCCCGACAATTTAAAAGATTCGCGGCAAACCGTAGATCATGAAATTGCACACACTTATTTCCCCTTCTTTATGGGAATCAACGAGACGCGTTATGCTTTTATGGATGAAGGTTGGGCGACTGCTCTGGAATATTTAATTGGTGAAGGCGAAAATGGGAAGCATTTCAATGATAAAATGTTTACTGATTTCCGTGTGAAAAGATATATTAATGATCCTTCTACGGAAGAAGATCAGCCCGTAGTTTCACTGAGTACCCAAGTTTCCGGCTCTGGTTATGGCAATAATTCTTATGTTAAACCGGCACTTTCTTACCTCGCTTTAAAAGAAATGTTAGGCGATGAACTGTTCAAAAAATCGTTACATCATTACATGAACAGCTGGAGCGGAAAACATCCGATGCCCTGGGATTTTTTCTACAGCATGAATACGGGAAGCGGTCAGAATTTAAACTGGTTCTGGAACAATTGGTTTTTCTCTAATAACTACATCGATCTGAAGGTGAATTCCGCAAAGGTTTTCGGTAAAAATATACTGCTAAAAATCGATAATGTTGGCGGATTCGCAATTCCGTTTGATGTTGAAATTACTTCGACCGATGGAACATTTTCCAGAAAACATTTCACACCGGAAGTTTGGAAAAAAGGCTCGTCTTTTCAAACTCAGATTTCGGTGGATAAAAAAGTAAAATCGATTAAACTTGATGGTGGAATTTATCTCGATTACACGCCAAACGACAATTTGATCTCTCTTTAAAGGTCAAGAATTTTAGAATGCACACCTTCTAAGTTCAAAAAAAATGAACGAAATAATTTCAGGGAAGACTATTTAAGAACAGCTTTTAATTTCCTTTCCTACTGAATTTTCTATATTTGTTATCTTCTAAATTAAAAATTGCAATGAAAATAAAAAACACGCTTTTCGCTCTTGCAGCGCCTTTATTAATGAATGCACAAAATGTAATGACCGCCGAAACGTTATGGACTCTGAATAAAATCGGAGTTTCTGCGGTTTCTCCCGATCAAAGTTCCCTGATCTACAGCCTTGGTAAAACCGATCTGAAAACGGAAAAGAATAATAAGAAAAATTACTTTTTCAATATTAAAAATTCTGATGCTTCCACTTTAGATCTGGGTAAAAAATCTATCATTCAATGGGATAAGAATGGAGTTTACGCCCAGGAAGGTGACAAAATTTATCTCTCAAAAGACTTGGGGAAAACATGGAACGAATTTTACACTTCGGGGGAAGTTGATAATATTATTATTTCTCCAGACGGTAAAAAAATCGCTTTTAGCAAAGAAGTCTTGGTGGAAAAAGTGATGGGAAAGGAGAAATACTCCGATGTTCCTAAATCTACTGCTCACATTTACACCGACTTAAATCACCGGCACTGGGACTATTTTAATGAGGGAAAATATAATCACGTTTTTGTAGCTAATGTTTCAGAAAGTGTTGATAAAGCGAAAGATTTGCTTGCAGGAAAACCTTGGGATTCGCCACAAAGACCTTCTGGTGGAAGTGAAGATTTCATCTGGAGTCCGGATTCTTCTCAACTTTTATACGTGACAAAACCTTTGAGTGGCGCTGAATATGCCCAATCAACGAACACCGATATTTTCGCTTATGAAGTAAATTCCGGCAAAGTGAAAAATCTAACAGAAAGCAATAAAGGTTACGACGTTAACCCGAAATTTTCCCCGGACGGGAAATATTTATCCTGGCAATCCATGGAACGAGATGGTTTTGAGGCCGATAAAAACGACGTCAAAATCTTAGACTGGAAATCTGGTAAAATAACTAATCTTACCAAAGGTTGGGATGAAAGTGTTGCGGGTTCAGTTTTTTGGTCTCCGAATTCCCAAAACATCTATTTCACAACTGCGTGGAAAGGAACGATGCAGCTATTTTCCTTAGTTCCAAAAACTTCAAAAATTCAGCAGATTACAAAAGGTGATTTCGATGTTACCGATATTCATGCAGAAAACAGCAACTCTCTGTTAGTTTCCAGAACCGATATGAATCACAATGCAGATCTCTTTTCTGTTGATTTAAAAAACGGCGCGATGAAACAGGTTACAGAGGTTAACAAAGACACCTATGCGAAAATAACACCTTCGAAAACGGAACTTAAAATGGTGAAAACCAGCGACGGAAAAGAAATGGGCGTTTGGTTTATTTATCCGCCGAATTTCGATCCTGCTAAAAAATATCCAACTTTATTATATTGTCAGGGTGGGCCACAATCGGCACTAACACAATTTTTCAGCGTGAGATGGAATTTTGCTTTGATGGCTGCGAATGATTATATCGTTGTTGCACCAAACCGTCGCGGAATGCCGGGTTGGGGAACAAAATGGAACGAAGATATTTCTAAAGATTGGGGCGGTCAACCCATGCGTGATTATTTATCCGCCGCAGATTATGCGAAAACTCTACCTTATGTTGATGGTGACAGAATGGGTGCCGTTGGTGCAAGTTACGGTGGATACAGCGTTTACATGTTGGCAGGAATTCACGAGAACAGATTTAAAACGTTCATTGCACACGATGGACTTTTCGATATGAAATCCTGGTTTTTAACCACTGAAGAATTGTGGTTTGCAAAATGGGATTTAGGCGGTTCTCCGTACGATAATCCAACTCCGAAATCTTATACAGAATTTAATCCTTCAAACTATGTGAATAAATGGAATAAACCGATGATGGTTATTCAGGGTGGAATTGATTACAGAGTTCCTTACGAACAAGGTCAGGAAGCTTTTCAAGCCGCAAAATTAAAAGGTTTGAAAGCAAAATTCCTATACTTCCCGAATGAGAATCACTGGGTTTTACATGCTCAAAACGGTTTGGTTTGGCAGAGAGAATTCTTTGAATGGTTGAAAGAGACTTTATAGAAAATTTGAAAACCGTTTTCTATTAATTTGTTCATCAAAGAAAAAATCATTTGTTGGATCATCTTAAAGTGGAAATGAATAATTATATTGCAGTTGATTAATTTCAGCTGCATTTTTTTTACCTTTAAATAAACTGATATGAAGATATTTTTTAGCGCACTATTACTGGGAAGCCTTTTTAATGCGCAAGTTTCTAACATCGTAAAAAATCCTGAGTCTTATAAAAACTTTCCTTTTCAAGGCAGTAGAATTGTTCAGATCGATGAAGTTCATTCCCCTGAAAACGAGGAAAATGTCTTCATTTTTAGTAAAATTGAAAAAGGCGCAAAACCTGATAAAATGATCTTAGAAAGATTCGTGAAGATGAACGGTCAATTTGTGGTGAAATCTAAAAAAGAAATCGACTACGACGGGATCATAAGTTCCTGGGGACAGCGGAAAGCCTTCGCAGATTATGACAAAGACAAAAGTATCGATGCAATTTTCATCTATTCTCTAAATGATTACGACTTTAATCAGCAATCAGTTCACCTTATTTTTTCTAAAAACAATGCGTTTTATGAAATCTCTTCATCAGCAGAAAATGATTACGCAACGAACTCTTATTCTGACAATTTCTCAACCTTACCAGAAAATATTAAAAGTGAAATTTTAGAATACTGGAATAAACTGGATAAATATTAATGATGGTGAGAATATCTTCCTTTCCACCTATAATTTCCCAGACTTCGAGGATTCTAATTCTAGGTTCTGTTCCGGGAATTAAATCTCTAGAAATGCAGGAATATTATGCGCACCCTCAAAACAAATTCTGGAAAATCTTATTCGATCTTTTCGATACCGAATTCACGACTGATTATCCGGCAAAACTAAAATTTTTAGAACGAAATAAAATTGCAGTTTGGGATGTCATCGATTCCTGCGAAAGGGAAGGAAGTTTAGATACGAAGATCAAAATCGAAACTCACAACAATGTTGAGCAAATATTGATTGATTATCCCAATATAAAAGCCATTTTCTGTAATGGTCAAAAATCATTTAAAAATGTTCAGAAGAAAATGATTAGTAAAATGGAAATTCCTTTATTTGATCTGCCTTCGACAAGCCCGGCATACACGATTTCGTTCTCAAAAAAGTTAGAAGAATGGAAACAGATTAAAACGTTTTTATGAAACTTGATCAGCGACAAAAACATATTAACACTAAATAAAAAAAAGGAAATCTACCTATTGATAGATTTCCTTTTAGATTTTTAAAACTTCGACAAGATTATAACTGAACTTTAATTTTAAATCCCGAAATCATTTTCATCGTAAGTTGATCTGCAGTTACCTTACTCGACTGTATTTCAATAATTAAAGAATTCTGAGTCGTTCGGAAGTATTCCAAAATTTCATCATCGGTTGTTGTAAAAGTAATGGTATTAGGATTCGTATTGTTGTAAGCTGTTGCAATTAATCGATCTGCCTGATTAGGAGCTTTTACGTAAATTCTTGCATTTTTAATGACATCTAATTTATTGCCTAACTGGGAATTAACATAATCTAAACTCAAAGTATTCAACTTTACCGACTTCAGATTATTGATGGAAAACTTTGGATTATTTTCTTTGATCTTCGCATCCAAGTCAATATTCATTGGGATTTCTGGTGTTCTAGTGTAAGTGGTTGTACTGATGCTTGCAAAAGGAACATCTAGTGTGGCACTAAAAGGAACATTGAAAGCGGGAAGTACATCTAAGACTGAATTCACAACATCTCTGCAACTTGTCACAAAAAACAAAGCTAAAATTCCTGTGATCAACGATAACTTTTTCATAATTTAAATTTTAATATTTTTTGTACTTGCACGAATCATTCCAACTGAAATTTTCTTTTAATATTGCCCTAAAATTAAAAGGACTTGACTTTGCCTTTTCAATGTCGTATATTTGCACTCCGAAAATTTTTTGGTTTTCGGATCTAATTTTTAAACCGTAATTTAAAAACAATGAAAACATCTGATTTTAATTTCCACTTACCGGAAGAACTTTTAGCCGAATATCCAAGCGAACATAGAGACGAAGCGAAGCTGATGGTTTTAAACCGTGCTACACAAACCATAGAACACAAAAAATTTAAAGATGTTGTCGATTATTTCGATGAGCACGATCTTTTTATCTTTAATAATACCAAAGTATTTCCTGCAAGACTTTATGGAAATAAAGAAAAAACCGGTGCAAAAATTGAAGTTTTCCTTTTAAGAGAGCTTGATAAAGAAACCCGCGTTTGGGATGTTTTGGTTGATCCAGCCAGAAAAATAAGAATTGGTAACAAACTTTTTTTCACAGAAGATGAAGGTTTAGTTGCTGAAGTTATTGATAATACAACTTCCAGAGGAAGAACTTTAAGATTTTTATACGATGGTTCGTATGACGAATTCCGTACGAAACTGAAAGAACTGGGACAAACTCCACTTCCAAAATACTTTAAAAGAGAAGTTGAGCCGGAAGATGCAGAACGTTACCAAACGATCTATGCAAAACATGAAGGTGCTGTTGCAGCTCCAACTGCTGGTTTGCACTTTTCCCGTCATTTAATGAAAAGACTGGAGATTAAAGGAATCGATTTCGCAGAAGTGACGCTTCACGTTGGTTTAGGAACCTTCAATCCAATAGAAGTAGAAGATTTGTCGAAACATAAAATGGAATCTGAGGAAGCCATTATCGATCAGAAAAATGCCGATATCATTAACAAAGCGGTTGCAGAACAAAGAAGAGTTTGTGCAGTTGGAACAACGACGATGAGAGCAATTGAAACTTCCGTTTCATCTAACAGAAAAATCGGACCTTATCACGGCTGGACAAATAAATTTATTTTCCCTCCACATGATTTCGGTGTTGCAAACTGTATGATCACGAATTTCCACACGCCAAAATCAACATTAATGATGATGATTGCAGCATTTGCAGGGAAAGATTTTTTGATGCAAGCCTACGAAGAAGCCATCAAGAATGAATATAAATTCTATTCTTACGGTGACGCGATGTTGATCATCTAATTAATTATAAATGAAAGATTTTAAATTTTAGATTAAATTCATTTCGGTGCTTTTAATCTAAAATTTATCATTTAAAATCTAAAATTCTCTTGAAAGATATTAGGACTTTAACCCTCGAACAACTCACCGAATACTTTTTGTGTTTGGGAGAAAAACCTTTTCGTGCGAAACAGGTTTATGAATGGTTGTGGAGCAAAAATCTACATTCCATCGAGGAGATGACGAATCTTTCGAAAGAGCTTAGAGAAAAAATATCTCAGGAATATATTATCAATCCAATTTCGGTCGATGAACTTCAGAAATCCACAGACGGAACAATCAAGAACGGCGTTAAATTGCATGACGGACTTTTAGTAGAATCCGTTTTAATTCCGACAGAAACCAGAACAACAGCTTGTGTTTCTTCTCAGGTTGGCTGTTCTTTAAACTGTGAATTTTGTGCAACGGCGCGTTTGAAAAGAATGCGTAATCTTGAAGTTGCAGAAATCGTGGATCAAGTTGCTTTGATCGATAGACAAAGTAAGCTGTATTTCGACCGGCCACTTTCCAATATCGTATTTATGGGAATGGGCGAACCCATGATGAACTACAAAAATGTCGTAGAATCCATCAGGAAAATAACTGAACCGAAAGGTTTGGGAATGTCGCCACGAAGAATTACGGTTTCAACATCCGGAATTCCGAAGATGATCAAAATGTTGGCAGATGAAGGTTTACGCGTAAAACTAGCGCTTTCTTTACATTCAGCCATTGAGAAAAAGCGAAACGATATTATGCCTTTTTCGGATAAATTTCCATTAACCGATATCATGGATTCCCTCAAATATTGGTACGAAAAAACCGGGAATATCATCACTTTCGAATATTGCGTCTGGAAAGGAATTAATGATCAGGACGAAGACATCAAAGCTTTGATCCGTTATTGCAAACAAATTCCAAGCAAAGTAAATCTTATTCAATACAATCCGATCGGCGACGGAAAATACGATCAATGCAATAAAGAAGCAGAAGAAAATTACGTCCGACAATTAGAAAAAGCCGGAATTACCGTGTTGATCCGCAGAAGTCGCGGCGGCGATATTGATGCTGCTTGCGGACAACTCGCTAATAAAAGCAGTGAGTAATGTTCTCACACGTAGGCAAAACCCGCACTCCCAAACATAATCTCGGCATTGCGTCCTTACTTTCTTTCGTTGCGGGATTAGTTAATGTTGTTGGATTTTTCTCCGTTCAAAAACTGACTACAAATGTCACGGGACACTTCGCCTTTTTTATGGATGAAGTTTTCAAACTCAATTTCCAGAACGCTTTTCATATCGCGCTGTTTGTCTTTTATTTCTTTTTCGGTGCATTTTTTGCCAATTTCACAGTAGAGATCTATTCGCGGATCCGAGAAAATCAAACTTATATTTTTCCGATTCTTACTGAAGCTTTAATTCTTGGAATCATTGCTTTTACCGGAAATTATTTAATTAAAAATGATCCAGATTTTATAGCTTACAGTTTACTCTTCGCCATGGGAATGCAAAACTCTTTAGTAACGAGTATTTCAAAATCTATAGTCCGAACGACGCATTTAACAGGACTTTTCACCGATATGGGAATCGAATTTTCACAGCTCTTTTTTTATAAAGACAAAAGCCATAAAAGCAGATTAATTAAATCCATCAAACTGCGATTAACAATTATCTTTATGTTTTTTATTGGCGGAATTTCAGGCGGAATTGCATTTTCTTATTTTGGAATTAAATCGCTCATTTTAGGCTCGGTTATTTTATTGGGTGGATTATTTTATGATTTCGTAAAAATTAAATTTCTACTTTTGAAACGGAAAAGGGGAGTGTCGTGATATTTATTTGGGCAACTTTTTCCGCCTTCCATTCCCGCTATTTTTGGCCTACGCTAAATCCATTTCAAAAAATGAGCTACATTCAAGTCGGGTTGCAGGATTTCGCTTTTATACTAAATAATTGCTAAAAATTAATAGTAAATGAAAAATTATTTTATTCTGTTTTCAATGCTAATTTCTCTGAGTTTTTCTGCGCAGCGGGAAGATGGCTGGTTAAAGATGAACCGTTTCAGAACTGCCGTTTTAGATGATTCATTAAAAGAAAATTCTGGCCTGGATTTCTTTCAGAAGAGACTTTTGACGTTCAATGATAGCGGAAACACTTCGGATATTTTTGAGATCGATACAACTTCCGGGAAGATTAAAAAAGTTTTTAAAACAAATCTTAAAAATATCGACTGGGAATCAATCACGAGTGATTCTACACATATTTACATTGGAGATTTTGGAAATAATGTTGGCAGCAGAAAAGATCTGAAAATTTATAAAATCCCGTTTGATACTGCTGTTAGAGCTCCAAGCTCTAACAGTTCTCAAGAAATCCCCTTCTTTTACCCCGAACAAAAAGATTTCGAACCAAAAAATCTAAACAACAATTTCGACGGCGAAGCTATGATTTTCTTAAATGGAAAATTACATCTCTTCACAAAAGATTGGGTTTCAAAATCAACAACCCATTACATCGTCGATCTAGAAATTTCAGCAAATCAAGCTGCGCAAAAAACCGAAGAATTTTATACAGGATATGTCGTGACAGACGGTGCTTACTTTGATAAAAAACTTTATCTGATCGGCTACACGAAAAAAACCGAAGTATTTCTCTCTATTTTCAAGGAAACCAAACCCGGCATTTTCTTCGACCAAAAACCGAAAAAATATTATCTCGGAAGTGCTTTATCAATTGGCCAAATTGAAGGAATTGCTGCTGATGAAAACGGTATTTATATTTCGGGAGAAGAATTTGTAACGCCTTTAGGAAAAGCAAAAGCACGGTTATATTTTGTTCCGTACGATAAACTGAAATAAATCACGCTCCTTTTATACTTTTTCGGGACTAATGTGTATTAAATAATTATCTTTGCTTTTCCTTCCAATTTAAATAATTCATCCAGTTTTGGCGAACATCGTAGAAGAAATTAAAAAACCCATCCAGGACGAAATGAAACTTTTCGAGCAAAAGTTTTATGAATCCATGCACAGCAATGTTCCGCTTTTGGATAAGGTGACGCGATTTATCGTGACTACGAAAGGAAAACAGATGCGTCCGATGTTTGTTTTTCTTTGCGCAAAACTTTTAGGAGATGTCAACGAAAAAACATTTCGTGGCGCTTCGATGATTGAATTGATTCATACCGCGACTTTGGTTCATGATGATGTAGTTGATGAAAGTTTTAAAAGGCGAAACTTTTTCTCCATCAACGCTTTATGGAAAAATAAAATTGCTGTTTTAGTCGGCGATTATTTACTTTCAAAAGCAGTTTTGCTTTCAACGGATCACAAAGATTACGATCTGCTTTCGGTAATTTCTACAACCATTCGCGAAATGTCGGAAGGCGAACTTTTACAGTTAGAGAAAGCCCGGAAACTCGATATTACCGAAGATATTTATTTTGAAATCATCCGTCAGAAAACTGCGACATTAATTGCAGCCTGCTGTGAAATTGGAGTGCTATCAAATAATGCTAATGAAGATTTGGCTAAGAAAATGCGTGAATTCGGGACATTAACCGGAATGGCTTTTCAAATTAAAGATGACCTTTTTGATTTTTTAACTTCCAATATTATTGGGAAACCAGTCGGAATCGATATCAAAGAAAAAAAGATGACTTTGCCTTTGATCTACTCTTTAAAAATGGCTAGTGAAAAGGATAGAAAATATTATTTCAATACCATTAAACGTTACAATAATGATACGAAAAGAGTCAAGGAATTGATCCTTTTTGTAAAGAATTCTGGTGGTCTAGATTACGCGATCGGCGTGATGAAAGAATATCAGAAAAAAGCGAAAGATATTTTAAATGAATTCCCCGATCAGGAAGCGAAACATTCGTTGAATTTGATGTTGGATTTCGTTATCGAAAGAAAATATTAAATTTTTATTTCAAAATTTTCTGTATTTCTAAGGCATTTTTTATTCCCGCAATTCCCCAGGTATTATTAAAAAAGACATAGGAAGTTCCTTTAAATTGCTCAATTTTCTTCGAAATACTTGAGAGTTGATCTTCTGAATATTCAGATTTAAAAAGTACTGGGACACCATGAAGTCTATAATATAAGAACCCTTCGCTGTTGATGACCACTTCATCAGCAATATCTTTTGGAATATTCACTCCGCAAAATATGATCTTGTTTTCTTTAAGCTTATCAAAAACTTCTTCATTCCACCAGCTTTGATGTCTAAATTCTACCACATTCAAATAATTTCCGTTGACTGTTTGAATAAGCAGATCTAAATTCTCTTTCGAATAATGGTAAGATGGCGGTAGCTGAAATAGAAATCCAGCCAACTTCTCCTTTAAACCAGAAGAAATGTGATCGCAAAACAAATCAGTTTCCTCTTTGGTATCATTAAGCTTTTTCAGATGCGTAATCGATTTAGGAATTTTAATAAAGAATCTGAAATCGTCGCCAGTTAAATCGTACCATTTCTCAATGGTTTTTAAAGTTGGTCTTCGGTAGAAAGTAGAATTAATTTCTACCGCATTTAAGTGTTGCGAATAATACGTTAAATATTCTTTGCTAGGCAGATCTTCGGGGTAGAAAAATCCTTTCCAGTAACCTTGCGCAAAACCGGAGCAGCCGATGTAATGTTTACTTTTCATCTTTCTTTACTATTCCATCTGTGAAAGATTTCCATTGAATCTTGCTGCCGATCAAACTTGCTCCTTTCGCAACCACTGCATTTCGGCATTTCTCCAGAAGTTTTAAATCATCTGTATTTATAATTTCATTTCTGCCATGAACTTCTGCTGTTATAATATTTTCTTCCCTTTTGATTAAAAAATTGGAAGTCGCTTTTTCTTTAAAGAAATGAGCGATTTTACCATCTTTATTTCTCGGATTTTCACTTGAGCGAACTCTTAAATATAATTTTTCTGAATTCTCGTTTTCTTCCTTTTCAACATATTCAATCCGAACCCAATCGAAAGAATCACCAGTAGAATTGGGTAAAGCCGGGACTTTTATTCTAATGTAATATTCAAGTTTTGGTTCTTCTAAAACAAGTTCTCCATTTTCATCACACAAAGAAAAAATTCCTTTCTCTTCACCCGCAAAAAATTCCCAGGAGTTAATGTCGAGGAAACGTTTCTTTACGGTTTCAAAATGAAGAGCGGCTTCAGCAACCGTCTCAAATTTAATCGCTGAAACCGCGTCGCTGAAGCCGCCTTCTAATTGTTGTGGAATTTTTCTTTCCATTTTAAAATTCTTTTATTTTCCGAATTCTTGAATAATTCTTTTATTAAAAGCAGGCAAATCATCTGGATTTCTGCTGGTCGTCAAATTACCATCGGTAACAACTTCTTCATCTTTCCAGTGTGCACCGGCATTCTTCAAATCGGTAGAAATTGATTTATAAGAAGTCATCGTTTTTCCTTTTACCACATCTGCTTCAATCAAAGTTTGTGGACCGTGACAGATCGCAGCAACTGGTTTATTTGCTTCGAAAAAAGACTTAACAAATTTCACTGCTTGTTCGTCGCTTCTTAAAGCATCCGGATTGATCACACCGCCCGGTAATAAAAGGGCTGCATAATCTTCCACTTTCGCATCGGAAAGTGTTTTATCAACATTTACAGGATCGCTCCATTGGTGATCTTTCATGCTTTTGATTACTCCAGATTTTAGAGAAACGATCTCTGTAGTAAAACCAGCCTCTTTCAAAGCTTTCACCGGACTTTCTAATTCTGACTGTTCGTAACCATCGGTTGCTAATACTGCAATTTTTTTATTTTCTAAGGTACTCATAATTGTTATTTGAAAAGTTAAAAACAGAAATTGTGCCTTTCAACTTGATTTAAGATTTTATTAATAGTAATTATAAAGTTTTTAACGGAATGAATTTGCAAAGGCATAAAAAAAGCGGTGATTAGACCGCTTTGTATTATTTCGCTTTGATGTTAATCTCGGATTTTGCCAGTTTTGTCAAATCTTTATCACATGTTTTTTCTTCTTTCAAAGTTGCGAGCAACAGGTTTAAAACTTCTTTATGTCCGAGAAGTTTTGCATAAGTTGCGAGCGTACCGTAAGAGGCAATCTCGTAGTGTTCTACTTTTTGTGCTGCTGCGATAATTCCTGCATCTCTAACTGCGCCTGGTTCTGTTTCTTCCAGAATGCCTTCACCTTCTTTTAAGATTCCGGTCATTGCCTCACATTTTACTGCCTCAGGTTTTAATTTTAAGGCTTTAAATGCTTGTTCTAAACGGGTCACCTGTACTTTCGTTTCAGCCAAATGTCCGTTAACAGCATCTTTTAATTTTTTGGAAGTTGCGTTCTTCGCCATCTTCGGAAGACTTTTTACAAGAGCTTTTTCAGCCCAGTATAAATCTTTTAGACCATCGATCATAAAATCTTTTAATTGTTCTGCTGCATCCGCTTTCGGTGCTACTTTTCCTGCTTTTGTTTCTTTCTTTGCCATAATAATATTTTAGATTTTTTAAGCCAAAAATGTGCCATGTGCTTATAATTTCTCAACACAAAGCCGTTATGAATATATTAAATAAGATTCAAAAATTATCAAACTTCATTTTTATGATCCACTGTATCTGATCTTAAAGATTTAAAAATATTGAGATAGAACTGAAACTCAGAAGGCCAGTATCAATTATTATATTTATCAATTGGGAAATTCGTTGCGAAGATCTTGGATTTCAATAATGATACTCTTTAACAGATTTATGATTTTACTGCTCTTGATCTTTCAAGCGGTTTGCAACGAATTCGATTTGCGTTTTACCGTGTTTCGTCGGTTTACCTTCTTCATCAACGCCCACAAAAACAATTTTATCAATGTTGAGTATGGTTTGATGCGTCATCTTATTTCGCACTTTACAAGTAAGGGTTATCGAAGTAGATCCAAAAGCAATGGCTTCAATTCCAATTTCGATGATATCACCCTGTTTTGCGGAACTTATGAAATTAATTTCAGAAATAAATTTAGTAACACATCTTGGAGTTTCTAACTGAATGATGGCATACAAAGCTGATTCTTCGTCAATCCACTGCAAAAGTCGTCCACCGAATAAAGTTTGATTAGGATTGAGATCTTCGGGTTTGATCCATTTTCTGGTGTGATAGTTCATTTTTTTTCTTTTAAGTTATCTCGTAAAAACCAATCTGGTTTCTTCGGAAAGTTTTTCGTCAATGCGGTAATTCTCGAGATTAAAACCTTTTACTTCATCTAAAGTTTTCACCTCATTTTCCGCACAATATCGCGCGACCAGACCTCTTGCATGTTTTGAATAGACAACGATCGTTTTGAGTTTTCCTTCTTTATAATCGTAGAAATCGAAATCGATCACGGGTGCTTTAATTTGTTTTCGGTCAATTACTTTAAAGTATTCTTTGCTTGCAAGATTAAGAACGAGGTCTTTGGATTTCAATTCGCTGTTCAGCTCATCGGTTACTTTCTCCGTCCAGAATTCATAAAGGTTGTGGTATTCATCAAATTTAAATTTTCGGCCCATTTCTAAACGGTAAAGCATGATTCGATCGGATGGTTTTAGCAAACCATATAATCCCGAAAGCATACGGTAATTTTTTTGCAGGTATTTGATAGCTTTCTCGTCAAGTGATTTTGCATCCAAAGCTCGGTAAACTTCTCCATAAAAAGCCATTAAAGCCGGTGCAGATTCTTTTGTGGAAGGTTTTGATTTCCAGTTTTGATTTCGTGCCCAGTTTTCATCGGCCAGTTTGGAAGAAATATCCATGAGTTCGGAAAGGTACTTCGGCGACTTCGTTTTTAGTGTTTTATGGATTTGCTCAGCTTGCTCAATAAAATGAGGTTGTGTCGTTTTCAAAAAAGGATTTGAATGCTCAACATTCATAAGTTTTGCTGGCGACGTAAGTATTTTCATTGCTGAAGAAGATTGTAAGTTGTTTTAATACCGATTTTTGATCAAGAGCGAAACTCGCGTCCCGGCTTGAACGGATCCCGATGTAAAATCGGGAGGGAGTGGAACACGGATCCAGACGCCCAAAGAAATACTAAAAAATTAAATTTCTCCTTTTCCCTGACGTAAAATTTCAGGTTCACCGCTGGTTAAATCTACAATTGTCGAGGCTACATTATCGCCGTAGCCGGAATCGATGACGATATCAACTAAGCTGTCATATTTTTCGGCAATTAATTCGGGATCGGTGGAGTATTCGATGACTTCATCGTCATCTTTGATGGAAGTAGAGGCGATGGGATGCCCCAATTTTTCGACGATCATCTGTGGAATCGAATGATCAGGAACCCGAATCCCAACGGTTTTTTTTCCTTTGTAAGCGAGCGGCAAACTTTTGCTGGCTTCTAAAATAAAGGTGAAAGGTCCGGGAATATTATTTTTCAAATACCTGAAAACACTCGTGTCAATTGGTTTCGTAAATTGGGATAGATGGCTTAAATCATTACAAATAATCGAAAAATGAGCTTTATCTAATTTGATTTTTTTAATCTGCGCGAGTTTTTCCATCGCACGAATATCAAAAATATTACATCCCAACGCGTAAACCGTGTCGGAGGGATAAATAATTAATCCACCGTTTTTAAGGGTGCGAACAACCTCGTCGAGGAGGTTTTCCTGGGGATTGTCGGGATAAATTTTAAGAATCTTTGCCATACACAAATTTAAGAAAAAATAGCCGAAAAAATTATTTTTGAAGGAATGATGATTATTGATAAATCGCATAAAATAATCCCCCAAAACCTTTATCAACACCTACAAAAAAAGAGAATCAAATTAATGATTCTCTTTACTTAGTAGCGGAGACACGACTCGAACGTGCGACCTCCGGGTTATGAGCCCGACGAGCTACCTACTGCTCTACCCCGCGTTATTGTGGTGCAAATATACAACAATTATGATAAGTTCCAAATTTTGTAGAAAAATAATTTAATAATTCTTAGATAACGTTTCGAAATATTGTGGAACAATTTAAAAATCAAACACTTGCCCAGAGAGGTTTCCCATTGTTTTGGGTAAATATTTTTTTGGGCGCATAGATTGTAGTTCGTTTATTAAGTCATTTGGCTCTTAATTCTTTCAATGATCATTGTAATGATCCTTCTATTGTAATCTTTACTTTCAGAATTATAGGTTTCTAATTCTTCAGCAGTGAACATTCCGATCGTTATTCCAATAAAGATATTTTTCAACATCATATCTTTTTGAAGGCTTTGCGCCATAAAAATTGATTTTTTATGAACGGACAACGTATTGAAGTCTGCTCGTTGTTTTAATGCATAAGTTGAAAAGAGGGTCAAATAAAGGTCATTCTGCAATTTTAAGATAGGACGTAAGGTTTGGTTTTGAAAGCTTTCCGCTGAATTGCTGGTCTCTAATATCGGAATATCTAATAATGGTCTTAATTCTAATTTGGTGGTCATATTGATTTTTGGTTGATTTTTGAAGTTAGGTTATTGCTAATATTTAATCCAAAAGTAGTTAAAAAATGAACTATTTAATTGATATATATTTTTGTAAGATGCAGATGTTATTTTCTCTCAGGAGCTCCAAATTCAAAATAGAGCTTTCTAAGATTGGAAAATTTATGTACGACTATTTTTAATTTTCAGTTCGTATTGGGACGCTTTAAAAGCTATCCATTTCCTTAGATATTAAAAATAATGTTGGAAAATCTGTTTGAGACAATACCTTTTATAATCAACAACTTTTCCTATAATTTCTTTATGATTTTACCAATAATATCTAAAATTTGAAAGATTAACGAATTGCAACTCTTAAATTTGAACAGCAAAATTCATCATCTAATTTCCAAAAAAAACTAAGAAGTATCCTCCTTAGTTTTTTTATTTAATTTTTCAAACTTATACTGCCTACTTTTTATATTTCACCTGAAAGTCCGGATGACCGCATTGCCACATCATAAATGCGTATTGGTCGGCAAAGTTGGCGTAGGTCACTTCCTTATCTTCTGTAAAATGTCCGTTATCGTAATTTACTTTCATTAAAACTGGTTTTCCAGATGTTGAGGCGTTTTGCAAGGCGGCGATAAATTTTCCGGTCTGCCAGGCGATTACGCGAGGATCATTCCAGCCCGCAACACCCATAACAGCAGGATATTTTACACCATCTTTTACATGCTGCATTCCGTCCATTTCAAAAAGTGCCTTAGCTTCTGTTTCATCTGTTACCGTTCCAAATTCAGGAATATTTACAGGGCCATTTGAACTAAATTCTGCACGCATTGCGTTTGCAACACCCACATTACAAACTGCTGCTGCAAATAAATCCGGTCGTTCTGTGATTGCTCTGCTTATTAAAATTCCGCCGGCACTTGTGCCTGTTCCCGCCAAGCGATCTGCTTTAGTAAAACCTTTGTCAATTAAATATTCCGCACAGGAAATAAAATCTTTCCAGGTATTGGGTTTTGTAGTTTTGAAACCTGCTTTGTACCATTCCTGCCCTTTTTCACTGCCACCTCTCACGTGAGGAATTGCGATTACAACGCCTTTCACAGCTAAAGAATATAATCGGGTCGCAAAACCTGGCGTCATGCTGATTCCATAAGCGCCGTAACTTTCCATGAAGCCGACATTGGAGCTATCTTTCTTAAGACCTTTTTTATAAATAATGGAAAGCGGAATCATTATGCCGTCGTGGCCTTTTACATTAACTTCCTCAACATCCAGATTTTTGTATTCTTCAGGATATTCTGAAGGCTTATTAAAGGGACTTTTAACAAATTGATCTGTCTCTGCATTATAAAGAAATTCCGTGAAAGGATTATTCCAGGAGGTCATTCCAATTACATAGTCATTTGATAATGTTGCCAACCGCTGAACATTCACTGTTCCTTCGTAAGGTAATTTTATAGGTGTTGTTTTTTTGGTCTTGGGATCGTATTTAAACAGAAAATTATGCAGTCCGTCGCTGTAACTTAAGATCATATAATCTTTGGAACGTGTAAAACTTTCCAGCGTCATGTCTTTTTCTGGTCCGATGATTTCTGCATTATTCCAGTCGGGATTTTCTAAATTCGTGGATACAAGCTGAAAATTTTTAGCGTTTTTATAAGTAATCGCGTAAATCCGATCTCCAAATACTTCCATTCCGCGAACGATCTTATCTTCAGCGGTTATTAATTTTTTCCAGGGAATATTTTTAGAATCAAACTGATCCATGGGTGCATAGTAAACAACATATTCCGGCTGAACGGAACCTTCGCCAGAAAAAATATAGTTCAGATTATCTTTGGACAGTGAAATATATGGATAGATTTTGGCATCAATCTTTAAAGCAGGATAACTCGTATTGCTGAAAAAATCTTGATCTTTGATACTGTTCATTCCCAGTTTATGCAGTTTCATTTTTGGATTTAAACGTGCTGTGGGATCAGCATTATCTGCAGATTTGATCCACATATAAAAAAATCCAGAATCATCTAAAGCCCAATCTCCGGCACCCGCTGTATTTGGAATGCTATCAATTAGAAATTTTTTCGACTTCACATCCAAAACTCTTATGGTAGAAACTTCTGCGCCAGCTTCAGAATAGGCGATCAAAAGTTTAGTGCCATCGTTGCTGGGATTAATGGATTGTACCGACAGTGTTTTTCCGGGAATAAAAGTTTGGGGATCAAACAATAGCTGATCTGGTCCATCTAATTTTTCCCGATAATAAACCTTACTTACTTTTTCTCCGGGATTTCTTTTTTGAAAGAAATATCTGCCTTTTGCTTCCACTTCAGAAAAAACGACAGCAGGTTGTAAAAGCGCTAATTTTCGCCATTCCTGTATGAGTTCGTCCCGACCGGAAATGGTATTCATTACAGAGTTGGTTAAGTCGGCTTCCTGTTTAAACCAGGAAATAACCTTTGGATCTTTCATGTTCTCGAGCCAGCGGTAATTGTCATTGTAATCTGTTCCCCAAAGATTCTCGGTGACCAGAATTTTGGGAGTTGCGGGGTAGTTTAACTGTGCGCTAAAATTGGCACCGTAAAATGCCAAAGAAGCGAGTAGAATTAGTTTTTTCATCGTGTTATTTGTTTTTAATGAGTAAAAATATAGTTCTTAATTTGTTGCTTAATTTCAAATTTACCTTGAGTTAAAGATTTACAATACATTATAAACACTGCTTTTTAAGCCTTAGAAATCATTTTTATCCATCCTTTTTTGCAGATTCACGAGATTGAATACTATGAAATTTCTATTTTCAACTTCAGTATTTTGTCAAAATAAATTTTAGCAGACTATCTTTCAATCGCTTTTATTTCCAAAAATAAATGCGAAAAAATTCCTACTTGACCAAGTTCAAATAGTTTTAAGGTTTCTTCGAAGGTTAATATTTTCTGATTTAAAGAGCATACATAATCCGGAGTGAACAACTTTCCACTCTCCCGAATCTTTATAAAAATTTTCTCAATTGCATCGATAGCTGATTCTTGAGAGACGTTTTGCGTGAATATTAAAACTTCTAAATTTAAGTTGAAGGGATTTTTGTGAGAAGGAGAATCATTGGTAAACCGAGGTTGAATTTTTGACTGACGATCTTCTGAAAAATTGAAAAGCGTTAGTTTGAGAATTGGCTGTTGGTTTTCTTCAGATTCTTGCTGAGCAGAAAAACCGCTGAGTTGAATCTGAAAATCTGGAATTTCTGGGGCAAGAAAATCCCGTAAAGCATTAAGAATTAAAGTGATCATAGTCGTAATTCTTTGTTTAATAAAGATATAACTATTTTTCTTTCAATTATTAAAAAATATTTTCAGGTAAAAATTTAATTTTTTTTCTAACTATTTAGGTAGAAAATCAAATTAATTTCCAATGTAGAGTTCTGCACATTTACGGAATTAACACGATGATATTGGAATAAATAATTTATTTGAGAAGGATTTTATTCTGTTTATTGTTATGAAATTTAAATAATTATTGAGGTGAAGTTTACAACTTCTTGCCTTCGTAATCACTTTCATTTCCTAAGCGATCTACAGATTTTACTGCAACGGTATTTAGTTTTTTACCATTTTTTGTGGAAGGTATATTTCTGGAAATAACATCTTTCTCTACAATATCAGTTTCCCAGGAATCCCCATATTTTACAAATAAAATCCACTGAAAGACGTTTTGATTATCCAGTGCGTTCCATTTCATTTTAACTTCGTTACCGGTTTTTTCTAGGAAAAGAATTGGCTTTTGCAAAGATGTTGTCTTGATCCACGGCGTTGTTGGAACCAAAGCTTTTGTTTGATAAGAATTTTTAACGGCGTTGTACATTGCAAGATTTTTAGATAAACCATCAACACTGTAATGAATTGCTCCCGCACCGCTCTTAAGCAAGCTTCGCGTCGTATTAATCTGACTCACAATTTCGGCAGGACGATCGGAAACTCCATTCATGCCGACTGTATTTAAGCCTGGATAAAGGTGGCGTTTCTGCGTATTTTCACTTTCCCACCATTTGAGCAAAGCCGGAAAACTTTGCGGACCTTCGTTTTTCCAGTAAAGTTGAGGGGAAAAATAATCGATCCAACCTTGATTTAACCATAATTTGGCATCTGCGTACAATTCATCATATTGGGATGAACCTTTAATTCCTTCCGGAAAACCGGGTTTCCAAATTCCAAACGGACTGATCCCGAACTGTACATTACTTTTCTCCGCTTTTATCTCATCGTGAATTCTTTTGATGAATTTATTCACATTTCCGCGGCGCCAATCTGCTTTCGATAAATTTCCACCGGAGCGTTGATAAAAACTCCACGTTTTATTGTCGGGAAAGTCTTTACCCCCATTATACTCGCGGTACGGATAAAAATAATCATCAATATGAATCGCATCAATATCATATCTTTTTACCAGATCTTTAATCACTGCAGAAGCATGATCCTGCGTTTTTTGATCAGAAGGATCCATCCAGTACATTCCATTTTTAAGTTTGATGATCTGTTCCGGCATCCTTTTAACGATTGATTGGTCGTTGATCGGTCCGCCTGTCGTGTGATGTGCACGATACGGATTTAGCCAAACATGAAGTTCCATCCCGCGTTTGTGAGCCTCTGTGATCCAGAAATCCAGAGGATCGTAAAATGGAGTAGGAGCTTTACCAATTTCTCCCGTTAAGAAATAAGACCAGGGTTCTAAGTCACTTTTGTACATGGCATCGGCAGAAGGTCTCGCCTGAAAAATAACTGCATTGAAATTTGCATCCTTTAACAAATCAAGAATTCGAATTGCTTCCTCTTTCTGCTGCTGCGTTGACAGATTATTTCTGGAAGGCCAGTTGATATTTGCAACTGTTGCGATCCAGGCCGCGCGAAATTCACGATTGACTTCCGGCAGGTTTAATTTTACGGCTTCCACAATTGGAGGAATAACCTTCGGAGGTGCAGGTTTTGTTGTAATAGCCGGCTTTTTCTTTATCACCGGTTTTTTTGCAGAACAGGAATAGAGCAGTAAGGAAAGGATTGAAAATATAAAAATATATCTGGCGAATCTATGGTTCATAAACGATAATTAAAATGAGATGATTTTGAATTCTTAGCAGTCGCAAATATAAAAAATGAATACTAAGAATTTACCTTAAATTACAAAAAAAGCTCTAAAACAAAGTGCTTTACAATTTTAAAAATTTATTGGAATTTTTTTTTAAAGATTACTGTTTTTCTAAATGTTTTTAAAATTTATTTCAATCTTCTCAGATTCACAAAACCTTCCATTCCATTTTGCGTCTTAATGTGAAACCATTCTCCATCACTGGTCAATATTGCAACTGGTATTTCTTTGGGATAAGTATCAATAATATCATATTGAATTCCTGGTCCGTTGCGAAGATTAGATCCCGCTTTCAAAAACCGAAAGATCGGAATAATTACTTTCAGATCTTTAGGGATATCACGTTTTCGAATGAAAGGATAAGCATCAACAGCACGTCCAGTAGAATAAATTCCGAAATGAAGATGGGTCGCGCTACCTTTGGCATTGCCCGTATTTCCCAGTAAACCTAGAGTATCGCCAACTTTTACTTTTGTTCCACTTTCTATCATAATGCTGTCTAGATGTGCATAATAAAGAGCATTACCAAAATTTTCATCGCGCAACCAAACTTGCTTTCCACCTAAGCCCTGATTACCGGTTCGCGTTATGTAACCGTCGATTGCAGCTACAACTGGAGTTCCACGACCGGCAAAAATATCAACCCCTTCATGAGTTCTGTCGCCACCATCGCGACTTGCTCCCCAAAAACTTTGGGCATCGCGGTTTCCTTTTCCGGAGACAGGAAAGTCAAAAGAAGGTTGGGTATAAATCTTCAAAGAAAAATTTTCGCGATAATCAATTTCGGGCTGAATGATGACTTTATACGAGCCGTCATTTTCAATAAATCTCGAAAAAATCCCATTTTTGATGATCTCATTTTTCCCGGATTCAATACCTGATAACTGGTCGAAAACATCAACAAAAATTTTTGCTTTTGAATTGACAATAGAATTTTCGATAATGAGACGGTCGCCTTTTTTCAAGTCGATCAAATAACCCAAAGCATAAGATTTTTGATCAGCCATTGAAACGATAACGGAATAATTGTCTGTAATTTTAAGTTGATTTTTGGAGGCCGCAGAAAAGTCTTCTTTCCAGGTGCTCATCAAACTGTCATTTCCCGAAAATTGGCGTTCGTATTTTGCGCGCTCGGAAGTTTCAAATAAAGTTGTAGGAATTTTGAAGCCGTCACAGGATTGCAGTACAAAAACAAACAGGGTAAAAACTAATGGGATTTTCAATCGGATCATGGGAATTTTTATGCAAAATGATATATTTTCCTTTGCTTCAAAATTAACTTTCATCCTTTCACTACTTTTAAACAATACCTCTTTTTTTTGCCTTGGATTTTCTGATATAAAAAATTAATATCAATAAAATTAAAATATTAAAAATAATCATTTAACACGTTTTCTGTAAACCAATTTGGCATTTCTTCAGGGTGTACGACTAAGAATAATTGATTATTTGATATTTTAGCAATTAATTTGAATTCTAGACTAGAATTGTCAAATAGGTAGCATTTATCAATATTTTCAATTATATTTTTTAAATTTTTCAGAGCTTTCGAATAGCGACTGGAGATCTTACCAGGTGGAACGGTATGTCCTCCTTTCATCACTCGATTCTCAACTCTTGAAATATTGACTTCGGGATCATCCGTACAAATAAAATAGAGATAAGTTTTGTACCCTTGCGCCTTAGCTTCTTTAATCTCCTCAATTTTGGAAGGATGACTCATCACAGTTTCGAACGAGAAGTCTAATTCCTTTTTCTGCAGATGATGCCTGAGAAACAAACTAATCAGAGCGCCTTCATAACTATGAGTTTCTTTCTCAATATCCACTATAATATTTTCCCGTAATGAGAGATCAATTTTATAGTTATCATGTAAAGATTTGCTAATAAGGGAAGTGGCTCTATCGGTTTTAAGGAATTTATCGAGATCATCTTGGGTTAGATTTAAGTGGAATTCGTTTAAATCAATATATCCTTTCGTTGCAAGTTCATTTTCTAATAAGTCAGCGTTTAAAAAGATACCGGCATCATACCGCTTCGAAAAAGAATCAAATAAAGTGCTTTTTCCAGATCCATTAGGCCCCGCAAATATCCTTAATCTTGGTTTAAACATCTAATTTTTTCTCTAAAACCATCCCTTTTTTTAAACCTAAAATATCAATTTTCGATTTTACAATCGTGCGTAAAACCTGTACCGATTGATCAGGTTTAATCGCAATAATTTTGTTATTCTTAATAATTTTGATTGTAATACCTAAAGCCGTTGAAGACCGGACGGCTTTCGAAGAAGCTGCTTTTGCAGACTCAAATAAAACCGAATCTTCACTGGAGGAAGTAAAAAAACGTCTTCTAATCATTCGATTTTTAAAAAATTTTCTTTTCGTTTTCATAATGTCAATGTTATTCAAATGTACAAAATTCGAAACTAGGTTAATTAGTAATTTTTACCATTTATTCGAACCATGTTTCCTTTTCGATTTTCATTTCTTCTTCAGAAATATTTTCATCACTATTAGATTCTTAGATTCTAGTTTCTGATTTTTCAATAATAATTAATCTTTCAATAACTTCGTCGATTCTAATTTCATCAAGATCGGTCCAATCTGTTTAAGTAAATTCTCTGATGTTATTATCATGACCTCAATTTTTATTATGCTAAACTAGAAAATAAAAAACAAAAAAAGTCCCAAATAAATTTGGAACTCTTTTATCAATTTAGCAAAAGCTAATTTATTTTATAGATCTCGAAGGATTAACCTTTCGCGCCTCTTTCTATTCTTTTTCTTTCGTCTTCTGAAAGTACTTTTTTACGCATTCTGATGAAGTTTGGAGTAACCTCGATCGCTTCATCGCCCTGGATATATTCCATACATTCTTCTAATGAGAATAATTGTTTTGGAGCGATGCTGCCATCTTTATCTTTCCCGGATGCACGCATGTTATTCAGCTGTTTTGCCTCTACAATATTTACAACCATATCAACTGGTTTGTTTTGCTCACCAATAATCATCCCTGCATAGATCTCCTCGCCCGGATCAACGAAAAACTTACCTCGATCCTGTAATTTTGCAATGGAATATTCTGTTGCCGGACCTTGAGTTTTGCTGATCAATACTCCAACTAATCTACCTGGAATGGCACCTTTGAAAGGTTTGTACTCTGTAAAACGGTGTGCCATAATTGCTTCACCTGCAGTTGCTGTCAACATTTGAGAACGCAATCCGATCAATCCTCTGGAAGGAATTTCGAATTCCATATGCTGCATTTCACCTTTAGTTTCCATAATGTGAAGATCACCTTTTCTCTGAGTCGCCAAATCGATCACTTTAGAAGAAAATTCTTCCGGTACATCAACAACCATAGATTCATAAGGTTCACATTTAACACCATCGATTTCTTTGATGATAACCTGTGGCTGACCAATGGTCATTTCATAACCTTCTCTTCTCATTGTTTCGATCAAAACAGAAAGGTGAAGAATACCTCTACCGAACACTAAAAATGTATTAGCATCTTCTGTAGGTTCAACTCTTAACGCTAAATTTTTCTCTAACTCCTTAGTCAGCCTTTCTTTCAGGTGATTTGAAGTTACATATTTACCATCTTTTCCGAAGAAAGGAGAGTTGTTGATTGAGAATGTCATATTCAAAGTCGGTTCATCGATCGCTGTTCTTGGCAATGGATCCGGGTTTTCCAGATCTACGAATGAATCTCCGATCTGGAATTTGTCAAATCCTACGATCGCACAAATATCTCCAGCCTTAACTTCCTGAACTCTTTTTTTACCAAGACCTTCAAAAACGTATAATTCTTTAACTTTTCCTTTTACAATTTTACCATCTTCCTGTGCTAAACCGATCCATTCTGATTCTTTTACAGAACCCTGCATGATCTTACCAATTGCAATTCTTCCTAAAAACGAAGAGAAATCTAAGGATACGATCTGCATTCTTAGTGGACCTTCTTTCGCTTCCGGAGCTGGAACATATTGTAAAATACCATCTAATAATGGGAAGATATTTTCAGTTTGTTCCAATGAAGTGTTGAACCAACCTTGTTTAGAAGAACCATAGAACGTTGGGAAATCCAATTGTTCTTCAGTTGCATCTAAGTTAAAGAACAGATCAAAAACTTTATCATGAACCTCATCTGGACGACAGTTTGGTTTATCAACTTTATTGATAACCACAACAGGTCTTAAACCTAAATCTAAAGCTTTTTGAAGTACGAAACGTGTTTGTGGCATTGGTCCTTCAAATGCATCTACTAAAAGTAAAACCCCATCGGCCATTTTCAAAACTCTTTCTACTTCGCCACCGAAATCGGCGTGACCAGGAGTATCAATTACATTAATTTTTGTGCCTTTGTACATTACCGAGATATTCTTAGATAAAATGGTAATTCCTCTTTCACGTTCCAAGTCATTGTTATCCATGATCAGATCACCTGAATCTGCTGCATTCTCACGGAAAACACTTGTAGCGTGGATAATTTTGTCAACCAAAGTTGTTTTACCGTGATCAACGTGCGCAATAATTGCGATATTTCTAATGTTTTGCATAATCGTTTTTTGACCGTGCAAAAGTAATCTTTTTTCGTGGAAAACGAACGTAAGTATTAGAATTTAATAAAATTTTATGCTAAAAATTACAGAAAGTTGAATCCGATGTACATTCTCATTTAAAATTAAAGTCCCAAAATAGAATTGTTTAGCAGATATCGATCAAAATCGAGCAGTTATTTGCTGCTGATTATTTTATCTCCTGCTGATTTTATATTATTCAAAATATGACTTTTCATCTGAATTATTACTGATAATCCTTTTAAGGAACATTTCAAAACAAAGAGAAAGTCCAGCAATCAATCGACAGCTGGACTTTCAAAAACAGAAAATAAGAATCTTTCTAGATTACAGCACCGGCTGCATCTTCAATTTCTTGTAGCTGCGTTCTTTTATATTGCGCTTTGTGTCTTCTTCTTTCATTAGTAACTTTGATTCCTCGGTAGAATTTGTGGCGGTCTACACCGAAATGATACGCTAAAACGTACATCAATATTCCAATTCCAGCGATACAAACGTAACCCAGCAGTCTTTTATTGGCAGCTAAAATTGCGTTAAACTGAATGGCTTTCATGTTTCCCATGACGTCTTTGTAACTGATAGAATTTCCATCCATATAAATAGCCAGATTACCAATTGCTTCGATTTGAAACTGATATTGCAACCAGGAAAAAAGAGCTGAAAATATCGCCACGGAAAAAAAGGTACGCCAAACTAAAACCAAACCAGCTCCCGCCATCATCTGATTCATATCGAGTTTATCTAAAGTATAATACCAAACCGCGATGAACAAAGCGCCCATTCCGAAACCTTTCAAAAACATAGGAAGAATCCATCGTTCCATATCAAATTGTAAAGCCATGGAAAAATACATGATGACGGTATATCCCAACATTGCAGCAAAACCTAAGAAAATAAACATTTTCAAACCCCGACCCTGGCGAAACCAGTACGCCATGTAAACTCCGGAAATTACAATTCCCGGAATCATCAATAAATTTAAACTTGAATTCACGACAGGATCGTAACCTAAAATTCCAACGGTGAAAATATTTTGAATGGCTCCCGTACTTAAATACATTCCCGTCATCAAAAGCATAATTAATCCATGAACCACGTTATTTCGACGGAAAATTTTAAAGGAAAGGTAAGGTCGTTTCAAAGTATACTGGCGAACTACCAATAATATTAAAGTTACAAATGACGCAATACTCGCTTTGATAATATTTGGGGAATGAATCCAGTATTGCTGTTTTCCAAAAGCCAGAACATAAGCTCCAAACATGAAAAGTGCGACGAAAAGAAGAATACTGATCCAGTCGATATAATGAAGCGGCATTTTGAAGCCAAAATATTTATCGTGCATGAAAATCCAGGCGACAAAAGCTAAGGCCAGGCAAACTGCTGCCGTGATCATATGGACATATTCCCAATTGTGATCAAAAGCCAAGATCGTTAAAAAGTAACCTGCAATTTGAGAAGTGATGATGGAAAAAGGGTAGAAGACGGAATAAAACTTCCCGCGGTTGCCTTCCGGACTGATCATCATCATAATTGGAATAATAAATTCCAGCAGAATGATTATTTTCAAATAGCCGATCATTACGGAGTTAGCGACGATGAGAAGTGGTCGATCGGTCGTTCCGTTCACATAACTTAAAATGGCAATCAAAATAAATATTAAAGTTACTTTGTCACGAATTTTAAAACGGTATTTCATTCGTAAGATCAAAGGCATTGCGGCACCCATTCCAATTACTCCGGCGTAGTTTGCCCACACGAAATATTCGGTTTGTATCCCTGTGCTTCCGGTCATGTAAGAAACATTTCCTACGTAAACACCGTTCAAAGGAACAATTACGATGGTGAAAATTAAGATGAGCAATAGCTGAACAAGCTTCGGAACCCAACTTCTAAATAATCCCTGGTTATACATTTGTATTTATTTTAAAGGCAATCTCGAGGATTACTTAGATTTGGAATTTGGTTGATCAATGGTCACATCCATATTCATTCCTGCACGAAGTTTTGCGATATCTTCTTTTTTATTGTTTTGGGTAAATTCAATTCTTACCGGAATTCTCTGCTGTACTTTCACGAAATTCCCAGTGGAATTATCCGTTGCAACATTTGAATATTGAGATCCAGTTGCGGCAGAAATAGCAGTAACCGTTCCTTCGAACTGTTTTCCTCCCAAAGCATCCGCTTTCATTAAGATCTTTTTGCCTATTGCGATTTCCGGCATTTGACTTTCAAGAAAATTGGCAGTAACCCATTTCTCTCCATCTAAAACAATGGTTCCGACTTGTTGTCCGGATTGAATGAGTTGTCCATCAGAAATCATTCTTCTTCCCATAATTCCGTCATAAGGCGCAGTGATCACCGTATAACTCACATTGATTCTCGCCATATCCAAAGCAGCTTTGGCTCTTTTAATTTCGGCATCATTAACACCGATCCTGCTTTTCGCTTCGGAAGTTGAAAGACTCGCAGAATTTCTTTGATTGAGCAAAGTTTGATAAGAAGCCCGCTGCGCATCAAATTCAGTTTTGATCTGATCATATTGCTGTCTTGTTACTGCTTCCGCTTTCAGTAGATTTTTATAACGATTTAAATTTTGCTCCGCATTCCACAATCTTGCTTTTTGTCCTGCAATATTACTTTCGAGAACCGAAATATTACTTGAAACCGTATTGACAGAAGAACCTGCAACTTTTCTCTGTGCCAAAGCATTTTGATAGGCGGCTTCAGCTTGGGCCAGTTGCGTATTTAATTCACTTCGGTCTAAAATCAAAAGCGTATCGCCTTTTTTTACGGCCTGATGTTCAGTGAATTTAATTTCTTTAATGTAAGCCGAAACTCGGGAATTGACAGGATTAATAAACTCCTGCACCTGAGCAGATTCTGTATAATTCGTTTTTCCAACGTTAAAATATTCTTTGATCAACCAGTAAAAACCGAAGGCCACAACCGCAAAAACAAGAATGTTCGCAATAGTGTTTCTGATCTTATTGGTTTTATTTTTGCTGACTTTCGCCGCAGTTGCAGGATTGGCAACCTTTGTCGGTGCGACCGGCTGTGGAGCTTGTACTTCCTGAATTTCTGCTTCTATATTTTCCTTATTTTCCATTTTGTTATTTTCTTTATCGTTACGTGTTTTTTTATAATGTTCCTGTTGATTTCAATAAGCTGTAATATTGGTATAGCAAATCGATCTCTGCATTTACATAATCAAGTTCGGCTTGAATTTTTTGGTTCTGCGCATCAGTAATTTCTGCTTGTACTGCTAATTGATTCAGGTATTTTGCTTCTGTAATTTTATAGTTTTCATCTGCCAGTTTTTGAGCTTCTTTTAAAATGACCAGGTTTTCTATGGCATTTTGATATTTAATATAAGAAGCATTCACATCCATTTTAATGTTCTGCTCGATCAAATTCAAAGTTTCTTCTGCCTGATCTTTTTGAAGTTTTCCAACTTGCAAACGTTTCTTTGTTTTAAAGAGATTATCAATATCATAGTTCAGTGAAACTCCAACTTGCAAACCACCGGAATACCTATCAATTACCGGGGAGCTGCTCGTAATCGGTCTGTTTAAACCATAACCTCCAAATCCTGCGATGGATGGCATTTTGTCGGTATTAATAATCTCAATATTTTTCTGAGCGATGTCGATATTTCTTTGATAATATTTTTCTTGAGGATTTTGAGTGTGCGCCAAGTCCATGTAGTAGTTCAAATCATGAAGTTGCTGTTCCTGTTCAATATTTTCGATGGGTACAATCTCTGTGTTTTCAGGTAATCCTAAGGCATTATTTAAATTGTAGTTCAGGATTCTACGATTGTTATTTAAAACCAAAAGTCCCTGATCAATATTCATGATTGAAAGTTCACCTCTAATAATTTCATTTCTCGTCACCATTCCCTGTTGATAGAACTTCTTCACATTATCTAACCGAATTTCCGCCAGTTTTCTATTATTCACATAAACTTCTTTTTGATTGATGATTTTAGAAATATCCAGGTAATTAGACATCACCAAAAACTTTACATCTTGCTGATCTTTCTGGTAATCAAGTTCCGACAACTGTTCCTGCAACGCTGAGATTTCAATTGATTTGTTGATCAAACCTCCTTTGAAAATAAGCTGGCTCGCCTGTAAAGCATACGAACTTCCGTAATGTGGTAATTGAACGTTAATTGAATTAGAGAAATCCTTGTCGATGATAACCGAATTCCCCAAATAAAACTGACTTGTAGCCGCGGTGATTGTGGGTAATTTCTGAAGTTTTGCGACTTCCGTATTTTGTTTTGAGATTTCTATTTTTTTTGCAGACACCGCCAATTTAGGATGATGTTGTAAAGCCAATTCTGTCGCTTCTTTAATCGTCAATTCTTTTACTTCCTGACTTTGATAACATTGCGAAAAGAAGAAAATTATCAAAAGACTTGCTATCTTAAACTTTTTCATCTGTACTTATTTTTATGCAAAATTATTATAAAAGCGTACGCGTAACAATGATTGAATGAACTGTTAAAATGTTCAAAAGTGGGATTTCCCTAACTCGATTGCGTTTGAAATTGCTTCGGACTTATTCCTTCATGTTTTTTAAAGAAATGAGAGAAAGAGTACGGATCAGAAAATTGCAATTTTTCCGCAATATCCTGAACCGCTGCATTTTTTGTGTTTAGTAAGATCTTCGCTTCATTCATTACAAACTCCGAAATAATTTGATTGGCGCTTTTCTGGGTCACACTTTTTACAACCGAGCTCAGATGTCTGATTGTGAGATTTTGCTCGTCTGCATAAAACTGTAGGGACTTTTCCTGTTTAAAATTTTCGAAAACATTTTTTACAAATTCGAAGGTGATCTCTTCCTGTCGGGTCATGGTATTTTTCTCCAGAATTTCCTGAGATAACAAAGAACCTGAAACCGAATAGATAAAAGCAGAGAAAAGATGTTCGATAATATCATCGTTGTAATTCAGCGAGATATTCTTGTCAAGCATTGACGTCATTAATTCCAACTGAATCCAAAATAATTTTAACTCCGCATCAGAAACATGTGCAATCATGTTGATGTGTGTTCTGAAATGTTTGAAGACTTTAAGTTTATTTAATTTCAGCCCTAGCTTTTCTATAAAATCATTGGTATAAGTTAGCACCCGAATTTCGAAATCATCGGAAAGAGAATGAATTTTAAGCGTTGAATCTTTTTCGAAGAGAACAATAGAATTGGCAACAAGATCAATTTGCTTGATCTGAATACTCAGCTTTGCGTTTCCATTTTTGACAAATAGAATAGAGGGACGATTTAGTTGATACAATTTCTCCAGCTTCATTTCAGAAAAAATGAAGTCTTCATTAAAAATATTGATCGGCTTTTTGTCCGTTTCTAAAATATCATTCATCTTCTAATACAGATTAAATTAGGAGCTATTGTAAAATTAAATAAACTTTTAATCAAAACCATTAAAAGTGAAAAATTTAAACAGATTATTTTAAAGAATCAGTAATTCAAATTAAGCAAAAAAAAAGCGACTTTTCAGCCGCTCTAACAATTAAATTCGAAATAGCAGTAAACTACGCCGTCAAATAGGAATAGAGGTTATCTTTTAAGTGAACTCTTTTTTTACGCAGATCCGTTAAATGCTCATCGGTCGTGTGGTTTTGTTCGCCTGCTTCATAATGCTGAATGAGCGCGTTAACTTCTTCATAATTAACATACATTTTTTTGAAGCCTTCATCATTTAATTTAAAATCCTTGATTTTTTCTTCCAGCTCAGGGAATTCGTGAGTAAGATTGTGATTTTCCATGACGATTTTATTTTGGTTTTTCGATAGACTAAAGTTACGGAAAAATTAAATTTATATGAATATGAAAATTGTCACCTTAAAAATGGACATAATAAAAGCTATAATTTAGTGTTGCATCTTTTACAAATTACTTTTTCAATTTAATATAAACTTCGCCCTTTTTCTTTCCATTAAATCCTTTTTTATAAACATTTACCGATTCAATTGTTTTTGGATCTAATTTTTGCATTTCTTCATTGGTAGAAGGTTTTCCATCTATGAAAATATCCGGCTTCTCATTTTCTTGAAATTTAATGTTAGTATTTAGCGCAACATCAGATGTCTTTCCGGTAAATTTCATCTTTAATAATGGCGGAGTAATTGTGCTGTTAAATTGTTTTGCAGTTTGTTCAGCATCTTTGATTCTCTGTTTGAACTCTGGAGTATTAACCATTTTAACAGCTTCATCTGCTCTTTTTTCAGCATCTTTCAACTGCTTTTTAAACTTCGGAGAATTAATCTTTTTCTCCGCAGCTTTTGCTTGATTTTCTGCATCTTTAATTTGCTTCTTAAATTCAGCAGAATTCAGACGAAGTTCAGTTTCTTTTGCAATGTCTTCCTGTTGTTTTATTTTCAATTTAAAGTCTTCGGAATTATAATATTGATCGAGTTTAGCATATAACTGATCAAGTTCACCGTAATTTTTATCCTGCAATTTCATTTGATTTTCAAATTCTCTGCTGTTAAATATTTTGTCAATTTGATTTCCAAGATCCTCTAAATCTTTCTCCAAAACTTTAAATTTCGGACTGTCATTTTTTTGAAGTTGAGAAAGTTTCTGCATTTCGTCACTTTTTACTTTCATTTTCTCCGTCAACTTTCTGGCTTCTTCATTTTGTAGATGAAAATTTTCTTGCAGTGGTTGCAGTTCCGCTTGTTTCTGGTCTATCTGTTTTTGAATATCTTCCAGATTATTTTGCGGGTTTTGAGCATTTGATGTTGTTGCCAAATCTCCGTTTTTATGTGGAGCAATAGTATCGGATTTTAAATGGGAAACTAAATTTTCTATTTCCAGATTCGTACTTTTTATCTCCTTATTTTTTGCATTCACCATATAAATAAAGGCGAGTGTAAATAGGATTGGCAAGGCCAAGATCCGACGTGCATAACTGAATTTTGTTTTTGATTTTTTAAGCATTGTTAGTCTTTTTTTAAGGTTAGAACTTAGGAACGGACTTGTTGCAGGTAACATTTTTCCGGAAAAGTGACTTGTTAAAAGCATTTGCGCAAATGCTTTGGTGTCCGAGTTTTTTACCGCCTTTTTATCGGCCAAATATTCGTGAATTAAATTAATTTCTTTTTTAATGAAGTAGAAAATTGGATTGAACCAAAATAGGGAAGTGGCGATCTCGATAAATATTTTATCCCAGGAATGTCTTTGCTCGATGTGAACCATCTCGTGTTTCAAGATCTGGCGGCCAAGATCCGACTGAAGTTCGATTGAATCTTTCCAGAATAAATTTCGGAAAAAGGAAAAAGGTGCATTTTCTAAATTGGTTTGATAGAAACTTATTCCCTGAAAGTTTTCTTTTTTAAACTTCTTTTTTAAAAGCTCAATTTTAATAATTCCAAAAAGAAGTCTTGTCAGAAAAAAGACAGATACCAGTCCAAAAGTAAAAGCAACAATTCTAAAATAAAAGAGATCATTTTTTAAAATTTTAGCAGCATTAAAGTGCTGTAATTTATTAATCAATAAGTAAATATCGCTGTTTATTTCAAGTGTAAAATAACTTACTTTAATAAGTGGCAACAATAAACTGATCATCATTGCGACCAGTAAGTAAAACCGATTATAATGGTGAAAGGTCTTATCTTTTAGAAACAACCGATAGTAGAGAAACATTACACCGGAGCCTATAATAACTTTTCCAAAGTATAAAAAGAGCGTTTCCATTAGTCTTTATTTTTGAGTTCATTCAGCAGCATTTCTAAGTCCTCGACACTGATTTCATTTTTTTCTACGAGAAAAGAAACCGCGTTCGTATAAGAACCTTCGAAGTAATTTTTCACCAGACTTTTCATGGATTTTCCACTGTATTTTTCTTTAGAGATCAAAGGGAAATATTCATGTTGTCTGCCGAAAACATTGTAATCCACAAAGTCTTTATCCTTTAGAACTTTTAAAATAGTAGATACTGTATTCGTGTGAGGTTTCGGCTCCGGAAACACCTCCAAAATATCTTTGAGAAAAGCCTTCTTCAGATCCCAGAGATATTGCATCACCTGTTCTTCCGCTTTTGTTAACTGAGAAATTTGCATATCACTAATTGTTTAGTGATACAAATGTAGATATTAATTTTAACTATACAACTATTTTTGTAGTGATAAAACAAAAAATCATTTACATAACTGACAATCAAATTATAAATCTGCTAAAATTCAGAAAAAGTAGAATTGCATTATAAATTTTAAAAATAAATCTTCATAAAATATACAAAGGAATTATTCTTGCTACCATTTGTGAAATCATTAAAAAAATAATCAAAATGGATACTAAAAGAATATCTACGACGCTGGAAGAAGCTTTGAGCACACAAATGAATGTAGAATTATTTCAATCTCACACTTATTTATCTTACGGAATCTGGGCAGACGATAAAGGATACAGCGGAATCGCAAACTTTTTGATGCGTCACTCCCAGGAGGAGCGCGAACATGCGATCAAATTTATGCAGTATGTTTTAAACCGCGGCGGTAAACCAACGGTTACGGGCCAAAGTACTACGCCAAAAGATCCTCAAAATATGACTGAATGTTTTAACCTGGTTTTTAAACATGAAGTAGAAAACACAGAGAAAATTTACAGACTGGTCGATATGGCATTCGAAGAAAAAGACTGGGCAACCTGGAATTTTTTACAATGGTTTGTTAAAGAACAGATCGAGGAAGAAACACTTGCAATGGATCTGATCGACAAATTGAAAATTTCTGGCGGCGACCGCGCAACCGATGAATCATTATTCAACCTGGATAAAACCTTGGGAGAAACCCCGGATGAAGGCGAATTAGCAAGAAATGCAACTTCAGAAAATCCTTAAGATCAATTAAATTTTATGTAAAAATCCACTTCTTTCGAGGTGGATTTTTTTGTGCGTCAAAAACCGTTCAAAATTTTTATCTTTGCAGACCTCTAAATTTTATCATTCTTCTTTTTAATTAAGAATTGATGAACTTTTAATGTTAACCTTTTTGAACTAAAAATATGAAATGTGGAATCGTAGGTTTACCCAACGTAGGTAAATCAACCCTTTTTAATTGTTTAAGCAACGCCAAAGCGCAGTCTGCAAATTATCCGTTCTGTACGATCGAACCGAATATAGGAACGGTTTCTGTTCCGGATGAGCGACTTTTTCAACTTGAGAAGTTAGTAAATCCAGAAAGAGTTTTACCCGCCGTCGTAGAGATCGTAGATATCGCGGGTTTGGTGAAAGGTGCCAGTAAAGGGGAAGGTTTAGGAAATAAATTTCTGGCAAATATCCGCGAATGTGAAGCAATCATTCATGTTTTAAGATGTTTCGAAGATGGCAATATTATTCACGTTGAAGGAACTGTTGATCCTATTCGTGATAAAGAAATTATCGACATTGAACTTCAGTTAAAAGATATTGAAACGTTAGCGAAATCGGTTGAGAAAGCGAAGAAATTCATTAAATCCGGAAAAAAGGATGATGTAATGACTTACGAAACGCTGCTTAACCTGCAGAAATTCGTGGAAGAAGGTCAAAATGCCCGCGAATTCCCAACGAATGATTTTTCTGCTCCGATCATTTCCGAAGTGCAGCTGTTGACCAACAAACCTGTTCTTTATGTTTGCAATGTTGACGAAAATTCCATTAAAAATGGAAATGAATGGATCGCAAAAATCGAAGAAATGGCGAAAAAAGAAAACGCAGAAGTTGTTGTTTTAGCCGCACAGATCGAAGCTGATATTAATGAGCTGGAAACTTTCGAAGAACGCGAAATGTTTTTAGAAGAATTGGGTTTAACAGAACCTGGCGTTAATCGATTGATCCGTAAAGCCTACGATCTATTGCACTTGCAGACTTATTTCACGGCAGGAGTTAAAGAAGTTCGCGCCTGGACAATTGGGAAAGGATGGACCGCGCCACAAGCAGCCGGCGTAATTCACACCGATTTTGAAAAAGGATTTATTCGTGCAGAAGTTATTAAGTATGAAGATTTTGTAAATTTCGGTTCCGAGGCTAAAGTAAAAGAAGCCGGAAAGCTTTCTGTAGAAGGAAAAGAGTATATTGTTCAAGATGGTGACATGATGAATTTTAGATTTAATGTGTAAATGATTTTGAACTTTTTTTAAATATAAAGCGGACTTCGGTTCGCTTTTTTTAGGTTAAAAATTAAATTGTTTAACGTTATTATTTTTGATATTTTTTCCGTAAATTGGGTTCCAAATTTAATTATGGAAAAGAAAAAAGTAGCAGTTTTAGTAGGGAGTTTACGCAAAGAATCTTTCAACAGAAAAATTGCAAAGGAAATGATTCGTCTGGCTCCTGAAAATTTAGAATTAAAGATCGTCGAAATTAAAGATCTCGGCTTTTTCAATGAAGATATAGAAAAGTCGCCTCCACAGGAGTGGATCGATTTTAAGAATGAAATTAAAAATTCAGATGCCGTACTTTTTGTTTCTCCGGAATACAACAGAACCATGCCCGGAGTTTTAAAAAATGCCATGGAAATTGGCTCTCGTCCACCAAAAGAAAATTCCTGGAAAGGAAAACCTGGTGCCGTGATGACGGTTTCTCCCGGTGCTATTGGTGGTTTAGGAGCACATAATAATATTCGCGAAGCCTTAACTTCTCTGGATATTCCTACGATGCAGCAACCTGCAGCTTATATCGGCGGCGTTAAAGACCGTTTGTTAGAAGATGGCGTAACGGTAAACGAAGCCACTGAAAAGTTTATTAAAACCTATCTGGAAGCTTTCGAAAAATGGATCATGCTCTTAACCCAATAATATCCTTTCAGAAATTGATCTGAACTGTAGCAACAATTCAAAATTATCTCCCAAAATTTTAAATATCGACTTCCTTTCGCTATTTTTGTGAGTTACTGAATTTAGGCAGTAGATTCCCTTAAAAACATGACCGAAAACACCACCGTTACATATTCCGAAGACAATATTAGAACCCTCGACTGGCAAGAACATATTCGGATCCGTCCGGGAATGTACATTGGTAAATTGGGCGACGGTTCTTCTGCAGACGACGGGATTTATATTTTACTTAAAGAGATCATCGACAATTCTGTAGATGAATTTGTAATGAAATCCGGTAAACGCATCGAAATAAAAATCGACGAAGGTAAAGCAACCATTCGGGATTACGGTCGTGGAATCCCTTTAGGCAAAGTAGTTGACGCAGTTTCGAAAATGAATACAGGTGGAAAATACGATTCCAAAGCCTTTAAAAAATCAGTCGGTTTAAATGGAGTAGGATCAAAAGCCGTTAATGCACTGTCCGAATTTTTTAAAGTGAAATCCGTAAGAGAGGGCAAAATGAAGATCGCCGAATTTTCTAAAGGAATTATTACGGAAGATTTTAAGGAAACTGATTCAACCGACCGCAACGGAACAGAAATCACTTTTATTCCCGACAGCACCATTTTTACGCATTTCAAATTTAGGAAGGAGTATATAGAAAAGATGCTCAAAAACTATTGTTACCTGAATCCGGGTTTAAAAATAGTTTTTAACGGGGAAACCTTTTTCTCTGAAAATGGTTTGAAAGATTTGCTTCAAGATGAAATTGAAGATGAAATTTTGTATCCAATCATTCATTTAAAAGATGAAGATATTGAAGTTGCGATCACCCATTCTGATAAGTCGCAGTCTGAAACCTATTTTTCTTTTGTTAATGGACAAAATACAACGCAGGGTGGAACGCATTTAAATGCTTTCCGCGAGGCTTATGTAAAAACAATCCGCGAATATTTTAATAAAAATTTCGAAGCTGCAGATATCCGGAAATCAATTATAGCGGCGGTTGCCATTAAAGTAATCGAACCTGTTTTCGAATCTCAGACCAAAACAAAACTCGGTTCCAACGAAATGGAACCCGGAAAAGAGACGGTTAGATCCTTCATCACCAATTTCTTGAAGAGTAAACTCGATAATTTCCTGCATCAAAATCAGGATATTGCCGAAGCTATTCACCGGAAAATAATTATTTCGGAAAGAGAACGAAAAGAACTTTCGGGAATTCAGAAATTAGCGCGTGAAAGAGCGAAAAAAGTTTCCCTTCATAATAAGAAACTTCGTGATTGCCGACAGCATTACAACGATCAGAAAGCGCTTCGAAAAGGGGATTCCATGATTTTCATTACTGAGGGAGATTCTGCTTCTGGATCCATCACAAAATCACGGGATGTAGAAACGCAGGCTGTTTTTTCTTTAAAAGGAAAACCGCTGAATTGTTACGGTCTTACGAAAAGAGTGGTGTATGAAAATGAGGAATTTAACTTACTTCAGGCTGCTTTAAATATCGAAGAATCGCTGCAGGATTTACGCTACAATCACGTTATTATCGCTACTGATGCCGATGTTGATGGAATGCATATCCGTTTGTTAATGATCACTTTTTTCCTTCAGTTTTTCCCCGATCTGATCAGAAACGGACATCTTTATATTTTGCAGACACCCCTTTTCAGAGTTAGAAATAAAAAAGAAACGCGGTATTGCTATTCTCAGGCAGAACGGATTAAAGCTTTAAATGAACTGGGCAAAAACCCGGAAATCACCCGATTCAAAGGTCTTGGAGAAATTTCTCCTGATGAATTCAAACATTTTATTGGTAAAGACATTCGCCTGGAGCCCGTAGTTTTAGGAAAAGATCAAACCATTGAGCAAATCCTGGAGTTTTACATGGGTAAAAATACGCCGGATCGACAAACTTTTATCTTAGAAAATCTGGTTGTAGAGGATCCTGATATTGATAAAAAAGAAATTCTGAGTGATACAGAAGCATAAATAAAAATCACAAAACACAAAAAACACACGACCTGATGAGATTAAATAACCGTAATAAAGTAGGTTTATTTCACTTTATGAGCACCTTGGTTCTAATGAGTTTTGTAGGTGGGATCCTGGCTTTTCTTTTAGAACGATATAAATTTCATTATTTGGGATGGATCTCGATTTTATTTTTGATTATTCCGGTAATTCTCGCGCTTATTTTTTATTTTAGAGGAAGACAGATCTTTGAGTACGACAGCGACGGTGAAGCATTAAATTTTAAGAACAGGAATGTTTTTCTATACCTGGATAAACCTTTAAGCGATGAATTTCCGAAATATAAACTGGTCAGCTATGAAATTCTGAATGCCATTATTCTAAAAAGATTATATATTACGATTACCAGCAAAAAAAGCCACGCGATCGTTCTGAGATACGATGTATCTTATCTGACAAAAAAGGAACTGAACGATTTAAAATTTTCCTTAAGCAAAGTCATCAAAAAAAATAAAGAATTAAAGAGAGAGAATAACAGTTGATGGAAGAACAAGAAAATCACCACGAAGAATCACTAAAAAAAGTTTCCGGTTTATATAAAGACTGGTTTTTGGATTATGCTTCTTACGTAATTTTAGACCGCGCGATTCCTTCAATTTTTGATGGATTTAAACCCGTTCAGCGAAGAATCATGCATTCTATGCGCGAACTGGAAGATGGGCGTTACAACAAAGTCGCCAACATTGTAGGAAATACAATGAAATATCACCCACACGGCGATGCATCGATTACAGACGCGATGGTTCAAATTGGACAGAAAGAATTGCTGATCGATGCGCAGGGAAACTGGGGAAATATTTACACCGGAGATTCCGCCGCAGCCGCAAGATATATTGAAGCGCGATTGACACCTTTTGCTCTAGAAGTTGTTTTTAACCCGAAAACGACAGAGTGGTCCAAGTCGTACGATGGCCGAAATAACGAACCGATCGATCTGCCCGTAAAATTTCCGCTGCTTTTGGCATCGGGCGTTGAAGGAATTGGCGTTGGACTTTCGACGAAGATCATGCCTCATAATTTTAATGAACTCATCAACGCATCGGTGGCTCATTTAAAAGGAAAGAAATTCGAACTTTTTCCGGACTTTCTAACGGGTGGAATGCTCGATGTTTCCAACTATAATGATGGTGAACGAGGCGGAAGAATTCGTGCAAGAGCCAGAATCGTTCATAAAGATAAAAATACGCTTTGCATTAATGAGCTTCCGTTCGGAAAAAATACGGGAGATCTTATTGATTCAATTATCCGCGCCAATGAAAAAGGCAAGATCAAGATCAAGAAAATTGAAGACAATACTTCAGATAAAGTCGAGATCAATATTCATCTCAACAATGATGTTTCGCCGGATAAAACTATTGATGCTTTATATGCTTTCACGGATTGTGAAATTCCCATTTCTCCAAATGCCTGTGTGATTGTAGGCAACAAACCGGAGTTTTTAAACGTTTCAGAGATCTTACGGAGAAACACCGATCATACGGTTTCTTTGCTCAAAAAAGAACTGGAGATCGAACTTCACGAATTACAGGAAAACTGGCATTTTGCTTCTTTGGAAAGAATATTTATCGAGAACAGAATTTACCATGATATTGAAGAAGTCAAATCCTGGGAAGATGTAATTACGACGATCGCTGAAGGTTTAAAACCGCACACCAAACATTTATTGCGAGCGGTAACGGAAGAAGATATTTTGAGATTAACGGAAATCCGTATCAAAAGAATTTCGCGTTTTGATCTGGATAAATTCAAAGAAAATATTATAACGCTGGAAGGAAAAATAGAGCAGGTAAAGCATCATTTGCTTCACCTTATTCCTTACGCAATCGATTACTACATCAACATTCAGAAAAAATATGGCAAAGGAAAAGAACGGAAAACAGAACTTCGGATCTTCGATACGATTGATGCAACAAAAGTAGCATTGACGAATGAAAAATTCTATGCAAATTTCGAGGAAGGTTTTATTGGAACGTCTTTAAAGAAAGACCAATTTCTTTTCGACTGTTCAGATATTGATGATATTATTACTTTTCAGAAAGACGGTACGATGAAAGTGGTAAAAGTAGAAGCCAAAACATTCATCGGAAAAAATATTGTTCACGTTGCCATCTGGAAGAAGAACGACAAACGCACGGTTTATAACTCTATTTATCGGGAAGGAAGAGACGGACCTTATTACATGAAGCGTTTTTCTGTAACCGGCGTTACGCGAAATACAGATTACAAATTAGCTTCTGATCAAAAAGGCTCAGAAATGCTCTATTTCTCGGCAAATCCAAATGGTGAAGCGGAATCTGTAACCGTTTTACTAAAATCCAATGCACGCGTTCGTAAAAATAAAATTGAGATCGACTTCTCGGAACTGGCCATTAAAGGTCGGGATTCTAAAGGAAATCTGGTTACAAAATATACGGTGAAAAAAGTAGATCTTCGGGAAGAAGGGCATTCTACTTTGGCGCCCAGAAAAATTTGGTTTGATGATACCGTTCGCCGCTTAAATGCCGATACGAGAGGAACTTTGCTCGGAAGTTTTAAAGGAGATGATAAAATTTTAACGATAAATTCTCAAGGTGAAGCAAAATTGATCACGTTCGATCTAATGAATCGCTTTGATGATGAATATTTAGTTTTAGAAAAGTGGAAACCCGAACAGGCGATCACTGCCATTTATTTTGATGGCGAAAAACAAATCTATTTTATCAAACGGTTTTTATTAGAAAATACGACAAATGTTCAGGTGTTTATGCCGTCTGAACATCCTAAAAGTTTTATCGAAAATGTGATTGTTAATGACAATTCTACGATCGAGATTATTTTTGTGAAAGATAAGGATAAGCAGAAAGATCCTGAAACGATCATTATTGATGAATTTATAGGGATAAAAGGAATTAAAGCCATCGGTAATCAATTAACGAAGAGTAAGGTTAAGACACTGAATGTTACGATTCCGGAGTCTACTGAAGAGATCAATGAAGGTTTCGATGTGGTAGAAACGACAGAAGGACACATCAGCTTTATTGATGTAGATGTGAAGGATGAGGATTTTCCGGAAGAAGGAACGATTGGAGATTTGTTTGAATTTCCGGAAGAGTAAATCACCGCTCAGATTTATTATTAAGATTAAAGACGCTTTTAACAGGCGTCTTTTTTTTGCGAATAATTGAAGAATCAAGGAATGTTTCGAACGACTTCTTTGAATGACATTATAAGAAAAAATTATATATTAGTATACTTAATAAATCTAAGACTGCTAAGACCTTTCCACACAAGATTTTCTTCGGGACTTATGGAACAGGATTTACAAGTAAGCCATCTACCATTTTAAAAAAAATCAATATGAAAAAGCTTCTGACAGTAATTTTTACATTCATTCTAGCCAACCTATTTTTTGCCCAATCTCTTGAACAACAAATATCTGATGCTGAACAATATATTAAAAGTAAAGAATATTGTAAAGCATTTGAAATCTTCAAAGTCGTTTTAAATGAAGGTAGTGAAGCAGGCAAATACGATTATTTTTACGGAGCGGTATCTGCTGCAAACTGCGGTAATGATGCAAGTGCTTTAAACTGGCTCGTAGAATCTCAAAAAAGAGGATTAGGATTATCAGAGGGAGAAATTGATTATTTAAAGAAGGAGCCAAATTTTATCAGTTTACAAAAAACTGAGCAGTGGTCTTCCCTTTTAGATAAAATGGAGCAAAGTTTTACTGAGAAAAAAAGATTGAATGAAGCAAGATCTAAAGAATGGGTTTTAAAAATCAGTGATAATGCAATCGCACCAAAAAAATCTAAATATAATATTGCAAACTCAGGATTTGCGCTCTATTATTCTAAGGTAGATAGTATTAATGTTCCCTATTTAGTTTACGTCCCAAAAAATTATGATGTTCTAAAACCGACAAAAACTATAATATACCTACATGGTGGAGTAAAAAATACAGAAAAATTCAATTTTGATCAACCAGAATTGATCCAGGAGCCTATTTTTAATGTTGGTGAAAAATTGAATTCTATTATCATTTATCCTTTCGGGAAAAAAGATTTTGGATGGGTTAATCAGAAAAAAGCGTTTGAAAATATTTACAACATGGTAAAACAAGTGCATAATACCTATAACGTAGACAAGAAAAAGATATATTTAGGTGGAATGTCAAATGGCGGGACTGCAACATTCTGGTTTGCTTCTCAGCGGCCAAGTGTATTTTCAGGATTTTATGCGATCGCAGCAAATCCAAAATTAGAAATTGGCCAAATTGATTTTAAATTTGACAAACCTTTTTATGAAATTCACGCAAAAGACGACCAGGTTTTCAATTTTACAGAGGTCGAGGAAATTTACAAAAACAACAAGTCAAAAAACTGGCATTTCGAATCGGTAGAAACCGGTGATCACGGCTTCATATACCAAGAAGGCGGAACTCAAATTCTTGAAAAATTTATAAATGAATTAGTAAAATAAAAAAGTAAGCTGCTCTAAGTATATAGACTTAGAGCGTAATAGTTCTGATAATTAGAGGAAACTTTTCGTGCAGTTATAAAAATCAACCTTGTCAAGATTCTGAACCTTGACAAGATTTTCAATAACAACAAATAATTTTTTAAAACTTAACCTTCATCGTCATTTCCTTATCTGCGCGTAAAATAGAAACTGGAAGTTCATCTCCCGAATTAATTTTCGCCAGACAATCCATATAACTGTAAACTTCTTTCACCACGCACTTTCCAATTCTGAGCAGAATATCTCCAGACTCAATTCCAGCATTAAAAGCCGGGCGGTTTTCTGTAACGCCATCAATATGAAGTCCATCTTTTGTATCGGCGTAACTCGGCATAATTCCAAGCGTAACTTTATATTTCGGAACCGCTTTGCTGGCAGAGATCTTCGTTTTGGTGAAAGGAATATCTCGTTCAGCTGCTAAACCAGTGGCAAGATTAAAAACGAAACTCGTAATATTTTTTAAACCGGTGAAATTAATTTTATCGGTGTCATCGGTCGGTTTGTGATAATCACTGTGAGTTCCTGTAAATAAAAACAAAACTGGAATATCTTTGAGATAAAAACTGGTGTGATCAGAGGGTCCAATTCCGGAACTGTCGACTGCCAGATTAAATCCCGCGGGCTTATACTTTTTAATGATTTCTCCGAAAATAGGAGAGGTTCCAACGCCGCCAACGGTAAGATCTTTGTCTTTATCGAGTCTTCCAACCATATCCAGATTGATCATTGCCACAACAGTTGGATATTTTGTTTTGATGTTTTCAGCAAAAACTTTCGAACCCATTAAACCATCTTCCTCCCCCGAAAATAACGCGAAAATGTAGTTGGTTTTTTCTTTTGATTTATTTTGAGAAAATATCCTCGCCAGTTCAAGAACGGCAGAAACTCCGGAAGCATTATCATCGGCGCCATTATGAATTTGCCCCTCAGAATTCATCAAAGTAGAGTTGTGGTGTTCGTTCAAACCCAGATGATCGTAATGCGCTCCAATTACAATGGTTTTCGGCGCTTTATTATCTAAAAAACCAATCACGTTTCTTGCATTTACTTGTACAGAAGAATTGTCTTCATGAGGATTGAGTTTCACATCATAAGAAAAATTCTGGGTGTAATTTTTTCCATCTAATGTTTTCAATTTCAAATTTTTAAATTCTTCTGAAATAAATTCTGAGGCTTTCTTTTCGCCTTCACTTCCTGCCAACCTGCCTTTTAATTCGTCAGAAGCTAAGTACGTTAAATTCTTGAGTAGATTGTTTTCAGAGACCAGTTCTTCAGGATCACTTTCGACCCAATTTGCTATGAATACATTTGTTTCGTGGGGCTTTTTAGCTTGTCGGTTGCTGGCGAAAACGAATTTTTTTCCATCGGGCGAAAACATGGGAAAAGCGTTGAATTCACTTTCATACGTAATTTGATGAAGATTTTTTCCATCAAGATCAATAGAATAGATCTGAAAATCATAACCTCTCGTGGAATGATGATTGGACGAAAATACAATACTTTTATCGGAAGGGTGAAAGTAGGGCGACCAGTTGGCTTTACCCAATTGCGTAATTTGTTTTAGGTCAGAACCATCAATATTCATGGTGTAAATCTCCATATCGGTTGGTGCGACCAGATTTTCTGCGAGTAGTTCTTTGTAATCTTTAATGGCTTCCGGACTTTTAGGACGGGAAGATCTAAAAACTAATTTCTTAGAGTCGTGGGAGAAAAATGCGCCACCATCATATCCTAATCCGGAAGTGAGCTGTTTTAAATCCTTCCCATCAATATCCATTCGCCACAGTTCCAGATCGCCACTTCTCGAAGAGGTAAAAACAATATATTTTCCATCTGGAGAAACAACGGCTTCTGCATCGTAGCCGGGAGAATCGGTTAACTTCTTTGTAATCTTTCCGTTGAGATCCGCGATGTAAATATCAAACTCTGCGTAAACCGGCCATAAATATTTTCCATCGGTTCTAGGTTTTGGTTTTGCAGGACATTCCTTACTGGATTCAAAAGTGGAGGCGTAGAGAATATGTTTGCCGTCGGGCATGAAAAAGGAACACGTTGTTCTGCCTTTGCCATTTGAGATCCGTTGCAGATCTTTGGTTCCAATATTTTTTTTATTGAGGTCTAAAAGATAAATCTGATCGCAGTGCGCACCAATTAAAGGATTGCTTACCTGCATGGTCAATTCTTGCTGTCCGGCGAAAAATAAGCTTCCGCATTATCACCACCGAAAGTGAGCTTTTGAATATTTTTGAGATTGACTTCCTGTGAAAAAATAAAAGGTGAAATTGTTAGAAAAGCAATTTTCAGAATAGATTTTGACCAAATCATCGGTAAATATTTTTTGATTCTAGTAAAGATAAGCAAATAAAAAATCGCAGAAAGTCTGCGATTTAATTTTAGAAAGGATATCCAAATGCAAAGTTCAGTACCGGTTTTAAAGGTTGCCATTTATTGATGACCCATCTTTCACCTGTTGGTTTGTTAGGATCATAAACTTTGTAAGCAGCATCTAAACGCAAAGTAATGTAGGCCACATTTATTCTTAAACCAACACCGGTTCCAACTCCCATTTGGGACAAGAATTTATTGAATTTAAATTCATCGCCCAAACCATTGTCTTTTAAACTCCAGATATTTCCGGCATCTACAAACGCGGCACCTTCAAACATTGGCGTGAATGGCATTCTGTATTCAATATTGGTCGTGAGTTTAAAATTATCCATAATATAAGACCGCACTTTTTCATCGAGTTGAGAATCTGCAGGACCTAAACCTCCAAAAACGCGCCAGGCTCTAATATCATTGGATCCTCCATTAAAATAAGACCGCACGAATGGCATTGTGGTAGAGTTCCCGTAAGGAATCCCGACTCCAATAAACTGTCGCAAAGCCAGCGTGTGTTTGTTACTGAATAAACTGAAATATTTTCGTACATCAAAATCGAATTTTACGAACTGGGAATAAGGAATATTAAAAATAGTTTTCGAGGTTCCGGAAACAACTCCATCTGCAGTTTCTTTACTGTTGAAAATACTAAAAACGTTTCCGGCAGTTTCTACTTTAGCATTTAAATAAAAAGGATTCGGACGGTCTTTTTTACCGATCTCATTATAAACAAAATTGTAAATCATTGATGAGATCAGAACGTCTTGCGTCTGCCGATCCTTATTGACCAACGTTTGTAGAAACGTATTGTACAAGCCAAGCTGATCACCAGATAGAGACCCTATAAAGTTGGCGTCATTAACAATTAAAGCGGACAAATCATCGGAACTGATCTTATTGTCGATAAAATCCTGATATAGATTTGGCGAGTACGTCTGAAAAACTGCATTCCGAACATCACCATCATTCGGAAAAAAATCGTAATATCTTTCTTTGTTTCTGGTTAAACTCAGTTGCGTGTTGAAAAGTGAAAGTCGGTGCGAAACGATATCGTTTACATTTGCGAAATAATTTAAACTTCCGTTAAAATTTATTCTTCCCAGACCAATATTATCCTGAACTGAAGTTCCCAAAATAATTGATGAATTTGGCGAATATCTTTTCGGGATTAATTTCCAGGTTTTAAAAGGCAACAATAGACGCGGAAAATTTAAGGAAGCCTGTGCCGAGATCTCATAGGCTAAGCTTCTTTTATTAATATCTTTTGTATTAACAACAGAACCAAAAACACCGGAAACACTCGTACTTAAATTTTCTGCCCCGCCAAAAATATTTCGTGTCGTCAGATCAACGGAAGGCGAAATACCGAAATTCAAAATTTGAGAGTAATTTATATCTGTAGAAATTTTTAAATCATATTTAGGCAATGGCGCCAGGTAATAACTTACATCTAAAATACTGTCGTTTCCTTTTCGGAGATTTTCATCATATTTAATAATGCTGAAATTATTCATTGATGAAATATTCCGTTTGGTAAGATCCAGATTTTTTTGATCGTAAACGACTCCTTTTTTCAAAATAATGGGTCTCCATAAAGACATGACCTTAAACTGATTATCTAACTTATAAAAATTAATTCCAAAGAGTGAATCTCTCTTTGTGTTCGCCGTGTCTGCAAGCTTTTCTAAGAGGTGAACTTTTATGTCGCCTATGGTTGTAATGCGGTACGGTGAATCTGCAGAATCTTTATGAATATCCATGGTCAGTGGAACTTGCTTTCTGCTTTGCAAGGTATCTGCGGTGAAATAAATTTCTTCGTTGGAACTGTTGAACTTATAATATCCGCGATCTTTCATTAGGCCATTAATCCTTTTTACTTCATCTTCCAAAACGCTCTGGTCGAGAATTTCGCGGCCTTTAACCAAACTCTTACTAAGATCTTCTTCGTAAATTCCTTTTATGGAAGGATCGGGGATATTATAATAGTAATCGCTGATGTTCGTGGGATCTTTATGCGTAATTAAATAATTGACCTGAGCTTTCTTTCCTGCAGAATCCAAATCCTGGTTAAATTTAACATCAGTATCCCAATATCCCCGAAAAACCATAAATTTCCGAATAGAGTTGGCACTTGTTTCTGTTTTCCCCTGATCCAGGATCACTGGAGGCTGACCAATATTATGAATGAATCTTTCGAAAAATAAACTTTTACCGGAATATTCGGGATGATCATATTTAATAAAAAGAGAATCACGAAGTTTTTGATCCCTCATATCAGAAGGATACGTCATGTACTCATTAAGAATGGAGTCGTATTTCGGCTTGGTAGCATTATAAAACCAAAGACCAACCGGCAAAATGAAAAGTTGCTTTTTATTGGGCTTTTGACTTACATAACTCGAAACTTCGTCTTCGTGAACTTTACCATCTTCAAATTTGAAAGTGTTTTTTGTTAAAAGAAATTCTCCCTCCGGAACCTTTTTAGTCGTGCTGCAGGCATACAGAAAAAGTACAGTAATTGCAGATGAAAAAAATAAGTAATACTTTTGAGAATATTTTGAAAAATGCTTACGGCTCATAAAATAAAAATTTTACAGTCTTTAGACCAGAAGAAGTTCAGACAAAAATACAATTTGTTTTTGGTTGAAGGCAATAAAACGATCAAAGAAATACCATTTTCTGACTATAAAATCACAGAAATTTTTTCTATAAATCCAATTGCTCTGCCCATTGAACGTACAACTGTAACAGAAATCTCGGCGAACGAACTAAAGAAAATCAGTTTTCTGCAACATCCAAAAGATTCTGTTGCAGTTTGTGAATTAAAAGAGGAAAAAATTCGCGGAAATGAGGGAATTCAATTAATTTTAGATGGAATTCAGGATCCCGGGAATCTGGGCACCCTGATTCGGCTTGCAGACTGGTTCGGAATTTCTCAGATCATCTGTAGCGCAGATACGGTCGATTATTACAATCCGAAAGTCATTCAGGCAAGTATGGGTTCGTTTACGCGGGTAAATATTGTGTATCAGAATTTAGAAGTTTTCCTGAATGATTCAGAAATTCCATTGATTGGAACAGATATGGACGGAGCAAATTTTTATAAATTTCCCTTTCCGGAGAAATTCAATCTCGTTTTGGGAAATGAAGGAAATGGGATTCGGCCAGAAATTGAAAATTTATTAAATGACAAAATCACCATTCCGCGTTTTGGAAAATCAAAAGCCACAGAAAGTTTAAATGTTTCCATGGCAGCCGGAATTATTTTGGGACAAATTTTCAATAATAAATAAAAAAAACCGTCTCAATTTAAAGAGACGGTTTTGCTTATATCAATTGTTCCATACTGGAAGTTGTTCTGTTCTTCTGATAATTCTCCAATTTTTGGCGGATGAATCTCAAAGCGATTGGAGCTAAATAAATCAGCGCCAGACCAATTATTTTTTTCTTCCAACTCGAGTTGAGGATACTTTTTCGTGCATAATTACCAATGAAGGTTACGGCGCCAATTTTAAGCGTATTCTCAAGAATATTTACACCGGCATCGCTTTTCGCGAATCCTAAAACTGCTGATTTATTAAGCACAGAGTCTTTCACGGAGTTAGAAACTTCCTGAATAATTTCCTGCGTTTTTAGGGAAACTTTCATCTCACCATCTGGCTGCAATTCTTCTGTCAGAAATTTATCGGTAAACCCATGAGTTAAAGCACTTAGACTTTCTTTTGTATTATCGAAAGTCAAAAGGTCTTCCATATCTGAAATATCTTTTTTTAATAAAGCCTTTTTTCTTTTAAGTTCTTCCAGGCTTTGGAATTTGTATGCCATAATATTAATCGTCTAAAGATTCAAGAATTTTATTCGCAACTTTTACTTTTATTTTTTTTCTCATCATTAAAACCAGAATTAGGACCAGAAGAAATAATCCTGCAACAATGAGTAATCCAAAGCCGTAATTATGAATATAATGTCCTATCAGGAAACCTATACCGAAGAGAAAAAGAAGTAAAAAAAACAAAACAGAAAATACGGCCAGGATAATATAGACCACTGTTCCCAAAAGCGATACCGACTTTTCGGTAGCTTCCAGTTTAAGTAAATCCATTCTTTTGCCTGCGTACTCTTTGATAAGATCCAACATTTCATTAATTTTTTTAAAGTTACAAAAAAAGGAACTTATGATTTAAGTTCCTTTTATTTTATTGATAAACGGAATTTTCAATTATGATTTCAAACCGTCTAACTCGTTTTCAACATCCTGTACAACTCCAGCTGTTTTGCTGATTGCCTGATCTTTATATCTGTCATATCCTTCTTTTACGGAAGAAACAACTTTGTCAGCAGTTTCTTTAACTTGAGAAGAAATGTTACCGTATTGGTCTTTTACTTTACTAGAAACATCCTGATACTGCTCTTTCGCTTTTTCAGAAACTTTACCATATTCATCAACTGCCTGATCTTTAAGATCGCAAGCTTTGTCTTTGATTTTTTTTCTTGTTTCTTTACCTTCTTCCGGAGCGTAAAGCATTCCTAATACTACACCTGCTGCTGCACCTGCCAATAGTCCTGCTAAGACTGCTGCTGCGTTATTTCCTTTTTTAGCCATTTTTAGTTATTTTTAATAGTTAATAATAATGATTGATGATTTACATCTCCTATAAAGTTACAATTAATATACCAATCAAATTTATAGGAATCTTAAAATATGTTAAATGTGACTTATATAAGATAAAATCAGCGCAATAGTTTCTATTTTCGACAAATTGGTGTTATCGATCAAAATAGCATCTTCGGCTTTTCGAAGTGGCGCAACTTCTCTTTCACTGTCTATTTTGTCACGTGTGGTCAAATTATGGCGCACTTCTTCTTCGGTAGTATCAATTCCCAAAGATTGCAATTCCTTAAATCTTCTACGTGTGCGCTCTTCCACACTTGCTGTGAGAAAAAATTTATAATCTGCATTTGGTAAAACAACGGTTCCAATATCGCGACCGTCTAAAATAACACCACCATTTTTAGCGATTTCCCTTTGAGTTTGTAACAAGAAGTCTCGAACTTCCTTTTGACAGGAGATTAAACTTACCTGCGCTGCTACTTCATTACTTCTTATCTCTTTTGAAATATCTTTACCATTGAGGAAAATAACGAGTTCCTGATCGATGGGTTTAAATTCGAGCTGAATGGTATGTAATCTGCCGAATAGTTTCTGCAAATTAATTTCGCTCTTTTCATCCATACAATTTGTAATAGCAAAATAAGTAATTCCACGATAGAGTGCACCAGTATCCATATGAACAATGCTGAGTTTTTGCGCAATTATTTTAGAAATTGAACTTTTTCCGGTGGATGAATAGCCGTCGAGAGCGATTACGGGTTTTCTCATAAAGCGAATTTCATGATTTTTTTTGGAGGAAACAAATAAATTAAAATTTGAGATAGATTTTTACATTCAGTTCACTAATCTTCTATTATTCATTTGCCTTCAAAACACCTAAAGAATGTCTCCTAAAGTTTTATTGACCTCTTTTTTAATACCCAATTTTAAATGGATGTTTTTAAGAAAAGATAGAAAGTTGGAAAATCCTCTTAAATAATTGAAAGATATTTATATCTTATTGTATAGATGAGAAATTCGCTAAAATTTTTTAACGTCGATTCCCGCTTACTTCAATCAAATCTAAAGTAAGTCCAAACATATTAACATTTGAAGAGTTGTGATATCTCACATGGGAATAATCGAAGCGGAAAGAAGAGATCTTAATTCCAAAACCGGCAGAAAGTCCCGAAAAACTTCGTTGATCAAGAACTGCTAGTTCATTACCGCGTTTTACATTATATCCAAAACGGATATTGAAGGCTTGCTGTGGGAAAAGTTCTGCACCAAAAGAAAGGTGATCTGCAACTTTTCTGGACCAACCAATTTCCTGACCATTATTATCGAAATCCTGAGAAATATTTAATTTTTGCAGATCGTGTGCGGTAACCGTTAAAGCAACCGGAAATTCGTCCAGAATCTTTGTGTAACCAAGATCTACCCGAAACGCCACATTTTCCCGCACGCCATTAAACGATTTGAACTGGTAGCCAAAATTTCGAAAAACCAGAGCCAAAGTTTCATTCGTCTTTTCTTTATGATAGGTAACACCCGCGCTTCCAACTACGGCCATTGAGGTGTAAGAGTCTATTTTTGAAGTGATGAAATTGGCGCTTCCACCAACAGTCCAGTTCTCATCAAACTGATAGGCATAACCCATTCCAACAGAAGCATCCATTGCACCAAATTCCCCGTCGATGTTTGCGCTTTCATCTGTCCTTGGCATCCTTCCATATTCCATGTATCTCACGTTGAAACCAATTAAATGGGCTTCTCCTAAATCTTTCACCACACTAATGGTTCCATACTTAGAGTCGGCTAAATATGAGACGTAATTTAAAGAGATCATTTGATCCTGCTCCAGATTCATTAATCCCGGATTTACCCCTGCAAAACTTACATCGTAATCTCTGATTGATACAGCATCGGCACCTAAAGCAGCTTGTCTCGCAGAAACGGGAATATTAAGAAAGGTGTAAACATTGGTTCCTTCTTGCGCAGACAAGAGGGTAGCTAAAAACAGAAAAAAGGGGAGGGTTGTTTTTTTCAAATGGCTAATTGTGAGGGCAAAAATAATTCTTTTAAATAATTTTCGAAAATATTTCTCTGTAAATATAAATCTATTAACGAAATTATTTGTGTTTCCTTATATTTGCACTTCGAAAAATGGCAATAAAATAAAAAAATGAAGTACAAACGAATTCTACTTAAACTGAGCGGCGAAGCTTTAATGGGAAACCGATCTTACGGAATCGATAATGACCGGTTAAAAGAATATGCTGCCGAAATTAGAAAAGTGGTAGATTTCGGTTGCGAAGTTGCCATTGTAATTGGCGGTGGAAATATCTTTCGCGGTTTGGCAGGAGCTGCTAAAGGAATGGATAGAGTTCAGGGCGATTACATGGGAATGTTAGCAACGGTGATCAATGGAATGGCCTTGCAGGGAGCTTTGGAAGATGCCGGAATTCATACCAGACTTCAGTCTGCAATTGAAATGGATAAAGTGGCAGAACCTTTCATTAAAAGAAAAGCAACGCGACATTTAGAAAAAGGTAGAGTCGTAATTTTTGGCGCCGGAACTGGAAATCCTTATTTCACCACCGATACTGCTGCAACGTTAAGAGCCATAGAAATTGGTGCCGATGTCATTTTAAAAGGGACCAGAGTCGATGGAATATACGATTCTGATCCAGAAAAAAATGCAGACGCCGTAAAATATAATTCTTTAACTTTCGACGAGGTTTTTGAGAAAGGTTTAAAAGTGATGGACATGACCGCATTTACTTTAAGCCATGAAAATAAATTGCCTATTATTGTGTTCGATATGAATAAAGAAGGCAATCTGCTGAAGATCGTTGAAGGTGAAAATATTGGTACTTTAGTAAATATTTAAGACTCAGATTTAGAAATTAGATAAAAAAGGAGGTAAACCTTAACTAGAAATAAAAAATTTATGGAAGATTTAGAAATGATCACAGATATGGTAAAGCAGGAAATGGATGCTGCCATTAAACATTTGGATCACGCTTTTCAAAAAATTAGAGCGGGACGTGCTTCTACAACAATGGTTCAAGACGTAATGGTTGAATATTACGGGTCGCCAACTCCTTTGAGTCAGGTTGCAAACGTAATGGTTCCGGATGCGATGACGATTTCCATTCAACCGTGGGATAAAACTGCGATCGGAGCGATTGAAAAAGCCATCATTAATTCAAATCTAGGATTCGCACCGATGAATAACGGCGAAAATATTATTTTGAATGTTCCGCCATTAACCGAAGAAAGACGTCGTGAATTAGCGAGAAACGCCAAGGTTGAATCGGATAGTACCAAAATTACCATCAGAAATGCAAGACAGGAAGGAATTAAAGATTTGCGTAAACTTGAAGGTGTTTCCGAAGATCTAATTAAAGATCAGGAAGCCAATATTCAGCTTATAACCGATCAATATACCAAACAGTGTGATGATCATTTGAAAACGAAGGAAGCAGAAATTATGAAAGTTTAATTTCATAAATTGACATATTTTAAAGCCGTTCAATTTTTTGAAACGGCTTTTAATTTTTGTGAACTTTATAATAGAAAAATAGGTCTAAAACTTAAAAAAAACTTTTGTGCCTTTGTGCTTAGAAATCAGTTCAATACTATATTGTCACAGCTTTCCTTTTTCCGCAAAACTGAAAATACTGCCCAGTTTTATTTTCGAATATCCATTCGATTTTATTTTGGAAGAATTGATCATCGCCTTGGCTAAAATTTCTGTTGGTAATGGTTTCTGACTTTCGAATATTCCTAGTTTATTAGCAAATTTAATAATCTTTCCGCCCAAAACTTCGCCTGTTCTTTCGGTGTCTTTTCGTTCTAGCATTCCGGGTTGAAAAATAGTGATTTTATTAAAATGCAAATCTTTAACGCTTTGCTCCAGATCGCCTTTCATTTTAGAATAGAAAATTTTGGATTTCGGATCGGCGCCATAAGAGGAGACAAGAATATAATCTTCAACCTTATTTTCCTTTGCTGTTTTTGCGAAATTATATTGATAATCGTAATCCACTCTTCGCTGAGCCTCTTTACTTCCGGCACTTTTCAAAGTGGTGCCAAGACAGGAAAAAGCCACGTCGCCACTCACTAAATTTTTCCATTCCTGAGGTTTTTCAAAATCTACAATATGATTTTTTAATTTTGGATTATCAATATTTAAAGGCTTTCTTACGAAAACATCAACTTCTTTATAATCCGGATCATTTAATAATTGATTGACCAAATCTTTTCCCGTTGCGCCAGTTGCGCCAATGACAAGTGCTTTCATAATTTTTCGATTAGTAATAAGTAATTAGCAATGGGCAATTACTTTTACTGCATAAAATTACTAAATTTGTCGGAGAATGAAAGATTTAATATGGATGCCAACGAAATCTTAGATCACTGTCTCGCTAAGAAAGGAGTTAAAGAAACATTCCCTTTCAATCCTGATACCTTGGTCTTGAAAGTGGGTGGAAAAATGTTTTTATTGATGCCCTTGGAAAAACAACCCTTAAGCATCGCGGTTAAAACAGATCCGGAGTGGAGTGCAGAACTTCGGGAAAAACACTATCAAATTACAGGGGCGTATCATATGAATAAAACGCACTGGAATTCTGTTCTTTGCGAAGGTTTAAAAAAAGATTTAATTTTAAAAATGATCGATCAGTCTTACGAATTAGTACTAAATTCTTTACCAAAAAAATTGCGGGAAGAAGTTTTGAATTCTTAGAAATTAAAGTTTTCTGTAAGGATTTTATCCTCATTCAATCTTTCAATCAATTTTTCCAGACTTTCGAATTTGATCTCATCGTGCAAAAATTCCCGAAAGTTTACAGAAATTTCTTGATCATAAATATCCTCATCAAAATCTAAAATATAAACTTCAACAGAAAGTTTATCGCCGGAAACTGTAGGATTTGTTCCGATGCTCAACATTCCTTTCAGATGCTGATTTTTTACAAAAACATCAACAATGTAAGCTCCTTTTTTTGGTAAAAGTTTCAAGGAGTTAACTTCAATATTAGCCGTTGGATAACCAATCGTTCTTCCGATCTTTTTTCCATGGATAACCGTTCCGGAAACCGAATAAACGTAACCTAACATTTCATCCGCTTCTTTTACATTCCCGCCCGACAGTGCATTTCTAATCTGGGTAGAACTGATATGCTTGTCATGAAAATCAACGGCTTCAACCTGCTCAACTTCAAAACCAAATTCGGGCGCCATTTTTTCTAATAATTGAAAGTCGCCGCTTTTATCTTTTCCGAAAGTATGATCGTGTCCGATGATCAAATGTTTCACGTTTAATTTGCTAACAAGAATCTGTTTTACAAATTCTTCACCTGTAAGGTTGCGAAAAGGGGCATCAAATTCCTTTAAAAATAAATGTTTAACGCTATGTTTTTGCAAAAAATAGGTTTTTTCTTCAATCGTATTCAATAATTGAAGGTCATCATTTGGACTGAAGATTGTTCTTGGATGGGGCCAGAAAGTGAGAATGGCAGATTCCAGATTCTTTTCTTTTGCAACGCTATTTAGTTGATTGATAATAGATTGGTGACCAAGATGAACCCCATCAAACATTCCAATAGAAAGTGCCAAAGGAGTTTTGTCGTGGTAATCTGAGAAATTTTTGATGATTTTCAAAAGAAGAAATTTTGCTCCTGCAAATATGATAAAAATCTTCTTTTGAACCAATTGCAGATTAGGGAACTTTCATTATATTTGCACACACGAAAAAATTAGCAATGGCAAACCAAATTAAAGGAAAAATTTCGCAAATTATCGGTCCTGTAATCGATGTACATTTTGCAGATGCGGCAGAACTTCCGAACATCTATGATGCATTGGAAATTACAAAACAAGACGGCAATAAAGTAATACTCGAAGTTGAACAGCATATCGGCGAAGATTCTGTAAGATGTATCGCAATGGATGCTACAGACGGTCTACAAAGAGGGCAGGAAGTAATTTCTCAAGGGAAACAAATTACAATGCCCGTTGGTGACGAAGTTTACGGACGTTTGTTTAATGTTGTAGGTGACGCGATTGATGGAATTCAGCAAGTTTCGAAAGAAAACGGTTTACCGATTCACAGAGAAGCACCTAAATTTGATCAGTTAACCACATCAGCCGAAGTTCTTTTTACAGGAATTAAAGTAATCGATTTAGTAGAACCTTATTCTAAAGGGGGAAAAATTGGTTTGTTCGGTGGTGCAGGTGTTGGTAAAACAGTATTGATCCAGGAATTAATTAATAATATTGCAAAAGGTCACGGTGGACTTTCTGTTTTTGCCGGTGTAGGTGAAAGAACCAGAGAAGGAAACGATCTTTTGAGAGAGATGCTGGAATCAGGCATTATTAAATACGGTGATGAATTTATGCACTCTATGGAAAATGGAGGCTGGGATTTATCTAAAATTGATTTGGAAGTAATGAAAGAGTCTAAAGCTACTTTCGTTTTCGGACAAATGAATGAGCCACCAGGAGCAAGAGCACGTGTTGCTTTGTCTGGTTTAACAATTGCAGAAAGTTTTAGAGATGGTGACGGATCAGGTCAAGGTAGAGATATCTTGTTCTTCGTTGATAATATCTTCCGTTTCACACAGGCAGGTTCTGAGGTATCTGCACTATTAGGAAGAATGCCATCTGCAGTAGGTTACCAGCCAACTTTGGCTTCAGAAATGGGTGCGATGCAGGAGAGAATTACTTCTACAAAAAATGGTTCAATTACTTCAGTTCAGGCGATTTACGTTCCTGCAGATGATTTAACGGATCCAGCTCCAGCTACAACCTTTGCTCACTTAGATGCAACAACAGTATTGGATAGAAAAATTGCTTCTTTAGGAATTTATCCGGCAGTAGATCCATTGGCTTCAACGTCAAGAATCTTAACGCCAGAAATCTTAGGAGATGCTCATTATGATTGTGCTCAAAGAGTAAAAGAAATTCTTCAAAAATATAAAGCATTACAGGATATCATCGCGATTCTTGGGATGGAAGAACTTTCAGAAGAAGATAAATTATCTGTTTACAGAGCTCGTAAAGTACAGCGTTTCTTATCTCAACCTTTCCACGTTGCAGAACAGTTTACAGGTTTGAAAGGAGTTTTAGTTGATATTAAAGATACCATCAAAGGATTTAACATGATCATTGATGGTGAATTGGATCACCTACCAGAATCTGCTTTCAACTTGAAAGGAACGATTGAACAGGCGATTGAAGCAGGTGAAAAATTGTTAGCGGAAAACGCATAAATAAGACGATAGACGGTTAGATGATAGACAAAGAGACCTTTTAAAAAGTCAAATCTATTATCTTTTCCTCTATTATCCATTATCTATAAAGAAATGAATATAAAGATTTTAACCCCGGAATTTGTAGTTTTTGAAGGAGAAGTGAGCTCTGTGTTACTTCCCGGAAAGAATGGCGACTTCCATATCATGAAAGATCACGCTGCAATTGTAGCTTCATTAGTTGGTGGTAAAGTAAGAGTTTTTACAAACCAGATCGATGAAAACTTCGAGAAGCATTTCACGAAAGAAAACGAGAAAGAAAGCGTTTTTTCATTTACAGTGAAGAGTGGTGTAATCGAATTCAACAATAATAAAGGAATTATTCTAGCTGAGTAATGATCCTGTGAATTTTTATAAAATCCCGTCTATTTTTATAGACGGGATTTTTATTTTCCGGACGATAATTCTATTCATTAATCTTTCTAATATACACAGGATGAAAACTAATTTTTAAAAATTTTATCGCCACCAAAAAAATATTTAACTGCAAACATTAAAGCAAAAAATTTCGACATCACTGGATATTATATTTTTTTTAACTAAAACGTTTATGTTAAAACTTTTGATTTCCCTAAATTTGATAGTAGTTGTTAAGATCTCAGAGCTTAGAATAATCTGAAGTTCACCACAACATCAAATTTCAAAAACATCAAAAATTTCAGAATGGAAGTTTCTTTAAAAAATCAGGTCGCCGTTATCACAGGATCTTCGAGCGGAATCGGAGCCGGAATCGCAAAATCAATGTCAGAATCAGGAGCTACGGTTGTTATAAATTATCCGTTTCCCGGCGCGCTGGATCAGGCGAATGCTGTTCTAAAAGAAATTACAGACGGTGGTGGAAAAGGAATAGTTTACCAATGCGATGTTTCTAAAGAAGACGAAGTGATCAAGATGTTTCAGGATGTAGTTGCACAGTTGGGAACCGTCGATATTTTGGTTAACAACGCTGGAATTCAAAAAGACTCAATATTTACAGAAATGACTTTGGATCAGTGGAACGCCGTGATTGGCGTAAATCTTACGGGACAATTTCTCTGTGCCCGCGAGGCGATCAAGGAATTTTTACGCCGTGGAATTGAACCTTCAAAATCAGTTGCTTGTGGGAAAATCATTCATATTTCTTCCGTACACGAGATTATTCCGTGGTCTAAACATGCCAATTATGCTTCCAGTAAAGGAGCGATCCGAATGTTGATGCAGACTTTGGCGCAGGAATATGGCTCCGAAAAAATTCGCGTAAATTCAATTTGTCCGGGCGCCATTCAAACTCCCATCAACAAAGATGCGTGGAGCACCGAAGATTCTCTAAAATCTTTGTTGACATTAATACCTTACAACAGAATTGGTCAACCGGCAGATATCGGTAATCTCGCCGTTTTTCTCGCCAGCGACATGTCCGATTATATTACAGGAGCAAGTATTTTTATCGATGGCGGAATGACGACGTTTGAAAGTTTTTCAACGGGCGGTTAAAATTCCCCCCGTAGGAATGCGCTTCCAGCGCGTTCATTTTCTATTTAAATAATTAAAAATCCAGAAAATGTCGTTCAAATTTGAGAAACAATATCGTTTGCCAGAATTTGATTATTCCTCGAATAATTCCTATTTCATTACGGTGGTTACAAAAAATAGAAGACATTTTTTCGGAGAAATTAGGAATGGAGAATTTATTCCGACAGAAATTGGTTTATTTGTAGAAGAAAATTTTAAGGTCGTAAATCAAAAAGTTAATCATCTTAAAATTATCGAATATATCATAATGCCGGATCATTTACATTTTCTCGCAGTTATTAATCACGGAGAAGAAAGAGAATATCAGTTCGCAAAAGGGTTACAACCTCTCATTAAAAAATCGATCTCCTCTTTTACCAATCATTTAAAAGGAACGATTACAAAATGGTGCAGAAAAAATAACTTCACCGATTTCGAATGGCAGTCTAGATTTCATGATAGGGTAATTAGAAATTCTAATGAATATAATAATGTTCGAAAATATATTCAAAACAACATCGAAAATTGGAAAAAAGATTAATATTGTAGAACGTGCCAAAGGCACCTTCCGACAGAATACAAAATTATGAGCGCAGAAAAAAACAGAATTCCAGATCTAGCCTGGAAAAAATGGGGACCTTATGTGAGCAATCGGGAATGGGGTTTAGTTCGAGAAGATTACAGCGCAAACGGCGACGCCTGGAATTATACCAGTCACGACACTGCAGAAGCAAGAACTTACCGATGGGGTGAAGAAGGGATCTGCGGAATTTGTGATGATAAACAGCTCATGGTTTTTTCTCTTGGTCTCTGGAATAAGAAAGATAAAATGGTGAAAGAACGGTTTTTTGGCTTAACCAACGGACAGGGAAATCACGGCGAAGATGTAAAAGAGTATTTCTACTATTTAGATAATACTCCGACGCATTCCTACATGAAAATGCTTTATAAATATCCTCAGAATGAATTTCCTTACGATGATTTAATTCAGAAAAATGCAGCCAGAAACAGACAGGAAGCAGAGTATGAATTAATTGATACCGGCATTTTCGATGACAACGAATATTTCGATGTTTTTATTGAATATGCGAAAACTTCACCGAGCGATATATTGGTCAAGATCACCGTTACAAATAAATCAAAAAAGGAAGCGCCTTTGGTTCTCTTGCCTACAATTTGGTTTAGAAATACCTGGAATTGGGGTTACGACGATTACAAACCCAATTTAAGTTCCAGCAAAGCAGACCACATTCAAATTGACAGGAAAGAACTTAATATTAAAAATTTATATGCAAAAAAATCTTTAAAAACCCTGTTCTGCGATAATGAAACCAACGACGTAAAGTTGTATCACTCGCCAAATATTACGCCTTTCACAAAAGATGGCATCAACGATTTTGTGAGGAACGGAAACACTGAATCTATTAATAAAGAAAATGTCGGAACAAAGGCAGCATTTCTTTTAGATGAAATGATTCCTGCAGAAAGCACTCAAATCTTTGAATTTCGGCTTAGTGATCAGGATTTAGCACAACCTTTTGAAGATTTTGAGGAATTATTTACCAATAGAAAAAAGGAGGCAGATGAATTTTATGCCGATATTCAAAAAGGCATTAAAAGTGAAGATGAAAAAGACGTTCAACGCCAGGCATTCGCGGGAATGTTATGGAATAAAATGTTTTATCATTATAATGTTGATAAATGGTTGGAAGGTGATCCTGCAGAAATAAAACCACCCGAATCCCGGAAAAAGATCAGAAATTATGACTGGAAACATTTGAATAATTTCGATATTATTTCTATGCCCGACAAATGGGAATATCCCTGGTATGCGACTTGGGACCTCGCTTTTCACACCCTGAGTTTTTCTTTGATCGACCCAGATTTTGCGAAACAGCAGATCAAACTTTTTACTATGGATTGGTACATGCATCCAAACGGACAACTTCCGGCGTATGAATGGAATTTTTCCGATGTTAATCCACCCGTTCACGCCTGGGCACTTTTCCGCATCTTTAAAATTGATGAGACCTTAAAAGGTAAACCGGATCTGGAATTTCTGGAAACTGTTTTTCAAAAATTATTAATGAATTTTACATGGTGGGTCAACAAAAAAGATAGCAACGGTAATAATATTTTCGAAGGCGGATTTTTAGGCCTTGATAATGTTGGAATCTTTGACCGAAGCGACACTTTGCCGAACGGACAGCAACTGGAACAAGCAGACGGAACAAGTTGGATGGCCATGTTTGCTTTAAATATGATGCGGATCTCTATAGAATTGGCGCAGTACAATCATATTTATGAAGAAATGGCCACGAAATTCTTTGAGCATTTTCTTTATATCGCCAGTGCATTAGACAATATGGGCGAAAATGATTTCTCTCTATGGGACGAACAGGATGAGTTTTTCTACGATGCCATATCAACAAGTACAGGCGAAAGAATGTTTTTAAGACTCAGAACCATTGTTGGTCTGATTCCGATGTTTGCGGTGGAAGTGATCGAGGATGAGATGCTGCAAAAACTTCCTTTATTTAAAGCACGAATGGATTGGATCATGAAAAACAAACCTGAACTGGCCTCTTTGGTTTCTCATTGGGAAGTGAAAGGACAGGATTCTAAACACTTATTGAGTTTGCTCCGGGGTCATCGTTTGAAACGATTGTTAGCCAGAATGTTAGATGAAAAGGAGTTTTTCAGTGAATATGGCATTCGGTCACTTTCTAAAATTTATGATGAAAATCCCTTCGAAATGAAATTAAACGGATGCGATTATGTAATTAAATATACGCCTGCAGAAAGCGATAGTGGAATGTTTGGAGGGAACAGCAATTGGCGTGGTCCGATCTGGTTTCCGATTAATTTCTTGATCATCGAAAGTCTGCAACGTTTCTTTTTTTATTACAGTCCGGATTTTAAAGTAGAATGTCCGAGTGGAAGTGGAAACTTTGATAATTTAGATGAGATCGCAGAAGAATTAGGAAGCCGTCTTTCTAAAATATTTCTGAAAGATGAAAATGGTAAACGCGCTTTCAATGGACAATATCCAAGATTTCAGGAAGATGAAAACTTTAAAGATTACATTTTATTTTACGAATATTTTCACGGCGACAATGGGCGAGGAGTTGGCGCTTCTCACCAAACGGGTTGGACAGGATTAATTTCAAAAATTCTGCAACCTCGACTAAGCAGAATCGAAATGGCTAAAGATGAAACAGAAACTCCAAACTAGATCTTCTTAGTTCAGACTTTCTTCCTTTTTCAGTTGTTGATGAGAAACAAAAATGAGCACCGCCATAATCGTGATGGAAATTAAGGACGCGTTTAAGGTTCCCAGATCCAGACCGCCTTTCGCCAGCGGTTTGGTTAAAAAATCCCCAAATGTTGCTCCAAATGGACGTGTAAAAATAAAGGCGATCCAAAATAAAACGATATGATTAATCTTGGTAAAATAGTGCAGCGCAACAACAATAACGATAATAAATCCAGTGATCATGGCACCTATCAGATAACTTAATCCTAAATTATCATTCAGAAAATCTCCGAAAGCCGTTCCTAAACTGTTAGAAAATAATACCGCTATCCAGAAGTAAAGTTCTTTTGACCGTTCAAAAATGGGATAAACTTCTAGGTTTTTGAATTTTTTATACCACAGATACAGCGTTCCAAAAAGAAGAGAAACCAATATTAAACTTCCCCAAACATATCCTAGATGAAGGCTACGGTCGATAAAATCTGAAATTTCCGTTCCTAAAGTTGTGGTTCCAATGATGACAAGCCAGTAAAAAATCGGTGTATATTTTTTTGCATTCAACTGAATTACTAGAACAGTGATAAAAAATAAAGCCGTAATTCCGATTCCAAGTAAGTAACCCAGATCTAGAGTTTGTGCAATAAAATCTCCCAAGGTTTCGCCTAACGTGGTCGCTACAATTTTCATGAACCAAAAAAGAAGAGTAATGCTGGCAACTTTATTAAAAGTAAATTCTTCGGTTTTCATGTATCTTTATTATAGCTTGACGATTATTGATTAGTGAAGTGTAAATATAGATTTAAGATTACAAACTTAAAATTACGCCATTTTCTTTTAATTGCTGAATCGGTTTTGAAAACCAAAATAATTCAAAATCTTCAAAATTTTCTTCAAACTGATTTTTCATGAGTTGAAGTGTTAGTTTTTTAGGATTTTTCGTAGAATTTTCTGTAAAGATTTTCATGAGCCATTCCGCTTGATCTCTCTCTAATTCGAGCTTTAAAATATTTGTCTTGAGATGAAAAGTAAGCCGGGTCAAATCGAAAATCTTTCCTTTTTTTGATTTCACGAAGTTTTCGACTTGTGCATTTTTATCCAGAAAAATTAGTTTCGAATTTCCTTTGAAAGCAAAACTTTCTTCCTCCAACAGACAATCTTGAATATAATCCGGATGAATCGTCGTTTTTGGAATTTTAAAGTCGAACCAGTCTTTGAGCGGAATATCAAAATTGATTCCGTGCATATAATTGAGAAGCGATTTTTTTAGACCAAAACTAAATTTGCTGTGATCGATCCCGGTTTCATCGGTAAAATCGATGTCATTATGCGCGAATAAAATCTCTTTTGTAATGGGTTGAACACCAAATTCTGCAGGATTTTTGCCGATCGGTGAATGTGCCGTCATTGAAAACTGGTGCCAAAAGGCACTATGCAAAATTCCCATTTCAAAAAGCTGACGAACCATCTCTAAAGAATCAACCGTTTCCTGGATCGTCTGTGTTGGAAATCCGTACATTAAATAGGAGTGAACCATGATTCCGGCTTCTGTAAAATTTCGCGTCACTTTCGCAACCTGTTCCACAGAAACTCCTTTATCAATTAACTTCAAAAGTCGATCGCTCGCCACTTCCAGGCCGCCCGAAACTGCGACACAGCCTGAAATCTTCAATAAAAAACAAAGATCTTTACTGAAACTTTTTTCAAACCGAATATTCGTCCACCAGGTTACGACCAGATTCCGGCGTAAAATTTCCAGCGCAACTTCCCGCATTAAAGCTGGTGGCGCCGCTTCATCTACAAAATGAAAACCTGATTCGCCCGTTTGAGCGATGAGTTCTTCCATTCGGTCCACTAAAATTTTAGCAGAAATGGGCTCGTAAATTTTAATATAATCTAAAGAAATATCGCAGAAAGTACATTTGCCCCAATAGCAACCGTGCGCCATGGTAAGTTTATTCCAGCGGCCATCGCTCCATAAACTGTGCATCGGATTTGCAATTTCGATGACTGAAATGTATAGATGCAACAATAGATCGGTATAATCCGGTGTTCCTACAAAAGCCTGTTTGTAATCGAATTTTGAAGTATTATTTTTATAAACAACTTCTTGATCTTCTAAAATGAAAGTTCTTTTGAATTCAGAATCAGAAATATTGTTGCCCAAAATAACATTTTCAAAAACCAATTCTATCGGCAATTCACCATCATCTAAAGTAATGAAATCGAAAAATTCGAATACTCTTCTATCCTTCAATTCGCGTAATTCTGTGTTCGGAAAACCACCGCCCATTGCAATTTTAATTTGCGGATAATTTTCTTTAATAAATTGTGCCGACCGAAAAGCGGCATATAAATTTCCGGGAAATGGAACAGAAAAACAAACCAATTTGGGTTGAACCAATTCTAATTTTTCTTCTAAAATCTTTAAAGTAAATTGATCGATAAAAGTCTGATCATCTTGAAGCTTTGAATATAATTCATCGAAAGAATTCGCGCTTTGACCGATTCTTTCTGCGTAACGGCTAAAGCCAAAATCAGCATCGATATTTTCTACAATATAATCCGAAATATCTTCCAGATATAATGTAGCAAGATGTTTTGCCTTATCCTGCAAACCCATATTTCCGAAGGCAAATTCCAGATCATCAAGCTGATTAAAACGCGATGCTTCTGGCAGAAAATTCATGCTGCAGATCTGTCTTGCTAACGTTGGATTTTGATTTTGTAGAAAAAGAATAACCTGACCGATCGTTTTGATATATTCTTCGCGTAAAGCAAAAATTCGCTGGGAATTTTCTGACGTATTTTGTAAATCGATTTTTTCTGCAAACACATTTTGAATTCCAGTCTTTGAAAATAACTCCAAAATAACTTCGATCCCCAGATCAATTTGATAACTGTAAATATTTTTGGTGTTCAAAAAACCTTTAATATAAGCCGTTGCGGGATAAGGAGTATTGAGCTGCGTAAATGGTGGAGTGATGAGAAGAAGATCTTTCAAATGAATTCTTTTTGCAAATTTATTGTAAATAACTTAACCAAAAAAGTCACAAAAGTAAGGTGCATTATTTCTTAAAAGGGAACAAATGTGTGCTACCACAAACTTTTTATCGTTTTTTTTTGAATTTTTACTACAAAAAGCTTTTGTTGACTTTTATAGTTCAGAGCCTACAGATCGAAATCACCCGCAGCTTCCGGCTGATAAATAATTTCATCAATTACAATTTTAGTCATGCCCGAAGGAACTAACCAATCGATCTCATCATTCACACGGTAACCAATTAAAGCAGAACCTACGGAAGAAAAAATGGAAATTTTATTTTCCTTCATATTGGCCAAATGCGGGTAAACGATCTGAAACTGAACCGTATTTTTATTGTTCTGAAAATGGATCTTCACAATAGAATTCATGGTCACCACATCTTTCGGAATTTCCTCGGAAGGAACAATTTTAGCGCTGTGCAACTCTGCAAGCAATTTATCAGCATCTTCTTTTTTGATTCCGTTATTTAGTTTGGCGTCGCGAATTGCATTGTGAATTCTCGTGCTGTCTTGTTTTGATATGATAATTTGTTCCATTGTTTAAATAATAAGGGTACTAAAAAACCGTCTGAATTTTTCAAACGGTTTATAAAAAATAAATGTTTTTGAAAATTCTATGTATTTTTAAAACTTAACCTTTGTTCTTCCATTAATTTTTGCTCCTCGTCTTTATAAAAGCCAGAAACTAATTTTTCGTGGATCGCTTCAAATGCAGCCAGCGTTTCGTCGATTTCAGCATCGGTATGAGACGCAGTTGGAATTAATCTTAATAAAATCATTCCTTTTGGAATCACCGGATAAATTACAACTGATGTAAAAATTCCAAAGTTTTCTCTTAAATCACGAGAAAGTAGAGTAGCCTCAACTGTTGTACCCTGCATCATTACTGGAGTAACGCAAGTATTTGAACCTCCGATATTGAAACCTCTTTCTTTCAGTCCGTTTTGTAGTTTATTTACGTTTTCCCATAATTTCGCTTTGATCTCTGGTTTAGATCTCAAAAGATCTAATCGTTTTAAACCTCCAATTACCATTGGCATTGTTAAAGATTTTGCAAAAACCTGGGAACGAAGATTGTATTTTAAAATTCGGATAATATCTGCATCACCTGCGATAAATGCTCCGAAGCCTGCCATTGATTTTGCGAAAGTTGAAAAGTAAACGTCGATCTGATCCTGACAACCCTGTTCTTCTCCGGCTCCGGCTCCTTTTTCACCTAAAGTTCCGAATCCATGAGCATCATCAACCAAAAGTCTAAAATTGAATTTAGATTTTAAATCGCAGATCTCTTTAATTTTTCCCTGCATGCCGCGCATTCCGAAAACTCCTTCAGTAACGACTAAAATTCCGCCTCCATTTTCTTCAGCTACTTTCGTGGCACGAACTAAATTTTTCTCTAAACTCTCGATATCGTTGTGTTTGTAGGTAAAGCTTTTGCCCATGTGCAAACGTACTCCATCAACAATACAAGCGTGAGAATCCGCATCGTAAACGATCACGTCATGTCTTCCCACTAAGGCATCGATGGTAGAAACCATTCCCTGGTAACCGAAATTTAAAAGATAAGCTGCTTCTTTATCAACAAATTCTGCCAATTCTCTTTCTAACTGCTGGTGCTGTTCTGTTTCTCCAGACATCGCCCGGGCGCCCATTGGATAAAACAAGCCATATTCTGCAGCAGCTTTTGCGTCAGCTTCTAAAACCTCGGGGTGGTTGCAAAGTCCCAAATAATCATTGGCACTCCAAAAAATAACTTCTTTACCTTGAAATATCATTCGGGGACCAATAGGTCCTTCTAATTTTGGAAAAACAAAATATCCCTCTGCATAATCAGCAAACTGTCCCAATGGACCTGGATTTTGTCTTAGACGATCAAAAATATCTGTCATTATTTTATCTTGTTATTTTGTAAATTTTAATAATCAAATTTAATTAAATAATACTAAAAAAAAACCTTTCGCTAAGTACAAAAAGGTTTTTTATCAATTCTTTCTATTTTTTATTTTATGACTTCAGTTTTAAAAACCTGGTCATAGTTATGAACACAATTATTGACGAATCCCTGTTCTTCCATCCATTGATCACTGTATACTTTCGTAATGTAACGCGAACCGTGGTCCGGGAAAATAAGAACGACGACATCATCTTTCGAAAATTCGTGAGAAGCGGCGTACTGAATTAATCCCTGCGTTACAGCTCCTGTTGTGTAACCACCCATAATGGCTTCTTTTAGAGCGATTTCTCTGGTTCTGTATGCAGACATTTCATCGTTAACCCTAACAAATTCGTCGATCTTATCGAAAAGTAAAGCAGCCGGAATTAAATTCTTGCCCATTCCTTCAATTTGATAAGGATGAATTTCATCTTTATTAATTTTTCCTGTATCGTGAAAACCTTTTAATATCGAACCCGATGCATCAACACCGATAATCTTGATATTTGGATTTTTCTCTTTTAAAAATTTTGCAGAACCTGATAAAGTTCCGCCCGTTCCTGTGCATGCGATCAAGTGCGTTATCTTACCTTGTGTCTGTTCCCAAATTTCTGGTCCGGTAGATTTGTAATGCGCATCAATATTCAGTTCATTAAAATACTGATTAATATAAATCGAATCGGGAGTTTCCTGTGCAATTCTTTTTGCAACCTCGTAATAAGATCTCGGATCATCTGCAGCAACATTGGCCGGACAAATATAAACAGTTGCTCCCAATGCTTTTAGATACGCAATTTTTTCAGCTTTGGTTTTATCGCTTACTGCAAGAATACATTTGTAGCCTTTTATAATTGAAACCATCGCAATAGAAAAACCAGTGTTACCCGAAGTAGTTTCTACAATTGTAGAACCTGGACCCAGAAGCCCTTTTTTTTCTGCTGCTTCTATAATATGTAACGCGATTCTGTCTTTCGTAGAATGTCCGGGATTACAGGATTCTAATTTGGCATAAACCGTCGCAGGAATATCTTTGGTAACTGTATTCAATCTCACCAAAGGAGTATGACCAATTAAGCCAAGAATGTTATCGTAAACATTAATCATTTTTCTTCATTTTCTCTATAAAACCGACTGCAAAAATACTAAAAAATAAATAATTCAACAATGTATCTGTTATTTTATAATTCGTTCAATTCTAAATTAAGATATATTTGAATTCCCACCTTTTCGAAAGTACTAAAAATCGTGCAGTTGAGTTTAAATTTTGTTAAAATCGGTGGTTAGTAAATGAAAATCCTTATTTTCGCAACATTGAAATTTTATCTATGAAAAATTGGTCTTTTAAACAGTGGAATACCCTTTTGGGATGGGTTGTTTTCGCTATTGCTTTTGTCACCTACTTATCCACCATTGAGCCGAATTTTAGCTTTTGGGATACTGGAGAATACATTTCTTCCGCCGTAAAACTCGAAGTAACGCATGCTCCTGGAGCGGCACTTTTTCAATTGGTTGGAGCAGTTGCCGCAATGTTTGCTTTTGGTAACGGCGAAAATTACTCGGTGGTGATCAACTCTATGTCTGCACTTTTTAGTGCTTTGACCATTCTGTTCCTCTTCTGGACGATCACCCATTTGGTGAGAAGACTTCTAAATAAAGATTTTGTTGAGATCACGAAACATCAGGAGATTTCTATCCTTTTTGCCGGAGTGATCGGCGCTTTATGTTTTACTTTTTCTGATACTTTTTGGTTCTCTGCTGTTGAAGGCGAAGTTTACTCAATGACAAGTATGTTTATCGCACTTCTGGTTTGGCTGATCACAAAGTGGGAAAATGAATTTCACGACTTGGATAATGAAAGATGGATCATCTTAATATTTTTTGTAACTGGCCTTTCTGTTGGTGTTCACATGATGTGTATGTTGGCAATTCCGGCAGTGTGTTTAATGTATTACGCCAGAAATTACGAATTTACGTGGAAGAGTTTCCTTTGGGCAAATGCTTTAACACTCCTGATTTTAGGTATTGTATTTAAAGGAATTTTCCCTTTGATCATGACTCTTTTTGGTAAAATGGAAATTTTCGCTGTGAACGGAATTGGTCTTCCTTTTCACTCCGGAACGATCATCGCCTTTATCATCTTAGTAGCACTGTGTTATTTTGCTCTGAAATATTCCAGAAAACTGAAGAAAAACATCTATCAAACTATTGTTCTTTCTGTAGTGTATATGATGATCGGTTTTTCTTGCTGGATGGTAATTCCAATTCGTGCAAATGCGAATCCACCAATGAACCTAAACAATCCAGACAATGCTATTGGAATGTTAGATTATTACAACCGGGAACAATACGGTGACTGGCCAACTTCTTACGGTCAAAATTATACTGCTTATTTAGATGCAAACGGAATTCAGAAAAATGATGACGGCAGTTTCAAAACTCAGAAAACAGGTGATGTTTACGAAAAAGATGAAAAAGCTGGAACTTATAGAAGAGTAGGCGATCGCTTTAATTACATCTTTAGTCAGGATCAGGTTAGCTTTATGCCAAGAATGTTTAGTGAAGATAAAGACGTAATGTCCAATTATATTTCAATGTATGGCGCACCGGATTTCTCCTTCAATTATGCGAATGAAGAAGTTGCCGACAGTCCCGAAGCGAAACAGGTCTTTAACGAACTTCGTAAAAAATATGAAGATGAAACCATTAAAGCAGACGATTATCTAAAAGTAAAATCGTATAATTTAATTAATGTTCAGCGACCCTCTTTAGCGCAAAATTTAGATTATTTCTTCACATTTCAAAACGGATATTATTTCGTTCGATATCTTATGTGGAATTATGTCGGCCGACAAAATGACCTGGAAGGACACATGGAAAATAATAAAGGAAACTGGATATCAGGAATTCCTTTCCTCGATAATGCAATGTATGGTGATCAAAGTAAGATGCCTGCAAAATTCAAAAATGAAAGTACAGTTGCCTTCTTCTTTTTACCCTTGTTACTCGGAATTATTGGTTTCTTCTTCCAGTTAAAAAAAGATTTCGGACGGTTTTACGCAATTCTCTCTTTATTTGTATTAACAAGTTTCGGAATCGTTTTTTATACCGGTGTAAAACCCTTCGAAGTTCGGGAGAGAGATTACGCAATGGTCGGATCTTTCTACGCTTTCGCCATTTGGATCGGACTGGGAGCCGGAGCTTTGCTTTGGTATCTTCAGACTAAAGTTAAATCAGATACCCTTAATATTGTTGCAGGCGTTGTTCTGTTAGGAATTCCGTTGATGATGGGTTTCCAGAATTATAATGTACACGATCGAAGCAACAGATACGCAGCTTATGATTACGCGTATTCTACTTTAAAATCTTTACCGAAAAACGATATCCTCTTCGTTTACGGCGATAATGATACGTATCCGATCTGGGGAATGCAGGAAACCTCGGGGCTTCGAGATGATGTGAAAGTGGTAAATTTCACTCTGCTTTCTACCCCGTGGAATATTGATCAGGTAAAACGCAGAACGTATAATTCTATTGGCGTTCCATCAATGATGACTCATGAAGATTACCGCGATGGAACCAACGACCAGATTTATTTGATGAAAAAGGATGACTGGGCAAATGTCTTTGCGAATCTTAAACAACAAGGCGCTCCAGACACTACTTTCGCCGAATTCCGTAAATTTGCGACCCAGGATTCTATGACTTTAAAAGAAGCCATGAATTTTATTAAAACAAAATCCGAAGATAAAGACGAAATTTTGAAAATGCTTTTCGGAAATGAAAAGTATGAAAAATTTAATTTCCTTCCCGTTTCTAAATTCATTTTGCCTGTAAATAAAGCAAATGCAGTAAAATCCGGAACAATTGAAGCGAAGGATTTAGCGCAGACGGTTGATCAGATCACCATCGATTACAAGAGCAACAGCATGTTCAAAAATAATTTGTTGATGCTGGATATGTTGGCGAATTTCGACTGGAAACGCCCCATCAATTTCTCTTCCGGTGGAATTTATGATCCTGAAAATATTTTCTATTTAGGTGATTATCTTCAGTTCGATGGTTTCAGCTATCGTTTGGTGCCGATCAATACGCCAGAACGTGCAGACGGGGAAATGGGTAGAGTAGATGCCAATTCTTTGTACCAAATCGTGAAAAATTTTAAATGGGGTAATTTCAAAGATTTAAACGTTCATTTTGATGAGACCTGCACTCAAAATATTGTAAGTTACAGAGGTTCAGCGAGCCGTGCTGCAGAAGCACTTTCACTCTCCGGGCAGAAAGCTAAAGCTCTTGAGATACTGGATTTGGCTTCCAAAGAAATCCCTGTAAAAAAATACGATGATGCACGATCGCTAAGTTCTATCGTTTACGGATACATTGTTTCCGGACAGGAACAAAAAGGTTTGAAACTGGCAGAAGAACTTAAAAAAGGCATCTTTACAGAATATGATTATTACCGCACGCTTTCCCCAGAGGAACAACGCTTTGTTTCGCGCCAGATGCGGACAAAACCAATGGAATATTCGTTGATCGTTGGAGCGGTTTCTGATGCCTACAACAAGATCGGACAAAAGGAAAAAGGATATGCATATTTGGTAAAATCCATTGAACCAATCGACAAACGTTTCAACTCATTTGTTAAAGATCTGCAGGCAATGGGTAAAGAAAAAGCCTTTAAACAATCAGAAAATGTGCAGAAAATTACACCGTTCTATACATATTTATTCGATGTAATGGAGCCTTATGATTCCACTTACTCCAAAGAAAAAGAGGATCAGATCACGAATGCAATTATGAAAGCGACGCAATAAAACAAACTCCAATTTCAGAAAATGACTGTATCAGAATATATAAAAAAAGTTCCCAAAGCTGAGCTTCATCTCCACATAGAGGGAACTTTCGAACCCGAATTAATGTTCGAGATCGCACGCAGAAATGGCATCGAGATTCCGTATGCGAATATTGAAGCGGTAAAAAAAGCGTATCAGTTCAGCAACTTGCAGGATTTTCTGAATATTTATTATGCCGGAGCGAATGTTCTGATCCACGAGCAGGATTTTTACGATCTTACAATGGCTTACTTTCAACATTGTCAGGAAGAAAATATTGTGCACGCCGAAATTATGTTCGATCCGCAAACGCATACAAAAAGAGGAATCGAGTTTTCTACAGTAATGAATGGAATTCAGCGCGCAAGAGCAGACGCTGAAAAGCAATTTGGTATTTCCTCTTTATTGATCATGAGTTATTTGCGGCATTTATCAGAAGAAGATGCTTTCGAAACATTGCAACAATCGCTTCCTTACAAGCATTTAATTAAAATGGTTGGTTTAGATTCGTCTGAAAAAGGAAATCCGCCTTCCAAATTTCAGAAAGTATTTGAAGCTTCAGTGAGGGAAGGATATATTCCTGTCGCACACGCGGGCGAAGAAGGTCCTGCAGAATATATTTGGGAAGCCTTAGATCTGTTGAAAGTTGCAAGAATTGATCATGGAAATAATTGTTTATCTGATCCAAAATTAGTTAAAAGATTGGTCGAAGAAAATATGGCTTTGACGGTGTGTCCACTTTCGAATACGGCTTTAAGAAATGTTGCTGATATTAAAAGTCATCCGTTGAAGCAAATGTTGGACTTAGGTTTGAAAGTCACCGTAAACTCCGATGATCCTGCGTATTTTGGCGGTTATTTGACTCAGAATTATTTGAGTTGTATTGAAGCCTTGGACTTAAGTTTAATGGAGGTGAAACAATTGGTTCACAATTCTTTCGAATATTCTTTCTTACCAGTAGAAATAAAACAAAAATTCATCGCTCAACTTTAAAAAATTGAAATATTGCGCTTTTCTTCGCGGCGTTAATGTAAATGGAACTATCATGAAAATGGCAGAAGTGTGTAAAGTATTTACGGACGCCGGAATGCAAGACGTTTCCTCGGTTTTGGCGACAGGTAATATCTTGTTTTGTTCCGACAAGGATTCCTCTGAATTAAAAAAACTCTTAGAAAAATCGCTTTCGGAATATTTTAATTATGAAGCTTTTTTATTTATCAAAACTGAAAGAGAAGTTACTGAGCTCTTTAATAAAAATCCTTTTACAAAATCTGTTGATCTGCATATTTATACTTTCGTCGGAATTGAAGAAATTGCAGAAACTCTCTTAAAAGAATTTGATAATTCTATAAAATCTGACAACGAAAAGGGTGAAATCGTAAATAAAAATTTTTACTGGCAAGTTGCGAAAGGAAATACGTTAGATTCAACCTTTGGAAAAGTTTTAGGTAAAAAATCTTTAAAAGAAAAAATGACATCCAGGAATTTGAATACGATTGAGAAAATCATCTTAAAATTTAATTAAACTTTTATGAAGAAAATTTACACTTTTTTAACTTTATTATCATTTATAATTGCTTATTCTCAACTTGAGATTCCAAAAGAAATAGCCTTCAACACTGCGCTTGCAAATGCCGAAAATAAGTTAATTATATTACCCTTAAAAGAGGCGGACAAAGATTTTACAGTTGGCGTTCCCTATTTCGACGAGCAAGCCGGATATTCTTTTAAACTTGTCGGAAGTCTAATTCCCCAAAATAAATCATTTGTATTTAAGCCGTCCGAATCTAATATAATTGCAAGATGGCAAAATGTAAAATTGCTCGTCGCTGTAATTCCTAAAGACAAAATCGCGGAATGGAAACTCCCTGATCCTTCTGATTTTCTTAAAAATTATAAATTTTCACGTCCCGAAAATGAAGTTCTTATTGATAAATACAGTTTTTTGAATGGTGTTGGCTCTTCTGACATTGCTTTGAAAGGTCTCGAAATTTTGGAAGGGAAAAATTACAAATCAGAGAAGCTTTACTTCGAATTGGCTTATGCTTACAATGCTTTAGGGAAATTTAGTGAAGCAGAAAGAGCAGTTACGGATGCAAATTTAAATGGTTTTTCCAGTGAGCTTTTAATTAAAGAAAAGCATTATGCGATGATTCAGCAAAAAAGATTAACAGAAGCCGCTGTCTACTTAGAAAATAATTTCAAAAACTTTAAAAGTAATATTTATAAAAGTGAAAGTATCGTTAATCAGATTTCTAACTTTTATAATGCATCAGATTTTGAGAACGCGAGAAAATGGATCAATTTATATAAAAAAGAAATTGGTAAAGATCAATATATATCGAATGTTGAACGTATCGAAAATGCATTGATTCAACAGTAAATAAATAATTAGTCTGTCTCTATTTTTAGATTAAAAATTACCGGAATAATAACCGGTTTTTTTTTGTTTAAAATCAAATGATTAAATATAAAGTTTCTAAAAAATTCCTTATAAATAATTACTATTTTTGTCATTAAACCGTTCAACATTAAATAACTCATTCATGATTCAATACTTAGAAAATATTCACCACAAAAATTCAAAAAATTTTTTTCTCATTGCCGGACCTTGCATCATCGAAGGCGAGGAAATGGCTTTAAACATTGCCGAAAAAATTGTAGAAATGACCAATAAATATGAGATCCCCTATATTTTTAAAGGAAGTTTTAAAAAAGCAAATCGCAGCAGAGTCGATTCTTTTACGACAATTGGCGAGGAAAAATCTTTAGAAATTCTAAGAAAAGTAGGAGAGACTTTTAATATTCCAACAACGACCGATATTCATGAAAACGAACATGCAGCATTAGCCGCGCAATACGTTGATGTTTTACAAATTCCGGCATTTTTGGTTCGTCAAACCGATCTTTTAATCGCGGCTGCAAAAACGGGAAAATGTGTCAGTTTGAAAAAAGGACAATTTCTTTCTCCCGAATCCATGCAGTTTGCTGTGCAAAAAGTAAATGATTCCGGAAATCCAAAAACAGCCATTATCGAACGTGGAAATTCTTTTGGATATACCGATCTAGTCGTTGATTTCCGGGGAATTCCGACGATGAGAAATTACGCTCCTGTCATTTTAGATGTGACGCATTCTTTACAACAACCCAATCAAAGTTCCGGCGTAACCGGTGGAAGACCGGAATTGATTGAAACGATTGCAAAAGCGGGAATCGCAGTTGGCGCAGATGGACTTTTTATAGAAACTCATCCTGATCCAAGTTCTGCACTTTCTGATGGTGCAAATATGCTGAGACTCGACAAACTCGAAGATCTGCTTCAAAAATTAACACGTGTGAGAGAAGCGATTCTCTAATTTTTTGTTATCTTTAAAAACTAAATTCGCTGCATTGAAAAAACTACTTCTACTACTGGCGTTGATGCCATTTTTCGCATTTTCGCAAATCAATCTAAAAGTTTTAGATAAAGATGGAAATCCTGTTTCGCAGGCCAATGTTTCTTACAACAATCAAAATTTTACGACAGATGATAAAGGTTTTGTAAAGATCCCAATTGCGGAATCGGTTCAAATGTTATCGGTAGAAAAAGAAAATTTCAGGGGTTTTAGTAAGAACATTAAAACAAATCCGAGAGTTCAAAATGTAAATGTTTTGTTTGCCAATCTGGAGCGCGAAACGAAAATCGAAGAAGTTGTTTTTCAGAAAAAGGGAAAACCGAAAGTTACCGATCTTACCTCCATTGAGATCTCTGCGAAAGAAGCACAACAGGTCGCCTCGCTTTCCGGTGGTGTCGAAGGTCTTTTAAAAACTTTACCTTCAGTAAACTCAAATGCAGAATTATCTTCCCAGTATATGGTTCGTGGTGGAAACTACGATGAAAATCTCATCTACATTAATGATATCGAAATTTACCGTCCGTTTTTAATTCGGAACTCTTTACAGGAAGGACTAAGTATTATAAATCCAGATCTTGTTCAGGCGATCAATTTTTCTGCCGGCGGTTTTGAAGCAAAATATGGCGATAAAATGTCTTCTGCATTAAATATTTATTACAGACAACCTACCAAATTTGAACTTTCCGGAGAGGCGAGTTTAATTGGAGGAAGACTTACTACAGGATTTGCATCCAAAAATAAAAAACTGACGGGTATCATTTCCGGCAGATATAGAAATACGAATTTAGTCTTAAACACTTTGAATGAAGACACCGATTTTAATCCGCAATACGTGGATTTTCAATCTTATCTGAATTATAAGATCAACGAAAAGTGGGACGTTTCTTTCATCGGTTACTGGAGTAAGAACGATTACGAAATGATTCCGAAAGTAAAAGAAGTGGAATTTGGAACTTTGCAAAGTCCCTTAAAACTGAGTGTTTTTTATGACGGTAAAGAAAATGATCAATATAAAAATATGATGGGAACGGCTACGATCAATTTTAAGCCGACCGAGAAATGGAAATTTACCTTAGATAGTTTTGCCTATCAAAACCGCGAAAAAGAATATTACACCATCGCTTCTGCATACCAATTACAAACTTTCGATCCAATTACGGGCGCACCAATTACTTCTTATGACGTTGGTGGACAAATTGATCACGCCAGAAATGACTTGATGGTAAAAACGTATGGAGCGCAATTCAAAACCAGATTTTCTCCAGATGTAAATACTGATTTTGAAGTGGGCTTAAAATTCGAAAAAGAAAATTTACAGGACAATACGAATGAGTGGCAACTCGTGGATTCTTTGGGTTACAGCACGCCGAGAGATTTCGTGCTTCCGGGATCTTTGGATCCGTCGCAGCTTCGTTTGCGTTTTAGTATTGCGGGTGCAAACCACATAGAACCGACACGTGTTTCAGGTTATGCGCAATATTCTAAAAAATTCTTCTGGGGCGACAACCGCGTCTTTGTAAATGCGGGAATTAGAGCTTCTCATTGGGATTTTAACGATGAAACAATTATTTCTCCAAGAGCACAATTCGCGATCAAACCGGATTGGGATATGGATATGTTATTCAAGATCTCCGGGGGAATCTATTATCAGGCACCGTTTTATAAAGAGATCAAGGATCTGGACGGAAACTTTAATCCAGACATCAAATCGCAACGGTCGATGCAGATTATTGTTGCCAATGATTTCGAATTTAAAATGGTAGACCGCCCTTTTAAACTGACGACAGAAGTTTACTATAAAAAGATGGATAATTTGATTCCTTATTATCTGGATAATGTAAGAATCCGTTATAATGGAAAAAATAATTCGGAAGGTTATGCCTACGGAATTGATACCAGATTATTTGGGAAATTTGTTCCTGGAGTTGATTCCTGGATTTCTGCAAGTTATGCGCGCGTAAAAGAAAATATCGATGGACGAGGTTATATTTCCAGACCCACCGATCCTCGTTTTAGATTTGCTTTATTTTATCAGGATTTCATGCCGAAATTTCCATCGATGCGTGTAAATTTAACTTTGAATTACGCAAACGGTTTACCAACTGGAACGCCAATTTCACTTGATGAGAACGGGAAACCTGATTTTAACGCGCCATATCAATATCAAAGAAAGTTGCCATCTTACAAACGCGTAGATATCGGCTTATCAAAAATATTCATTGATGAAAAAGACAACAAAGCAACCGGACCAGTTTGGAGTAAATTTAAAGAATTGACTTTAGGCGTTCAGATATTTAACGCTTTCAATATTAGCAATACGGTGGCAAATCAATTTGTGAACGATGTTTCTTCCGGTTACAGCTATCCGGTTCCTGTAAGATTGACGGGTCGGTTTTTTAATGTAAAACTGGAGTTTAAACTTTAAAAAAGAAGAGAAAAGGAAAAAATTATAGCTTATAAACACTTTTAATTTAACGAAATATTTGAATCCCAAAACTGTAACGTTTTGGGATTTTTTCTTTGAATTTATAGAAAATCTAAAAACACTGTACCTTTTTATTTATCTTTATAAAAATCAATTGCTATCGGTCCTTTTAAGCCTGGAAAATATTTAGAGCATGTTGGAACTATTATTAAATTTTATGCATATACAAAACTTATATTCACTCGTCGGACAATTTCCAACAACATCTTTTTTTATAATTGATTCTTTTAGAAATGATGACGATTTTTTAGTTTCTCTACTCGTTTTTGGCGCACTATTTTTCATCGTTGCCGCAATTGCATGTACAGTTTTGATTTTAATTTTTACAGTAATTATTTTTCTTCTGGTAAGTGGTGGTGTAATTTCGACCTCTATTTTGATAGGATTTCAGCAAAAATCTGCCAGCACAGCATTTAAAACTTTTTTTATACTGATATGCAGTTTGGGAACAACGGCAGTTTCTATGTTAGCTTTTTTTCTTATTAATTCTGTAAAAGAGTGGTGGTCTAATGAGGCCGCTATTTTTGCAGGTTTAATATTTGGCATTTTTACCGGCTGGATTTTGGGCGTAATGGTATTTTTCGCATTCCAGAAAATCACCATATTTTTTAGACAAAAATTTAAGGAAAAATTACAAAATGCAAATACCAAAATTTTTCAAAATAAGAACTGATACGAAAAGCCAGAAATTCTAAAAAAATCCCGAAACTTAAAAAGTTTCAGGATTATTTTTATTCTGTTTCGGCGTTGTAATTGACCGTATCGTACAAATCTTTCCGCCTGTCGCTCATCGTACGAACTGCGCCGTAATGGTGAAGTTCTTTCAATAAATTAAGATCGACATCTACAATTAAAGTCGTCTCTGTATTCGGTGTTGCTTCTCCTTTTACAGCATTCGAAGGGAACGCAAAGTCTGAGGGCGTGAAAACAGCGGCTTGTCCGTACTGAATATCCATATTATTTACACCTGGTAAGTTCCCTACACATCCTGCAATTGCAACATAACATTCGTTTTCAATCGCTCTAGCTGCAGCACAATGACGAACGCGCATGTACGCATTTTGAGTGTCGGTAAGATAGGGGACAAATAAGATCTTCATTCCTTGATCTGCTAAAATCCTGGGTAATTCCGGGAATTCAACATCATAACAAATTACCAAACCAACTTTTCCGCAATCGGTGTCGATGACTTTAATTTCATTTCCACCTTTCATACCGTAGAATTTCTTCTCGTTTGGTGTGATATGAATTTTTCGGTGTTCATCGATTTTTCCGTCGCGATGAAGAAGATAACTGATGTTATAAAGGTCTTCATTTTCGATGAACGGCATACTTCCACCAATGATATTAATATTATAACTGATGGCTAACTGGGAAAGTCTGATTTTAATTTCCTCCGTCATTTCTGCCAGTTTAAACATACTTTCCCGCTCGCTTAAATGATTGAAAGGAGCCAGTAGTGGTGTATTGAAAAATTCCGGGAACATAATGAAATCCGATTTATAATCTGCCATTACGTTTACAAAGAATTCAACCTGTTCAAAAAAAGCATCAATATCTTTAAAATGTCGCATTTGCCATTGAACTAAACCTAAACGAATTACAGAATCCTGCATCGTATTGGGTTTCTTGCTGTAATAAATATTATTCCACTGCAGTAAAACGGCGTTTTCTTCGGAATGAGAATCTTCCGGAAGGTAGCTTTTCAGCACGCGTACCGGCAGAAAATTATTAGCCAGCTGAAAACTTAAAACAGGATCATAAACTTCTTTCTTGCGAACTTGCTGAATGTATTCTCTAGGCGAAAGTTCGTGACTGTGTAAATGATAATTTGGAATTCTGCCCCCAACGATAATTGATTTTAAATTCAGCTTTTCGCACAGTTCTTTTCTTGCGTCATATAATCTTCTCGCCAAACGCAATTCGCGAAATTCGGGATCTACAAAAATTTCAATTCCGTACAAAACATTTCCAGTGTCGGAATGCGTGTTGAAAGTGTAATTTCCCGTGATTTCTTTGTAAGTATGGTCATCACCATATAATTCGTATTGCACGATCAACGAAAGACAGACCGCCGCAATTTTATCATCAACGGTTATACATATTTGTCCGTCGGCAAATAATTTAATGAGTTTCTGAATACTTTTCTTTGACCAAATGTTTTCAGACATTGCTGGATATGCTTTCTGCATCGTTTCCTTAAGCTCGTCGTAATCATCTAAAGTCAGTTTTCTAATATCTATTTGCATATATTTATTTTTAAAAATTAAAGGAATCTAAAGTAAGATCCCGGAACAGTGATCTGCAGAACTCCCTGTTGCAGATGACAATATATTGATTTCATTATTCTTACGCAAAACTCCCATAAAGGCAAAGATCAAAGCTTCTTTAAAATCGATCAGTTCCTTTTCCGGAATAATTATTTCTGCTGAAGTTTTACTTTTTATCCGATCTACTAAATAAGAATTATAGGTTCCGCCGCCTGTAAAAAGAACTTTTTTAATCTGATGTTGGTTAAAAACTTCGGCAATTTGGAACGCTGCATGTTCTGTGAAAGTAGCCATAATATTTTCTGTAGTTTCCTCTTTTAACAATGGGAAAATGTTTTCATTGATCCACTCAATTCCCAAGGATTTTGGTGGCGCATTTTCATAAAATGGAAGCGCATTTAATAAAGTTAGAATTTCAAAGTTGACGGTTCCATTTTTTGCAAAATTTCCGCTCTCATCAAAATCTTTTCCTAATTCTTTCGCAAAATGGTTCAATACAATATTGACCGGACAAATATCAAAAGCAATTCGTTTTCCTTTTTCTTTAAAGGAAATATTAGAAAATCCACCAATATTTAAGCAGGCATCAAACTCTGAAAAAAGAAGTTCATCACCGACCGGAACCAAAGGAGCGCCGTTTCCACCCATCAGAACATCCTGACTGCGGAAATCATAAACCACAGGAACTTCATTCAACATTTTAAGGGCTCGTCCGTCACCAATCTGTAAAGTAAATTTTCTTTGGGGTTGATGAAAAACGGTGTGACCGTGAGATGCGATCAGATCAATATTTTGTAAATCATATTGCTCAATAAATTCTTTGACTCTTTTCCCCAGATAAAAACCATACTCGGAATGTAAAGCCAAAAGATCAACAGAATTAAGGTAGATCGCATTCCGAAGTTTTTTTTCCCAGTGTTGAGAATAGGGTATCGTTTCCGCCTTCAAAATTTCAAAATCCCATGACTGGTCCTTCTTCGTAAAGTTAGCAAAACAAAGATCCAGCCCATCCAGGCTTGTTCCCGACATTAATCCTATCGCACGGAATTCCATAAAGACAAATTTTTTACGAATTTAAGAAAAATCACCTTCCTTTTTCGGGGATTTTTTTGGCGTTGATATCGCCGGAATTATTAAAGAAAGTATATTCTGAAAAATCATCTTTAGCCTTCATTCCATTTGCGCCAATTAAAGTTGATCCATCTTTATCGGTAACAAAAACAGTATCTGAAGTGTAAATTAATTTTTTATTCTGATCCCAAAAAACCGATTGCATTGCGAACATTTGATTTTCATTTGTCGTAATTCTTACATTTCCTTTTGCCTCGTAAAATTTCTTTTTTTCATTAAACTTGGCATATTTTGCAGTGATTTTTCCGGGAACCAGTGGTTTTTTTTTATCGTAAAAAAGAATATTTATTCCTTTTCTTGCTACAATATAAGGCGAGTCAACATATTCGAATTTCTCAATAAGTTCTGCTGTCGCACGTAATTTCACCATACCCGAATCGCGCTGTACGATCTTAGCATTATTTATGATTTGGGACGGAAAATTATTTTTCTGATTTTTATTGATGGTGGTAAGATCTTCATCACAGGAATTTAAAACAAAAAATATAGCACAACCCAAAAGGACGGCTATATTTTTATAGAATATTTTTCTGTAACGATTCATTCTTTAATCATAAAGAGTTTTTCTAAACCATTTATCGGCAAAATTAAGTCCGATTCTTACGTTCACAAAATTCTGACGAATCAAATTATTACTCAATGTTCCTCTTTTACCTAACTCAATTCCAAGATCGATTCCACTCATTCGGCTTGCACCCTTATTTTCGAAAGGAAGTGTTAAACCACCGGTTAATGCAAATTGATTCACATTATTTCCGTTGAAGGAGAGATTTCCTTTTTCATAATAAGCTCCGTATCGGTAAGTAACTCTGGAAAAATAACTTCTGAAATTGTTAAAATTCGGAATATACCAACCACCTGCAGCAATCTTATAAGAATTTTCGTTAGCGAAAGGTTGGCCTAAAAACTGAATATTTTCTCCTTTCTTAAAATCGAACTGCGTTCCCATGAACCACTTCGCATCTCGCCCGTAACCAGCTCCCAAAGAAAACTCCATCGGAATAAGATTCTTATCATCGCTATTACGTTCTTCAATAATGCTTACGTTATTCTGGATTTGTCCAGGAGTGTAGAAATAAGTGCTGTTCACATATCTTGTTTCCATTTGACCGGTATTACCAAAGGTGTAGGTCGCGCCCAGTGTCAGTTTTTTATCCGTTTCTAATAATTTCTGATAAACAGTTCCAAGGGTGAAATTAAAAGTTTTAACTTTATTTTTAGTTTCGTAACCATTAATAAGCTCTGCCGTTGAGTAGGTAAGTTCATTAATATCATAAAGATTACCGAAGTAAAAATTACTTCTTAAACCCAATCCGAATTCAGGTGAGATCTGATATGATAATGCAGCCTGAACAGTACTTAAAGTTCCTTCACCGCGAAAAAGATTAGCTTTAACAGTTCCGTTATCAAGTGTTTCGGAACTCAAAACTGAATATTTTTTTGAGCTGTAAGGTTGATATCCTAGACCAAACTTAACTTTAGGAGCAAGAGGAAAAGCAATCGAAATATTAGATAAATAAGAAGAGTGTTTAGTAACACTCATATTATCATAATTCGATTTGAAAAAATTATTTTCATTCGATCCTTCCACTTTTATAGTGGTTAATTCTAAGTTTTTGTTAGCAGCTGGATTGCTAAAATTAAAATTGTTAGCAAAATCCCAAATATATGCTGTAGAAATACCGCCCATCGCATTCACATCTGTCGTATTATCATACTTTACATCCCCAATTCCAAAGGCAGCATAAGGAGAATTACCAATCGTTTGAGCATTCAGTAAAAAACCGACTGCTACGAGTGGTAATACAAAAATTCTTTTCATTCTCTATTTTTAAAAATAATGCGCAAATATCTTAAATATTACTGAATTGAGGAAATTTACTTTGGTTAAAGTTTGTTAAGGAGCGTCATTAATACACGCTTAATTTCAATATTGAACATTTCACGCTAATGTAAAAACATGCTTTTTAAAGTACCAAATTTATTCCTGAAATTATAATTTGACGTATTTAAACGAACATCGAAACAGGAATTTTGATTTCTCCAACTCTGTGAAAATTATTTATCTTTGAAAAATGAATTGGGAACAAATTGTAGGTCAGGAAAAACTAAAAAATCTTTTAAAAGAAAGCATAGCCGACAATAGAGTAAGTCACGCCCAGCTTTTTTTAGGAAAAGAAGGTTACGGAACTTTACCTTTGGCAATGGCTTTCGCAAAGGAGGTCTTTCGGAAAGAAAATGTACATTCTTCCTCCAAAGTTGAACACTTAAATCACTTAGATCTGCATTTTAGTTTTCCTGTTTTCAAAGAAAAAAATGCCGGGCTTTCACAAAATTTTTTATCTACTTTCCGTGAGATGATATTGGCAAATCCATATTCTAATATGGAAGACTGGACAAAAATTCTTGATTCAGAAAATAAACAACTTACCATTTATGCAGATGAAATAGATGAATTAAATAAAAAGTTTGCCCTAAAAAGTTTTGAAGGCGGCAGTAAAGTGCTTATCGTTTGGCAAGCAGACAAAATGAATATTTCTGCAGCAAACAAGTTCTTAAAGTTTCTGGAAGAACCGCCAAAAGATACTTTAATCATTTTGACCGCAGAAAATGCTGATTTTATATTACCAACGATTCTTTCCCGTACACAGCTTATCGAAATTCCAAGAATCCAGGATCAAGATATTGAGGTTTTTCTGCGAAAGGATTTTCAGTTAAGTGAAGAAAAAGTAAAGGAAACCGTATTTCAAGCGCAGGGCAATTGGAACAACGCTCAGAAGCTTTTGTTAGCCGAAAATTCGGATTCAGAATTTGAAGATCTTTTTGTTGTTTGGGTCCGGGAAGCTTTCCAGGTAAAAAAGAAACCGGAGTTTTTAAAAAATATCGTTTTTTGGGGCAGAAATGTTGCAGGTTGGAATCGCGAGAAACAAAAGAATTTTTTAGATTACTGTTCCGAAATGTTCCGTTTAGCGTTGCTCCAGAATTACGGAAATGAAAAGCTGGTCTATAAAAAAATAGATTCCGGCGGTTTTAAGTGGGATCGTTTTTCTAATTTTATTCATGGTGCTAACATTGAGGCTATTTTAGAAGAAATTTCCGAAGCAGATTATCATCTGGAAAGAAACGCCAACGCAAAAATCGTATGGACCGATCTTGGAATTAAATTATCGAGATATATTCATAAATCAGCGTAAAGAAAAAGAAGTGAACAAATTGCTCACTTCTTTTTCCAAATTTTTTAAAAATTATTCCCAGTCAGGCATTTCTGCATTGCTGAACAGCAGTGTTCTTGGATATTCTGTATTGGTATCGCTGAAAGTTAATTTATAAATATTCTTTGGGGAAATACCATCGTTAGAAGTGTTGGTGAAAATAACTTCGGCATCGTTAGGCGAAAATCGTGGATCCAGATCATTTGAACCCAAGGTTTTTTTACTAATCGTTGAAATATCTGTAACAACATCGGTATTTAAATCATAAAGATAAATCCGGGAATCCAACTGCCGGTGATTGGGATTTTCGTAACCGGAGAAATCTCTGGTATAAAGCAATTTATTGCCTGCAATCGAAAAATTTAATCCTCCTGCAGCTCCGGGCTGGCCGGTTAAAATTGTTTTCATCACCATCCCGAGAGGATCAATAATAAAAACTTTAGCATTATAACCATTTACGTCATTTGTTTTCAGGGCGATTTTTGAACCATCGTTGCTCCAGTCACATTCTGTAATGAAATTTCCGTCGGTAGTGGTATAAATTAAAGTAAGCCCGCTACCATCTTTATTTATTTTGTACAATTTATTAAAACTTGGATACAGTAATTCACTGCCATTTGTACTCCAGCAAAAATCCAGATCTTCGTAGTTATAGCCCAGAACAGGTTGTGTTGTGGTAACCTGACTCACATTTGAACCGTCTTTTTTAGCAGTGAAGATTTGGGTGCTGCCGGAAACAGTGCGTAGAAAAGCAATTAAATTCGCATCATTATTGAGTTTCGGTCTCCAACTATTTACTGTATTCGGTGTAAACTGGAAATTTACTCCTGCTTCTGTACTGGAAATTATATAATAACTAGAGCCACTTTTTTGTACATAATGAAACCTGTTATTAGGTGTGTCTGAAACTTTAAACTGTCGAATTTCGCTGTAAACATCGGGATTTATAGTGTCATTTGCTACAACTTGCCAAAAGTAGGTAACTCCAAAAATCAAATTATCTAGCACGTAGCTTTTTGTTTTGATATCTGCTTTATCAAACACGATATTATTCAAACTATTTTTTACGATAACTCTAAATTTTAATTTTAATGAATCTGCGGGATCGGGATCTGTTGATGCCCAAGTTAACGTGACAGAAGTGGGTTGATTTTCCGATTGATCCGCAGGAGTTAAAAGTTGTGGTACCGATGGTGGTGAATTTAAAGAATTATCATCGGACAGTTCAAAAACAACACTTACGCCGACATCAGTTTTCACATTCACTCCCTGAAATGTTGATAAATAACCAGTAAGTTCAGCTTTTACAGAGTAGTCTCCAAGAGGAACTTTTTCTATGATGAATGTTCCATCGGTTTGCGTGAAAACAGTTTGCGTAGTGGGAGAGGTGTACACTTTAACATTCGCAAGTGGAGAATTAGTTCCTCTTTTTACTACTTTTCCCGTTATTGTTCCCGTGGTTGATACCCCAACTAAATCTTCACTACAAGAAAAACAGCAAAGAAAAAGCAAAGCGCCTAAAAATATAGATAGTAAAGTTTTCATAGTTTATTTTTTTTGGTTGAACTTTTTCGCCTGTTTGATATAATAGTTGATTCCGATTCCGATATGCAATGCCTGATCTTTTCGTTTTCCATTGATGAATTCATCCCAGTTATCATCAAAACCCATGTCATACTGAGCATTGAGTCGTACCGCAAGGTTGCTGTCCATTAAATATTCCAGACCACCACCAAATTGATATTTAAAGAAATTGGTCCCATTAAACATAGATCCAATTCCGGCATAGGCATAAGGCGAAAAGCTGAATTTTGGCAGCAGTAGATACTCAAGATTCACATCGGTATACATAAAATTATTTTTTACGATCCCTTTATTTTCCAGCGTTTCGAATCCTACACTTATTTCCGCATTGAGGTGATCGTTCAGGAAATATTTAAAACCTGCTTTCCCACCAAGTTTCATTAATGGATCTTTGTAATCTCCTTTTATCATATCGCCATTTGCCAGAAGCAGTATGGACGCTTTCGATCTTTCTTTATCATCGAACTTATTTCCGGCCAATTGATTTGTATTTTTAAGCTGTTCCGCATGGTATTTTTGAAGCAGCAGATTGAGTTCTTTCTCATGTTTTTGCTGAATGCGGAACGTTCCGTCTTCTACACTTTCTAAGATTAAACTGTACACCGCTTTCTCGATTGCTTGAGTTACTGCTAAACTTACAGGTTCATTTTGCGTAAAACCCATTTCTGCTTCCAGAATTCGATCGGTATCGATATATCTGAAAAAACTCCCATTAACAGTAGTTGACAGAATGTTTTTGGAGGTATAAATGGTTTTCATTATTTCTCCGGTCATGCTGGAAACAACTCTTATATAAACAGTCACTCTGTCTTGTCTGTATTGAGTTCCGCCACCAATTCCGAAATATCTGGCTCCGATTCCGCCCGTCATTACATTAGTATCATAGGAAATTATTCCGCCTTCCAGTAGAATTCCGGCATAGAGTAGTGGTGGAAGCTGATCACTGATCACTGTTTTGCCGTCTTTGGCAACTTCATATTCTTTTCTTGTGGAGCGTATGATCTGCCGCTCATTCAAAAGATTGCCAATATTTTCCCTTTCAATAGGGCGGAACCATTTGCTGTCTTCCAGTGCTTTTAGTAAAATGGATGTTGTCCCTTGCGGAATTGCAGTGCTCCAGTTACTGCCATTTTCCGCCATTTTATATTGACCGGTCTGATCTTTAAATTTGTAAACTCCAATTACTATTTTATCATCCGGAGCGGGAAGATCTTTTAGTTGTTTGGTATAAGGAGTCATTTCCCCCAATGTAGAAGGATCACCTTCTGCAGGGAGATTCATCATCGTGCCGCAACTTTCCAAAAATCCGACCAGGCTGAGGAGGAGTATGATTCTGATTGTTAATAAATAATTCATGATATTAATTCTTTAGTTCGGGATTATAATTTCTGATTGTTCACCTGTAGATGTATTTAAAATTTTTACTATTAACCCTCTGTCAGTCTGTGTAACTTGTATGTACATGGAACCGAAAGTGTAATTTCCCGGTTTTAAGTTTCCGTCTCCGAACTGATCTCCGAAGAGTTTTGAAGATAATTGACTCAATAACTGTCTATTTAAACTTTCTGTAAAGCTGTCTAATGAGCTTAGTGAATCAAAAGAATTGGTTGCCTTGAACTGGTTTTGCGTAGCGGCAGAACTCAATAACCATTGATAATTAAAAGTATCTCCGCCAAAGGCTGGATTGATCGGTTTGTAAGAGAATTGTTGTCCAAAAGTGAACGCTGTTCCCAAAACCAAATAAAAAACAAGTGTTTTCATAAAAAGTGTTTTTTTGTTAATAAATAAAACCTTTGTCGTCGACTTGTCTGTCGTTGTCAAATTTGATAAGACTTGCAATTGTTTGTTTTACGGCATTATCTAAATAATCATCTTCTGGTCTGGCCATGAAGGTGAAAATATTTTCATCGTCAGCAAAAACCTGTAGTTGTGTATTGCTGCCTGTAGAGCGGATCTCAGAAATACTTACGCGAAAATTAAATACCATCGAATTCAGCATCAGAAGGGAATAAACTCTGTCATAAAAATCATCACCCACGCGTGTTTTTGTATCATTAATGACTACACTTTTCATCATCATATTTTCTTCATTCGTCTTCTTTTCATAAGATAAACTCTTCGCAAAACTTTTCGCATTCAGTTCTAAACTATCTTTGGCAATAACCGCTGATGTTTTTTCGTCTTTAATGAAGAGATACACTTTTAAGCCATCATCTTTATTCACATTTATTGATATTTCCGAAAGAAGCTTGGTCTCCTTCGGAAGCAGCGTAAATTTATTTTGCTGTTCAGAAGATGACATGTTCTTCTTACGGTCTTTTTTTACAGCAAGAAATATATAGTTGAGCGATCGATAAACTTCACTTTCATTTTTTACAGTAGCCTTTAGATTCATTGTTCCCTCAATATTATCGATCTCAATTTTTGCAGTTACCCCTTTAATTTCCTGTGCTTTTCCGTTAATTCCAAGGATCAAAAAGAGAACTGTACCGAGGCATGAAATAAAATTTTTCATATTTTATTTTTAAAAATTAGTAGTGTCGTACAAAAATCATTTTATCATTCGTTTTTAAATTGATCTGCATCTCTTTGGAATTTCCGTTATTTCCTGTAATATCAATGTAGTTATTACTGCCTTCTACATTTACTTTTTGTTTATTTTCCAATTCAGGATTGGTGTTTGTCATTAAAGTATTATTAAAATTGCCTGTTTGCCGGATCATTAGATCACTTCTTTTGCTTTTGTCATAAACTGAAGCATTGTTATTATTTCCTACTTGAATTACGGCAGTTTTTGAAGAAGCGGAAGAAACGGTCTGATTATTAGAATTTATGTAATTCAGCACGTTTTGACTGTTGATGTTACTGAAGCTGATGCTTTGCGCGGTAATAAGATAACTGCAGCAAAATAGCAGGATTAAGATTAATTTTTTCATGATATTATATTTTGGATAAAAGGGAGAAACTATTAATAGTTTCTCCCAAAGGATGAATTAATATCAGATGGTTAGGTTATTAACAACCGCCTCCTGGGTTCTGTGGACATTTTGGATCTGGCATATTAGGAGCGTTACAGCATGAACCACCATCAGAGTTTCCTGATTCTTGGAAAATGTCTTGGGAATTGTTGTTACCTAATTGCATACCCACGTGATCATGGTTGTTACCTTGTTGTAATACTACAATAGCATTATCACATCCTTCTTGAAAATCTTTCGCATAATTTCTGTTACCTTCTTGAGTTTGTTTGATAGTGTTTCTATCTCCAATTTGTTCAGCAAGTAATTTGTTATCATCGCCAACTTGTTTTTGAGTAATTTTATTGTCATATCCAGTTTGTTTAGCTTTTGCACTGTTACCATCTCCATCTTGATTTTGAGAGATCATATTGTCAGCACCGTTTTGCCAAGCTGAAGTAAAATTATCATCACCTTTTTGTTTTTGAGTAACTTTGTTATCATTACCATATTGTGTAGAAGACTCTTCGTTACCATTACCATTTTGATTTTGAGCTACTTCATTTCGGTTACCACACTGCAATGCATAAACAGAATTGTCATTACCAATTTGTTTTTGTTTTACAATATTGTCATTACCGTACTGTTTTGTAGTAGCGTCATTTCTGTTTCCTAACTGGTAGGCGTTGTTGGAGTTTCTTTTACCACTTTGGTAAACCAATTCATCATTTTTGTTACCCTGGCTCCAGGTTACATTTTTATTGAACTTTCCGTACTGGGAAACATCAGCTTCGTTTTTGTTTCCGGCCTGCGTAATTTTGTCGGAATTTTGTCTGCCGTGCTGATCAACATTTGCACTGTTGTTATTCCCTGTTTGCGATGTTACATCATGGTTATTTTGTGAATAACCGTACGTAACTGCCATAAGTGCGATTGCACCTGCTAATAATTTTTTCATGGTTAAAAAATTTTGTTGGTTAGTTTGTTATACAAATGTAGAAGGATGCACATTTAAAAGAATCACCGAAAATAATGAATTGTCTAAAATCATTAAAAACTATGAGACTCATAGTTAAAACACCTGAGCAGATTTCGGCTTTCACCCTAAAGATGATGTTTGAAGGATTTCTCCTCAGATCTAAATGTTGTATTTATTCTCGATTTGAATGTCCTCTAAATAGATTCATGAAAAATTATGTCAACATCATTATTTAGAAATTCGATGAAAGTCATTTAACGATAAACTTGGAAACTTATATTGTTTATTAGTTTTCTTTTTTTACCTTTGCCCTAATTATGAGTTCAAACACAGAATTTTTATCAAAAGTTGCCGATCTTTTTGCCCTAAACGGCGCGAAAACGCTCACAATGGATGACATTGCGAAAGAGTTTTCGATGTCGAAAAAAACACTGTATCAGTTACATAAAAATAAAGAAGATCTGTTGACAGAAGTTTTAGATCATAAATTGGATCTTGTCATAGAAGCGCTTCTTTTAAATGATGCAAAAAGCGATAATGCAATAGAAAGAATGTTTTTGCGGGAAAGAGATTTCGAAAGCTTTTCCCGAACCAATAAAACCACTTTTATTCGGCAGTTGATTAAATATTATCCTTCTATTTATAATCAACATATTTTAAGCATTGACGAAAAGATCTCAAAAATAGTTACCCACAACATTAAGCTGGGAAGAAAACAGGGGTTATACCGAACTGATTTTGATGAAAGACTTTACATCAAATTTCTGCTTCAGCTCATGTTTTCCTATGAGAATTCTCCTTTGTTTGAAAACGAATCCAGTGGCAGAGAATGTTTTTGCTTTGAGGTAATGGTTTTCTACATTCATTCCATCGCTACGAAGAAAGGAAAAGACTTTTTATTAAATTTTGATTTTAAACTGGAAGATCAGAAAATTTTGAAATAAAAGAAATTTCTTTCAAAAAAAAAGTAAAATGTATCGTAAAACGTCCCTATTAAATAATAACTCAATATAAAATGACCAACTGGAGAAAAATGGCCCTCGTCACAATCTTAGCGATTTCAACCTCAGGATTGAAAGCGCAGCAGACTGTCACGCTGAAACAAGCCATAGAATACGCGCTTCAAAACAAAGCAGAAGCACTGAAAGCAAAATTAGATATTCGTAACGCAGATTATCAGATCATGGAAGCAAAATCTAATGCTTTACCACATATATCTGGTGTTGCAAACCTTACCTTTAATCCATTATTGCAGAAATCTGCTTTAGATGTTGGTGCATTTAGTGGTGGACCAACTAATATTCAGTTAATTTCTTTCGGACAAAAATGGAACGCCGGAGCAGGATTGCAGTTGTCCCAGGCCATTTTTAATCAGAAAGTTTTTATCGGTCTGAAAGCTGCCAACTCAACCAAAGAATTTTATCAGTTAAACGGCCAGTTGACGGAAGAGCAAATTATAGAAAGAGTTTCCAACGCTTATTTTCAGGTTTTTACCATTCAACAGAAACAGGAAACTTTAGAAAGCAGTTTCACAAGTACTGAAAAAGCCCGAAATATTATTAAAAGTTTATTTGATAACGGGTTGGCTAAAAAAATTGATCTGGATAGAACTAATGTTAATTTAACCAATATCAGTACGGTAATAACCCAACAGCAAAACGGAATTAACCAGGCAGAAAATGCTTTAAAATTCTACATGGGAATGCCTATTGAAACTAATATTGAGCTCGTAAAATCTGATATGGAAATTACGCCGCATTTATTAGAAAATGTTATTGGAACAGATGAAAGATCCGAAATTAAAGTGCTAAATAAGCAGAAAGAACTTTTAGCGTATAATAAAAAAGCGGTTGAAGCAGATTATTACCCAACGGTTAATTTAAATGCTAATTATAGCTATCAAGGTTTGGGAGATAAATTCCCTTTAACTAATGGATCTAAAAATGGTGTTTTCTGGTCAGACTATTCTGCAATTACGCTCGGTGTTAATATTCCTATTTTTAATGGTTTTGCGACGAAAGCCCGGGTGGCAATGGCGCAGATCGAACTTGATAAGTTAGATGTTGATATCTCCGACACTAAATTAGGTTTAGACTTATCTTACCAAAACGCAAAATCTCAGATCGAAAACAGTCTTTCTGCTTTGGAAAATCAAAAAGCTAACGTTGGTCTTGCAGAATCGGTAACATCAAATACAAAAAGCAATTACCAATACGGTTTAGCCACGCTTACTGAATTACTGGAAGCAGAAAATGCTTTGGTAGAAGCGAAAAATAATTACAGCAACGCCATCTTAGATTACAAAATTGCAGAAATACAGTATTATAAATCCAAAGGTGAACTAAGAACTTACATTAAATAACTAAGAAGAAATAATTCAGATGAAAGCAAGACCAATAATTTATAGTGTACTAGCAATAGTGCTGATCGTAGCGGGAGTTTTTACCCTAAGAAATAACAAAGCAAAAAATGAAGCAGAAACTGCGATCGTTTCAAAAAAAAATACAGATATCGTTGTCAACGTAACGCAGGCAAAATTTGAACATATAACGAATGATTATTCTTCAAACGGAACATTTGCCCCTTATCAGGAATTAGCGTTCCCGTCTGAGATCAGCGGGAGAATCGTTAGAGTTCTTGTTGATGAAGGCAGTTATGTAAAAGTGGGACAAACCGTTGCAACCATCAAAAAAGATCAGTTAGAGGTAGATAATTCCAACGCCAACGCAACTTACCAGAATGCCGTAGTTGATAATCAGCGTTACGAAAATGCTTTTAAAACAGGTGGCGTTACAAAACAGCAGGTCGATAATTCAAGACTTCAGGTTAAAAATGCCAGAGCACAACTTCAACAGGCTAATTTGCGAATTGGAGATACGAATGTTCGTGCAAGTATCAGTGGTATTATTAATAAGAGATTAATCGAACCAGGTTCCGTTGTTTCTCCCGGAACGGTAATGTTTGAGATCGTAAATGTTTCGAGACTTAAATTGAAGGTAAACGTAAATGAATCTCAGGTTGCGAGCATAAAAGTGGGCGACGAAATAGCTGTTAAAGCAAGTGTTTATCCGGATGCAGCTTTCAACGGAAGAATTAGTTTTATCGCGCCATTGGCAGATGCCTCTTTAAATTTTCCTGTAGAAATTGAGATCAATAATTCTTCAGAAAATAAACTTCGGGCAGGAATGTACGGTACGGCAGTATTTAATGCTAAAGAATCCGGAACTGCTCATGCAATGTTGGTTCTACCGAAAGATGCTTTTGTAAACGGTGTCAGCAGTAACCAGGTGTTTGTTGTACAGCCTAATAATACGGTGAAATTAACCACACTTGTAACCGGAAGAATTTTCGGAGATCAAATTGAAATTCTGGAAGGAATCAAAGACGGACAAACCGTGGTTACTACAGGCCAGATCAATCTTATCGACGGTTCCAAAATTAAAATTGTTAAATAGAAAAGATATTTGATGACTGAATGAAAGCGTAAAGTTTTATTCAAAACATCACCATCTAAAATCTAAATAAATATATGAAATTAGCAGAAATATCCATAAAACGTCCAACATTAATTATCGTATTATTTACGATACTTACTTTGGGCGGTATATTCAGTTACAGCCAAATGGGCTACGAATTGATCCCAAAATTCGAGATCAATGTAGTCACGATTTCTACGGTTTATCCCGGTGCATCGCCCAGTGAAGTAGAAAGTTCCGTGACCAAAAAAATTGAAGATGCAATTTCTTCTTTAGAAAATGTAAAGAAAGTAGAATCAAAATCCTACGAAAGTCTTTCACTCGTAATGGTTACGCTTAATTCGGGAACCGATACAAATTATGCTTTAAACGATGCGCAAAGAAAAATTAATGCGATCGAGGCAGATTTACCGGAAGATGTGAAACCGCCTTCCTTATTAAAGTTCTCCCTGAGTGATTTACCAATTATTACGGCTGGAGCAACTTCTACACTTCCGCAGAAAGAATTTTATGACCTTTTAGATAAAAAAATTGAACCCGTTCTTTCCCGAGTGAAAGGTGTGGCGCAGGTAAATCTAATTGGTGGTGAAGAAAGAGAGATCCGCGTAAATATGGATCAGGCTAAAATTGAAGGCTATGGTTTATCGGTTCCCGAAATTCAACAGGCGATCTTAAGTTCCAACTTAGATTTCCCGACAGGGAACATCAAAACCAGAAACAATACTACGATCATTCGTTTATCCGGAAAATATAAAGATACAAATGAACTTACGAATTTGGTCATCAAAAGTAAAAACGGTTCTCAGGTAAGATTGGGCGACGTTGCTTTTGTAGAGGATTCTCAGAAAGATGTGGAAAAAATTGCTCGCGTCGATCAAAAACCTGCAATTATTCTTCAGATCATCAAGCAGTCAGATGCAAATGCCGTTGAGGTAAGTGAATTGAGTCGGGCAGCAATTGAAAAAATTCAGAATGACTACAAATTGCAAAACGTAAAAATTGATATTGTTAATGACAGTACGAACTTTACCCTCAATGCAGCAAATAATGTAACCCACGATTTACTTATTGCAGTTTGTTTGGTAGCCATTGTAATGTTATTATTCCTGCACAGTATTAGAAATGCATTTATCGTAATGGTTTCTATTCCGGCCTCCTTGGTGGCGACATTTATTGGAATGTATCTTTTAGGATATACTTTAAATTTAATGAGTTTATTGGGACTGTCATTAGTTGTTGGTATTTTGGTCGATGATGCGATTGTGGTTCTCGAAAACATTTACCGCCATATGGAAATGGGCAAGAACCGGGTAAGAGCAGCCTATGATGGAACCCGGGAAATTGGTTTTACCGTAATGGCTATTACTTTAGTTATTGTGGTAGTATTTTTACCGATAGCATTAAGCACAGGTTTGGTTTCAAATATTATCTCCCAGTTTTGTGTCACGGTCGTTATTGCGACCTTGTTATCCTTGCTTTCATCCTTTACCATTGTACCGTGGCTTTCTTCAAGATTTGGAAAACTGGAACATCTTACAGGAAAAAACTGGTTCGAAAAATTCATCTTAGCTTTTGAAAAACGTTTGGATGCATTTACACACTGGATTTCTGGTCTTTTGGAATGGTGTTTAAAAAACTGGAAAACAAAATTGATTTCTTTGGGATTAGTCGTTATCTTATTCTTTAGTTCATTTACTTTGGTTGGCTTAGGCTATATTGGTGGGGAATTTTTCGCGAAGATCGATAAGGGAGAATTTTTGGTACAGATAGAATTGCCAAAAGATGCCTCGATCGAGCAGTCTAATTTCATGACGCAAAAAGCAGAAAAATATTTGGCGAGCAAAAAAGAGGTAGAAAAAATTATTACAACCGTTGGTCAAACCAGCGATGGAGTGGGTGGAGCACAGGCAACCGCTTACAAATCAGAGATTGATGTTATCTTGGTCGGGAAAGATAAAAGAGCAGATAACTCTTTTGTTTATGCCGCAAAATTGAAAAAAGAATTAGAAAATGTATTAGTCGGTGCGAAAGTAAAAACCGTTCCCGTTGGACTGTTGGGTGCAGAGCAGGCTCCGTTAGCTTTAGTGGTTACAGGACCGGACTTAAAAAGCGCAATGACGTTTGCGAGAGAGGCCGAAGCGCAGTTAAGAACAATCGAAGGTTCTTCTGAAGTTAAGCTAACAAGCGAAGGCGGAAATCCCGAAATTAATGTTCAGGTAGACCGAGATAAAATGTCGTTGTTAGGATTAAATTTACAAACCGTTGGTCTTACAATGCAAACCGCATTTAGTGGAAATACCGATGGTAAATTCCGTGCTGGAGATTACGAATACGATATTAATATTCAATACAATCAAAAAGGCCGGTCGACAATTAATGATGTTAATAACCTGATCTTCGTTAATGATCAGCAGCAGCAGATCAAACTAAGTCAGTTTGCAACCGTTACAGAAAGTTCGGGACCGAGTTTCTTAGAGAGAAGAGATAAAGCTCCTTCCGTAACGATCGAAGCACAAACAATTGGTAAAACAACCGGAACCGTTGCAGCAGAATGGGAGGCGAAATTCAGCAAACTGAAAAAACCAACCGGAGTTAATTATATCTGGAGTGGTGATCAGGAAAATCAGACCGAAGGTTTCGGAACTTTAGGAATCGCTTTAGCAGCTGCAATTATCTTAGTTTACTTGGTCATGGTTGCGCTTTACAATAGTTTCATTTATCCATTTGTTGTATTGTTTTCTATTCCTTTAGCCTTGATCGGAGTACTTGTAGTTCTGGCTTTAACCAACAATTCACTTAATATCTTTACCATTTTGGGAATGATCATGCTGATTGGTTTGGTTGCGAAGAACGCGATTATGATTGTCGATTTTACAAATATCAGGAAAGCAGCCGGCGAAAGTACGTACCGCGCTTTACTGCAGGCGAATCACGCCAGATTAAGACCTATTTTAATGACGACAATCGCAATGGTGATCGGTATGATTCCAATTGCACTGGCATCAGGCGCTGCCGCCGAAATGAACAACGGTTTAGCCTGGGTTATCATCGGTGGATTGATCTCCTCATTATTCCTGACTTTGATCATTGTTCCCGTAGTTTATTCCATCTTTGATGGTTTAATTTACAGATTCTCCAAAGACAAGAAAGTAGATTATGAAGCAGAAATGACTGCAGATTACACGCCGCAAGAATTGAGCGAAGATGGTTTCACAACCAAACATACGATGTAATATTTTTAAGGTTTAGTTAGAGAAGAAGCCGTTTCAAATTTTGAAACGGCTTCTTTGTGTATTTTAAACAGTTATTTATTTTTAGGAGCGCCCAGTTTTCAGCCTCTCATAAAAATGGGTCCCGCTTTCCACTTTATCTTTTGCTCGTCCCTCGTCCTCACAAAAGGATGCCGTTTCACTCGGGGCTACAACAAAAGTTAGAGTTATCAACCTTACTCAAAAAGCAGGTAAGTAAGTAGGAAGAATCTGTGGAGATCTGTGTTATCCGTGAGAAAAAAAGAGTGCTAAATTATAGAATAAATTAAGAAATTAATCTGAATTACAACCAAAAGTATTTTTTTCAAGTTTCAAACTTATCCAAAAAAAAGAGTAAAAAAAATCGGTACAGATCTGCGCCATTCGTGAGAAAAAATCAGTACAAAATTAAAAATTAAATCGTGGGATTAATTACGCTGTTTCAAACAAAAGAACTAATAATCTCAATCCTAAAAAGAAATTAAAATCTTCAAAAATTGTTTTGTGTTAAAAGATTCAAAAACCGATCTTCTTAAATAGTTTTCATATTACTCTTCTCAAAAACATCAATTTTCCGCTGAGCAAGTTTCAGGAATCTGATCACAAGAAGCACAGCAGAAATTGTTAAACCTAAACCTAGCGCGATCCACATTCCAAAGGCACCCATTTTTAAAGTGACGGTTAGAACATATCCCAAAGGAATCGTGATTACCCAATAAGCAACAAATGTAATAATCGACGGGATCTTAACATCCTGAATTCCACGGAGACAACCCAAAGCCACAACCTGAACTCCATCTGAAAGCTGAAACAGCGCCGCGATGATCATTAGTTTTGCTGCGAGTTGAATAACTTCGATATCTTCTTTCTGCGTGAAAAAAGTCGGTAAAACATGTCGGAACACAATAAATAAAATTCCGCAAATACCCATAAAGATAAAGACGATCTTCATATTGTTTATACCCACTTCCTTTAATTCTACAAAACGCTGCTCCCCTAATCTTCGGCCGATCATAATGGTAGAAGCCACACTAAGACCAATACAAAGGTTAAATGTAAACGACGCCATCGAAAGTGCGATCTGATGCGAGGCAATATCATTTGCAGAAACCAATCCGCAGATAAATGCCGCGGCAGCGAAAGCCGTTATTTCAAAAAACATCTGCAAAGCAGTTGGAAGTCCGAGTTTGACCAATTTCTGGAACATCTTCTTCTGAAAAAGCTTTGCTTTCAAACTGAAATCTGCCATATATCTTTTGGTTGCAGGATTCTTTTTCATAACAAAAAAGAGAAAAATGACCATAAAAACTCTCGCAATAAACGAGGCGTACGCAGAACCATCCACGCCCAAAGATTGCATGAAAACGCCTTTGATAAAAATATAATTCAGGATGATGTTGATAACATTTGCGATGATAGTAGCTTTCGTAACGCCAACCGTAAAACTTAACCCTTCAGAAACTTCGCGCATTGTTTGAAACATCATAAAAGGAATAATACTTATGACCGTAATACGCAAATAACTTTCGGTATCAGGAATGATTTTTTCCGGTTGGTTGAGATGGTAGAGAAGTGGCAAAGCGGCAAGCATAATAATGACCAAAGCTAAACCAACCGTCATGTTTAGTACAAAACCATGTCGGAAAATCCGGTTGATCGCCGTATGATCATTTTTTGATTGCGCTTCTGAAACCAAAGGTGGAATAGCAAGGGAAAAACCCAGTGCCAAAACAAAAATCGAAAAGAAAACTCCGTTAGCAAGTGACACCGAAGCCAATGCATCTGCACCCAGAAGTTTTCCTACCATAATATTATCAAAAAGCTGCACAGAAACCTGCCCGACCTGAGTAATCATTACGGGTATTGCTAGTTGAAATAGTCTTTTGGTATGTACAGGATTAAGAATTGGCATGTGCTGTTAAAATAAAATTTGCAGCAAAAATACTGCAAACTTTCTCAAAACGATAAGATTGTGTCTAATTATTTTCTTACAAAACTGGCAACGTCATCTGCCGAAACAGGACTGGAACCTAAAATAATTAAACGTTCTACAACATTTCGCAACTCGCGGATATTTCCTGTCCAGTTAAAATTCTCCAGACTTGTTATTGCTTTGTCATCAAAAGATTTTAGCGCGGTGCCATGCTCTTCTGAAATAATTTTAGCGAAATGAGCGACCAGCATTTTAATATCCTCTTTTCTTTCGTCCAAAGGCGGAACATAGATCTCAATTACAGAAAGTCTATGATAAAGATCCTCGCGGAATTTACCGGCCTTTATTTCATCGTGCATATTTTTATTTGTCGCTGCCAAAATACGAACATCTACTTTGATTTCTTTATCACTTCCAACCGGAGAAACTTTGCTCTCCTGTAAAGCACGCAAAACTTTTGCCTGAGCAACCAGCGACATATCGCCGATCTCATCTAAAAATATGGTTCCGTTCTGTGCAAGTTCGAATTTTCCCTGCTTGTCTTTTATAGCGCCCGTAAAACTTCCTTTAACGTGACCGAATAATTCAGATTCTATAAGTTCCGAGGGAATCGCGGCACAGTTGACTTCGATCATCGGTCCTTTACTACGGTCACTTTGGGCATGAATGGCATGAGCAACCAATTCTTTTCCGGCACCGTTTGGTCCTGTGATCAAAACTCTTGCATCAGAAGCTGCAACCTTTTCAATCATATCCTGAATCTTTTGCAAAGCAGGAGAATCGCCGATCATCTGGTACTTTTTATTTACTTTTTTCTTTAAAGTCGTATTTTCTACCTTAAGATGTTGATTATTTTTCTGAAGAATTCTCTTATCTAAAGCATTTTTAACACTCGTGATCAATCTGTTAATATCGATAGGTTTACTAATAAAATCGTAGGCGCCTTCTTTAAGACAGTCAACAGCAGTGTCGATATCGGCGTGTCCGGAAATCATAACAAATGTTGTTTCCGGTTTTAGCTGAAGAGCCTGTTTCAATAATTCTGTACCCGAAAGTTTTGGCATCTTAATATCTGAAACAACCAAAGCGTAATCTTCTTTTTCAATCATTTTAAGACCTTCCAAACCATCTTCGGCAATTTCGAATTCATAATCACCCAGCTCATCCGAAAGGATGCTCTGCAGTACGCCAGAAATGGCTTTTTCATCTTCAACAATTAAGATCTTTTGCATTAATTAAAATTTATGGATTTAATAAAAATTTAGTTTAAAATTTGCAAATTATGTAGCAATAATCATACCCAATGATTTATTTATTGTAATTTCTCTGGCCAAAAATCGCTGAGCCAATACGTACAGAATTTGCGCCGCATGCAATGGCAATAGGGAAGTCATCACTCATTCCCATGGATAAAGTTGGTAAAGATTGTTCGGAAGACATATCGTCAAAAAGCACCTTTAATGTCCGAAATTCTTTTGTGATCTGATTTTTATCAGCCGTAAAAGTGGCCATTCCCATCAAACCATCAATTTCAACATTTGGATATTTCTTCTCCAAATAATCGCGAAAAATATGTTTTGCTTCCTCAATTTCTAAACCAAATTTAGCATCCTCTTCTGCAATTTTTACCTGAAGCAAGACTTTAATTTTTCTGTCGTTTTTAAGGGCCTGCTTATCAATTTCTTCCAGCAGTTTTTCGGAATCAACACTCTGAATAGTATCTACAAAAGGTGCAATGTATTTTACTTTATTGGTTTGAAGGTGACCGATCAAATGCCACTGAATATCCTGTGGAAGCTGCGAATATTTCTCCACCAGTTCCTGCACCTTGTTTTCTCCAAAGACTCTTTGTCCCAAATTATAAATTTCCTGGATCTCTTCGGCGGCATGGGTCTTAGAAACTGCCACAAGCTGAACATTTTCGGGGATTTTAGCCTCTATTTTTTGATAATTCTCTTTAATATCTGAAAAATCCTGCATAATTTTAGTCAATAGGTAATTTATGAAAAACTTGAAAAAATTTAATTGGGAAAATTAACGATTATAAGTTTTAATTGCAAAAATTTTGCAGAAAAAACAAAAAAACATTTTTTACTTGAATCTTTAGGGTGTTTTCACGCTAAACTACGATTGTTATAAATGTTACATTTGTGATAATTTTTATAAAAACAACGATGAGCAACCTGGAAAAACATTTGATCGACGCGAGCGTTACTGCAGAGATGGCAGAAGCCTATGTGAAAAGCAATTATGCAGAAATTAATAAAAAAAGACCTGCAGCAAAACCAGATTCAAAAGAATACAGCATCGATTTAGAAGTTTTGCAGGAATATTTAAGACTCATAAGCGGGGAAATGGAATCCAGAGGAATTTCCAGTAAAGGAGTTAAAGTTACGCTGGGAAAATATCCGGATAAATCGGATGATCCAAAGTTAAAACCGGAGTATCAGGGATATCAAATGATCTTTTTTTCTCCCGTTGATTTAAATCCAAATCACGATAAGAACAAAGCATCTGCAATGGAAAACAGTACTACAGCAATGGGTGAAATTCCGGATTTAAATTATATGAGTATTACGCCACCTTTTTAATAAAAAATGATGGTTTGGAATCGGGAATTTGCAGGATTTATTGTAGTCATTTTAATGATTCTTTCTTTTATATTATTAATTGTTAAAAGGAAAAATTTAGAAAAAGGAAGTAATTATTTTATTGCTGCGATTGGTGTGATGACTATTATTGAAGTTTTTTGCATCTTCAAACGATTTTTTAATACGACCTACAATTCGTCCAGTTTATATGTGATAGGAATAAATTTAATTGTATTCCTATTATTCTTTTTGTATTTCCACAGCATCTTAAAATCTCAGAAATTAAAAAGAGTAAATCTTATTATTATCTTTATCTTCCTTTTAAATTATATAGTATCTGCATTTTTGGTTGATGATTTTTTTACGAAGTTTCCGTTTTTCAGCTACTTTGTAGAAGTTGTTCTTTTAACAGGAAGTATTTATTTGGTAATGTCTCAAACCTTCAACTCAGACAAAATTTTGGCATTGGGAAGTTACTTTCCTGTGTGGGTCTGTTTAAGTTTACTGGTGACTTATCTTGGGGTTTTACCCTTATTAATAGTTAGCAATTCTGCCGCATACTTGATGAATCTGAATATATTTTTCGCTATATTATTCCTGGTAAATGCAGCCGGATATTCGATTTTGCTCTATGGTCTTTTCAAAGCAAAAAAAGAGAATTAATTTTTTAATGATGAAATTTTCTGAAACTGATTTACTCATTATTTTAAGCACTTTTATCATTCTGATTGTAGTTTTAATGATGGTTGCTATTTATGGCGTCTTTATCAAAAAAAAGTCGGAACTTTTACTCACCCAAAAAATAAAAGAAGCTGCCTTTGAACAGGAGCTGGCAAATTCGCAAGTCGAGATAAAAGAACAGACGCTCAATTATATAGGTCAGGAGTTGCACGACGATCTGGGACAAAAACTTTCTGTTGCAAGGCTGATGACCAACAAAATCACCTTGTCCAGTAATTCAGAGCAAAAAGAAATTGCAATGGAGATCAATCTATTGATCGGAGAGTGTATTCAGGATATTAGAAATTTATCTAAAGTTTTTATTACGAAGCAAGTAGAACATTTCGGATTTGTAGAATCTTTAGAAAGAGAAATTTTCAGAATTCAACGACTTAGGCTAATGGAAGTGGATTATAAAATTAATAATCACGATCTGGAAATTGTTTCTAATCATGCGCTTATTCTTTTTCGGATCGTTCAGGAATGTATCAACAATGTGATTAAACATTCTAAATCTAAATGCATTCAATTGATTGTAGAAGATGAGCAAGATCAGATCGAAATTGAGATAAATGACAGCGGTATCGGTTTTAACACTAAATTTGAAGAAGACGGCAGTGGTTTAAAAAACATGGCGAGCCGCGCAAAACTGATTAACGCTGATTTTCGAATAAATTCTACAGAAAATAAAGGAACTAAAGTTCGGATCACCTATAATAAATAACGACTATGGAAAAAATTAAAATTGCGATTGTAGATGACCATAAACTGGTTTCGAAAGCACTGGAAAATATGATTTCTTTTAATTCCAATTTCGAAGTTATTATGAATTGCTTTAATGGACAGGACTTTTTAGACCAGCTTCGGATAACAAAAGTACATCCAGATGTCATTTTAATGGACATTAATATGCCAATTAAGAATGGCATCGAAACTACCGAAGAAATTACCAAGGAGTTTCCTAATCTAAAAGTAATTGCCTTAACGATGGAAGATAACGAATCAACGATCATTAAGATGTTACGGGCAGGTGCGAAAGGATATTTGCTGAAAGATATGTCGCCGGATATTTTGTTTGATGCTATTGACATTGTACACAAAAAAGGCATATTTTACACCGATCTGGTGACCCAAAGTCTCCTGAAAATTAAAACGGAAGAAAAGTTTATGAATGAACTTCACGAAACTTTAAAAGAACGTGAACTCGAATTTATAAAATTGGCCTGCTCAGAATTGACTTACCGCGAGATTGCTGATCAGATGTTTTTAAGTCCCCGAACTATTGATGGTTACAGAGATTCTGTCTTTGTAAAATTGAATGTTAAAACGAGAGTTGGGATCGTGTTATTTGCGATTAAAAATAATCTTTCCTAAAAATAGGGTGATTTCACTCTAGCATCGTTTTTCTGTTTGCAGTACTTTCGTCCTGTAAACACTACACACAAATAATGAAAAAAGAAAACCGGTTTTAAATCGGTTTTTTTTTAAAAAATGCTCCTCTTCAAAGTCATCATTCAGCTTCCTCAGATGTCTCTTTATTCCACAAATTATTTTTCTTTAAGTAAAATTTCTTTCAATTTTTGCATTCCTTCTGTTGCCGATGTTTTAAAAAAGTTTTCGTTTTTTACAAAACGATTTTCGAGTTCTGGATCGATGACAAAAATTTCGCAGTTTGCAGGCACATACTGAATTAAACTTGCAGCCGGAAATACTTGCATTGATGTTCCTATGATCAAAAAAACATCGGCGCTTTCAGCAGTTTTTACGGCATTTTCCATTTCATGAACCATTTCTCCGAACCAGACAATATGCGGACGAAGTTGAATACCTTCAAAATTCACATCACCTAAATTAAGATCCTTTTCCCACGGAATTATTTTCGACTCGGAGTTTACGGGCCGGGCTTTTTTAAGTTCACCGTGAAGATGAATGACATTTGTTGATCCCGCTCTCTCGTGCAGATCATCAACATTTTGCGTTATGATCTCTACATCAAAATATTGTTCCAGTTCTGCTAATAAAATGTGCGCCTTGTTTGGCTCGACTTCTTTTAATTGTCTTCTTCTGGCATTATAAAAATCCAAAACCATTTTTGGATTCCGGTGAAAACCTTCGGGACTCGCAACATCTTCAATATTGTGATTTTCCCATAAGCCATTAGAATCTCTGAATGTTTTCACCCCACTTTCCGCAGAAATTCCAGCCCCGGAAAATACCACCAATTTCTTTTTCATCTCAATTTTTTATAAAAATACAAAATATAAATTGTGTTTTTTATCCTGAATTTTTAAATAAATCTTATTTAAATTTGTACAGTTAAATATCGAAATCAACGAATATATGGACGGATTAAATTTAAGAAAAGCTGAACTAACCGATATCGATAAGATCTGGGAGATCTTAAAACAGGCAATTGAAAGAAGAAAAAAAGACGGAAGTAAGCAGTGGCAAGATGGTTACCCAAATGTAGAAACGATAGAAACTGATATTCGGAACGGAGTAGGATTTGTTTTAGATCTAAACGGAGAAACAACTGCTTATTCAGCAGTCATCTTTGATATTGAACCTGCTTATGAAGAATTAGAAGGAAATTGGCTAAGCGAGGGAAAATACGTCGTCGTTCATCGCGTCGCTGTTTCCGAAAAATTCATCGGACAGGGAATTGCGACTCAATTATTCTTGAAGATTGAAGAGCTGACAAAATCACGAAATGTTTTTAGCATCAAAGTAGACACGAACTTCGATAATCTGGCCATGTTGAAAATTCTGGATAAACTTAATTATACCTATTGTGGCGAAGTTCATCTTCGGGGCGGCGTTAGAAAAGCATTTGAGAAAATTTTGAAATAATAAGATTTTCATTCAATAATTTATAAGAAGAATCGGAATAAAACCGACCTTAAATCACTAAATTTGTTAAATAAAAATAAAAAAAAATGTCAAAAAAAGCAATCTTAGCTATTCTCGACGGATGGGGATTAGGTACAGATTCTAAAGTTTCAGCAATTGCTCAGGCGAACACTCCATTTATAGATTCCTGTTTTGTAAAATTCCCACATACTACTTTGGAAGCGAGCGGCATTGCCGTTGGTTTACCCTTCGGACAAATGGGGAATTCTGAAGTTGGACATATGAATTTAGGTGCAGGAAGAGTTGTTTATCAAAACTTGGTCAAGCTTAATTTAGCGGTAGAAAACGCAACTTTAGGAAAAGAAAATGTAATTACAGAGGCATTTGATTATGCTGTAAAAAATAAAAAGAACGTCCATTTTATCGGACTGGTTTCCGATGGCGGCGTGCATTCCCACATCAATCATTTAAGAGGACTTTTAACCGCTGCCCACGAAAATGGTTTGCAGGATAATGTTTATGTTCATGCTTTTACAGATGGTCGGGACTGTGACCCGCATTCCGGAAAAGGATTTATTAAAGAACTTCTGGATCACATGGCAATTACTACCGGAAAACTAGCCACCGTTGTCGGTAGATATTATGCGATGGATCGCGATAAAAGGTGGGAACGCGTAAAATTAGCTTACGATGCAATGGTTAATGGCATTGGCGAACAAACACACGATATTTTAGCTTCCATCGAAAAATCATATTCAAATGAAATTACAGATGAATTTTTGAAACCAATGATTTGTCTTAAAGAAAGCAATTTGCCGGTCGCAAAGATTGAAAACGATGATGTAGTGTTTTGCTTTAACTTCCGTACCGACCGAGGTCGGGAAATTACCGAGGTTCTTTCTCAAAATGACCTTCCCGAATACGGAATGAGTCATTTAAATCTCTACTATGTGACCATGACCAATTTTGATAAAACTTTTAAAAATGTAAAAGTTGTTTTCGATGAAAATATATTAGAAGGGACGATGGGCGAAATTTTAGAAAAAAATGGCAGAACCCAGATAAGAGTCGCAGAAACAGAAAAATATCCACACGTGACTTTTTTCTTTTCTGGCGGACGAGAAAATGAATTTGTTGGTGAAAGAAGACTGCTTTGTCCAAGTCCGAAAGATGTTCCAACCTACGATTTTAAACCGGAAATGTCAGCGTATGATATCACCGAAAAAATTCTGCCCGAGATTGAAAACGAAACTGCAGATTTCATTTGCTTAAATTTTGCGAATACCGATATGGTTGGTCATACTGGAGTTTTTTCCGCGGCAGTAAAAGCGGCAGAAGTCGTTGATCAATGTATCGAAAAAGTAGCAACTGCGGCATATGAACACGATTATGCAGTTTTTATTCTGGCAGATCACGGTAATTCTGATATAATGATCAACCCCGACGGAACTCCAAACACGCAGCATTCCACGAATTTGGTTCCCTTAATTGTAATGGATAAAGATCGTACCTGGAACTTGAAACCGGGCAAACTCGGCGATATGGCTCCAACAATTTTAAAAGTGATGAATATTGAAATACCCGAAATAATGACGGGCGATATTTTAGTGAGTTAATTTTTACCTATTTCAAGAATATTATAAAACGGCAGATTTAAATGCCGTTTTTTTTGTTTGAAGATTTGATCTCTCTAAAATCTGTAATTGGAATTGTGTTCAAATTGTTTCTATTTAATGTTAAAGCAAAGAATTTCTAGCGCTTTTTTTTACTTTTTACAGGCTTACTTATGCACCAAATAATATTTTATCTTATCTTTGCTTTTCAATTAAAAAGTAAAAGATGTACAATAAATTAGTAAGACTTGAAGTAATGCAAAATCTGGGAACAGAAGTAGGTGACTTTATTTCTTCATATCTAACCCCCGTAGAAAAAATTTGGCAACCTAGCGATTTTTTACCGGATCCCTCTTCTAATGACTTCAAATATGATGTTGAAGAGCTACAGACTTATGCAAGAGAAATGGATTATGATTTGTTCGTAACCCTTATTGGTGACTGTATTACAGAAGAAGCTTTGCCAACTTACGAATCCTGGTTAATGGGAATCGATGGTGTTAATGTTGATGATAGTTCCAGTTCAGGTTGGGCACAGTGGATCAGAAGCTGGACTGCAGAAGAAAATCGACACGGGAATCTATTAAATAAGTATTTATATTTGTGCGGACGAGTAGATATGCGCGAAGTAGAAATTACAACGCAATATTTAATTCAGGATGGTCTGGATATCGGAACGACCATGGATCCGTACAGAAACTTTGTCTACACGAGTTTTCAGGAAACTGCAACCAATGTTTCCCACAGAAGGGTAGGATCGTTAGCCAAACAAACCGGTAACACGAAATTAGCGAAGATGTGTGGAATGATCGCTGCCGACGAGGCTCGACACGCCAAAGCATACAAACATTTTGTTATGCGAATTTTTGAAGTTGATCCATCTGAAATGATGCTCGCTTTCGAAGATATGATGCGTAAAAAAATTGTAATGCCTGCACATTTAATGCGGGAATCGGGACAGAAAGCCGGCGAACTTTGGTCTCATTTTTCAGATGCTGCGCAACGCGCAATGGTTTACACAGGTTACGATTATATCAATATTTTATCTGAATTATTAGAAGATTGGAAGATCGAACATGTTACAGGATTAAATGAAAAAGCCGAAAAAGCTCAGGAATATTTAATGAAACTTCCTGGAAGACTGCAAAAAATCACAGACAGAATTGCTACTCCAGATTTAGATCATCAGTTCAAATGGATTAAATCTTAAGACCAAATTATATTAAATTATATTTTCTGAAGAGTGGTTGAAGTTTTCAACCACTCTTTTATTTTATTACCTTTGCAAAACTGAAATTACACATCAATGAAAAGCAATAAAAAACTGGCCATTGATTTCGATGGTACTGTTGTTGACGACGCATATCCCGGAATCGGTAAACCAAAAACTTTCGCCTTCGAAACCTTAAAAAAGCTGCAGTCCGAGGGTTATCGTTTAATATTATGGACTTACCGCCACGGTAAAACTTTAGATGAAGCCGTAGAATTTTGCAAAAAAAATGGGGTAGAATTTTATGCGGTCAATTCCAGCTTTGAAGGCGAGGTTTTCGATCATGCAGAAGCTTCCCGTAAAATTGACGCAGATTTATTTATCGATGACCGAAATTTAGGAGGTTTTCCAGGCTGGGGCGAAATTTATAATATCATAAAAGATAGAATAGAATTTCGTGTTGAAGGCACCGAAGTTTTGGCCTATTCAAAAATGAAAAAGGATAAAAAGAAAGGCTTATTCTGGTAAAATAAATAAGCAATATAAAAATGTACTGATTCACTAATTAATGATCGTTACATTCTAAATAATTATTTTGGTAAATTAAGATATGATTCAATTAAAAACACTGGATGAACTTCGACTAATGCGGGAAAGTGCCCAGTTGGTTTCCAAAACATTGGGAATGCTTGCAAAGGAGATAAAACCTGGCGTAACGACTTTGCATCTGGATAATTTAGGAGGCGAATTTATTCGGGATCACGGTGGCGAACCTGCGTTTTTGGGGATGTACGGTTTTCCTAAAAATCTTTGTATTTCTCCTAATGAAGAAGTTGTTCATGGAATCCCAAACGATAAACCGCTTTTGGATGGAGATATTCTTTCCGTAGACTGTGGCGTTTATATGAATGGTTTTTATGGCGATCATGCCTATTCTTTTGAAGTTGGAGAAGTTGCACCAGAAACTAAAAAACTCTTAAAAATAACGAAGGAATCTTTGTACAAAGGCATCGAACAGTGCGTCCGCGGAAAAAGAGTTGGAGACATTTCTAACGCTATTCAGGAGTATTGCGAGAAGCACGGTTACGGAGTTGTTCGCGAATTGGTAGGTCATGGATTAGGAAGAAAAATGCACGAAGACCCACAAGTTCCAAATTATGGGAGAAAGGGTAGTGGTAAAGTTTTGAAAGACGGAATTGTTCTCGCCATCGAACCTATGGTGAATTTAGGAACCGAAAAAGTTAAATTTCACGATGATGGCTGGACGGTAACTTCAGTCGATAATTCTCCGTCCGCTCACTTTGAACACGACGTTTGTATCATTAACGGCAAACCTGTTTTATTATCTACTTATCAATTTATTTACGATGCTTTAGGAATTGTAAGTGAAGAAGAAAAACCATTTACGCTGGATTTTTAATGAAAAAAATCACGCACTTCATTTTAAATAAAATTCCAAGACCACTGTTAATAAGAGCGAGTATATTAGCTCGACCCTTAATTGTGCAGTTTTTTAAAGGAGATAATTTTACTGATCCAATTGATGGTAAATCTTATCGAAAATTTCTGCCGTATGGTTACGGTAAACAGCGAGAAAATGCGCTTTCTCCAGGAACTTTAAGTTTAGAGCGTCACCGGCAAATGTGGCTTTATCTTCAAAACGAAACCGATTTTTTTACGAAAAACTATAAAGTACTGCACATTGCTCCGGAACAGGAATTTCTGCGAAAGTTCAAGAAAATGAAAAATCTGGATTATATTTCTGCGGATCTATATTCCCCGATCGTTGATGTTAAAGCTGATATTTTAGATCTGCCTTTTGAAAATGAAAGTTTCGACATCGTTTTTTGCAACCACGTTTTAGAACATATCGAAGCCGATAAAAAAGCGATGAGCGAAATGTATCGCGTCATGAAAAAAGGAGGTTGGGGAATTTTTCAGGTGCCGATGAAGAATTCTTTAGAAAAAACATACGAAGATTTTTCCATTAAAGATCCGAAAGAAAGACAGAAACACTTTGGCCAGTACGACCACGTTCGTTGGTATGGAATGGATTATTTCGACAGATTAAAATCTGCTGGTTTTACTGTAGATATTAATTTTTATTCCAAACGGTTTTCCGAAGACGACCGCAAAAAATTTGGATTACGGGAAAATGAGATTTTGCCCGTTGTTTCAAAAAGGTAGGTGAGAAATAATTATATGATAAGTAATTATTTCCTACATATTTTAACGTCTCTCCCTTTACTTCCTGTCATTTACTTTCAGGGAAAGAAAATTAAAAAAGAAATTCATTTTCTACCCGAAGCCAAAAATCCCGAAGGTTTCATCCATAACGATTCCGTTAAAAATTTAAATATTTTATTTATTGGCGAAAGTTCGTTCGCTGGAGTAGGGTCAGATTATCATAAAAACAGTTTTGCCGGATATTTCTCCGCAGAATTAGCCAAATTACTTTCATGCAATATCAACTGGAAAGTTTACGCAAAGACTGGCTATAACATTTCTCAGATTCAGCGCAAGATCATTCCAGAAATTGTCGAAAATTCCTGTGATTTATTGGTGATCGGAATTGGAGGAAATGATACTTTTGAACTCAATCGGCCAAATCGTTGGCGTAAAAGTATTCAGCTTCTAATTGATGATTTACGCAAGAAGTTTCCGGAAAGTCCAATTTTATTTGCGCAGCTACCGACTATTGAAGCATTTCCTGCTTTTACGAAAGAGATGAAGTTTGTCCTTGGAAATCACAAGGATATTCTCGCATATCATCTTCACCAACAAGTTTTAAAAAACAAAAATGTCTATTTTCCGACCGAAAAAATAAATGTCAAAGAATGGCTGGGAAAACTCAAAGAAGGTCAAACAGTGTCAGAATTTTTCAGTGATGGAATTCATCCTTCGGAACTTTGTTATGAATTGTGGGCGAAAGATTGTGTGCAATTTCTATCGAATTCTACAATCACTTTTCCCTAAAAGATTTCGCTTTCAAGAGGAAGATTTCCTTAACAAATCTAGACATATTTTTAGCGGTCCAACAATGTTTCACTACCTTTGTGAGGATTTTGAATATTCAAGATCTTTAATTATTTTAATTTTCAATAAAAACGAATGCATAAAGCAGGATTTGTAAATATTGTGGGTAAACCCAACGCCGGTAAATCTACACTGCTCAACCATTTAATGGGGGAGAAATTAGCGATTGTTACACAAAAAGCACAAACGACACGACACCGAATTTTCGGAATTTATAATGAAGAAGATCTTCAGATCGTCTTTTCAGATACGCCCGGAGTTTTAGATCCTAAATACGGACTTCAGGAAAAAATGATGGATTATGTAAAGGATTCTTTACAGGATGCTGATGTTTTTCTTTTCATTGTTGATATTTTAGACCGCACAGAACCCTTCGAATTTTTAGTCGATAAACTGAATAAAATACCCGTTCCTGTCTTAATTTTAGTGAATAAAATTGACGAATCAAACCAGGCAGATCTTGAAAAGACAATGGAGATGTGGCACGAACGAATTCCAAAGGCTGAAATTCTGCCAATTTCTGCGTTGAAAGGTTTTAATACGCATGTGATTTTACCCAAATTAAAATCGTTACTCCCGGAAAACCCACCGTATTACGACAAAGATCAATATACCGATAAACCCGAAAGATTTTTTGTAAACGAAGCAGTTCGGGAAAAAATCTTGTTGAACTATGATAAAGAAATTCCATATTCTGTAGAAGTTGTTACAGAAGTCTTCAATGAAAAAGATGGAATTATATTTATTGACGCTGTCATCTACGTCGAGCGTGACACACAAAAAGGGATTATTATTGGTCACAAAGGTGACGCAATTAAAAAAGTTGGTACCGAAGCCAGAATAGATTTAGAGAAATTCTTTTCCAAAAAAATCCATCTCAACCTTTTTGTAAAGGTGAAAAAGGATTGGCGAAAAAATGACCGGGATTTAAAGAATTTCGGTTACAGCTAAACTAAACGTAGAAAAAATTCCGTTTAAAGAAAAGATTTTTGTTAAATTTCATAAAAAAAATATTTCATGAATTATTTTACTTCAACGAAAAGTAACGCTCAGGTTATAGATATTGTTCTTCTTGTAATACGAATATTTGTCGGTTTTGCTATGTTATCGCACGGTTTTCCGAAGCTGCAGCAATTATTTTCGGGCGACGAGATCCAGTTTTATAATTTTCTTGGGATGGGTCAAAAAACAAGTTTAATTTTAGCAGTTTTTGCAGAATTTGTTTGTTCCATTTTTATAATTTTAGGTCTTTTCACAAGATTTGCGGTTTTCTTTCTACTGATTACCATGTTTGTGGCAGGCTTATTTGTTAACAGCGGTGCTGATTTTTCGAAACGGGAAACAAGTTTACTTTACCTTTCTGTTTATTTAATGATTTTTGCTTTTGGACCCGGAAAATTCTCCATTGATCAAATGATCACTAGAAAACGCGAATCAGCTTGGTAATAGAAATTACAATGATATAATGGATGCAGTAACTTTGGTTACTGCATTTTTTTATGGTGCAATTCGAAAAATATTCGATTTTTTTTGAGAACTGCTATCGCGAAATTTTCAGATCGTTTAATAACTTATTTTCTTTTTGGATGCAAATACCGTTTTAAGACGCTGCGATTTTCCTGAAAATACTATTATTTTTATCTGTGAAACGATAAACTTAATATTATGGAATTTTTTAAAACTGAAAATGGCGTAAGTGTTCGTGCTTATCAAGGTGACGCAATTACCCTTTTAGCCTTTGATCTTACGCCGAACTTAGCCGAAAATCTGGCGGGATTTACTATTTTTTTCAAATGTGATCAGGGAAATTCAGTGGGACAATTTCTTTACAATCGCCTGACTTTTAGTGGTGATTTTATCAAGCAAAATAATATTCCGGATAATGATGAAAACTCCACTTTATATTCACCGATCCAAAAATTTAATTGGCTTCACGTGCCGAATACAAATATCACAACAAGAAAAGCAATCTTTGGAATTTATGTTTATACGATCACGCCGAGACATATCGAACACGGAAAACTGTTGCCTTTAAATAAAGACTTTTCCGTGGAAATTGACATACCTGTGAAACCTTACGAAGAGAAAAATGCATCGGTCGCCTTTACGAGAGGATTTGTCTCTTCTGTTGCTTATGCGACGAGATTTAGTAGGAAAAATAACGCAGTGCGACCAAAAATTAATGATTCCCTGACTTTCGATAATAAACAAATTGCAGATTCTGCTAAAAGATGGAATAACGCTAGACACCGATATGAGCAAGTTTCTTATACTTTCGAAGAACAGCATGAATGGTTGGGGTGGCAAGCTAGAAGTAGAATTCTCGAATTTTTAGATGAAACGGTTAAGGATAAAAAATTAAGTTTGAAGGTTTTCGCCTTCGATCTAAATGAACCGGAAATATGCAAAAGACTGTTACAACTAGCCAAAGAAAATCGATTGATGATGATATTAGATGATTCTAAAGGACACGAAGAAAGTAGCGATTGGGAAACTATTTTTGAAGAGGAATTTCTAAAAGTTGGACTGGCCGAAAATATTAAGAGAGGACATTACAGTGCTTTGGCTCACTGCAAAGTCATGATTCAAATGAATTCTGCAATTCCGAAAAAAGTTCTGACAGGTTCTGCAAATTTTTCCACAAACGGACTCTATGTCAACAGCAATCATATCATTATATTTAAGAGCACAAAAACTGCAAAACTTTATTCAGATTTGTTTGATCAATCTTTTGGAACAGAAAAGATGAAAAGTTTTAAAGGCAGCGAATCTTCAACGAAAGATCATGAAATCACGAAAACGGTGAGTTCACCCAAAATGACCTTAACTTTTGCACCACATAAAAAGGAAGATGCAGAACGAATATTCACAAGAATAAGCAATTCTATTGAAAATGTAGAAACCACCGACATTCTTTTTGCGATTATGAATGACCGAAGCGCCGGAAGCATACTCAGTTCGGTACGGAAACAAATAAACAATGAGAATGTTTTCAGTTACGGAATAACCGATACGATTGGCAAGAACGACGAGGATTTTGCAATTTTTCTTTATAAACCAAATTCCAGAAAGGGAATCCGAGTTGCAGCTCGGGGAATTGAAAATAATTTACCGGAACCTTTTGGAACGGTTCCTAATATCGATGGTTATGCGATCCATCACAAATTTATCGTCGTTAATTTTAAAGGTAAAAATCCCGTAGTTTATTGTGGAAGCAGCAATTTGGCCTTTGGTCCGGAACAAAAAAACGGAGATAATCTGTTAGAAATTCACGACAAAAATATCGTCACCGCTTTTGCAATTGAAGCCTTGCGGCTTGTTGATCATTTTCACTGGAGAAACACAAAATTAAATAATACAGAGCATCTTTATCTGGACGAACTCAAGAACAGCAAAAAGTGGTTTGACTCGTGGATAAAAGAAGGTGATCTTAAATGCAGACAGCGGAAACTGTATATTACGAAGTAGTTATAAATAAGACGACAGTTATTTACTTAACTTTAAAAACAAATTCTATTTAACATAATATAAATTATAGGACTTTTTAAAGCCTTGCGTTTTTAGTTAAAAAAGTATTTGTCAACGTCTATTGATAATTAAAACAAGTTTGTAATTTTGTCAATTGATCATTTACGTATTCCTCTTCTAAATTTATCTTTAGCGTATCCTCAGCAATTAGTATGATAAGCCTTTTTATTAGAGATTGTTGAAAATTATAGCTCTGTTTACATTTGAATCTTTTCAAGTTGTAATTTATTTTTTTCTATTTTTTATCATGGAAAATTTTAATGAGCATCGGAAAAACGCTGAACAAAAACTTGTCTAAAGTTTATAAACTAAATTTTTACAATTGACTTATATAATTCCTGTATCATTACAATTGCTATGTTTTTTTTGCTTAAAATCTAAATTACTTTCTAAAAATTATAAATAAGATCTAATATCTCATCGGAGTTAACGTCTTGCAAATAGTTCTTTAAATTGAAAATCGTTAAATTTGAATTCTAATTAATATTTCCCCTTTCAATGAAAAAATACATTTTAGCCTCATTTACAGTACTCGCGATCACAAGCTGCGAAAAAAAATCGAGCGAAATAACTGATATTCAAACCACACCACCCGATTCTGTAGTAATTCCAGAAAATGCAGAACCTGTCGCCTCATCTACACTTCAAACCTGCTATATGGGAACAACTGGCAAAGATTCTGTCTTCGTTTCATTAGATGATAATTTGGGAACACTTACCGGAAAGTTAAGATATAAAAATTTCGAAAAAGACAGCTCTTTCGGTGATGTCATGGGAACTCAGAACGGCGATACGCTTAAATTGAACTACACTTTTCAGTCTGAAGGAATGACTTCTGACCGCGAAATTTATTTCCTGAGAAAAGAAGGAAATCTAATTGAGGGAATTGGCGATCATAAAGTAGAAGGCAAAAAAGACCTTTATGCAAATACTGCGAATCTGAAATATGATGGACAAGCTTTGAAACAGATAGATTGTAAGGATTTCGAAAAAAAATTCAGTAATAAATAAAGTCACTTTTAAATAAATAAAAGCAACCTCACTCGGTTGCTTTTCACTTTAGAATAGCTGTAACATTCGCCGAAAAAACCTTAAAGTAAGAAAAAGTTCTCTTTCATGACGTAAATTTTAATTCTATAATTTTCTCTTCAAAATAAGTTTCATCAATTTCCTGTGTTATGTCTCAAAAGTAGAAAATAAGTATTATTTTTGATAGATATGAAAGTTGACGATTCTAAAAATAAACAGAATTTACAGGAATTAATAGAAACCAAAGATTTCGTGGAGCACGTTTCCGTGGACTGTGCAATTTTCGGATTCCACAACGGAATAATGAAGGTTTTGCTTTTAAAATATCGTGATCTGGAGGTTTGGTCTCTTCCCGGAGGTTTTGTCTTCAACAACGAAGATCTGCACGATGCAGCTTCCCGAGTGCTCTACGAAAGAACCTATTTGGCAGATATTTTTCTGGAACAGTTTCATACCTTTGGCAAAGTGAACAGAACCGAAAATAATGTCCACCAGATTTTACTCAAAAATAAAAATATTGAAGTTCCGAAAGATCACTGGATCTTTCAGCGGTTTATCACAGTTGGATATTGTAGTTTAATCAATTTTTCAATGGCAGATTCCTTACCTGATACTTTAAATGAAACGTGTGAGTGGTTTGAAGTCAATCAACTTCCACAAATGGCTTTTGATCATGCAGAAATTGTAGAAGTAGGCTTAAAACATATCCGAAAAAATATAGATACACAAATCGTCGCAAGTAATTTACTGCCGGAAAAATTCACAATGAAAGAGTTGCGGGATGTTTATGAAACGGTACTGGACGAAAAATTCCGCAGAAATAATTTCCAGAGAAAAATTCTGGCGCTGAATTCCTTGGAACGTTTAGAAAAATTTTTCGATGGTTCTGCCAACAAAGCGCCTTATTTATACCGGTTTGTAGATAAATAATAATCTGTTCGTTTATTTACTTTAAAAATTTCTTCATCATTTCAAAAAATCTTAATTTTAAACAAAACAAAAATATGTCATATTATCCTCTTACTACCCTTCCTGATTACTATTTAATGGATGAACTTTTGACCGATGAGCACCGATTAATTAGGCAGTCGGTTAGAGATTGGGTAGAAAGTTTTATAATGCCGAAAATCGACGACGCCGCACAAAATCATACCGATATTCCGAACTTGATGAAAGAATTGGGTAAAATTGGTGCTTTGGGTCCTTATATTCCGGAGGAATATGGTGGTTCGGGATTAGATCAAATTTCTTATGGATTAATTATGCAGGAATTAGAACGTGGCGATTCCGCAATTCGGTCTGCAGCCTCTGTTCAAAGTTCTTTGGTGATGTTCCCTATTTTTGAATTCGGATCCGAAGAACAAAAGAAAAAATTTCTGCCGCATCTAGCGTCTGGAGAAATGATTGGCGCATTTGGTTTAACAGAACCTAATCATGGTTCAGACCCAAGTTCTATGGAAACGCATTTCGAAGATAAAGGCGATCACTACTTGCTGAATGGCGCAAAAATGTGGATCACTAATGCTCCGGTTTGCGACATTGCCGTAGTTTGGGGAAAAAACGAAGCTGGAAAAGTACAGGGTCTAATCGTTGAAAGAGCTTTTGAAGGATTTACCACACCGGAAACCCACAACAAATGGAGTTTGCGAGCTTCGAAAACGGGTGAACTGGTTTTTAATAATGTTAAGGTTCCGAAGGAAAATCTATTACCAAATGTTACTGGATTAAAAGGACCTTTGTCTTGTCTGAATTCCGCTCGCTACGGGATTTCCTGGGGCGTTATTGGGGCAGCAGTTGATTGCTATTGTACCGCTGTTCAATATTCTAAAGAGAGAAAACAGTTCGGTAAACCAATCGCGGGATTCCAGTTGCAACAGAAAAAATTAGCAGAATTTTTAACCGAAATTACGAAAGCACAGTTGCTTTGTCTTCAGTTAGGAAGGCTTAAAAACGAACATAAAGCAACGCCTGCACAAATCTCGATGGCGAAAAGAAATAATGTAAAAATGGCGATCGATATCGCGAGAGAATCCCGCCAGATTCTTGGCGGAATGGGAATTATGGGAGAATTTCCGATGATGCGACACGCTGCCAATTTAGAATCGGTGATCACGTATGAAGGAACGCACGACATTCACTTACTGATTACAGGAATGGATATAACGGGTATTAACGCTTTCGAATAAAAATAATTAAACCTTCAAGATTTCTTGAAGGTTTTTTTTTCTTGAAAATTCCTGATTATTTCTACCAACTCACCTTCTCCTCTTCTACAAAATCGAGTTCTGGGTTAAGAATGTCCGTGATCACATTTTTAATTGATTTCATAGGTGTTTCCAGTAATTTTAAAGAGATTTCGCTGTCTGCAAAAATACTAAGATTCTGGACGCCTTTATTCACCTCGGCAAAACTCCAGATTCCACATTCTACAAAATTTTCTACGGTTTTCTTTTCCTTCAAAACAGAATATGCATAAATGCATAATTGCATCGCCTGCTTATAATCATCCCGGAAAAAAAGCTGTTCTAGTTTTTCTATATCTTCCGCTTTTTTAGGAGCAGCAATCGAAAGATTTTTCGTTTTCGCTGTTTTAAAATCGATAATTCTTAAGTTCCCGTTCAATCTATCTATTCGGTCTATGAAACCATAAAAAGAAACTTTATCGGTTTGCGCATCATCCAGATAAAAATCGATGCCTTCAAAATTTCCTTCAACACTCAAAATCTCTAAAGTATTTCCCTGGGAAACCAATTTTTTATCAAAATCCAAAACGTTCCGCACTACTCTTTCAGCGATCGATCTGTGAATAAAGTTCATTCCTTTTTCATAAAATTCAATCTGGTGATTTAATTTTTCAATGGCAATATTAATCGATTCAATTACCGCTTCATTTGAAAGTTCTAAATCCTTAACCGTTAATTTTTTACCAAGTAATTTTTCGTAGATATTTTGGAGCGCATAATGCACCAGATTACCGTAACTTCTTTGGGAAAGTTCTTCTTCAATTTCGTTAGTTTCTCTCGTACTTAGAATTTTGGTCAGGTAAAAATCAACAGGATTATAGAGATAAGAAGTCAAATGAGACGCTGAAACACGACTTTTCCACCGCTCTAGTTTTTCCAGAACTTTTGGCGTTTTCTGAATTTGAATTAGTTCCTGTTGAATAGGATCAGAGGTATTTTCGATAATGATATTTTCGATTTGATGGTGCTTATCTTCAATTTCCATCTGCGTTATAAAACGGCTTTTTTCTCCTGTATTTACGCCGGAACCTAAAGCGTTGAACAAAAGGTGAACATTCTGTGAATCCTGAAGCAACCGATAAAAATGATACGCATAAATACTGTCATTCTCTAAAAAAGTATGCAGCTCGAAATGCTGGCGGACATCAAAAGGAAGATAGGTGTTCTGTGAATTTCCGAGCGGTAATTTACCTTCATTGGCAGAAAGTAGAATTACGTTTTCAAAATTTAAAAGTCTGGTTTCCAAAAGTCCCATCACTTGCAAACCTTGGAGTGGTTCACCTTGAAAATCAATCGTTTCTGAACTGACTAGTTGATTGATCAAAACTTCCAGCGTTTCCATTTTAATTTCAAAAGAATAAGGAGAGATCTGGTTCTGAATAATTTTGAAGCTTTTTTCGAAATGTGCGATATTTTCGTAAAGAATATCGTCTAGATCTCTAAATTTCAATTCATAACAAAACTTAATGAGTTGATCTAAAAATTCTTTGATAGACGACGGTTTCTGAAAAAGTTGAAAGTAAGAAAGTTCGGATAAAAACTCAGAGAATTGCTTTTTCGAAATATAAACAATATTTCTTTCCTCAATTTTTATTTTGAAGTTGGTGATAATTTCCTGGTCGATCTCCGCATTCGGAAGTTCCTCTAATACCGACAAAACATCATTGTAATAATAAGAGGAATCTTTTTTCTCTAATTGTTTCTGAAGATAAAAAAGCTGTTTCATCGCATTACTGAAAGCCAGATTCTTCAACGGAAATCCCATGGTAATATTTAGATACTGTACCGCGTTCATCGCATCTAAACTGGCCGGAAGCAGATTTTCATCTAATAAAACAACGGCGGTGTTGGAAAGATTTTCGTCATCAATGTCTTTAAAGATTTCTGGCAGCACTTTGGCTTGGGTAATATTTCCGGAAACTTCGTAAACTTTTATATTCTTTGACTGCTCAAAATCATTTTCAATCCAGTGAAATGGTCTGTTTTCTGTAAACTCTTTCCACGTTTTGTGATTGCGTAAAAATTTTCCGGCTTCCTGCCTTTCATCATTAAAATAATACGCATCTGCCTGAAAAAAACATTGTGCTTTATCCCACTGCATTAGACTTTTTACTAATTTTTCCTCTGCTGGAGTAAAGGCATTGAAACCGCAAAAGACAAATTTCTGTTCTGTATTTTGAGCAAAATTTTCGATCTTACTTTTTGCAGATTCATGAATCATTCCGGAAGTTGCCCAATGCTTATCGGCGAGTTTTTGCTTCAAGATCGGTAGAAAAATATTCATTTTCTGCCAGAAATTTAAAAATTTGCGGCGCGGAGTATCTTGAGAATCTCCTAAGTTTTCGGACCAGTTTTTAATTCGTTCCTCATCAAACATATATTCGAGAACGGCTTTGTCGCTGTCTGAGAATTTTAAAATATCATCCCAATCCTTCAAAAGCGTGGGAAACCATTTTAAAAAATTAGCAAAATCTTCGGAAGGGTGAGATTCGTGATAAATTTCAAAAGCGAAAAGCCAAAGGGCGATTCCCTGCAAATGTTCTTTTCCGGAGATGTCTCTTATCAGATCTTCGATGGTGAAAAAATTCGGTAGAAAACCGGAATATTGCTTTTCTCGCAGTATTTTCTTGATGAAAACGATAGGTCTTTTTCCTGGAAGAATAATGTTTACTCCAGATAAATCTGGATATTGATCTAAGAGTTCGGTAAGAATTTTATGGAGAAATTTCATGTAAAAATGGAAAGAGGAAAAATACAAAAATTTAAAATAAAAACCTCCGGAAAAATAATAATTCCAGAGGTATAAATTTTAGATCCGAACTTTTAGATTTAATTCACCGTGATCAATTCTTCGCGGTAAGTATTTTCTCCATTGGCATCTTTGCCTGTAAAAAATTTAAATCGATAAGTTCCGGTTTCCTGTGGTCGGAAATTGATTTGAGAAGCCCGAACAACCATATCTCCGCAGTTTGCACTTGTTTTGAATTTGTACGAAGTTACTTCGCGTTCCAGAGCATCGGTATGTAAGTAATCGTAGCCATAAAAACCCTCGCAGTTTGCGGTGTATGTTGAATACGTTTTTATAGTCTGGGTCGTGTAAACATCCATAGAATATTGGGCGATTTTTACGCTGTCAATTCTTACGGCGTCGGTGTTTACAATTTCATCTCCTTCTAAACGGTCGTTGCAACTTACAGAACTGAAAATCAGTGTAATCGGTAAACAAATAAGTAGTAGTTTTTTCATGGTTTATTTGATTTATTATTAGAACGATAAAGATATTTCCTTTATTATGCTAGATTACGAATTAAAATTTCCTTTAGATAAATAAACAACTTTTTTTGTCTCAAAAAATTCACCCTCAAAATAATCCTGCAGATTAAAAATTTCGACTTTTAATCCCGCAAGTTCTTCCGAAAGATCGCCGCCTTTTAAATACAAAATGCCATTATGTTTTGTGTTCAACTGTTCTTTCTCAAACTTACCTCTCAACCAGCGCAGAAAAGTGGGCATTTGAGTAACTGCTCTGCTAACTACAAAATGAAATTTACCCGGCAAATCTTCGGCACGATCGTAAATCGCCGTAATATTGGTTAGACCAACTCCTTCGGAAACTTCTTTTACAACCGTAATTTTTTTACCAATGGAATCAACCAAAGTAAAATGAGCTTCGGGAAATAAAATGGCGAGCGGAATTCCGGGAAATCCACCACCGGTACCAATATCCAGAACTTTAGTTTTTGGAGCAAACTCCATTACTTTTGCGATCCCAAGGGAATGTAGAATATGTTTTTCATAAAGCGAATCCATATCTTTACGGGAGATCACATTAATTTTCTCATTCCATTCTTTGTAAAGTTCGTCGAGTTTTGCAAACTGTTCAACTTGTTTTTCGGATAAATTCGGGAAGTATTTTTTAATTAATTCAACAGACATTTTTCAAGTATAATTTCTGCAAATTTAGAGAAACAACTTCAGAACTTTGCAGAAAAAAATTATCTTTGAAAAACTTAATAATAAATATGGATAAATATTCTGAAAGACTTAATCGAATGAGTTTTTCGCAAACTTTTGTAATGAGCAATAAAGTGCGGGAAATGAAAGCGAAAGGAATCGATGTTATTAGTTTAACCCTGGGCGAACCGGATTTTGACGTTCCAAAAAATATAAAAGAAGCGGCTTTTGATGCGATCGATAACAACTTCAGTCACTACTCTCCCGTTCCGGGATTTTTAGATTTAAGAGAAGCGATTTGCGAAAAGCTGAAAAGAGATAACAATTTAGAATATCTCCCTTCCCAGATCTGCGTATCCAACGGCGCTAAACAATCTATTTTAAATGTTTTGTGTTCCATTATTGATGAAGGTGACGAAGTGATCTTACCTGCACCGTATTGGGTAAGTTATGACGAAATGGTTAAAATGGTTGGCGGAAAATCGGTCTTTGTTGAAACTTCAATTGACACCAGTTTTAAAATGACTGCGGAGCAACTGGAACTAGCGATCACGCCGAAAACTAAAGCTTTACTTTACAGTTCACCATGTAATCCGTCGGGAAGTTTTTACACCTACGAAGAACTGGAAAAAATTGCAGCCGTTATTGCGAAATATCCCCAGATCACGATCATTTCTGATGAGATTTATGAATACATTAATTATGATGGCAAACACACTTCTATCGCTGAATTTCCGCAGGTTTACGAACAAACGGCAGTCATCAACGGAATGTCGAAAGCTTTTGCAATGACGGGTTGGAGAATCGGTTATTCTGCCTGTCCGTCCTGGTTGGCTGTAGGATGTGAAAAGATTCAGGGTCAAATGACAAGTGGCGCCAATTCTATGGCTCAAAAAGCCTCAATCACTGCTTTGAAGACCGACTATTCTGAATATCGGTATATGATCGATGAATTTAAAAAGAGACGTGATATCGTTTATAATTTGATGAAAGAAATTCCGGGCTTTACTGTAAATTATCCGGAATCTGCTTTTTACTTTTTTCCTGATGTTTCTTATTATATCGGTAAAACGTTAAATGGCAAACATATTAATGATGCAGATGATTTCGCGATGTTTTTACTCGATGAAGCGCATGTTGGAACCGTTGGCGGAGTTTCTTTTGGAAATTCAAACTGTGTCCGGTTCTCTTACGCCGCCTCAGAAAACGATTTGAAAGAAGCCATGAGAAGAATAAAAGAAAGTTTAGAAAAAAGTGAGGTGAATTAAAACTCTTGCTCTATTAATACAAAAAATCCGGTTTGAAAAATTCAAACCGGATTTTTTCATGTTTAAAAAGTTTTAAAACTTAATAATATCTTTCATTTTTTCGTTTTCTTCGTTAACCATATCGTCGTCAACTAAGATTTTTCCGCTGTGCTCATCGATGATAATTTTCTTTCTCTGCGCAATTTCCATTTGTTTTTGTGGAGGCAAAGTAAAGAATGAACCTTTTGGTGCTCCTCTTTCTAAACCAACAACAGCAAGTCCAGTTGGCGAATTCGTACGGATTCTTTGGTAAGATGCCAACAATCGCGCATCGATATTTTTAGAAAATTCCCCAGATTTTTCGATCAAATAATCTTCTTCTTTCTGAGTTTCAGAAACTAAATTTTCCAGCTCTTCTTTTTTAAATTTAAGGTGGTTTTTTAATTCTGTAATTTTATTGTTCAGTTCTTCGAACGTTTCGTTTTTATGCGAAATTTTAACTGAAAATTCTTTGATTCTTTTATCGGAAAGTTCAATTTCTAACTCCTGGAATTCGATTTCTTTTCCTAAAGCTTCGAATTCTTTATTGTTTCTTACCGTGTCTTGCTGAGTTTTATATTTGTCAATCAAAGATTTAGCGTGACTAATGACTTCATTTTTTGTATTAATTTCGTCATTCTGCTCTTTAATTTCGGCACCAAATTTCTCTGATCTTTTTTCAAGGCCTTCGATTTCAATTTCTAGATCTTCAACTTCGATTGGCAATTCGCCTCTGGTATTACGAATTTCATCTAATCGGGAATCGATTATTTGTAAATCGTAAAGCGCTCTTAACTTATCTTCAACGGAGATTTCTACAGATTTTTTAGCCATATTTTTATAAAAAATAATTTACAGGATTGGTTTTCTCAATAGATTTTGAGATTGCAAATTTAGGAAAAATTTCCGATAAAATCTCAAATAATTGTTGGGTAACGAATTGCTCGGATTCAAAATGGCCAATGTCGCAGATTAACATTTTGCCTTCATTCTGAAAAAAATCGTGATACTTAATATCTCCCGTCAAATATGCGTCGCATTTTTGAGAGAGTGCAGCTTTTATTCCACTTGCTCCACTTCCACCAAGAACTCCTACCCTTTTGATTTTTTTTGAATTAAAATTAGAATGACGAATAACTTTCAAATCAAATTTTTCTTTCACGAAATTTAAAAAATCAGATTCGTTCATTTCAATTTCGAAATCTCCAAACCGTCCTAGACCTGAATATTGATTTTCATTTTCTAAACTGATGATCTTGTACGCCACTTCTTCGTACGGATGCACGGATTTCATCGCAGCAAGCACCTGATGTTTTTTATAATTTTCGAAAACTACAGAAATTATCTTTTCATCGGCATTTTCAAGAATATTTTGAGTTCCGGAAAAAGGGTTGGATCCCGCAATCGGTCGGAAAGTTCCCTCACCTGCAACCGTAAAACTACATTCATCGTAAAACCCGATATTTCCGGCACCAGCGGCAAACAAAGCTTCTTTAATCTGTTCCGAATTTTCCGTGGGAACATAAACTTCTAACGAAGTGAGATTATTCACTTTAGGCATTAAAATTTTCTGATCATGTAAACCTAATTTTTGGCAAATGCCATAGTTAACTCCGGAAAAATCATTATCGAAGGCCGTATGAATAGCATATACCGCGATTTTATTTTCTACCGCTTTCAGAACAGAACGTTCTACATAATCCTTTCCTGTGAGCGATTTTAAACCAGAAAAAATGATAGGATGAAACGTTATAATTAAGTTTAGATTTTTTGCAATGGCTTCGTCTACAACATTTTCCAAAGCATCATGACAAACCAGAATTCCTGTAATTTCTTTATTTGGATTTCCGCATAAAAGTCCCACGTTATCATATTCTTCTGCCTGTTTAAGTGGAATCCGTTTTTCAATCTCGAGGATTGCTTCATTAATAGTCATTTGCTTAAGTTTGTAGCGAAATTAAGAATTATTTCTTTAAATTTAATTTTTGACAATATATGGAGAAGGAACACGATTTTATACCGGAACGAACAAGATGGAAACGCATTGTTTACCGCATCATTTTTAAAGCGGACACCAAACCGGGCAAAGCTTTTGACCTTATTCTTCTGTTTTTGATCTTGCTGAGTACGTTCATCGTAATGATGGAAAGTGTAAGTGTTTTCGATGCAAAGCTCCATCACCTCTTTATTATTTTAGAGATCATCATCACGGTTATTTTTACCGTGGAATATGTTTTGAGAATTGTCACCTTAAAAAATAAACGTGCTTACATTTTCAGTTTTTTCGGAATTATTGATTTTTTAGCGATACTACCCTTTTATTTAAGTTTATTTATTCCGATCACAAAATACTTCCTTATTTTAAGAATGCTAAGAATGTTGAGGGTTTTTCGGATCTTTAATCTTTTGGATTTTATGAACGATGGGGCTTTCATCGTTACTGCGCTGAAGAACAGTTCCAGAAAAATTTATATTTTCCTTATGTTCTTAATGATCTTTTCGGTTATCGTGGGTTCCATGATGTTCATGGTTGAAGGTCACCGCGAAGGCTTTGAAAGTATTCCGCAAAGTGTTTATTGGGCGGTAGTAACGGTGACGACGGTTGGTTACGGAGATGTTTCACCCGGAACGCCTTTAGGTAAATTTCTTTCTGTATTGCTGATGCTTGCAGGTTATTCCATCATTGCGGTGCCAACAGGAATTGTAACGGCAGAAATGCGCAACAAACGGCAGGATCTCGGGAAGAATTGTCCACGATGTGGAAATAATGATAACGATGACGATTCGCGGTTCTGTAAAATCTGTGGGGAAAGACTATAAAAAAAAGATGCATTTTAAAAATGCACCCCTTCTCGAATTCCCATCATTTGTGTTGTTTGGTTATCGTAATTTGTCTTATTTTTTTATCTAATCTCTTAATTATGAAAGTTTTACTAACTTTTTTACTGTATCTTTTTTTAATTATTCAAATGTAACAAGTTTGTGGTTTACAAATTACAGTTAAAACACCCTTTTTTTTATTTAATAAGATTCATAATCACATTATTTTATATTTCGAACATAGCATACCATAAAAAAAATCAAAAAAAAGCAACACTTCAAAATAAAGTGTTGCTTTTTCATTATCACAATGAATTGAGTTTTTCTTACTCAATTATAATTTACTTCGTTAAAGTACTGTTTACTTTTACAAGTTCAACATCAAATATTAGCCAGGCATTTGGTGGAATTACACCGCCAGCGCCATTTGCACCATAACCCAATTCTGAAGGAATAAGTAATGTAGCAGTTTCGCCTTCTTTTAATAATAAAATACCCTCGTCCCAACCTTTAATAACTTGTCCAACTCCGATTGGAATATCTATCGGTTGATTTCTCTTGAAAGAAGAATCGAATTCGGTTCCATCAATTAATTTACCAGCGTAATGTACCGCAACTTCATCCCCTTTTTTTGGAGAAGGACCATTTGTTGTTTTGGTAATTTTGTAATACAAACCGGAAGGTGTAGACTGCATTGTAGCTTTCAACGCGTCTACTAATTGCTGTTGATTTGCTGCAAATTCTTCGTCTTTTTTCTTTTTGTCAGCTTCTAATTTAGCCATCATGTTTTTGTTGTTTTCTTTGATCTTCGCTTTTCCTTCGCTGAAGATCTTTGCAGCATCATAGCCTTTATATTCGGCACCTTTGCTGAATACAGAAACTTTCTCTAAAACAATATCTGTCTTTGGTTTGTCCTGCGCTCCTTTTTCAACGTTAGCAATGGTATCAACTACATCTAAACCATTAACAACCTTACCGAAAATGGTATGTTTCCCATCTAACCAAGGCGTTGCAACTTCGGTAATAAAGAACTGAGAACCATTTGTATTTGGTCCAGAATTCGCCATAGAAAGAATTCCTTTCCCGGTGTGCTGAAGATTATTTTTTTCGTCATCGAATTTATAGCCTGGATCTCCCATTCCTGTTCCCTTTGGATCACCACCCTGAATCATAAAATCCTTAATAACCCTGTGAAAAATAGTTCCATCATAAAAAGGAACTCCTTTAGCTTTAGACTTATTATCGATTTTACCTTCTGCCAAACCAACAAAATTTGCAACCGTAACCGGAGCATCTTTGTCTTCGAGTTTAACGATCATATTTCCTTTTGAAGTTTGGAAATTTGCGTAAAGACCTTCTTTTAGATCTTCGTAAGTTTCTTTTTCTACGTTCATTTTTTTATAAATTGAGGTGCAACTAGTTAGCGAAATTGCCGCTACTGCGATTAATAAATTTTTCTTTAGCATATTAATATAAGATTTACAATACTTTTATTTTGATGATCAAGGGCATATCATTCGGAATTTTTTCGTTGTTGCCATAAGTCCCGAAAGCCAGAACCGACGGAACCAAAAGAGTTGCTTCCTGATTTTTATTAAGATATCTTAGAGCATCTTCCACGGCTTTCAACTCTTCAAAATGCCCAAACTGGACATTTATATTTTTCTTCGGAGTCGTGAGCATTTTCACTCCATCAAAATCGAAGATCTCATATTGATAAGAGATTGTTTCGCCATCAATTTTCCGCGCGTTCTGCTGAAGGTTTGCAACATTCACCCAATAATTTAAACTCATCGGATAAAATTGCTCATCCTGATTTTTGATCCAGTCCTGAATTTGATTTCGCTCCGTATCATTCAGATTTTTAGCTCTGTTTCGGGAAGTGTTTAAATCTTTTTCACTCAAAAAGCCACCCACGGGAGGATGTGATTGTGTGTTCTGCGCACAACCAGCCAAGAGTAACGATGAAATTATAATTATTTTCTGCATAAAACTTTTGCGAAAATAAGAAATTCGCGTCACATTTTAAAACGAAAAAACCGGATAAAAATTTTTTCCGGTTTTTAATATTGTTCTTATGGGAAATTAAGCGGTTTCCATAATATTTTTTTCTACGAGAACTCTCCATCCGAAAGGATCTTCGGCGTTGTTGGTTTGAATGTCAACCAAATCTTTCTGTAAGGTTAAAGCAAAACTATCTTCTAAGGATAAGATAGGAAGCATCAATTTTTCACCTTTGTAGCCTAAAGCTTTGAAAACACTTGTAACAACTGCGGTTCCAACGCCCCAAACTTCTTTTAAACTTCCATCTTTCTGAGCCTCAACAACTGCTTTTACAGAGATCGGTTCAATTCTCATTTCTATTCCTCTTTTATTAGCAAGTTGAATAAAACTATCTCTCGTAACTCCGTCCAGAATTTTTTCTGAAGTTGGTGGCGTATAAATCGTATCGTTTATTCTTACAAATACGTTCATCGTTCCACTTTCTTCAAAATATTCGTGGGTCGAATCATCGGTCCAAATAATTTGATCATAACCTTCTTCCATCGCCAGTTGTGTTGGGTAAAAAGAAGCTGCATAATTACCTGCTGCTTTTGCAGAACCTACTCCGCCGTTTGCAGCACGTGAATAAAAATCAGAAATTTTTACAGAAACTGGTTCTGTATAATAGCTTTTCGCAGGAGTTGCTACGATCGCAAACATATATTTTTTAGATATTCTGGCTTTCAAAGCTTCTTCCGTCGCAAAAATTAGCGGACGAAGATATAACGACATTCCTTCACCTTGTGGGATCCAGTTTCGGTCGATATCAACAAGTGCTTTCAAACCCTCCAAAAAGATTTCTTTGGTCACTTCGGGCATTGCCAAACGTTGAGCCGACTTATTCATTCGTGCAAAATTCTTTTCGGGACGGAAAAGAAAAACTTTATCGTCGTTATCTTTATAAGCTTTCATTCCTTCGAAACAAGCCTGACCATAATTTACTCCCATCATTGCAGGAGAAAAAGGAAGCGGACCATACGGAATCAATTTTACATCACCCCATTTTCCATCATCGTACTCGCAGATTATCATATGATCGATAAAAGTATTCCCAAAGGAAAAGTTATTAGGATCAAAACTCGAAATTCTTGGATTAGTAGATTTTTGAATTATCATATTAAAAATTTTTTTTGGTGTTCTACAAATTTAATATAATTTTTTAAATATCAAAATTTTAAATTAATTTTGGAAAAATTTAAGATGAAGAGAGAGGTTATAACTACGTCAGATGGTAGCAAGACATTATTTATCAACGAACTAGATGAAAACTACCATTCGCATCATGGGGCACTGCAGGAGGCACTTCATGTGTTTATTGATAATGGATTAAAATTAGTTTATTTTTGCGACATTAACATTTTAGAACTCGGTTTTGGTACAGGTCTAAATGTTTTAGTCACTATTGATGAATTTTTGAAAACTGATAAAAATCATATAATTAATTATTTAACCATTGAAAAATATCCCGTAAATCAAGATGAAGTTCAGGAATTGGATTACAGTTCTTTCTTCGATGAGCCAGAAGTTGCTAAAATTTACAGGCTAATTCATGAATGTGAATGGAACATACCGATTGAAATTGCACCTAATTTTTTCTTCACCAAATTTAATTGTGATTTTTTTGAACTCGAAAATCTAGAATTACCAAACATCAATTTGGTTTACTTTGATTGCTTTGGAGCCAGAGTTCAACCGGATCTGTGGGAAAGACCCCTCTTCGAAATGGTTTCTAATAAAATGGAAGTTGGCGGTCTGTTGACGACGTATTCATCAAAAGGAAGCGTTCGCCGAATTCTTCAGGATTTAGACTTTAAGGTGGAGAAAAAGGCCGGGCCGCCCGGAAAAAGAGAAATGATCAACGCCATAAAGTTTTAAAGCAATAATCTTTGGAAAAGTAAAATTTCCTAACTTTGAAATCCAACCTTAAATTCCAGATTAACAATGATTGATAAAATAAACGTCAGGATTTACGCGACCGTAGTTAAAAACAGAACGATTTTAGCACTTCATGAAGAATATGCAGGTGACCATCTGTTAAAATTTCCCGGTGGCGGTTTAGAATTTGGTGAAGGGGTTTTAGACTGTCTTCACCGGGAATTTGAGGAGGAACTCAATTTAAAAATTACGAATCTTCAGCATTTTTATACGCAGGAAGATTTTTTAGTTTCTAAATTTCGGAATAGTGAACAATTGCTTACTATTTATTATGTTGCAGATATTGTTGATGAAGATGACTTGCTTATTAGAGATCCGTGCATCGAAAAAACAGAATGGGTTTCCCTCGATACCGAAGAAAACCCATTTCCGTTGCCTGTTGATAAAATCGTTTTCGATCTTTTAAAAAAGAAATACTTATAAAATTTCGTTCAGCACTTTAGCCAATCGAAGACCGCCGTACAACAATTGTCTTTCTAACAAAGGTTCGAATTTGTAATTATAATCGTAGGAATAAGAAGCGTCTGCAACAGAGTTAGAATAAATTCTGTTTGCTTGCTTGTGACTGTCGTACAACCAGTCTTCTAAGGTTCCTAACTGGATCTGTTTTACTTCTTCTTTTGATTTTACATCTAAAACATTCGCAAATTCCGTATAACTGTACTTTTGGAAATCTACTAACTTAGAATCCCACAAAGAATGCAGATTGGTATTATCGCCGAAAAACTTCAGCTTGATTTTATTTCCTCCCAGATCTTCAAGTCTCCCAAGATGCATAGGTTGCGCCGCATCTCCCATCAAATGAATAAGAAATCGAAGAGCAATCTCTCTGTCTTTCGCAGCTGTTTTTTTATCTTTGATCTGTTCCGACAAGATCTTGATCTGAGTATAGATGTTCGGTGCTTTCTGAATCTTTAAAGTTTCTGTAAATTCTTTCAGATTAGATTGAGGATTTACGTTGATATAATGCCATTGATCAGTATGCTTCCAAACTCCGGTGGTATCGGATTTTATGTAATCCGGCCAGTTGGCCCAATATGCTAATTTTTCGTTTCCTATTATTTCCTTCAAATGGCGCTTAGCCTTTCCGGAAAGATGGTTTTCTGCAATTTCTGCAATAACTCGGTGACCTGTGGTTCCCCAACAGTAGGCGAAATTAAAACTCAGTATTGCTAACAGCACTACTGAACTTTTCATTAAATTTTTCATTAATTATTTTTTGACTTTAAAATTCATGTAACCTGGATAGGGCCGAAAGTAACCGGCATTCCAATTGCTTTGAAGGAGCGCTTCTAAAAACTCATCTGTTCTGTTTTTATGCGGATCAAAAGGTTCTTTAATATCTACATCTGCGATATTTCCTTTAACATTCCACCAGAAAGCGCTCCAGCCGCCGCGAAGCTCTTTAATAATATCGTAGACTGTTTTACCGGTAGCTCTGTTCATTAATTTAGCAAAAACACGACCTTCAGTAGTGGTAAGATCTCTCAATTGAGTTTCATACTGATCTGCTAAAGCATTTTGGCGCTGGCTCACATATTTGCGTTGGTTGTTTTTATCAAGATCTTTCATATCAAGCTGAATATCTTCATACTGATCTAAAGCGGTAAGAAAAAGGGGGTAAACTCTATTCAGTTTTTTATTGAGGAAGAAATAATAATTCTGGTCGAGTTGATTATTGAATCTGGGTTTTTTAAAGAGGATCAATTCGTCCATTACCACTACATTTTCTCCGTTTATCTCGTAGATTCTGGCTCTTTGACCTTCATCGTAGTAATATTTATTTCCCAGTTCATCGGTTTTTAACATTTCTGCAGGATACTGGCTAATAGGCTTTGCAATAAGAACAGAATCTTGTTGAGCATGTGCGAAAAGTCCACTAAACAGAAGAAATATTAATATAAGTTTGTTAAATTTCATTACTTTTACTTCGTATTAAATCAAGTTTCAGACCACCAAAAATCATTCCTATTTATATGAAATTTCAAAATAAATCTTTAAAGTTTTTAGAAGAATATTTAAACACTGCATCTCCAACTGGTTACGAACACAACGGCCAGAAAGTTTGGATGGATTACATTAAACCTTACGTTGACAAAGTTGAATTTGACCACTATGGCACCTGTTATGGGATTATCAATCCTGACGCAGAATTTAGAGTGGTGATTGAAGCGCACGCCGACGAAATTTCCTGGTACGTGAATTATGTTACAGATGAAGGCCTAATTTATGTCATTCGGAATGGTGGCTCCGATCAAATGATCGCGCCGTCGAAAGTTGTAAATATTCACGGCGAAAAAGGGATCGTGAAAGGAGTTTTCGGTTGGCCAGCAATTCATACGCGTGGTGTTAATTCTGATGAACCTGTTCCAAAACTCGAAAATATTTTTATCGACTGTGGCGCAACTACAAAAAAAGAAGTTGAAGATCTGGGAATATTCGTAGGAACCATGATTACTTATCCCGACGAATTTTTCGAATTGAATGACCGCTATTTTGTTTGCCGCGCCTTAGATAATCGAATTGGCGGGTTTATGATTGCCGAAGTTGCGCGACTTTTAAAGGAAAATAAAAAGAAACTTCCATTCGGTTTATATGTTACCAATTCCGTTCAGGAAGAAGTTGGTTTATATGGCGCAGATATGATCGCAGATACCATTAAACCTAATATAGCGATAGTGACAGACGTTACTCACGACACTTCTACACCAATGATCGAAAAGAAAAAAGAAGGCGATCAAAAATGTGGCGACGGTCCTGTTATTTTCTTTGCACCAAGTGTTCATCATAAAATTCGCGAATTGATTGTGGAAACTGCAAAATCAAAGGATATTCCTTACCAGAGAGCGGCATCAAGCAGAGCCACCGGGACAGATACTGATGCTTTTGCTCACTCCAATGGCGGCGTTCCTTCTGCATTAATTTCTCTGCCTTTGCGGTATATGCACACCACGGTAGAAATGGTTGCGAAGGAAGATGTTGCGAATGTCATTCAGCTGATTTATGAAACTTTGCTGAAAATAAAACCAGATATGAATCTGAAATATCATTAAAAAATAAGTTAATAAACAGCCAATTGTAAATACTAATAAAGTAAAAATGAAAACAAAACTGATTTCCCCTTCCCTACTTTCTGCAGATTTCGGGAATCTTGAAAGAGATATCGAGATGTTAAACCGATCGCAAGCCGACTGGATTCACGTAGATGTGATGGATGGAAGATACGTTCCTAATATTTCTTTCGGCTTTCCGGTAATGAAAACGGTACAAAAATTTTCGAAGAAATTCGTAGATGTTCATTTGATGATTGTGGAGCCGGAAAAGTATGTGGAAGAATTCATCGAGCATGGTGCTGATCTGGTTTCTATTCATTATGAGGCCTGCGTGCATTTGCACAGAACGATTAATCTCATTCAGGAAAAAGGCGCAAAAGCTGGAGTTGTTTTAAATCCTGCAACGCCGGTTTTGTTATTAGAAGATATTATTGCAGACGTAGATCTGGTTTTATTGATGAGTGTAAATCCGGGATTTGGCGGACAGAAATTTATTGAAAATACGTACAAAAAAATCGCTGAAACCAAAGATCTAATTCTGTCTAATAATTCTACCGCCTTAATTCAGATCGATGGCGGTGTGAATCTGGATAATGCCTCTAAACTTTTCGACGCAGGCGCAGACGTTCTGGTTGCTGGAAATGCTGTGTTCTCCTCAGGAAATCCGGAAAAAACAATAGAACTTCTGAAGATTTAAAAAGTTGAAAATTTTATAAATTTGAAGATTGAAAGGAACCTCTTGGATCCTTTTTTGTGTTTTGTTTGTAGTTAAAAGTTTCTGCTACTTTTTCTGAGTTGTAGTGGGAAACTCAATGTAAAAAATCTAAATTTAGATTTAAAAAAGATAGTATTGATAAGGTTTTTGAGTAGATATTCGATATAGATATTTTCCGAAATCAACTATTTTCAAAAGTTTTAAACAAAAAAAATCCAGAGTTGATCTGGATTTTTATTTTGATATGTTCTTTTTATCTAGAAAATTTCTCTTCCAGAAAAATGGAATTGAGCTTCCAGTAAAGCATTCTCATCAGAATCGGAACCGTGTACCGCGTTCTCTCCCATGCTTCTTGCAAACATTTTTCTAATTGTTCCTTCCGCAGCATCTGCAGGATTTGTAGCACCAATTAAAGTTCGGAAATCTGTAACAGCATTTTCTTTTTCTAAAACTGCAGCTACGATTGGTCCTGAACTCATAAAGTCTACCAATTCTCCGTAAAAAGGTCTTTCAGCGTGAACTTCGTAGAATTTTTTTGCATCGGCAGTAGTAATCTGCGTTAATTTTAAAGCTTTGATTTTAAAACCCGCTTCTGCAATTTTTCCTAAAATAGCACCAATGTGACCATCAGCAACTGCATCTGGTTTGATCATGGTGAATGTAATTTTACCTGACATATATCTTGTTTTATTGTGGCGCAAAAATACAAAAAACTTTGTTACCTTTGTATTGAAAGTTCAGAGAAAATGAGACGTCAACTTTTTGTTGGCACGGAAATTGTAATTCTTTTTCCGATTCTCATGTTTAATTTGAGTTTTCATGGTTATTAGTTTTTACCCAGCTTCGGCTGGGTTTTTTATTGCGCTGTATTCTCCTCAGCTTCCTCCATGAGTTTTAAGTACGTAGAGTATCTTGTTTCCTCAATTTCTCCCGATTCTATATTATCCAATACCGCACATTTCGGTTCGTTGATATGCATGCAATTGTGGAATTTACAACCCCTTCCAATCCGAAAAATTTCAGGGAAATAATGTTGAATTTCTTCTTTTTGAACATCGATCATGGCAAATTCGCGAACTCCCGGAGTATCAATTACACTACCGCCAAAATCCCAAAAATGCATCTGCGCAAAGGTCGTTGTATGTTTTCCCTTCAATAACTTTTCTGATATTTCGGAAGTTCGGATATTCAAAGCCGGTTGCAAAGCATTCACCAGTGTAGATTTTCCACTGCCGGAATGTCCGAAGAACACAGAAACTTTATCTTTAATGGTTTCTTTCAAAACTTCTAAATTCATTTTAGAATAGGAAGAAATTTCTAAAGTTTCGTACCCAATATGTCGATAAATATTCTCTATTATTTTTACAACTTCAACTTCGTCCTCACTCAAAACATCAATTTTATTAAATAGAATCAATGGTTTAATATTGTAAGCTTCGCAACATGCCAAAAAGCGGTCAAGAAAACCCAGCGAAGTTTCCGGATGTTTTAAGGTAAAAATAAAACACGCAACATCAATGTTTGAAGCAATGATGTGGGCCTCTTTTGAAAGGTTCGTCGATTTCCGGATCAGATAATTCTTCTTCGGTTCAATCTTCGTGATCCAGGCCACGTCATCAATCTCCAGAGAAAATTCTACCAGATCACCAACTGCAAGCGGATTGGTCAATCGCGTTTTAATGAGTTTGAATTTCCCCCTAATTCGCGCCTCGAAAAACCGACCCGTTTCCTGTTCTAAAACCTGATACCAACTTCCGGTGGATTTTGTGATGAGTCCTTTCAAATTAAATTTTTGTTTTAAATGAATTTGCAGTCATTAATAGAAATGGTAAAGCTTTTGAATAGTCAGTTTCTTCATATTCAAGACCTGTTCTTTTTAAGTTTAAATAATAATCTGAAATATTATTATAATAATTCTTTTCGAGCGGAACTGCAAAAGCATTTTCGCCAAATTTTTCGATAAGGAACCATTTTTCCAACAGTCTGGCACATCGACCATTGCCGTCACTCATTGGATGTATTTTCGCAAAAACGAGGTGAATAAATGCTGCGTAGTAAAACACCTCAATTTCATCTAACTCCACAGTTAATAAAAAATCAATATCCAAAAATAATTTACCAATTTCTTGATCTACCTTGTACTGATCTGGAGCCACATATTCAATCTGACCATTTTGATTGATTACATGCATTATGTTTCTTCGCACTATTCCCCGAAGGTGATCCGGTAGAAAATTTGCACTTAATATACGGTGAGCCTCAAAAAGATTTTTTCTAATTAGAGGTTCCTCTTTCACAAATACATAAGCATTAAAAAGATCATCAACTGTTTTGGTGAGATCCTGTAAAAATTCCACATTCTGAAATTTATGTTTCAGATAACTATCAAGTTCTATTTTTTCACCTTCAATTCTGGAAGAATATACAGAGGAAACGGAATTATAAAAATCAAAATAATCGAGTGATATTTCTTCTTCCGCAAACTCATTCATTGCTTCCAGAGGAGAGAACTCTATCCTTTGTCTGAAGTCATTTAGTAAAATATCAGAAATTAAATGCATTATACTAATTAAATATTATTCTGCACCTCAATCGATTCCTCGTGAATAGCTTTGAAAACTTTTTCAATAAATTCAGAGGACATCCCGGTTTCATCCGCTTTTTGAATTGCATATTCAGTAATAATCTTCCAGCGTTCCGGTTGAAAAATAGCGATGCTGTTGTCTTTTTTCAGAGTTCCGATCTTCTCAGAAATTTTCATTCTTTGAGACAAAAGTTCAATTAGATTAAAATCGAGGTCTGAAATCAACGTTCGGTGACGTCCCATTTCATCATCAAAAACAGAGATATCTGAATTTCTGATTTGTAAATTCGAAATTAATTCTGCCAAAACTTCTGGGGTGATCTGTTGAGAAGCGTCGCTCCAGGCTTCATCAGGATTTGAGTGACTTTCGATGATCATTCCTTCATAACCAACGTTCATCGCTTCCTGCGCAATTCCGGCTAAACCAGTTCTGTTACCGCAAATATGCGATGGATCAACCAGCATTGGAATATTCGGATATTGATTTTTAAAATCTAAAGCAATCTGCCAGTTTGGGATATTTCTATATTTTGTTTTCTGGTAAGTGGAGAATCCGCGGTGAATAACGCCTAAATTTTTCACATCCTGACCTAACAGTCTTTCTAAAGCACCGATCCACAAAGCCAGATCTGGATTTACAGGATTCTTTACGAAAACTGGTTTTTCAGTTCCTTTTAAAGCTTCTGCAATTTCTTGAACAGTGAAAGGATTTACCGTAGAACGCGCTCCGATCCATAAAATATCAACGTCGGCTTCTAAAGCTGCAGCCACATGATGGGCATTTGCAACCTCTGTCGCAGTTTTAAAACCATATTCTTCTTTTACTTTTTTTAACCAGCCTAAACCAATGGTACCAACGCCTTCAAAACCATTTGGTTTGGTTCTCGGTTTCCAGATTCCAGCACGGAAAATTGGAACTTCGGCATTACTTTCTTTTATTCTTCTTGCAGTTTCCAGCATCTGAGATTCACTCTCTGCACTACAAGGTCCGGCAATAATTAAGGGTTGTGGGAACTCTTTTACCCACGCATTTTCTAAGTTTTTTAAATCCATCTCGTTAGAACACGTCGATCATTAACCGACTATTTTTATTTTAATTAAAATCAAATTTGAATATATCATCTAAATCCCTCAAAACAGGATTGATTTCTGCAAATTTATCGAAAATCTTTCTTTTGGTCATAATTTCTTTTTTCAGCGAAACATCATTTTTATATTTGATGATGATATTAAAATGATTCACCTTGTGCATAAAATGATTGAAGAAATCTGCGCGTATTTTTTCGAATTCAATCCTTGCGGAATCCGATGGATAAGTGACCTCTACTATATTCTCTTCCTTTTTATGCAGTTTAAAAGAGTTGATCGCATTGTAAATAAGGATTTCTTTTCCCTTCAGCTCTTCTAAAAATTTATGCCATTCCTCTTTCAGATCAGTTTCTGTAAAATGATTGCTTGGCAATTCTTCTTTTACTGAATTGACTATTTTTTCTTCTTCAGTTTCCGATTTCTGTAAAGCCGCACTGATGCTGAATTTTGACGGAATTTTATGCTTCGAGATCGGTTCCGCAGTTTTCAAAATAACTTTAGGAATTTCTTTAATTTCCTCTTTCGGAACTTCTATCTTTAATTCCTGTTTTATTTCGGGTTTTAAAATGGAAGGAGTTGAAGTGGAGACTTTAAGAAGCGGTGCTAAAATTAAGAATTTTTTTTTTTAGAATCTGCTCCAATCGCTGTTAAAGAGGAAAGTTGCATCAAAGCTATTTCTACCGTTAACCGCGGATTTTTGGAGTTTTTATAATTGATGTCTGCGTGATTGCAGATTTCAATGGCATCAATTAACTGCTGCACGTTCCAGTTTTTACTTTGCTCAGAAAATTTAACCTTTGTTTTATCGCCAACTTCGATCAGGCTTAACGTTTGTTGATTTTGCGCCATCATCAAGTCTCGAAAATGATTTCCTAAACCTGCGATAAAAAGATGCGAATCGAAACCTTTTTTCACGATTTCATTAAAGGCAAATAAAGTTTCTGGAATTTTATTTTGATGAGCCAGGTCTACGATATTAAGATATTGGTCGTAATCTAAAATATTCAGGACTTCGGCCGATTTCGCCAGAGTAATGTTTTTCTGGGTAAAAGTAGAAAGGCGGTCGAAAATTGAAAGTGCATCACGGAGCGCACCATCGGCTTTCTGCGCAATTAAATATAAAGCATCATCTTCATATTTGATGGCTTCCTTTTCTGCGATACCTTTCAAATGAATCTGAATATCCTCAATCGTAATTCTTTTGAAATCATAGATCTGACAACGCGACAGGATTGTCGGAATAATTTTATGTTTCTCCGTTGTTGCTAAAATAAAAATAGCGTGAGCTGGAGGTTCTTCTAAAGTTTTTAAGAAAGCATTAAACGCAGCAGAAGATAACATGTGAACCTCATCAATAATATAGATCTTATACTTTCCGACTTGTGGCGCAAACCGAACCTGATCGGTCAGTTCCCGAATATCTTCAACGGAATTATTGGAGGCAGCATCGAGTTCAAAAATATTGTAAGCAAATCCATCTTCAGAAGTCGAGCCATCTCTTTCATTAATTTTACGGGCAAGAATTCTGGCGCAGGTTGTTTTTCCCACTCCTCTGGGACCACAAAATAAAAGCGCCTGTGCTAATTGATTTTCTTCAATAGCGTGCTCCAAAGTATCTGTAATGTGAGATTGCCCAACAACAGTATCAAACTCTTGCGGACGGTACTTTCTTGCAGAAACCACGAAATTTTCCATTGGTCAAAAATAGGGAAATTAATCAGAAAATAAAATAATTGTACCAAATTTAAATATTCATTTTAATTAAATTTCTGCAAGAATTTCAGTTTCAAATACTCCAAACCTTATCATTAATTCTGAAAATTGAGAGCGAAAAAAAATAAAGTGAATGAATCAAATTTTTGTGTATTTTTAACCAAATAAATAAAATATGAAACAAATTTTTACAACAGTGCTTGTTATTGCTGCAACAGTAAGCTTTAATGCGCAAATTAATTTAGGAAAGATGACGAAAGCTGCTTCAAGCGGAATTTCGGCACTTTCATTCTCTAATTCCGATGCACAAAAACTTGCAAAAGAAGGTGTGGACTGGATGGATAAAAACAATAAGGTGGCTGGATCAAAAGATCCTCATACTATCCGTTTAAAGAAATTGTTCGCAAAACATCAAAAAGAAGATGGTTTACCTTTGAACTACAAAGTTTATTTGGTGCAGGACATTAATGCATTTGCCTGTGCTGATGGTAGCGTTCGCGTATTTTCTTCATTAATGGACATTATGAATGATGATGAATTGTTAGCGATCATCGGACATGAAATTGGACATGTGAAAAATGAAGATTCTAAAGATGCGGTGAAAAGTGCTTATTTGCGTGCCGCTGCTATGGAAGCTGCGTCTGCATCATCGGGAACTGTTCAAAAACTTAATGAAAGTCAATTAGGTGCTTTTGCAAACAGTGTTTTAGATGCAAAACACAGCAAAAAGCAGGAAAGTCAAGCCGATGATTATTCTTACGATTTCATGAAAAAGCATGGCTATAATGTTGTTGGTGCTTATACAGCATTCAAAAAACTAGCTCTATTGGGAGGAAGTTCGAAAGCAAGTTCTTTCCAAAAGATGATGAGTTCACATCCTGATAGCGAGAAAAGAGCACAAGCCATTAAGAAAAAAGCAGAGAAAGATGGTGTTTGGAAAGATCCGGGCGAAGTTAAATTGCCAACTGAGAAATTGAAAAAATAGGTCGTTAACAGAATTTTTCGTTTCAAACAAAAAAACTCCCAAAGTAAATCTACTTTGGGAGTTTTTAATATCGATAAAATGTTACATTATTTTACCTTCTTCTAAGATCTCCTTATTCTGATATTCCTGTACCAGATCGATCGCGTTGGAAACTACATCACTTAATGCCGTAATAAAAGTTCCTTCTTCTGCCATACTCATGGCGTGCTTTAAGGCTTCAATTTCTTTCGGTATGATTTCATAGCTTACGTTCGTTCCTGCATCCTGCATTCCCGAAATAATGAGGCCGTTAATTTCTTCTTCGGCTCTACCACGCAGATGTTTTTCGTTTCTAATGATGATATAATCGAACATACGACCTGCGATTTTACCGCATTCTCTAATGTCTTCGTCTCTTCGATCACCAACGCCGGAAATTATTCCGATTTTCTTGGTCGCGTCAACGTTCTTTAAATAATCTTCGATGGCTTCGTAACCCGCAGGATTATGAGCAAAATCAATTAAAACATTGAACTTTTTGAATTTAAAAATATTTAGCCTTCCTGGCGTTAAAGCCGCGCTTGGAATGAAAGTTCTAAGGGAATTCGCAATATCTTCGATCTCGAAACCGTAAAGATAAGTTGCTAAACTCGCGGCCAAAACGTTAGAGATCATAAATCTTGCTTTGGCCTCCATTGTAATTGGAATATTAATGGCTTTAGCAATTCTGATTTTCCAGTCGCCTTTTTTAATGGTGACAAATCCTTCTTCGTAAACACAGGTAATTTTTCCTTCTTTAGCAAATTTCTTAATGTGTGGGTTATTTTCATCTAAACTGAAAATAGCAATTTTAGAATCGATATCCGGCATTAATCTCATCGAATAAGCATCGTCGGCATTCAAAATACTCCAGCCATCTTTCTTCACAGAGTCCAGCACTACCCTTTTAACTTTTGTCAAATCTTTTAAATTATGAATATCATTCATTCCTAAATGATCCTCTTTAATATTCGTGAGTACGCCAATATCGCAATAGTTGAATCCTAATCCTGAACGAAGAATTCCACCTCGTGCAGTTTCTAACACAGCAAATTCTACGGTTGGATCTTTCAAAACAAATTCTGCAGAGATCGGACCTGTTGTGTCCCCTTTTGTCAGCATCGTATTCTGAATGTAAATCCCGTCAGAGGTAGTGAATCCTACTCTATAGCCATTATTTTTAACAATATGAGCGATCAATCTGGTCGTTGTTGTTTTACCGTTGGTTCCTGTGACTGCAATAATCGGGATCCTGAACGCTTTCCCTTGTGGATAAAGCATGTCAACAACCGGAGCTGCCACATTTCTTGGTAAACCTTCACTTGGTGCAAGATGCATTCTGAATCCGGGTGCAGCATTAACTTCTAAAATAGCACCGCCACTTTCTTTCAAGGGCTGCGTTAAATTTTCTGCCATAATATCTACGCCGCAAACATCAAGTCCAATAATTTTCGAGATCCGCTCGCACATGGTAATGTTTTCGGGATGGATCAAGTCGGTAACATCAATTGATGTTCCACCTGTTGAAAGATTTGCTGTTGATTTTAAATAAACAATTTCCCCTTTTTTCGGAATGCTTCCCAGCGTGTAATTCAATTTTTCTAAAAGCTCGTTGGTATCTTTATCTACTGAGATCTCTGTTAAAACATTTTCATGTCCGTAACCTCTTCTTGGATCTAGATTTTCTTTATCGATCAACTGCTGAATATTCATTTCGCCATCGCCCACGATATGAGCAGGAACCCGTCTTGCAGCTGCTATCATTTTATGATTGATGACTAGAACCCTAAAATCATAACCTGTGATGTATCTTTCAACAATAACTTTAGGACCAAAGTTCTGCGCGTGTTGCAAACCAATTTTGGCGGTTTCCCAATCATTTACGTTAATCGATGAACCTTTGCCGTGATTACCGTCCAGCGGTTTTAGAACTAATGGATAACCAATTTTGTTGATTACGCTTTGTAAACTCTCTTCATCAAAGCATATATCACCAGTCGGAACCGGAATTGCAGCTTCGTCGAGCATTTTTTTGGTGAGTTCTTTATTGCAGGCAATATCTACCGCGATCGATCCTGTTTTTCCGGTAATCGTTGCTTGAAATCGCTGTTGATTAATACCGTAACCTAACTGTACGAGGGAATTTCTGCCTAAACGGATCCAGGGAATATTTCTGGCGACCGCTTCCTGCACGATACTTCCCGTAGAAGGACCAAGTCTTTCGCGTTCTCTGGTTTCTCTTAAAGTTTGAATGCATTGATCGATGTCGTAATCTTTGCCATCTATTAAAGCCTGACACATTTCTACAGCTTGCTGTGCCGCATAAACGCCGGAATTTTCTTCGAAATAATTAAAGACCACATTATAAACACCAGGAGTTTTCGTTTCGCGGGTTCTACCAAAACCGGCATCCATTCCGGCCAAAGTCTGTATTTCTAAGGCAACGTGCTCAACAACATGTCCCATCCAGGTTCCCATTTCTACTCTCTGAAAAAATCCACCTTCTACCCCTTCCGAGCAACGGTGTGTAATTAAGGACGGAATTAAACGTTCCAGATTTTCCCGAAAACCTTCAATTTTATTCGTCGGTAAATGTTCCACCTCTTCTAAATCCAAACGCATCTGAATTAATTTTTTTCTGCGAATGCTCCAGATATTTGGACCTTTTAAAACCTGTATTTTCTCAATTTTCATAGTATCGTTCTATAATTTGGGTGGTAATTTTTTTTAATTCAAATTCAAAGATAAAAGAAATGCTTAATAATTAATAATATTTTTTCAAAATGACAACTAAAACAATGAAAATTAAGCAGATCAATATCAATAAATGGATTGGATTTTCGATAAAGTATAATACTAGAAATTAATATTTTTTCTAAATTTGCAGGCAATGAGACCAAAAGGAAAATTAATGATTATTGGTGGTGCCGTGAACAAAGGAAGCTTCGCAGAAACCGAGTACGACCACAATGTAGAGAAAAATCTCAATTTTTTTGAACGGGGAATTTTACGTAAAATCATCGACGAGTCTCGCTTGCAAGAAGATTCGGTCATCGAGATTATTACGACCGCCTCGCAGATCCCTCAAATTGTAGGTCCGGAATATAAAAAAGCTTTTGAATTTTTGGGATCTAAATTTGTGAATATTTTAGATATTCAAAATCGGGAACAGGCAAACAGCGATGCTATTGTTGCCCGAGCGAACGCTGCAGATGTGGTTTTATTTACAGGCGGCGACCAGCTTCGGTTGACTTCAATTTTGGGCGGAACAAGATTTCATGATGCTATTCTATTGAAATATCAGGAACAGAATTTTATTTATGCCGGAACTTCTGCGGGAGCTGCTGCAGCTTCTGAAAATATGATCTACCAGGGTTCCAGTCATGAAGCTTTATTAAAAGGTGAGATTAAAACTACACAAGGTTTAGGTTTTATTGAGAACGTAATTGTAGATACCCACTTTGTACAGCGCGGAAGAATCGGAAGACTTTTTCAGGCAGTAGTAAATAACCCAAGAACTTTAGGAATTGGTCTAGGCGAAGATACCGGACTTTATATTGATGGCGATATGATGACGGCGATCGGTTCCGGACTCGTTATTTTGGTCGATGGCAGATTTATAAAAGATACGAACCTGACCAATATCGAACTTGGACAACCGATTTCTATTGATAATCTTATCGTACATGTTCTCTCCCAAAATGATTTTTTCGATTTGAAAACGAAAGATCTTACCATTGTAAATTCTCAGTACAATCCAATTCCACAAGATATTTAAACTCAATTCTAAAGAAGTCGAAGATCGATACAGCTATTTTCAGCTTTTAAAAATTCTTTCGATTTTGTCTTAGAAACAATCATCAAAAAAAAGTAAATTAATGAAAGTTATTATACACGGGGGATTTTTCTCCGAAAGCGATCAAAGCCAAGAAGTGAAAACGGCCAAGCAAAATTCCTTGAAAGAAATCGCCGGGAAAGCTTTTGAATTTTTGAAAACGCATTCTGCGGAAGAAACAGTGGTTTACACAATTTCAATGTTAGAAGATGATTCGCTCTATAATGCCGGAAAAGGTTCCCAAATTCAAAGCGACGGTAAAATCCGAATGAGTGCCTCCTTAATGAACGGCAGCACACAGAAATTTTCGGGCGTTATTAATATTGAAAATGTAAAAAATCCAATCCAGGTCGCTCAGATCCTAATGAAAGAGGACGATCGTGTTCTTGGTGGAATCGGAGCGAAAAAATATGCATCAGAAAATGGTTTCAACGATTTCTCTACAGAAATTCCGCAACGCCGAACAGAATATGAAGCCAAATTAAAAAATGGCGGCAAAGGAACCGTTGGCTGTGTTGCCTTAGATTCTGAGGGGAAATTAGCTGCAGGAACTTCAACCGGTGGAAAAGGCTTCGAGATTGTTGGTCGAATTTCAGATTCAGCAACCGTAGCTGGGAACTTTGCCAATCAATTTTGCGCCGTTAGTTGTACCGGAGTTGGCGAAGATATTGTGAGCAACGCGACCGCAACTAAAATTGTAATTCGGGTTACGGACGGAATGTTGATCGAAGAAGCTTTCGAAAAAACTTTTAAAGAACTGAAAGAAATAGATGGGTTTGCCGGCGCGATCGCAATTGATAAAGAAGGAAATATCTACCATCAGGATTCTTATCCAACCATGGTTTTTGCAAGTTTTGATGGAAGTGCATTCGAAATTTTCAATTAAGAATATTTTATTTCCTTATCTTTTCATCTTTAAATAAAAGGATTTTGGAAAAAGGATTTAAGATTCGTCCAGTATTTAAATTCAAATAATCAATCTTTCCAACAATATAACATTCAAAAAAAATATACCATGAAAAAATTATTAGTCTTTGCAATTCTGGGAACTTTATGTTTTGCCAGTTGTGCACAAAAAGAGGAAAAACGTGAAGATTTTAAAGAAAATCACAGCGTTGAAGAAAAACGAAATGCAGGCGTTGATTCTGCTGCTTTTCAGGACGAAGGGCAAAAAGCCGATTCAATCTCGGTAAAATAAAGATCAAAAAAAATGCGTCAACCGACGCATTTTTTGTTTTTAGTATTCAAATAAAATTGAACCCCAGGTAAAACCACTTCCGAAGGCTGAAAGAAGAACCAAATCTCCCCGTTTAATTTTTCCTTCTTCAATCGCTTCACTTAAAGCAAGCGGAATAGACGCTGCTGTAGTATTTCCGTATTTCTGAATATTGTTAAATACCTTTTCGTCTGGTAAATTGAATTTTTTCTGTACAAACTGTGCAATTCTCAAATTCGCCTGATGAGGAATAAACATGTCTAAATCTTCTACCGTTTTTCCGGCAGATTTCAAAGCTTCTTCCATTGTTTCGGGAAATCTTGTCACCGCATGTTTAAAAACGAAATTACCGTTCATAACCGGATAAACTTCGGCGTTAGTTACATTTTCCGGTTCCAAACGCATTCTGTCGCTCCAACCATATTTTGAACCCGGAAATTTTGTACATAGTTCGTCGGCATATTTCCCTTCAGAATGCATGTTGAAAGCTAAAATATCTCCGGCGTTTTCATCTTCAGAAGCCGAAAGAATAACCGCTCCTGCTCCATCGCCAAAAATTACAGAAACGCCTCGACCTTCATCAGAAAAATCCAGACCGAAAGAATGAATTTCTGCCCCAACGACCAAAATATTTTTATACTGTCCGGCCTTAATAAAAGCATTGGCAACACTCATCGCATAAACAAAACCGGAACATTGGTTTCTCACATCTAATGCACCAATGGTGTCACAACCCAACTTTTCCTGCAGCAAAACGCCACAACCCGGAAAATAGTAATCCGGCGAAAGCGTCGCAAAAACAATAAAGTCGATATCTTTTGCTGTTAAACCAGCCATTTCTAAGGCTTTTTCAGAAGCTTTAAACCCAAGATAAGAGGTAGTTTCTTCTGCATCATTTCTATTTTTTCGGTGATGACGTTCTTTTATTCCGGTTCTTTCCGTAATCCACTCATCGTTCGTAGTCATGAGTTTCGACAAATCATCATTTGTTACTACATTTTCTGGAACATAATGACCAATGCCTTTAATTATACTTTTTATCATGAAGTTTTATTTTATATACACAAAGATAAATTATATTTGAAACATAATAAAAAAGTTTAAATTTAACTTGAAATTATGATTAAATTTGTGAAATGCCAATAGAAATAATTTACCGGAACGAGCATTGTGAGTGGATTGATGTAGAAGCTCCGACGGAAGACGATCTGAATTTTTTACATGAAAGATATGAGATCAATATGCTTCTGCTGGAGGATACGATTGATCCCAACCACCTTCCTAAATTTGAAAAGGATCATTTGGTGAAATTCTTTCTGATGCGCGAAAACACTGAGCTGGAGCGTGCAAATCTAAATACGATAAGCGATATTTCGACAAAGCTGGGCGTTTTTCTGCTGCAGAATATCATTATCACGGTTCACCGCATGAAAAACAGAAGTGTCTACGAATTTAAAAAAGAAATTCTGTTGCCCGAAAATGCTGAATTAACACCGGAATCCATCGCTTTGGAACTGGCTTTGAAGGTGATGAAATCTTTCGATGATGAGTCCCAAAGTCTAATGGAAACGATGGATAATATTGAAACTGAGATTTTTTTAAAAAACACAAACAGCTCCAATCAGATCCGCAGATTGTACCAACTCAAAAGGAAATCAGGTCTCAACGCGAGAATCCTTAATATCTCCTCCGACTGGATCGACAAGTTTAAAATTTTAAAACTGGATGACACTGAGATCACCGATTTAAAGGATAAACACAAAGATGTTATTACCGATTTTGAACATCTGAATGCGCAGGTAACCAATCTTATTTCGATGTTTTTGGCGATGAGTGATCAAAAGGCGAATCAGGTAATGAAAGTTTTGGCGATCTATTCTATGTATTTTTTTCCAATTACTTTTATTGCAGGGATCTACGGGATGAATTTCGATAATATGCCGGAACTTCATCAACCATTGGGATACTTTTTCACATTGGGTTTGATGGGATTTATAGCACTTTTAACCTTTTTGTTTGTGCGAAAGAAACGGTGGTAATTTTTCAGAAAAATATGCTTTAAGAAAAATTAAAATTAGATTTGAAATAACTTCAATTAATAAAGTAATCTGGCAGAGAAAAGTCATTTATTGTACTTTATACGGATTAACAAATAGCTTCTCAATGTTTAATTCTACTTTATATAGTTCCACCCGAAGCCACTTTGATCGTAATCTATTTTCGAAATAAGTTAAATTTATGACAGTCCATTTATTGTAGTGTACTTAAATGATATTCAGAATGCGCTACATTCATGACGATTAGTAAGGTTGGTGGAAAATGAATAATTCAAAAAAACGCGCAATTAAAAAGCCGCAGAAATAATCTGCGGCTTTTCATAAACATTTAAAATATTGAGTACTAATCTCAGTAATTTTTAAAAAATAATTAGTGCATTGAGTCGCTAACATCGATCGGTTCCCTACCCTTTCTCTCCTTCACGAATAATACAAACGGAATACAAACTAAAAATAGAATTCCGAGATAAAGAAAGACATCCATATAAGAAAGCACGGAAGCCTGTTTCAAAACACTTAAATCCAAAACCTTATAGGCTGCTTCTAAGGCCGAATCGGGGGAAAATCCTTTTGTTATAAAGCTTGCTTTTAAACCTGCAACTCTTTGCTGTACATCGAAGCTGTTCACATCTAAATACTGGGAAAGATTGGCTCTGTGAATCGAAGTTTGGTTCGCGATAAAAGTAGTGATTGCTGCGATTCCAAACGAGCCACCCAGCTGTCGCATCATTCCGGTAAAGGCCGCGCCCTGACCAATTTCCTGACCTTTTAATGTACTTAAGGCTAAAGAAGTAATCGGAATAAATAATAAGCCCAGACCCATTCCACGTACAATCAACATCCAGAAGAAATCATCTTTCCCCGTACTTGGAGTCAAAATATTATACCCCCAGAAACTGTAAACAAAGAAAATTAGTAGTCCCAGAGAAACCAGAATTTGCTGCTTGACACCGCGGGTTAATAATCGTCCGATAATTGGCATCATGACTGCCGTTGTTAACGCTGCCGGAATCATTAAAGCTCCTGATTGCAAGGCTGTCCAACCTAAAATACTTTGGGTATATAATGGAACAATAAACGTTGATCCATAAAGACCGAAACCTAAGATGAAAGACATTGCGGTACCAATTCGCAGATTTCCATTTTTTAGAACGCGTAATTCCACAATTGGATATTTGTAGGTGAGTTCGCGCCAGAGAAATAGAATAAAGCCAATTACTGCAGACGCCGTTAGAAAGACGATAACTCCACTATCAAACCAATCTTCTTCGTGTCCTCGTTCCAAAATATATTGTAAGGAACCAACTGTAATGGCAAGTAAAAGAATACCATACCAATCGACATCTCTGGCCTTTCTTTTCTCCGCAAATTTCGGACTCCGAACAAATTGTAAAGTCATGACCGTAGCTGCGATCCCTAGTGGAATATTAATGTAAAAAATATAGGGCCAGCTATAATTGTCAACAATATATCCTCCAAGCGGTGGTCCTAAAGTGGGTCCAATAATTACCCCCAAACCATAAATTGCCTGTGCCATACTCCGTTTTTCTATGGGATAAGATTCAGTGATAATTGTTTGAGAAGTTACTAGAAGTGCTCCACCACCAATTCCCTGCATCATTCGGAAAAAAACAAGTTCCCAAATATTGGTTGCATTTCCGCAGAGAAAAGAGAAAATCGTAAATATAATAATAGAGGCCGCGAAATAATTTCGACGTCCAAACTGAGCAGAAAGCCAGCTCGTCATTGGAACAATAATTACATTTCCAATGGCATAAGCGGTGATCACCCAACCTACTTCTGAAAGTGTGGCACCTAAATTCCCTTTCATTTCATTTAATGCCACATTTACAATGGTGGAATCTACAATTTCTAAAAGGGCGCACATGATCACCGTAACGGTAATGATAAGTCGTCGGGAGCCGTATTCGACTAATGAATCCTGTTGCATTTTTTGCTGGATGTTTGAAGTTTTTATTGAATGGAAGAATCCCGAAAGTCAGTTTTAACTTTCAAATCAACATTCAAAAAAAATTACATTATTATAAGTTAACGGTCGCTTTTACATTCATTCCAGCGCGAAGTTTTTTCGCAATTTTTGGATCGAGCTTATCAAAATCGATTCTTACCGGAAGTCTTTGCACCACTTTCACGAAGTTTCCACTTGCATTATCCGGTGGCAGAAGAGAGAATGTAGAACCCGTTGCCGGAGAAAATGAACTTACCACTCCTTCAAATTTATGATCCGGGAAAGCATCGATTTCGATGTCTACTTTTTGACCTTCGACCATTTTCGCAAGCTGCGTTTCCTTAAAATTCGCGACAATCCAGTTGTTGTTGTCTCTTACTAAACTAAAAAGTTGAGCTCCAGCCTGTAAAAACTGACCTTTCTGTGTAGAAACTTTAGAAACAAATCCATCTTCCGGCGCAAGAATCACGGTATACGATAAATTCAGTTCAGCGCTTTCAACATCAACTTCTCTTTGTTTTGCTACAGAACTCGCAACTCCAATCTGCTCGGAACTTGCTGCTGTCTGAGAATTCACAATTCCGGTCTGTTGTGAAACCTGATTTCTTTGATCGACCAGAACCTGTAACTGGCGGTCTGCAGACTGTTTAGCTGCCAAAGCCGTTTCATATTGCTGCTGCGTAATGGTATGATCTTTTACTAAATTGCTGTATCTTTTTAGATCTTGAGAAGATTTCCAAACGTTTACTTTTGCAGCTTCGATCTGAGCATTTGCGGTTGCAATCGCAGCGGTTGTTGAATTAATATTTTGGGAGGCTGCATTTGTAGTTGCTCTGGCTGTAGAAATATTGCTTCTCGCCGTTCCCAGCGCAGCTTTCGCAGATTCTAAAGCCATTTTTTGATCCCTGTCGTCTAAAATGATCAGCGTATCTCCTTTCTTCACAAATTGATTATCCTTTACATAAACTTTTTCTACGTAACCTGAAACTTTAGAAATTACAGGACTCATATTCGAGGCGATTTGTGCATCATCAGTCGATTCATGAGTTTGCGAAAAAGAATAAGTCCGGTATCCGAAAAATCCACCCACAATTAAAACTATTGCTAATATGATCGGGAAGATCCTGCTTTTCTTTTTCTTTGATTCCGGGAAAAGTTCCGGCTGTTCTGGAGTAATGTTATTTTCCATTTGATATTTTCTCTTTTTTTAAATTTTATTTTTTACGCAGTTGCGAAGGTGTTTTTCTTCATTTTTTCGGGTTTGAGAGCGCTCGCTTTTTATCTTAAAGTTAAAATCCCGGAAGTTTGCAATAATTTTCGATAAGCCAAAGCAGCGTCTGCCTGTGCGTTTACCACATTTACATTGGCAATAATTTGCGCGGCATCTGCATCTAATAATTCTGTGATGGTCGCTAAACCATTATCAAATTTATTTTTGGTAACCCGATAATTTTCATTCGCCTGATCGGCAGCTTTTTCATAAACTGTAATTTTCTTCTTCGCGAATTCTGAATTCTGAAAATCCCGGTTCACTTCCAGTTTAATCTGATCATTCAGCAGATCGTTGGTTGCAGAAAGCTGTTTCTGCTGAGCATCTGCTTTTAATAATGAAGAATTTTTCTTCCAGAGATTATCGATGTTGTATTGAATTCCAACCCCAATATTCGCCGCATTTACGATGGTCAAAATTTTCGGAATGTCAGCTGCAATGTAACCTCCAGTTAAAGCAATCGTTGGCAAACTTTCAGCTTTCGCAGATTTGTAACCAAGTTCTGCTGCTTTTCTTTGATAATCGATAGCCTGCAGATCTTTTCTGTTTCCGATCGCTTCATTTAAGTAATATGAAACCGCTCTGTTTTCTGAAATTTCCGAAATGTAATTTTCGTCAATTTCAATTACTGTGGTTTCCGGAAGTCCTAAAAGCAGATCCATATTAATGCCCGCAATACTGTAATTGTTCTGAGCATCTAGTAACTGAAGTTCAATATTTGAAGTTTGCAGATTCGCCTTCAACTTATCGTTTCTTGCGATGATCCCGTTATCTTCTAATTTCTGAAAAGACTGATCTCTTTTTTGGGAAGCCGAAAGATTTTCTTCAAAAACTTTAATCGCCTGACTGGCTTTAAATAGATTGTTGTAGGCTTGCGAAACATTATAAGCAATGGCTACTTTATCATTTTCGGTACTAAGCTTTGAGGCTTCAACCAAATATTCTGCGGACTGAATACCATATTTAATACGACCACCTGCAAATAAAGGTAAAGACGCCGCTATGTTACCATAAAATGCAGATTTTGCTTTGGGTGATGCGCCACCGCCTGAAGAAGATTGCCCGATCATTAAGTTAACATCTGCATTTGCAAGTGCCAAAGCGCTGCCGGAAACTTTCAGGCTCGGAAGTCTGTTGTTTTTAGCTTCTAAATAATTGGCTGTAGCTTCCTGTATTTTCGCTTCATCAATCTTCAGATTTTTAGAATTTTGAATACCAAGCATAACCGCCTTATCCAAACTGAGTGATTTTTTTTCCTGTGCGTTCACAGAAACTCCCACTATTAAAAAGGAGAGCGCAAAAATGGAATTATATATTTTTTTCATAACCTAAAAGGTATTTTAAAACGTTTTTGATGTGGTTGTTGAGTTCTTCAAAATAAAGGTTCTCATATTCTTCGTCACCGTTATAAAAATTTTTATAGATCGGTAAAGTATTTAAAGCACTGAAAATTGTTCCCGAAATCGTAGAATGCAGAAACTCTAATCGCGGTTTTTTAGAGAAAATTTTGTTTTCTAATCCAGATTCGATCAGCTCTTTATAAATCTCCAGAAATCCCGTTTTCGATTCTTTTAAAACATTGGTAATATGTTCATTTTTATTAGCGAGCTGTTCGCGCTGCATAATGAGATAAAACGTTTTAAGATTCTTTACGCGGTCGATATACCGATCCATTACAGTGGTTAACTTCTCCCACTCGTTGCTGTTTTTATCCGCTAAAACATCTTTCGCAAAAGACAGACTTTCGTTCATTCGAAACTCAAAGATGCTTTCGAAAAGTTTTTCTTTGGATCCGAAATAATAAGAAATCATCGAAATATTAACATTGGCCTCTTTCGCAATTTCTCGCGTGGAAGTTCCTGCAAAGCCCTTTTGAGCAAAGAGTTTTTCGGCGCTAAATAAAATATTTTCTTCTTTTGAAAGCATAATTTTTAATGATTTTGCGGATGCAAAGTTAAACTATTATTTATTAAATCAATCAATCGATTGATTTTTATTTAATATTTCTGCAAAAAAATTTTGGCAGTTAATTTAATATCGTAATATTGCAATATCAAAATCTTATTTCTACTGAAATACTTTTCAAAATAAATTATGGGAATTACTAAAACAGAACATTTTACTCAGGAACAAAATGAAATTGCGATTCTATTTAAGGCTTTGGCGCACCCTGCCCGAATTGCAATCGTAGAATATTTATTATCTGTGGATACTTGTATCTGCAATGATATTGTTGCGGAATTACCTTTGGCGCAGGCAACGGTTTCTCAGCATTTAAAAGAGTTAAAGAGCGCTGGAATAATTCAGGGAAGCATTGAGGGAAAAGCCATCTGTTACTGCATTAATCCGGAAACCTTTAATAAACTAGAGCATTTTATTTCGCAGATCTTTCATAAAATAGAAAAACAAAACAACTGTTGCTAAACGATCAACTAAAAAAATTTTAGAAAATGGAAACGAACGAACAAATCAAAGAAATGGTAAAGCAAAAATATTCGGAAATTGCTTTACAGGATAAAGAAACAAATGCCTCTTCCTGCTGTGGAACAGGAGGTTGCAGTACGGAAATTTATAATATTATGTCCGAAGAATATGACGATCTGAAGGGTTATGCAAAAGATGCGGATCTGGGTTTAGGCTGTGGATTGCCCACGAACTTTGCCAAAATAAAAAAAGGAGATACCGTAGTGGATTTAGGCAGTGGCGCCGGAAACGACTGCTTCATCGCCCGTGCAAAAACGGGTGAAGATGGTCGCGTGATCGGAATTGATTTTACGGAAGCTATGATCGAAAAAGCTAGGAAAAATGCCATTCAGTTAAACTATCAAAATGTAGAATTTCGACAAGGTGACATTGAAAACATTCCGATGACTGCTAATTTTGCAGATGTTGTTGTGAGCAACTGCGTGATGAATTTGGTTCCGGACAAACCGAAAGCTTTCGCAGAAGTTTATCGGATCTTAAAACCTACCGGTCATTTTTCTATTTCAGATATTGTAATCACTGGAGATTTGCCGCAGAAAATTAAAAATGCCGCAGAAATGTACGCAGGTTGTGTTGCAAGTGCCATTCAAAAAGAAGATTATCTGAATATTATTAAAGAATCCGGCTTTAAAAATTTAACGCTTCAAAAAGAAAAAGCCATTATCATTCCAGATGACATCTTAAAAAATTATTTAAACGAAGAGGAAATTCAGCGCTACAAAAATTCAGAAACTAAAATTTACAGCATTACTGTTTATACAGAAAAAAGTGAGCAATGCTGCGAATCGAATTCGGGTTGTTGTTAAAATCAAAAAAAACAGTGTAGTAAATTTCTTAAGAAGTTGTCTCATAACTAAATCAAGCGGCTTTTTTAATATGTCTCACGGGCTTCTGTACGAACATAAGTTACGAATATCAGATTTTCAGAGGGTCAACTGATGTATTGAGAAACTTTAAAATTAGCTCAAAAGGTTATGATCTACTGCAAATTTCACTAACATAGAGGAATTCCGTACGTCGAGTTTTAACATGATGTTTCTGCGGTGTGATTCTACGGTGTGTGTACTTATAAAAAGTTTTTCGGCGATCTCTTTCGTGCGCCAACCTTCGCAAATTAAATACAGAACTTCTTTTTCCCTATCTGTTAATTCTTCGATCCCTAATTTTTTAATCGGCTTCTCATCAACATTACAAATGAAATTGAAAAGCGAATTTTTCGTGTCTTCATTAATGTACACTTTATCATCGATCACATCCTGCAACGCAGAAAGAAATTCTTTACTATCCGTATTTTTGGTAAGAAAACTCTTAACGCCTTTGTCGAAGAATTTTTTAATTAATCTAACGTCCGTTTTCGGGGAAAGAACTACGATCTTTAAAGCGGGATATTGCGTTAGTAGAATTTCTATCTGTTCTAAGACATCATTAACGTTGAGTTCCGAAATATTCATTATTAAAATTTCTGAATTTTCCGAAACCAATGTTTCCAGATCTTCGAAATCTACGGTTCCTTTGAAATCGTAATTTTTTGTTAAGTGACTTTGATCGAGAAAACAACGAACGCATTCTAAATAAAGGAATTGATTCTCGTAGAGGATAAGTTCTTTTTTCATAAAAAGTGTTTTAGGTTTTTACGAATTTAATAACTTTAAGACAGAAAATCACCGTCCTTTTCACCCTATTTTGAAAAAAAATCTGAATTATTTATCGAAATAGATGATTTTACAAATAATTTTTTAATCGATTAGTCGTAAAACAGAGGTTTAATTTAGGAAAACTTCGTATTTCTGCATTTCGTGAATTATCTCTAAAAGATTGCCATTAATATCAACATGTGCTTTCATCGAGATCAATTCCATCGTAGATTGATCGTCGGGATTTTTTACATAAAAATTAAGTTTATGTTCGCCGTCGGTATTGATGAAATTTGTTTTGAAAAATTCTACATCTTCTCTTCGCAAATCATTGATATCAACAACGACTGTCATTTTTTTAGCGAATTTTTCGAAAGCATCTTTCAGATCGATGACTTCAGAAACATTCACGAAAACTCTTCCATCATTAGACTGAGAAAATTTAACTTTAAAAATAACAAAACGCTGAACATCAATTTTATCCCGAAGTTTCATATAATCCCGGTCACCAAGCCGAAAACCATAACTTCCGCTGTAATCTTCCAAAGTTAAAAAGGCGATCTTCTCTCCGCTGTTTTTACCATCTTTCACGGTATATTCGGTAACTAAGCCGGAAACCATATATTCTGGTGCATTATTTTTTAAAGCCTGCTTTTCCTTCCAGCTTAATTTATCGTTGTTAAATAAATCGGGTTGCTGATTGGCAAATACTGTGTTTTTAAAGTTTTCGATTTCATCTAAATTCAGGAAATTAAAGTTCCCTCTTGGCTCCACCAATTTAGTGGGTTCTTCAAGTAAAGCATCTTCTTCTCCATCTTCGGCCGGAAGATCGATTAAATCTTCATCACTATCCAAAATATCATCGGCAACATCGAGCGGCACAATAATTTTTTCGAGTTCTACTTCTTCTTCCTTTTTTCCTTCCAGGATTTCTTTTTTAGTCAAAGCACCTTGTATAAACTGAAATTGAAATTTATATTCATCCAGCGGATGCGCTGAAAGGTAAAAGCCAATAATTTCTTTTTCCTTGTTGAGTTTGTGCATATTCTGCCATTCGGGAGCAGGATTAATTTTGGGCTGTTCAATTTTTACCTCATCTGCAAAATCTGCAAACAGGGAATTTTCTATTTCATTAATGTTGTCCTGAAAACTTTGTCCGTAACGTAAAAGTCTTTCTATATTGGTTTTCCCGGTAGTATCAATATCAAAATACTGCGCCCGGTGATAACGGTCGACCTCATCGAAAGCGCCGGCAACGACCAAACTTTCCGCAACTCTCTTATTCATTTGGGAAGACGGAATTTTCTCAAAAAAATCGTATATATTTTTATACCGTTCCTCTTTTCTGGCGGCAACAATTGCTTCACTCGGACCTTCGCCAATTCCTTTGATAGCACCTAAACCGAAACGGATCTGACCTTTTTCATTCACGGCAAAAGCATACTGAGATTCATTCACATCAGGTCCCAAAACATCTACCCCAATCGCTTGGCAATCCTCCATAAACAGAGTGATCTGCTTCGTGTTATTAATGTTATTGGACATGACACTCGCCATATACTCTGCCGCATAATTGGCTTTTAAGTAGGCGGTTTGATAAGCAATTAAGGCATAACAGGTGGAGTGCGATTTGTTGAAAGCGTACTCTGCAAAAGCTTCCCAATCTTTCCAGATTTTATTGAGTTTGGTTTCATCAAGTTCATTGAGTTTTCCGCCTTCCAGAAATTTTGGATACATTTTATCCAGTGTTGGCCGGTCTTTTTTACCCATCGCTTTACGTAACGTATCCGCTTCCCCTTTCGTGAAATTGGCGAGTTTCTGGGAAAGCAACATTACCTGTTCCTGATAAACGGTGATCCCGTAAGTTTCTTCTAAGTATTCCTTGGTTTCTTCTAAATCGTAAGTCGTTTCTTCAGAACCATTTTTTCGGTTGATAAAAGTCGGAATGTATTTAATTGGTCCCGGTCGATACAAAGCATTCATGGCGATTAGATCCCCAAACTTGGTTGGTTTCAGTTCGCGCATGTATTTCTGCATTCCGGGACTTTCATATTGAAAAATCCCAACCGTTCTACCTTCTTTAAAAAGTTGATAGGTTTTCAAATCATCTAGTGGAATTAAATCAGGATCAATTTCGATCCCATGTTTTTCTTTGATGAGTTTAATGGCGTGTTTAATGATGGTTAAAGTCCGTAAACCAAGAAAATCCATTTTCAATAAACCAGCGCTTTCTGCCACGGAATTATCGAACTGAGAAACCAAAATATCTGCATCTTTAGACGCGATTGTGATCGGAACAAGGTTTGAAATATCTTCCGGCGTGATGATCACTCCACATGCGTGAATTCCCGTATTCCGAATGCAGCCTTCCATCTTTTGCGCTGCAGAAAGAACGTCGTAGCGTTCATCTTTTGGATTCGCCAGAATATCTTTCATTTCCTGCGCCAGCGCTTTATCTTCCGGCGCCAGTTTATCAAATTTAGCAAAGGCTTTCGCGATATTCATTCCCGGTGTTGAAGGAATTAATTTTGCAATATTATTGGTTTCAAAAATCGGAACATCTAAAACCCTTCCGGCATCTTTTATAGCAGATTTTCCACCTAAAACGGAGTACGTGATAATCTGAGCAACATTGCTTTTTCCATATTTTTCAACCACCCATTTAATGATCTTATCGCGGCCTTCATCGTCAAAATCAATATCGATATCGGGCATTGAAACCCTTTCTGGATTTAAGAAACGCTCAAAAAGCAGATCATATGCGATCGGATCAACATTTGTAATTCCGGTGCAGTAAGCAACGGCAGAACCGGCTGCGGAACCACGACCCGGACCAACCCAAACTCCCATTTTACGGGCCTCTTCACAAAAATCCTGAACAATTAAAAAGTAACCTGGATAACCGGTATTTGCGATTACTCCCAGTTCAAAATCGAGCCGTTCTCTTATCTCATCTGTAATTTCGGTATATTTTTTTGCAGCACCTTCGTACGTTAAATATCTCAGATACGAATTCTCTCCTCTTTTGCCGCCATCAATTTTATCTTCCTCACTCAGGAATTCATCTGGAATTCCAAACTCCGGAAGCAGAACGTCGCGCTTTAAAGTATAAGGTTCAAACTTCGCCAGAAATTCGGTGTAAGATTCAAAAGCATCCGGAAACTGACGGAAACTTTGCTTCAGTTCCTCTTCATTTTTAATATAGAAATCGTGCGTTGGCAAACCTCTTCTTTTCCCAAAACCTTTTCCTACCGGTGACGACAATTTCTCTCCGTCTTTGATACAGTACAAGATATCCTGAATATGAGCATCGGCTTTCTCAGTATAAAAAGTTTCGTTTTGCGCCAAAATTTTTGTTTCATATTTCTCTGCAAATTCCAGCAAAACATCATTTAAATGTTCCTCTTCTTCCACTGCATGATTCTGAATCTGCACATAAAAATCTTCTTTAAAAGTATCATTCCACCATTTGAAAACTTCTTCGCCTTTCTGTTCCCCGAATTCTAAAATAGTGCTTGGAATATCGCCTAAAGTTCCGGCGGTTAAAGCAATCAGGTCTTCTTTATATTCGGTGATCATTTGTTTTGAGATCCGTGGAACTCCAAAATAAAATCCGTTCACGTACCCGATACTCGATAATTTGGTGAGGTTTTTATACCCCTTCATATTTTTCGCCAGCAGAACTACATTCGTTCTGCGATCGGGATCATCTTTTGTAAACTGTTTCTTTTCCGGCCGGTCAGAGATATAAAATTCGCAACCAATAATTGGAATTAAAGGCTTGCTTCGAGGTTCAGTTTCGTTGAATGAAATTCCTGCTTCTTGCGCTTTTTGTTTTTGATCTAAATATTCCTGATGTTTCTTTTTGATGTTTCCATTTGTTTTCTCCACTTCAGAAACAAATTTAAAAGCACCCATCATATTTCCCAGATCAACGATTCCGACCGCAGAAAAATTATTTTCTAAAGCTCTATTGATCAATTCCTGAATGTTGGATGAAGCTTGAAGCGAGGAATAAATACTGTGATTATGAAAATTGAAATAATCTCCGATCTCAATATCATCAGTATCTCCGAAATCAACTTTCTTTTTCTTTTTGGAACCGGCAACCTGTCTTCTGATGATAATTCCGAAGGGTTGAATCGGAGTAGAATGATCATTGATAAACTGCTGAAGTTCAACTTCTGAAATTTTAAGTTTTTCCGCCGGAATAATTCCGATCCGCATCATTTCGAAAAAAACCTGTGCGGTTGCATTTACATCGGCGGCTGCATTGTGCGCTTCATCAAATTTTTTATCGTAGAGTTTTTCGTAAAGTTCTGTCAGTTTTGGAGATTTAAATCTGCCATTTCTGCCACCACCGAGCTGACAATAATTTGTCCCCAGTTCCATGGTATCGGCGGAAGGAATTTTTTCTAAAGTATTTTCAATTTGTTTTCGGAACAGTTCAGCACCAACAATTTTATAATCGAAATCGATATTGTGACCGGCAACGACCTGCGCTTTCTTTAAAACTTCCTGAAATTCCACTAAAATTTCCTGCAGATCCTTTCCTTCAGCATTTGCCATCTTGGTTGAAATTCCGTGAATTCTGCTGGCATTGTAAGGAATATCGTAACCTTCGGGTTTTATGATGTAATCCTGATTTTCGAGCAGCGTTCCATCTTGAGCATGAAGTTGCCAAGCAATCTGTACCATTCTAGGCCAATTGTCTGAATCAGAGAGCGGTGCGTTATAATTTTTGGGTAAACCTGTGGTTTCAGTATCGAAGATTAAATACATTAAAAGGAAGAATTTTTGTAAAATTAGGCTAAAATTTCTTTAAAAAAAAGTGGGAATTTAGGAAAACTTTTAAAGAATTTTTCTTTTAGGGGATTAAATTACCATCAAATTCAATTTACATTATTTTTGGAAAAGACCTATAAAAAAACCTGTAAACTTTTATTCACAGGCTAAATCTCGTGGAAATATTCTTTCTGTTATAAATTTTCCATTAAAAGTATTCGACTTTAAATTTGTTTATTCTTTGATGAATTTTTGAGTACTCGTTTTACCATCTTCAAAATTGATCATCATCACATACGTTCCTGTGGGAAATTTAGAAACATTAATTGAATTTGAATTTCCTTCTGTAATTTTTCTTCCCTCCCTATTAAACACTGTTATTTTCGAAATTTTTTCTGAAGTTTTGATGTTGATATTTTCTTTTGCAGGGTTTGGATAAACAGAAAAGCTGTTCAAACCGATATCATTTGTACCAAGTTTGATTTGATCGGTATAAACCGGACCAACCCATTCGCTCGAAATATCATTCGTACATTTTGATCTTACGTACATTTCATAGAAAAAGTTCACCACAAGATTATCGCGTTGCGCTTCGGGAATAACTGTATTTTGCTGATAAACATCGTAGGATTCAGCATAAGCATTTTTTCTGCCGGATAAAGATTCCCAGTTTGTAGAAGCTCCAGTCTCCGTCCAGTTGACTTTAAAAGAAGTACCGATCTGTTCTTTTACCTTCAAATTTAAAGGAGCCGAACAAACGACCTGTCCATTTCCACTGTTTTGAATGTACATCGAAATCGGAAAATATCCTTCTCCGTTTGCAAAGACTGCTGTCGGAACCGTAATTTTAATGCTGTGATTTCCTGCCGTAAGATTTCCTAAAGATATTTGTCTGTTCGGGATCGCGTCTCCCGGACACCAATTGCTGAAAGATAGCCAGTTTCTCAAGGTTTTTGGTACGGTGCCGTAAATTCCATTTCCCTGCGTATTGACAATTCGAAAATCTTCGCAAGTTTTTCCACCTGGTTTGTACTGAAAAACCAACTGATCATCTAAGTAAACAAAATGTTCCCGTCTAATATATTCCTCGCCGCCAGCATTAGCGCCGTGATTAGACATTGTGAGGAATAACTTCGCATTATCAACATTTTGAGCCAACGTAAAATTCACGATTCTGGTTGTCGTTCCGGGAACATCGGTTGCATTGTAATTATTTAAATTCTCCCGGTATTTTAAAGGCAATAGAAAACTTTCAGATGTTGACGCATTTCCTGTAGTGACGAAACTTAAATTTCCGCGGAAAACATCCGTGCGACCTGCGCAACCTGCAACCTGTGTTTGCGCTGCTGCCGAATATCCGTCTGCACGAAATTCAATCCAAAAATCATACGTCGCCGCCAAGGTTGGACTATTGACGATCTGAGATAAATTATCTAATTGAAAACTGTAGGGAACCGACGTTGGTGATTTATTCTTATTCAAAAATGGGGTAATAATTCTTCCCAATTCAATTCTTTTTACGTCTGCCTGATCCCAACTGTATGTTGAACTACCTTTCGGGACCATTGCCAGACTTACGCCTGCAAACCGGTCGTAGTTATCACAGGCTGCAATAATATCAATATTCATTTTTACAGAGGAACCAAACATTGCAATTTCTTCTGCAGAAAGTTTTCTCGAAATAACGTCTCTTTCATAGGCATGCATGCGGATCGCTCCAGCGGGAATTTCAGTAAAAGCCTCTGGTGGAAGAACTTCTCCAGGTCCCAAATAATTGTACATGCTGTAAAAAGGCACATTGCTAAAAACAGCGATATTTTGGGCTGAAAAGCAATTTCCTATGAAAACGGCGAATAATGTAATCAATAGATTTTTTTTCATTTTATTAATTTTATTAAGTAAATTTAAATAAAAAATTGCTTTTTCTAACAAATATGTTCAGTATTTATAAACATTTTTAAATTTCTGAGGTTGGTTTGAAAAGTGTTTTAAATTAAATAGTTGTAATCATTTCAATTAAATTATTGACTAAGAAGGTTTGTTCTAAAAATCTTAAAGCATCAGTTTCCCACTACTTTTAAATTTTTATCTTTGTTGACTATGGAAATTGATACAAAACAAAAGGTTTCGAAAGATATTTTGCTCAAAGCATTTCAACACATGATGGTTGCCAAAGCAACTGCAGATGTTTACGAAGAAAACCGAAATATTTGCAAATACGTCCACTCTACTTCCCGCGGTCACGAAGCGATTCAACTCTCCACCGCCTATCAAATGACGAAAGAAGACTGGGTTTCTCCTTATTATCGGGACGAAAGTATGTTGCTCGGAATGGGCTTCGAACCTTATCAATTAATGCTTCAACTGCTGGCGAAGGCAGAAGATCCTTTTTCTGGCGGACGTTCCTACTATTCACATCCATCGAGTCGCGCTGAAAATTTACCCAAAATAATTCACCAAAGTTCCGCAACCGGAATGCAAGCGATTCCGACGACAGGAGTTGCGCAGGGAATTCAATATATTCAGGAATTCAATTTGCAGGAATTTGATAATAATCCAGTCGTAGTTTGTAGTTTTGGAGATAATTCCATCACGGAAGGTGAAGTTTCAGAAGCTTTTCAGTTTGCCGCCCTTCATCAGTTGCCCATTATATTTTTGGTTCAGGATAATGAATGGGGAATTTCTGTGACGAAAGAAGAAGCCAGAACTTCAGATGCTTATGATTTTGCAGCAGGTTTTGTTGGTCTTAATAGAATGAAAGTGGACGGAACGGATTTCGAAGCGAGTTTCTTAGCCATGAAAAAAGCTGTTGATTTTGTTCGTGAAGAACGAAAACCAATGTTGGTTTGTGCAAGTACGGTTTTGATCGGACACCACACTTCCGGCGTTCGAAGAGAATTTTATCGGGATGAAGAAGATCTGGAAAAACACAGAGCCAAAGATCCAGGAGTTATTTTAAGAAAAAGATTAATAGAAGAAGGCACCGACGAAGAACTTCTAAAACAAATAGAAAAAAAAGCAAGATTAGAAGTTGAACAGGCTTTTCAAAAAGCTATCGCTGCAGAAGATCCAAAACCTGAATCTGTTGAAGATCACGTTTTCGCTCAAACTCCAATTACAGCTGAAGTGGGACAAAGAGAAGGAGAAAATCCTGAAAAAATTGTGATGGTTGACGCAGCCATTCACGCCATTCAGGAAATCATGTGGAAACATCCGGAAGCTTTGTTGTACGGACAAGATGTTGGAGAAAGAATCGGGGGGGTTTTTAGAGAAACGGTGACTTTAGGAAAAAAATTCGGAAACAAAAGAGTTTTCAATACGCCAATTCAGGAAGCTTACATTATTGGTTCGACAGTCGGAATGAGCGCAGTTGGTTTAAAACCAATTGTTGAAGTTCAATTCGCCGATTATATTTATCCCGGAATTAACCAGTTGATCACGGAGGTTTCCAAATCTAACTATCTAAGCAACGGAAAATTTCCGGTCAGCAATATCATTAGAGTTCCCATCGGAGCCTATGGCGGCGGTGGACCTTATCACAGCGGAAGTGTCGAAAGTATTCTGTGTAATATTAAAGGAATAAAAATCGCATATCCGAGCAATGCAGCAGATTTTAAAGGTTTGCTGAAAGCTGCTTATTATGATCCCAATCCGGTAATCATGCTGGAGCACAAAGGTTTGTACTGGAGTAAAGTTCCCGGAACAGAAGATGCTAAAACCATCGAACCTGCAGAAGATTATATTTTACCTTTTGGAAAAGGAAATATTGTTTTAGAAGCCGATCAATCCGAAACCGAAAAAGGCAGAACAATGCTCATCGTTACTTACGGAATGGGAATTTACTGGGCAAAAGAAGCTGCGAAAAATTTCTCTGGAAGAGTTGAAATCATCGATTTGAGAACCTTAATTCCTCTGGATGAAAAATTGGTTTTCGAACGCGCAAAACTTCATGGGAAATGTCTGGTTTTAACTGAAGAGCAAATTAATAATTCTTTTGCAGAAGCTTTTGCACAAAGAATTTCTAAAAATTGTTTCCGATATTTAGATTTACCAGTTGAAGCGATGGGTTCACTTAATTTGCCTGCAGTTCCAATTAATTTGGTTTTGGAAAAAGAAATGCTTCCAAACGCTGAAAAACTATCTAAGAAAATAGATGAAATGTTAACTCAATAACAGTAAAAATATCATCGTGGAAAATAAACAATTATTGGTAATCCTGGGAGCTGGACCGGGAGTTAGCGCAGGAATCGCCAGAAAATTTGGAGGAAATGGATTTAAAGTAATTCTTCTGGCGCGTAAACAGCATTCTCTGGATTTGCAGTTGGCAGATCTTCAGAAATTAAATATTGAATCTTACGGTATTATCGCAGATTCTTCCGAACCGAAATCTGTTATTGCAGCATTTGATCAAATTCAAAAAAATTACGGCACTCCAGATGTTTTAGTTTACAATGCAGGTGCTAATTCAATTAATGAACCTTCCGTTTTAAGTCAAAATGAATTACTGAATGATTTTACGGTGAATGTTGTCGGAGCTTTAATCAGCGCCCAACAGGTAATTCCAAAAATGAAGGAACGGAAAAGCGGCACCATTATATTCACGGGTGGAATGTTGGCTTTAAATCCTGTTGCATCACGGGCTTCAGCTTCTATAAGTAAAGCAGGATTGCGAAATCTTACTTTTACGTTAGGTGATGAACTTTCACCTTTTGGCATTCATGTTGCAACCGTTACAATTGGTGGTGTCGTAAAAGCAGGAACTTTTTTTGATCCTGATCTAATCGCAAAAGCTTACTGGGAAATCTTTACCGGAAAAAATCAAAAGGAAATTTTATACAGAGAAGTCTAAAAACCCAGGATTTTCGACATTATTATTACTCGTCTAAAATCTTAAACAATATACCTTTCCACTTTGAAATTTTATTAGAGATCCGTTTTTAATCGTTTCTATTAATGATTTTATCCCCACCAAAAAGCCGCTGCAATAATAATATACAATCCAATCAGTGCCACGCCTTCCAACCAAATACTTTCGCCATCAAAAACAATAAAAGCACTTGTGAGAACAGCAAGTGCCAAAGCTGCCAACAAAAGCGGACTTAAAACAAAGGATAAAACCGCGCCTCCCAAAAAGAAAGATAAAATAATCAGCAAAGGATAAATCACCAAAGCGATCTGCAACGATGAATTCATAATCACACTTACTGCATAATCTGCTTTATTTTTCAAAGCAAGTTGAATCCCAACCAGATTTTCTATCGCATTTCCTGCAATCGCGACCACGATCAAACCAGCAAAAACGTCATTAATTCCCAAAGAGTCCATGGCAGGCTTTAACGCTTCCACAAACCAATCTGACACAAACGCAGCTCCAACTCCAGATGCAGCCAGAATCACTAAAGTTACCGGCAAACTCCACGTCGCTTCTTCCGCATCGCCATTTTTATCAGGTGTAATCGACTTGTCGCCTTTAATAGAAAAAGTTAGATAAGCTCCAAAAGTGATTAGTAAAACTACGGCAACGATAATATCCAAAGTGTTCAAATGACTTTCTGCCGGAGTATGCAAATAAAAAGTCAAGGTCGGAACCGCCATTGCCGCAACCGCCAAGATCATCAAAACCGCATTCATTTTCGGCGGTTCAGAGTGGAAATATTGTCTCCCGTGTTTTAATCCGCCAAACAAAATGGCCATCCCGAAAACCAAAACAGAGTTTCCTAATATCGAACCCACTAAAGCGGCTTTTACCACCGTATCCAAACCTGCACGTAACGCAAAAATGCAGACAAACAATTCCGGTAAATTCCCCAGTGCCGATTGTAAAACACCTGTTGCGGCCGGTCCCATTCTGCTTCCCAATTGTTCTGTGGCTTTCCCGACGATCATCGCGACCAAGACCAAAGCAACTGCGGCAAGTGCGAATAACAGGACAGAATTTAAGCCTGCGTGTGTGGCAAACCCAGTGAATCCTGCGACAATAACTGCGGCTCCGAGAAGTAAATAATCCTTTTTCTGCATAATTCCATTTTTTTCGGAAATAAATATATTGATTTTTTTTTATTTTTTGGGCGCACATTTCCGGCTCTGCACTACAATCTTTTTTTGCCATCGCTTTTCCCTTTCAAAAAAAAGGATTTCCATTGCGATCCGGGGCGCAGTTATTTCACCATTAATAGAGTGTTTTCTCAATCTGTGAGAAGAAATTGGAGGTGATCTTAAAGGAAAAAATTATCAAATCAATGCAGGAAAATTTCAAATAAAAAATAATGAATTTGAAAGGTTTTAGTATTTTTGTAAAAACCTCTACTCCCAATGTCCCAAGATATTCTGCAAAAAATTCAGGAATTACGCGCCGAACTTCATCAGCACAATTATAATTATTACAGTTTAGATGAACCTGCGATCTCCGATTATGATTTCGACCTCAAACTAAAAGAACTTCAGGATCTGGAGTTAAAGCATCCTGAATTTTACGACACCAACTCCCCTACTTTGCGTGTTGGTGGCGAAGTGACGAAAAATTTTCCGACTGTTCAACATCAGTTCAGAATGTATTCGCTGGATAATTCTTATGATTTTGCTGATCTGGAAGATTGGGAAAAACGCGTTCAAAAAACAGTAAATGAACCCGTGGAATTTGTCGCTGAATTAAAATATGATGGTGCTTCGATTTCAATTTTGTACGAAAACGGAATAATGAAAGAAGCCGTAACGCGTGGCGACGGATTTCGTGGCGACGAAATTACTGCGAATGTGAAAACCATTTCCGACATTCCTATGCAGCTTTACGGTGATTTTCCGGAGCGTTTTTTTATGCGCGGCGAAATTCATTTAACCAGAAAAAATTTCGATAAAATAAATGAGCGCCGGGAAGAAGAAGGTCTCGATCTCTTCATGAATCCCAGAAACACCGCGTCGGGAAGTTTAAAGATGCAGGATTCTGCAGAAGTTCGAAAACGCAAACTTTCCGCGGTTCTTTATCAGTTCATTTCGACCGAAATGCCCGCAAAAACACATTGGGAACTGCTTCAAAAAAGCAAATCCTGGGGTTTCCGAATTTCAGAACAGGCGAAACTTTGTCAATCTTTAGAAGAGGTAAAAGAATTCATCACTTTTTGGGAGACCGAAAGACATCAACTTCCCTTCGATATTGATGGAATTGTTTTAAAAGTAAATTCCTTGCAACAGCAGTCCCAATTAGGATATACTGCCAAATCTCCAAGATGGGCAATGTCTTATAAATTTAAAGCTGAGAAAGTAGAGACCGAATTATTGTCAGTCACTTACCAAGTCGGAAGAACAGGCGCGATTACACCGGTCGCCAATTTAAAACCTGTTTTACTGGCCGGAACAACCGTTAAACGTGCAACCTTACATAATGAAGATCAAATTAAAAAACTCGGTTTACACGAACACGATTTTGTTTATGTAGAAAAGGGCGGCGAAATTATCCCCAAAATAATGGGCGTCAATTTAGACAAAAGAAAGAGTGAAAGCGTAGAAATTGAATATATCAAAAATTGTCCGGAATGTGGAACGCCACTGGTGAAAATTGAAGATCAGGCGATTCATTTTTGTCCGAATGATATGCATTGTCCACCACAAGTTGTGGGTAGAATGATTCATTACGTTTCCCGAAAAGCGCTAGATATTGAAGGTTTGGGAGCAGAAACCATCGAGCAGTTATATCGTGAAAAACTGGTTGAAAATTCGGCTGATTTTTATGTTTTGACCAAAGAACAACTGCTACCGTTGGAAAGAATGGCAGAAAAATCTGCCCAGAATATTTTAGATGGCGTTGAGAAATCAAAACAAATTCCCTTTGAAAAAGTTTTGTTTGGAATTGGAATAAAACATGTTGGAGAAACTGTAGCAAAGAAACTCGCCAAAAATTTCGATTCAATTGAAACTTTGCAAAATGCAACTGCAGAAGAACTTATTCAGGTGGAAGATATTGGCGGAAAGATTGCCGAAAGTATTGTTGAATTCTTTCAGAATCCCGAGAATTTACTGATGATCGAAAGATTGAAATCTTACGGTGTTCAACTGGAAAGAGGAGAAAATACGAATGAAACTTTAAGTGATATTCTGCAGGATAAAACATTTCTCTTCACTGGGAAACTTTCCCTTTTCACTCGGGAAGCGGCAGAAGAAATGGTAGAAAAACACGGTGGGAAAAATATTTCGGCAGTATCCAAAAACCTGAATTATCTTGTTGTTGGGGAAAAAGCCGGAAGCAAGCTCAAAAAAGCGCAGGACATTGGAACGATCATCATTCTTGATGAGCAGGAATTTTTAACCTTAATTTCCGCAGATTAAATTTCTATCTGGATTCAAAAGTATTTGATTATCATATTGATAAGAATTTAATGTCTGTGATAAGAAAACCTCATTCCTTACATACATTAAGTATTTTTGATTAAAAAACCTTCTATTAATGAATCCGTACTATATGTGATTTTAATTAGCAATAAATACACTATTTAAGACGTATTAATTAATTTTCAAAAATATTTGTAAGATTTAATTTTTATATCACAATTTTATTTACATTTGATCAAATTATTAAATAAATATTGTCATATGAAAAAACATATATTTTCTGCAGGATTAATAATGCTGCTCATTGCGGGTCAGGTTTCGGCACAAGAATTTGTGAGTCAACGAAATGTCGACAATAATGGCAGAGTTGATTTGATCACCTTCAACAGCGGTTTAAGCGCCAGGTCAACAAACATTAATGATATTCTGAAACAAAGTTTAAATCTGGATTCCAGATCAACGCTTCAAAGTATCAAAACCGACTTAGATCCATCAACTTCTTTTGTGGATGAAAAATTTCAATTGTTTTACGACGGAATTAAAGTGCAGTACGTGGTTTATACTTTACATTCCCAAAATGGAAAATTAGAAAGTTTATCCGGAACTATTTTTCCAATTAGCGATGTAACGACGAAACCTGCTTTAAGTGCAACCACTGCCCTAAATTCTGCAATAAAACATACCAACGCGCAGAAATACATGTGGGAAGACGCAGAATATGTGAAAGAAAATTCTTACGAAAAACCAAAAGGTGAATTAGTTTTGATCCCGATCGAACAAAACGACAGTTCCTTCAAGTTAATACTAGCCTACAAATTTGATATTTATGCAGTACAACCTTTAAGCAGAGAATATGTTTACGTTGATGCATTGGATGGGAAAATTTTGCTGACAGATGCGATCATCAAGCATGCTACTAATTTCTACGGAGAAAAATCCGCCCCACATAAAGAAGGTCCTTCCGAAAAAACAGAAGCGCTTAATGTTAAGCTGGCTTTGGTTTCTGGAACCGCCGCAACACGATACAGCGGATCACAAACAATTTCTACCACCTTAGTTGGAAGCAGTTATACACTTCGCGATTCTTCCCGTGGAAATGGAGTTTTCACCTACAACCTGAAAAAAGGAACTGCACTAAGAAGTACAGACTTTATTGACAATGATAACAACTGGACGGCTGCGGAATTCAACAACTCCACGTTTGATAATGCTGCTTTAGATGCCCATTGGGGAGTTTCAAATACTTATGATTACTTCAAAAATACCTTCAATAGAAATAGCTACAACAACGCAGGAGCAGTTTTAAAAAGCTACGTTCATTACAGTTCTGCTTATGAAAACGCTTACTGGTCCGGATCAGAAATGGTTTACGGCGACGGCGCCTCTACTTTTTCCCCTTTAACAGCTTTGGATGTCACGGCGCATGAATTGGGTCACGCAGTTTGCGAATATTCTGCAAATTTGGTTTATGCCAGAGAATCTGGAGCGATAAATGAAGGACTTTCTGACATTTGGGGCGCGGTAGTAGAAAACGCTTATGCTCCAACAAAACAGAACTTTTTGATCGGTGAAGATATTACCAAAGCTTCCCCGTATTATTTAAGATCAATGAGCAACCCGAATTCAGGATTAAGCGCTCAACCGGATACTTATTTAGGAACGTACTGGAAAGCTGCAACAAGCAGTTGCTCTCCAAGTCAAGCCAATGATCAGTGCGGGGTTCACTCTAACAGTGGTGTTTTAAATCATTTCTTCTACATTTTAACGCAAGGAAAATCCGGAACAAATGATATAGGAAACGCGTTTTCAGTTACGGGAATAGGTTTTGCAAAATCTGCAAAAATTATCTATCGCTTAGAAACTTCTTATTTGACTTCAAATTCCACGTACAATAATGTCTTAACTTATGCAATACAGTCGGCTAAAGATTTATACGGTGTTGGTTCTGCAGAAGCAATTGCGACACAAAACGCCTTATATGCGGTAGGTTTAGGAACCGCTTATTCCGGTGGATCAACCGGAGATACAACGGCTCCTTCTACTCCGTTGAATCTTGCAGCAAGCGGAACAACTTCTGTCGCGACGACTTTAAGCTGGACTGCTTCTACCGATAACGTGGCAGTAACCGGATACGACGTTTACAGCGGCGCTACTTTGTTAGGAAATACTGCAAGTACTTCAGCTTCCATTACAGGATTAACAGCTTCCACTACCTATAGTTTCTCCGTAAAAGCAAAAGATGCGGCTGGAAATGCTTCCGCTTCAAGCAATGTATTATCTGTAACAACAGGTTCGACCACAACTCCACCGGTTTCTTACTGTGCGTCTAAAGGAAATTCTACTTCTGATGAGAAAATCAGCAAAGTAGTCTTCGGAACAATTAGCAATAGTTCTACAGGAACTGCAGGTTACGAAAACTTCACAACACTTTCAACGAACGTGAACAAAGGAAGTTCTTATACCATTACCATCACGCCAAAATGGACGTCAACTTCTTATAATGAAGGTTACGCTGTCTTTATCGATTACAACCAAGATGGTGATTTCTCTGATGCGGGCGAAACAGTTTATACCAAAACTGCATCTAAAACAAATCCGGTTTCAGGATCGATCACGATTCCGGCAGGTGCACTTACCGGGAATACGAGAATGAGAGTTTCTATGAAATACAACGGAATCCCAACTTCTTGTGAAACCTTCTCTTATGGTCAGGTTGAAGATTATACGTTGAACATTAAAGCTGCAGGAACAGTATCTTCACTGGCTGCTGTTAATTCAGAAGCGATCAATGTTTATCCAAATCCGATGAAAGATGTTTTGAATATCAATGCTAAAGGAGATTATAACTATCAATTAATTTCTACAGATGGAAAAATTGTTAAAGATGGTAATCAATCTGAAGGCGCGGTCAACGTTCAAAATTTACCAACGGGAATGTATATCATGAAGATTACGCAAGACGGAAAAACTTCCAGTCATAAAGTGATCAAAAAATAAAATTCATTTATTTTAATTAACGACTTCGGTCAAAGTCGGGAGCATTATTACTCCCGACTTTTTTGTGATGTAAAAGGTCATAACCTAGGTCGACTAACTAATAATAAGGTTTTGAAAGTCAATTATTTGTCTGAAAATGAACAACGCATTTGATCTTATTTAAAAAAACCTTAATTTTAAAACAAATTATTTAAACGCATCAATAACTTAGATCCCCAATGAAAATAAATCTTACCAATAAATCATCGAAAGAAATAACCCAGAAATTCTCCTTTTACACCGAAGAAAGCTGGAAGACAGAAAAACAAAATTTCAGTAAAAATCTGGAGCCACTTTTTTCCGGAAAGAAAAACGAAACTTTTATTTTACTGGAAGATAATTCTATCCACTACTTAATCGGATTAGGAACAAACCCGGAAAATTTTAAAATTCAGGCAATTGCTTCAAAATTATCTTATGATTTCAGAAAACAAATTCAGCCAAATGAAACGCTATTATTAGCCGGCGATCTTAATAACGAGCAAATAGAAAGCCTGGTAAAAGGTTTATTTCTAGGAACTTATACTTATCCATTTAAAGCAGAACACCCTTTTTTCTCTTCTGAATTTAATTTGATATTGGAGTCAGATTCAGCGGATAATTTAAAAGAATTAGAAATCAGAACTTTAGCGATTTGCGAAGGACAATTTGCGTGTATGGAATGGCTGAACAAACCACAAAACTTTAAACGAGTTCCACATATCTCTGGATTTTTAAATGAAATCTCAGACAAATATAATTTTAAACAAACTGTTTTCGACCGCAAAAAATCAAAAGAATTAGGACTTGGAGCATTTCTCTCTGTAAATCAGGGAAGTTCTCAGGAAGCTGCTTTTACCATTTTAGAATATCAGTCGAATATTGAAAATGCAAAAACCGTCGGTTTGGTTGGAAAATGCGTGCTTTTTGACACGGGAGGCATTTCCATTAAAGGTTCTGAAAACTTGCACTACATGAAATCTGACATGGGTGGCGCAACCGCCGTGATCGGAACTTTAATTGCCGCGGCGGAAATGAAAATTCCTGTCAATATTATTGCAATTTTACCCATCACCGATAATGCTATTTCGAATACGGCTTATATTCCAAGTGACGTAATTACAGCTTATAACGGCAAAACGATTGAAGTACTAAATACCGATGCAGAAGGACGAATGACGCTTGCAGACGGACTTTCTTATCTCTCAAAAAATTACAAAACCGACGCATTGATCGATCTGGCAACGTTGACTGGAAGTTCCGTGCGAATGTTTGGTTATACCTGCGGCGCCTACTTTTCTAACAACGACAATTTAAAGAGATCATTAGAAAAATCCGGAGACAAAATGAACCAAAGGTTGTGGAATCTTCCACTTTGGGATATCTGGAAAGACGATTTTGTTTCAGATGTTGCCGATTTCAAAAATATTTCTTCAAAACCTTTTGGTGATTGTATCGTTGCTGGTAAATTTTTGGAGCAGTTTATTGAAGGTCATGAAAACTGGGCTCACCTCGATATTGCGGGTGTTGCTTTTGGAAATGTGCCTTATATGAAAGAAAAAGGCGCAACTGGTTACGGAGTTGAGCTACTGCTCGATTTTTTGAAAAATTACTAAGTAAAAATTAGCATAATCAAAAATTTCTCTGTATAATTGATAGTGGATTTTCAAATCTTGAACGTTTATTAAAAATTGATGTTGATTATTTAATAAAAAAAAGTTTATTTTTCTGAAAATTCAGTAATTACTAAAATTCGTTATATGAAGGAGAAAACGATTGTCTGCATTTCCTGTTATTACAAGGGTTATGATTTCATGGAGGAAATGAAAAATCTGGGCAATAAAATCATCCTCATCACCTCCGAAAATATTAAAGACAAAAACTGGCCTTGGCACGCGATCGACGAGGTTTATTATATGACGGAGATCGAACCATCTGTCTGGAATTTGGATCATCTTGTTGAGGGATTTTCCTATTTAGCCAAAACGAACAAAATCGACGCAGTCATCGCCTTAGATGATTACGATGTAGAAAAAGCGGCGTTAGTGCGGGAAGTTTTTCGAATTGCTGGAATGGGACAAACGACGCACCGGTATTTTCGGGATAAATTGGCCATGCGGCAAATGGCAAAAGATTCCGGCATCGACTCACCGGAGTTTTCTTCTATTTTCAATGATGAAACCGTAAATGAATTTACAGATCAACATCCTGCACCCTGGGTTTTGAAACCTCGGTCAGAAGCTTCAGCAACAGGAATTATCAAAATAAAATCAAAAGAAGAAATTTGGCCAGCTATTGAAAATTTAGGCGACAAACGCCATTATTATCTTTTGGAAAGTTTTAAACCGGGCGATGTTTTCCATGTGGATAGTTTGGTCTATAAAAAAGAAATTATTTTTACGTCCGCTTCTCAATATTTATCTCCACCAATGACGGTTTCACATGATGGTGGCGTTTTTCGGACCAAGACTTTAGGTCGATATTCTGAGGAATTTAAAGCCTTAGATGCCGCTAATTCTAAAGTTTTAAAAAGTTTTGGATTGCACCATGGCGCTACACACACCGAATTTATTCGGGGAAAAGAAGATGGCAAATGGTATTTTCTGGAAACTTCTTCCCGCGTTGGCGGCGCCCATATTCCAGATATGGTGGAAGCTTCGAGCGGTATTAATCTCTGGCGCGAATGGGCTAAAATTGAGAACGCCGTTTTAAAAGGCTTAGATTATCAGCTGGCTAAATCAACCGGATTTTCTGCTGGATTAATTATCGCTTTATCAAAAGAAAAAACGACAGATCAAAAGGAATTTCAGTGCGATGAGGTGGTGAAATTTTTGCCGCTCGATTATCACGTTGGGATTGTTTATAAGTCTGACAAGAAAGAAAAAATTGAGCAACTGCTTGATGAGGCCTGTGAAAAAATTACAAAAAATCATTTGAATATTTTGCCTCCAAAATCAAAACCGACTTCCTGATCAGAAGGAAATTGAAGGCTGTTTAAGAAAATTATTTCAATAAAAAATTAAGAGAAAGTTCGAGAGAGCTTCAAACAAAAAAAATATTTATGCCGAGAATTGAACATACCGATTTTTACTCTCACATTTTAGGAATGAGTTTAAAAGTTGAAGTAACTGGACATTTCGGTTACCCCGTTTTGATGTTTCCGACTTCGAATGGAGATTATACCCAAAATCATGATTTCAAATTAAATGAAAGTATTAACTGGTTCGTGGAAAATGGAAAATTAAAACTCTACAACATTGAAACTGTTGATAAATATAGCTTTTACGATAAAAATATTCATCCTTCGGAACGAATTAGAAATTACGAACTGTACATGCAGTTTTTAATTCAGGAGTATGTTCCTTATTTACAGGCAATGCATTCTGAACATCGTGTTGCTGTTGCTGGCGCGAGTTTCGGCGGTTATCATGCCGCAAATTTCGCCTTTCGTTTTCCGGATGTTGTTTCTCACATGTTCTGCTTGTCGGGTGCGTTTACGATCCGTAATTTTATGGATGGTTTCAGCAATGATCTCGTTTATTTTAACTGTCCGCGGGAATTTATGAGAAATGAAGAAGCCTGGAAATTCAGTCATATGCATATTATCTTAAGCACTTCCGACGAAGATATTTGCTTAGATCAAACAAAAGAAATGTCTGGAATTTTAGCCTCGAAAGGAATCAATCACTGGTATGATGAAAGAAAATGGATCAGTCACGACTGGCCGCTCTGGAGAATGGTTTTCCCTATGTTTGTTGGGAAGTTATTTGGCTAAGCGGAGAGTTCGAATTAGTTTGAAATAGTTTGAAAATAACTTTGGTGAAATTAAGTGGAACTTTATTAAAAAGATTGAATAGTATATAACATATTAGAAAGAAATATAAATTTTTAATCCGCAACTCATTTGATATGTCAACAATTAAAAAATTCGAGGACTTAGAGATTTGGCAGCTTTTTAAAGAAATTTGCAGACTGAGATGACTTTAAAGGAAATAAATATAAGAAATGAAGAGGCTGAAATTTTTGCAATGGCTTTAAATTACGAGCACAACATCGAACGACATCAAATCATTTCAAGCAACATCAAACAAGTTTTAAAAAATTAACTCAATTATTCATTAAAAAAATAAAAAATATTATGGCAAAAAAAGTAGGAATTTTATTCGGGATGGAAGATACTTTCCCCTGGGCTTTCATCGATAAAGTAAATGAATTAGGAAAAGGCGAAGTTGTTGCCGAAGCAGTAATGATCGATAAATTAGAGCAAGGAGCAGATTATGGTTACGCCGTAATTATCGACCGAATTTCTCAGGATGTTCCTTTTTACAGAGCTTATCTAAAGAATGCAGCTTTAAATGGAACCTATGTAATGAACAATCCTTTCTGGTGGAGCGCCGATGAAAAATTTTTCAACAACGCGCTGATGTCTAAAATTGGAATTCCGTTGCCTAAAACTGTTCTTCTTCCAAGCAATGACCGACCAACAGATACGACAGAGACCTCTTTCCGGAATTTAAAATTTCCACACGACTGGGATTATATCTTTAATTATGTAGGATTTCCGGCGTATATGAAACCTCACGATGGTGGTGGCTGGAAAAGCGTTTACCGCGTAGAAAATGCGGAAGACATGTGGAATAAGCTGGGCGAAACGGAACAATTAGTCATGATGCTTCAGGAGGAAATTGTATTTCAGGATTACTACCGCGTGTATTGTCTGGGTAAAAAATATGTGCATATTATGCCGTATGAACCAAGAAATCCACATCATTTAAGATATGCGACTACGCATCAAACCGAAGGAAAAGAACTGGAGAAATTGCTGAAAGTTATTCACGATTACACCATTAAAATGAATGAAGAATTGGGCTACGATTTCAATACCGTAGAATTTGCGGTTAAAGACGGAATTCCTTATGCCATCGACTTCTGTAATCCAGCGCCAGACGCAGACAGAAATTCTGTAGGTGAAGAAAACTTTACCTGGATCGTAGAAAATGCGGCAAAATTCGCCATCGAAAAAGCAAAAGAATACAAAGCCGGAAAACCCAATATTTCCTGGGGTAAATTCGTGAAAGACACGATAAAATAAAGTTAGAACCAACAAGATCGAAATGAAAATTTAAGGAATTAACAGTAGCGGGAATATTTTTCGTTCTAAAGGATTTAGAGTAAGTTCCAAAAATCTTTATTCTGTTCAAAACTTTTTATGTATTTAAATTTTCATTTTAATCTTTCATAAAACACAAAAGATATGCATCAATTTACCATAGGCGTTGAAGAAGAATATCAAATTATCGATGTAGAAACGCGCGATCTGGTTTCTCATGTTTCTAAAATCATTGAAGGCGGGAAAGCAACTTTACTCGAAAATTTAAAGCACGAAATGCACGAATCTGTTATTGAAATGGAAACCGGCATCTGCAATAATATTCAGGAAGTTAAGGCCGAACTCACCGATCTAAGAAAAAGACTCATCAAAGTTGCGCACGAAAATAATCTGCGGGTTTCCGGTGGTGGAACTCATCCTTTTTCGCGGTGGCAAGACAATCAAATTACAAAAGCAGACCGTTACGATAAGATCGTGAGTGATCTGGGCGACGTTGCGCGATCCAATTTAATTTTTGGACTTCACGTTCATATCGGTATTCCGAATCGTGAAGAAGGCATTCGAATTCAAAATGTGATGCGCTACTTTTTGCCTCACGTTTATGCACTTTCTACAAACTCCCCTTTTTGGGTCGGCAGCAAAACGGGTTTCAAATCTTATCGGCAGGAGGTTTTTGTAAAATTTCCACGAACGGGACTTCCGAGTTATTTCAGTTGTGTGGCGGAATTTGATGCTTATATTGATTTGATGATTAAAACCGGAACTATCGATAATGCAAAGAAAATCTGGTGGGATCTAAGAGTTCACCCATTTTATCCAACCATCGAATTCAGGATCTGCGACATGCCTTTGCGCGTTGATGAAACTGTTTGTATCGCTGCAATAATGCAGTGTCTGGTGGCGAAGATCTACAAACTTCACGAACAGAATATGAGTTTCCGAAGTTACCGCCGTTTGCTATTGAATGAAAATAAATGGCGTGCGTCGAAAGATGGAATTCATGCCCATCTCATCGATTTTGGAAAAGAAACCAGCGTTCCCTATTCTGATCTGCTGAAAGAACTTTTGGCGTTTATTGATGATGTGGTTGATGATTTAGGCTGTAGAACTGAAGTAGAATATGCCTGGGAAATTATGAAGAACGGAACCGGAGCAGACCGACAGTTGGCGGTTTACGAAGAAACAGGTGATCTGAAAGCCGTGGTGGATTATATGATTTCCGAAACCGAATATGGCATTACTTATGATTAAAATAATTATTCCGTAATTTTGCAGCGTAAATAAATAGTAATGAAAGAGATAAAAGTCGCCCTACTCGACATGAATAACAATCATGTAAATCAGGGAATGCGCAATATAAGAGAGATCTCGCAGGTTTTTAAAGAAAACTCGAGCGAAGATATATCGATACAGGTTTTTGATGTGAGATATGAGAATGAAATACCCAATATTGAAGATTTCGATATTTTTATTTCTTCTGGAGGTCCGGGAAATCCACATAAAGAAGGTTATGAATGGGAAGAGAAATATGCTTCTTTTTTAGATGCGATCTGGGAGCATAACAAAAACAGCGATCATAAAAAATATCTTTTTCTGGTTTGTCATTCTTTTCAGGTGGCGAGTATTCACTGGAATATAGGGAATATCTGCAAACGAAAATCCTACTCTTTCGGCGTAATGCCAATCCATAAAACCGACGAAGGGAAAAAGGATTTTTTGCTCAAAAACCTGCCAAATCCTTTCTATGCCGTAGATTCCAGATCTTATCAGTTCATTGAAGCCGATGAAGAAGAAATGGAAGAAATGGGCATGAAAATAATGGCAATGGAGAAAGTTCGTCCGCACATTCATCTGGAAAGAGCGGTGATGGCTGTTCGTTTTTCCGAAGAGATCTTCGGCACACAGTTTCATCCGGAAGCGGATCCCAAAGGAATGCTGGAAAATCTGAAAAACGACAAAAATAAAGAAGCCATGATCGAAAATTACGGCATGGAGAAATATCTGGAAACCATCGACAGAATGGATGATCCTGATAAAATTGTTTTGACTCAAGCTCAAATTTTACCGAGATTTCTGCAACACGCTTCGGAGCAGGTCCTTAAATTTGAAATGGCGTAGATTCTCATAAGTAATTGATAATGCATGATGCGAAATTTTTGGAAATAAAATTCTCCATCATTTTTAAAGGTTGATGTCTTTCCTTTTAATGTACGCAAAGGCCGTTCAAATTTTTTTAATTTTTGTGCTTTTCTTCTGCATTTATCGATACCACTTTTGGGACTTTTTTGCTTAAAAGTCTTTGCTATATTTTAAGATTTATTTTTCTTGATTACATTTTTATTAAATTAAAGACCCTATGATTCCAAAATACAGAGACCATTTTAATGCAGAATTTACGCAGGAGAAATATCAAAATATTTTAGACGATCTAAAGGAGAAAGGGAGAACCTATCCACAATTTCGGGTTTCTGAAAGCCCGATTTTTTTAACGGCAGCCTTCAAAACAAAATTGAATGATGCCTGCGAGAGTATTGTCTCTCAAATCAAAGAAATGTCGCCGGAGGAATTGAGTAAAGCGATACCTTTAGACGCTAATGTGCCAAACGACACGAAACAGCCGCATTTTTTTACCATCGATTTTGGGATCTGCGAAAACGAAAAGGGAGAAATCGTTCCGCAACTTATTGAACTGCAATCCTTCCCTACTTTATATGCTTTTCAAAAAGAATTACAAAATTCATTAATTAAGGAATATCCTTTTCTGGAACCATTCCAATCTAAAGTAAGCAATGAGGATTATTATGCCGAATTAAAAGAGCTGATTGTTGGCGACGAAAATCCGGAGAACGTCATTCTTTTAGAAATTTATCCGGATGAGCAGAAAACGAATATCGACTTTTATTTAACGGAAAAAAATCTCGGAATTAAAACCGTTTGTCTTACGAAAGTTCAGAAAGAAGGCAAAAAACTCTACTACGATAACGAGAGCAAACGCACGCAGATCAAGCGTATTTATAACCGTGTTATTTTCGATGAGATCAATAAAATCGCGGATCTGAAAGTAGATTTCGATTTTCGGGATGATCTGGAAGTGAAATGGATCACACATCCGAACTGGTTTTTCAAAATTTCAAAATATATATTACCGAAACTTCAACATGAATATGTACCGAAAAGTTATTTTCTAAATGATTTTCCGGCGGCTGAAAAATTGGGTGATTTTGTTTTGAAACCTCTATTTTCTTTTGCGGGAAGCGGCGTAAATCTGTACCCAACGCCCGAAGATATTGCTGTTATTGAAGATCGGGAAAATTATATTTTACAGAGAAAAGTGACCTATGCTCCACTTTTTAAAGATCCAAACGGTGAATTTTCGAAAGCAGAGATCCGTTTGCTTTACATCTGGAAAAAAGATGAAGAGCGCCCGAAACTGATGGAACATTTGGTAAGAATGACTAAAGCAGATATGGTAAACGTGGATTTCAACAAGAAAAATGCGATTTGGATCGGTGGAACAACGGCTTTTTTTGAGAAATAAATTTCCTGAAATATTTCTATTTTATTAAACTTCTTGGTTTTAAAAACCACCAATTTCTGGCATTTATTTTAAGCAATGCTGGAACGGTCTTTAAAAAGAATACTTAAACTTTTTATAAGTATTCAATTCTCCGATTATAAGTGATTTGTAGACTTTCACTTTATAGCGGCGTTTCTTTACACACCCGTAAAAAATTCAAAGAAGTTTGTCCAGCGGCGAGGTGACTTTTCGCACTTGATTATCGCTGGCTCTGGCGTAAAGTAAAGTAGTACTGATGTTATTATGTCCAAGTAATTTCTGAATAAGACTAATATCGGTGCCGTATTCTAACAAATGTGTGGCATAACTGTGTCGCAGACTGTGAATGCCAACTGTTTTTCTAATTCCAGCTTTGGTCATGGCTTTTTTGAAAACCGCCTGCGCACTTCTTACCGAATACGCGCCACCAAACTGCCCTTCAAAAAGATATTTTAATGGTTTATACAGTTTGTAATATTCGCGAAGTTCCTGCAATATACTGTGTGGAAGGTTTACGTATCGATCTTTTTTACCTTTGGCTTTTGCTATCAGAACGCGCATTGTTTTACTGTCGATATCTTCGATCTTTAATTTTACGATCTCACTTACGCGTAAACCCATGCCGTAGCAAAGTTTTAAAACGAGGCGGTGTTTTAGATTTTCGGTCACGCTGATTAATTTTTGAATTTCTGTCGTATTCAAAGATTTTGGCAAGAGGAGCGGTTTTTTCGGACGTGGAATATCGATAAACATTTTTTGGCGGTGCAAAACATTTTCGAAATAAAATTTAACTGCATTGATCCGGCTGTGCAGATGATTTTCGGAAATATTGAGCTGATCGACACAGTAGAGAAAATAGCTTTTGAGCCGTTCTTCTGTAAGATCTTGTACGGGATGATTTTTTAGGATGTACAGGAGCTGTGCAAATTCTGTGGTGTAGGTTCGTATTGTATTTGCGCTGTAGGCTTTCAATTTTAATTGATTTTGAAAGGCGATGAACTGGGCAAAATTTTCGGCGGGTATTTTAGAAATGATCTCTTTCCCAACGGCGGCAACTTCGAGATCAAATATTTTTCTGTTTCGAGACAGATCCGGAACGTACCACATTTTTTGCGATCTGGACCACGTCGATTTACAATACTTTTTCAGCAGCTCGATATTTTCTTTTAGGTAGAGAAACTGTACCCAAATAATTCTTTTTTCTTTGTGCGTACCCTCTTTAAACTGAAAAACGGAGGGATCAAATAAGCACTGCGTATTTTCAATATTCATGAGTGCGCATTTTAAATATTAATAATCAAATTTAGAAATAATTTTTGTAATACACATTGTAATCGGCTGATAATGTGAGGGTAAAAAATTTAATTTATTTTTGTCAGGAAATTGTTTTATGCGTATATTTGAGAGTTGCCTAATATGTTATGAAAATTGTGCTTCAAATATTATTTTTAGTTTTCATCTTAAGTTCTTACCAAAGTAAAGGACAGAAAATCCCTTTGAATATGGAGATAAATTTAAAAAATGCAAATCCTACTGCTCAAAAAATAATGTCTGAAGATTTCTTTTATGACGTTACCGACGAATTTGCGCCATTTGGAAGCGATGTCGGAAATGACACTTTTTATCTTTATATTGATTGGAAAAACAAAAATGAAACTAAAAAAGCAATCGAGTTTTTAAATGAAAATCTTGCTGAAAATGGTTTATCCAAATTTAATTTAAATACCGATACAAAAAACCCTAAAAAATTAATATTGACTGTTGACAAAATGCCGAACAAGTATTACGATATCAACTCTATTGACAATACAGTAATCTCATTGGCTTTTTCACAATTGTTTTTATCGGGAAATATTGATGCTGAAATTAAAACGTTAGCGAAAATTGCCATCGAAAGAGAAATTCTATTTGCTGAAGTTTGGGAGGAAAATTCAAAGACACGAATTGAAAAACTAAATAAACTTGCTAAATCCTTAAACTTGGCTGAATAAAAAACACATCAGGCAACAAGGTATTTCTATTAGCGGGGCTGAAGTTCCTATCATAAAGATTTTCGCTAATTGTTCATTTTGTTATATTTACAAAGACTTGTTATAAAAAGTCCCCGCCAACAGAAATACCCAACCGTTATCTGCAAGAAAGCCAAACCTTACGAGTAAGCAAATGAAGCATATTTTCCCCATAATTTTTATTTTATTTTTATCTTCATGTTCAAGTTTGAAAAAAAATTTGAATAATGAATTTATCGAATTTAATCATAAAAACTATATGGTCATAAAAGATGATCATATTAATATAAAGTTAATTCCAAAAAATAATGGAGACAAAAAATATGTAGTTGCTAACATAATTTATAAAGGTGAAAAATTAAATAATAAAAGAATATCTAATTCTGATTATGAAACAATCAAAAAAATGATTTATCAAATTAAAAACGAAGATTTAGAAATGCCTAGAGTTGTAAATAAAGGTAAGTCGAACGAGTATTTAGTCGGAATTCCAGATGGCGGAAATAACAAAATAATAATTTTTGAAAACAACGTAAAAAAAGAATATTCAACAACTGGATTTAGTGAAGAATATCACAAAACCTTTTATAATGCTGTTGAGAAAATATTTAAACCATTAAAAATGGAACTTAAAAACCTCTAATCTTCCTGCAGATAACATGGTATTTCTACAAGCGGGGTGGAATTTATAGTTAAGAAGATTTTCGATATTTTCACTATTTTAGCAAGTAGAAAGGTTTGGCTTTTTTTGCCCCCGACTGCAGAAATACCCCGCCGTTAGTAGCCATTTTAAAAACCAGCGACAATTCACGATTTGAAAAAAAATATAAAACAGATTTTTGGAATTTTTATATTTCTTTTAAATATAAATGTTTACTCTCAAAAAGTTAGTTTGACAATTGACTGTAAAGAAATCGTGTTTGATTCTCTCAAATACGAAAACAAAATAGTACTATATAAAATTTTATCCAAGAGAGTCCTTTACACAAAGGGAACAACTTCGTATTTTACCACAGATATTTTATTGCCAGAATTTGATAAAAATTCTGACCGTTCCTTACTACAGATTATCATAAATAAGATTTCGGAAAATAATCAAACGGATGAATTTAATGCGTTTAAAAACTGTGAGTCTAAAGAAACATTTTATCAAAAAACAAAATTATCGCGGAAACAAAAACAAATCTTAAAACAGAATTTCATTGGTTATTTTTATAGAAATAACATAAAATAAAAACGGCTACTAACAAGGTATTTCTATTAGCGGGTCGGAAGTTCCTATCATCAAGATTTTCGCTAATTTTTCAATTTGTTATATTTACCAAGACTTGTTATCAGAAGTCCCCGCCAACAGAAATACCCAAACGTTAGCCGTAATTTTACAAGACCCTCATTAATAGACAAAGTGAATTGTATGAGAAAATTAATATATCTTTTAATAATTGGACAATTTATAATTATAAGTTGTAAAGAAAATTTAACTAAAAATAATAAGGTAGAAACCATTATAAAGACAGAGGATTTAATTGTTCAAGAAAGCAAAGTCGATAAAATAGATTTTCAAATTTCTCAAATAATTAAAAAAGACAGTTTAGACATTTCATTTATAGGGAAAACAACACAAGAATTGAATAATTATAATTTTCACAATTGTTTCGAACTAATGCTTGGAGGTGAAATTGAAAAATTTGCGGTCTCAGAATATTCGCTAATTATAGATAATTGTCGAAATGGGAAAGGCAAAATTACATTAGAAGAATTTATAAATTATTACGATAAAACAAAAGCAAATTTTTTGGTAAAAGACGAAATTATAGTAAATAGTAATTATCCAAAAAAATGTTATTCAACAATTAATTTAGCATTGGAGAATCAATCCTAATCAAATTACGTAATCGAATTTGAAGATAATTCTAAGGAGATTTTGACAAAAATCTATAGAATTTGGAGAATAGATTTGACTCAACTAAAATTTATAGAAATAAAAAAACCAAAAAATTTTAAATGTTATAATCCAGAATATGCAGACGGAATATAAAAAACTACGGCTAACATCGGTTTGGCAATATGGCGGTTTTGGTGCCAAATCGAAGATTTTTGCAATCTTTGAAGTTTAGTGATAATAGAAAGTTTCGGCTTCTTTATCCGCCACATCGCCAAGCCGAAAAACGTTATCTGCCACTCTAATAAACATATCGCCAAAAAATGGACGTTGTAAAAATTCCAAAAAAATTAAAGACTATTTTCCAAGAATTAAGAGATGGAAATATAGAATTAGGAAATGAAAATCTTAAAAACTACAAGGATTTTGAACCTCAAAAAAATATTGTTTTTGCACAAATAAATTATTTTGAAAGTAATTACGAACAAGCAATGCATAATGACGAAAACTCTCTTTTATTTAATGAACAATGGTATCCAGGAAATATATTGACAGAACATTTTTTTGCTTATACAAATATTGCAATAAAAATTAATCAAATTGAAAGAGCGGAAAAATTTTACAACTTTTTTTTGGAAACTAAAGAAATGGAAACCCTTCCGGCACATCAAATAAATCAATATAGATATTTAGTTGAACAGCACATTTTAAAATTAAATGGCGAAAAAAATCTTAAATTATATCCTGAAAAATTATCGTTAATTACCGAAGGCAAAAAAATTTCTGAAATAGAATTAATTCAACAAAAACAAAGAAAAGATTTAAACAATAAAAATATTGAAAAAATCGAGTATTTACTTAATTTTATGATTAATGACTGCAATTCAAAATTAGTTTTTGAATATTATGAAAAATATTGTGAAGAAATAAAAAGTGAAAATATTCACTTTGATATTGCAAGATTATATTGTTTGGCAAACGATGAAAATTTGGCGCGAAAAGCAACGTTAAAATTTGTCGAAAATTGGTTTCCAATTGACTTTCTACAAATTGTTCCAATGAAATTTTTTGAATATGAAGAAATGAATTTAATATTAACAGATGAATTTAAAGTTCAAATTTTGAATTCACGGAAAGCAGTATCGTAAAAGAGCATCAGATAACATCGTATTGGCAATAGTGCGGAGGAATCGCAAGTTTAAAGATTTCAGATTTTCCGAAGTTTAGTTTATAATAGAAAAAGTTTGTATTTTTAGCCGCACCATCGCCAATACGCAAAACGTTATCTGTAATGTTATCAAAAAAAACAAGTATTTAAATGAAGAAAATTTTACCATTATTTTTGTTGCTGTTTTTGTTTAATTGTAATAAAAAAAATGAAAATATACCAATTCTTCTTAAAGTTGATTATTACCCAACTTTTTCACAAAATGTTGAAGCGATAATAAATCTTAACGAAAAATACATTGTGGCAAATAATCCTTCACCAGAATTTCCACCACCACCTTCGAATTTTAAGGATTTGTCAGACATCGAGTACAAAAATATGTATCAAAAATATTTTTCTGAAAACCCGTTTTTCGAACCTTTCTCTGCTGTAATTACCACAAAAGAAAATGAAAATATAAAAAGTATTATTGACGAATTAAAACCAAACGACTTTAAAAAATTTCGTGGAGTTCCAGCAAATGATGGAACCTATATTATAATAACGATTGTATATTCTGACAAATCTGTAAAAATAATTGACACAAAAAATAGTCCGACTAAAAATCAGAGGAAATTAATAAATAATATTTTCAATCTCATAATTCAAAAAAATAAATCTAAAAAAAACGAAGTGATTTTAAAAAAGTAAAAACACTACAGATAACAAAGAACTGTGCTTAAAAACAAATAAAAATCGAATTATTTTTAAATAAATTTAGGCATAGCACTTCTGTATTCTTTGTTGTATTCCACTCC